>NZ_JAKGBA010000001.1:0-1053247 GCF_021532495.1 Pseudoalteromonas sp. Cn5-37 | reverse complement strand
CAAACACCTTAAGTCCTGTGCTATCAACTACAATATCTACAAATCCAGTGGTGCGGACTTTACTGCGAAATTTAATATTCAACTCAGCACTGCGCTTACACAGACAACTGTAGGTTGGGGCTTCAAGCGGAAGCTTCATCAAAGATAATACCGATTGTGTGAACCCTTGTAGTGCCCTGAACGACAAGCCAAAGACAGCTTTGAGTGTTAAGCAAGTTTCAATAGCAAGATCAGAGAAATGATTAGAGCGGCCACGCCCGCCGTGAGTACATTCGTTATACCAATGACGCGTTGCTTTTTCGTCAAACCAGAAGCGAATATTACCGCGGTTAACGAGGGCTTGATTATAGTGAGACCAGTTTGTGATTTTGCTCATTGTTGTTGCACGGGCTAGTAGGATATAGATGATCTGATCACAGGCTGGCAAGATAGTTCAAACTTTTAGGAAACAACGCCTATCCGGATAAAAAAATAACGATGCAGGAAATACAAAATGTTGATGCGACAGCCAAAAAGCAAGAAGTTACTTTATCCACCGATGAAGGCATCACTCTTAAAGGCACCCTAATTAAAGTTGCAGATGCACGCGCAACAGTTATTTACTTTGGTGGCAACCAGTTTCGCGTTAGTGCCGCAGGCGGGGATCCTGCCAAGCTACTTTTACCTTTTCAGGTAAATATTATAATGATGGACCATCGCGGTTATGGGCTGAGTTCTGGAGTACCCAGTGTGGCTAATCTAAAAGCTGATGCATTACTGGTGTTTGATTATGTGAAAAGCAGAGCCGATCTAAGTACTTTGCCTGTGGTGATCCATGGTCATTCTTTAGGAAGTATGATCGCAGGTTATGTTGCCAGTCAGCGCAACGTCGATGCTCTCGTACTCGAAGGCAGTGTGACAAATGTTGAGCAGATGACAGCAGCACGAATTCCGTGGTTTGCTAAACCGTTTGTTAGTGTTGAATTTAGTGAAGAGATTAATCAAGTTGATAATTTAAAAGTATTACAAGTTTACCAAGCACCGCTATTAATAATCACCGGTGAAAAAGACACACAAACGCCACCTGAGTTAGCGGAAGATTTATATCAACATGCAAAATCTCAGCAAAAGCAGCTTTACATTGCAAAAGGTAAGCATCATTCAAATGCGTTGACAGGTAAGCAGTTAGCGACTCACTATGAGCAACTTTTAAAACAAATAACACTGAGTAAATCGTCATGAAAAAAATAGTGTGGATGAGTACGCTGATCCTAAGCTTGCTACTTTTTACGCTTATTAGTTTGTTAGTAACAAGTATTATTGTCCTTTTCAGTGACAGTGATGTGTTAAGTTTTACGCAAAGTAACGGTGCGCATTTGTGGATTGGCCTTGAAGTCAGTGGATCTTGGCAAGGAATCGCTCAGACATTGGGTGAGCATGGCTTTGATAGTGTTTTATGGCTGGGTCTTGTGCAATTGCTGCCGTTTTTTCTTATCAATATAATTTTGATTCGGTTATTTCTGCTTTACCGATGTGGATCTTTTTTCACTATTGAAAATATCCAATGTTTTAAATGGTTAGGTGGCGTATTATTAGCGCAATTTGCACTAGTTGTATGCTATCCACCACTACTTATAACTCTTCTTAATTTTGCAACAGGAACTGATATGGGAAGAGTCGTGACGATACAAGATACTGATATTATAGGTTTAGTGGTGGGGTTGATTATTTATGTTATTGGTTGGATTATGGGCCAAGCACAGCAACTACAAGAAGAGCAAGAGTTAGTGATTTAATGGCGATTATTATTGATTTAGATGTTGTGTTAGCTAAGCGAAAAATGAAATCTACAGAATTAGCTGAAGCGATAGGTATTACGCCACAAAACTTATCCGTTCTTAGGGCTGGGCGAGCTAAAGCTGTACGCTTTACAACCTTAGATGCAATTTGTAAGCACTTAGGTTGTCAGCCAGGTGATATTCTGCGTTTTGAAGATGACTAACGCAAAATGAGTTTTGTTTGTTTAGTTTGAGCGTCTTTTAATAACTTGCGGTATTTTGCCGGGGTGACGTGCATTATTGCTTTGAACTCTTTGATTAAATGGGGCTGATCGGTAAAGCCACACTCTACAGCAATATCTGCAAAGCTTTGCTCAGGGTTTTCCTTAATTGCTTGTTTAGCCAGTTTTACTCGGTAAATACGTTCAAAATATTTAGGTGTGACACCACATTGCTCCTTAACCTGCCTTTCAAGCTGACGTTGACTCAGTGGGGCACGCTGATAAGCCGTTTCGAGAGGCGTTAACTCAATGAGATTACGGATTAAATGTTTTGAGTGTTTATTATGTTGATTTAATCTGTGCTGGCTAGTGAAATACGATTTGACCAAGGTCACAAACTTTTCGAGGTTGGCACTCTGTTGCAAGGTTTTTGCTATAGCATTTAATGAGCTCTTTGCGACGATAGGGTGTGCAGAGCGTTCAAGTTCAGGCAATACGGTCGGGTTAAAACGAATACCACAGAACACAGCATTTTCTGAAAAAGTAAGTTTAGAAGCATGTGTAGATGTTTGTTGGAATGCATAAGGGGGGAGCAACTGATGGTCATCAAGCAGTAGCTCACCTGCAACAGGAAATATAACACCTGTAGCTCCGTCACAAGCAAGCCATTGCTCCCCTTGAAAATTCGCCCTGGCAAACCAAATAGCTTGAATACTTTGGGCAATATCACCTTTAGGGGTCATCAGTTCTAAGGTAAGGTGGTTACTCATTAAACTCCACTTCAGGTTTAAACATTTTCACAATACGGTTCCAACTATTAATGGCATTAATAGCGATTGTGAGAGCGACTAACCCTTCGTCTGTAAATTCTTTAACTAGCGATTGGTAGAAAGTATCATCAATTGGCTGTGCTTGTGTCAATTTTTCTGACAAAGTTAGCGCAAGTTGTTCTTGGTTAGTGTAAAAGGGCATATCTTTCCAAGCACATAAACCAATAATACGGTTCGTAGTTTCACCATAGTCTTTTGCTTGTTGTGTGTGCATCGCAATACAAAAAGCACATTGATTAAGTTGCGACACTCTTAATTTAATAAGCTCCCATGTTTTTAAGCTGAAAGTCGTTTCGGCAGCCTGTTTTATAAGTTGCTCTTGTTCCATTAGGTGCTTTATTAGCAGTGGTTGTAAAGAAAAATAGTTAGCTCGTTTCATAAATGATCCTTAAATAATATTTTCAACGAGCTTAGTGCTTATGCATTGTTTAATATTGCAAAAAAACGACATTTTATAGAGTTTCTTAGACACGCCAATTAGCACCTTATTTTGAATCCTGCTATGCTACGCGCATTTGCAACACTGAGTATTTGAGATGATTAACGATAACGATGTAATTGAAACATTAGATGAGTTAGAAACGTTTTTACGCCTAGTTGAAAATGGCGGTTTAGGGCTTGAGAACGTAGCCGGAGTTGCACTTGCTACAAACAATAGTGATGGTCGCCCATTTGTTGCGGTGCTTGATGATAGTCATAAGCTGCTACTGGGTCGTTACGTAAGTAATGATGTTTATGAAAACGGTAAAGATATGATCCGTTATGGGACTAAAAAAGCACATTAGCGTTTTTCTTGTTGATAATGAATTGCTATAGTGGCGGCTCGTTTTCATGATTATCTATTAGTTTTAGTTAGTTTTAAAAGGAAATTTGTTTATGAGGTTTTTAATGTTGGCCTTGGTTGGTTTAGTTTTATCTGGATGCGCAAACTCAGGTAAAGAACAAGCAAGTAACGATGGCTTAATTTGTAAAATGGAAAAACCGACTGGCAGCAATATTGCTACTCGCGTGTGTCGTACACCTGAACAAATTGCTGCTTTGGAAAAAGAAGGTAAGCAAGGGATTCGTGATATTCAAAGAAATAGCACTAATACAATAAAATGAATTAGTGGCTGCAATAAGCTCTATAGTATTTTAGCGTTTCAATGGCCACATGTTAATTGTGGCCATTTTTTTTGATTGTATTTTGATATTTTATTTTGTGCGATGACGCTGCTGTACGTCACTTGCAAAATATTCATATAAACAGAACTAAGTTTAATTTTTGCTGGCGTTCTTTTGTATCTAATAACTAATAATGTTAATGGTTTAGCTAATCGTGTAAAGTTCTCTATGAATACTCATTACCAGTTCGCTAGGAATGCATAATTGGTTAGCGAGCGTGTCTAAGTAGTGTTTAGAAACTGTTTGGTTCAAATCAATTGCACTGGCACTGGCTGCATATACTTCAATACCCATTTGTGCGTTTGGCACAGCGGCAACTAACTCTGATAGCTGCATTGGTTTTCTTAGCTCATCAAACAGCATGGCTTTTTCTTGCACTGACAATTGCATTGTTTCAACTTGTGCGAAGATTTTTTGTCTTTCGGTTTCATCAATGTGGCCATCAGCATAGGCAGCTGCAATCATAGCGCGCATGAGTAATAATTGCCCATCACTGTGATTATCGTCGATTGCATCAGTGAATGACTGCTCGGGCAGCGTGGCGGGGGTAAAATCAAAACCACGAGAACTAGTTTGCTGAACTGGAGCCGCTTTTTGTTCTGAGTATTGTTTATAGGCTTTCCAAGCAAGGCCACCGACAGCAGCAAGCGCACCATATTTTACGGCTTTTTTACTGCTCTTTTTACTTTTTCCGCCCATCAAGCTCGTTAGCCCACCGCCGGCAACACCACCCAAAAAGCCATTCAGCGCGCCTGATTTATTTAAATTACCCACTAATTTTTGTAAGTCTTTCATTGTTCTCTCCTTGCAGATATGTGCCCAGATTAGGTGATTTAAAATCAAAAGGAAACGAGATAAATGTTACAAAACACATCAGTTAACAATTGGTGGTATATTTTTATTGGGTATTCTATCGGCAATATTAAAACCTGCTATTGGGGTGAATAGGGATTAACTTAAGTCAAGAAAGCCAGCAAACTAGCTGGCTATCTATTGGTGAAAATATAAGGTTTAAATTAAGGTAAACGTCCCTTGCATAATTGCGTAGTGACCAGGGTATGAGCAGAAAAGTGCATAATTTTCGCCCTCTTTTAAAAGGTTGCTTGCGAAGGTTACGCTGGTTTGTTCGCCACCCCCTATAATTTTAGTTGCAGCAAGTACACGACTATCACCTTCTTTTAGGTAATTTTTGTCAAGCCCTGCGCCCATGCCATCGCTGGCGATATCTGGAATATCTGCTTGTTTAGAAAGCACCCAGTTATGGCCCATGGCATTTTTTGGTAATTTGCCAGTATGTTTTAGTGTTACCGTCACTTCTTTACAGCTTTTTGGGGCAGTTAATGACTTAGTTGAAAACTGCATCATATCGTTTGATTCAATTGTTAGTTCACATTCATTAGCATTTGCTGAAGCTGCAAGAATAAACAAAATAGAGCCTAAAATTTTCTTCATGGTATTCTCCTTAAATGAACATATTTACACAGTGGCACGTGCATCTTTAGTTAGTTGAACAAGTGCTTTTCGTACTGCTTGAGGGTTATCACATACCTCATTAAAAGGGATGTAGTAGTTCTTATTATGGCTTCTGATGTAGCAGCCTTGCGGTAGCAAACCATTCAAAACGGGTGCTGTGTCGTCAACATGGTAGTGATGGTTTAGAATTAAGGACATTGCATCTTTGTGGTCTTCGTTCATATGATTGATCATATGCAGCTCTTGGTTGTCATCCCATGCTTTTTCTGATGTAAGCCATTCATCTTTTTCAATCCAAAAAATCTTGCCAAAGCCGCCTATATAGCGAATGCGAACAGGGTCTAATTGCCATAAGTTAAAGTCATGAGCGCTACGATAAGAGTCAGCTTCTGGGTATAAAGCAATATATTTGTTGAGTAATACTTCAGCATGTTCTGCTGGAACTAATGAGCCATCACCCACGATGGTTACTCGACCATGTTCGTTTTGATCGCCTGTTTGCGCTGCATCAAATATTGTTAGGCTCATGCGCTTGTCGTGAACTAGGTTTTTAGTGTGTTGAGCAATATCGCTGATAAAAAAATACAGTTTTCCTTGCTCATCACACATGTAAGGAGTTACAGAGCCAAATGGATAGCCGCGTAAATTATATGAAAGGGTAGACATTACTCCGCTACTTTTTTTGTATACCAATTGCTTGGCGTCGTTGACGGCTTGTGTTCTCATGAAAACTCCTGACGTTGAGAATAAATCATTGGGGCGTCATGCAGTGGATGTGACTTAACATACAAAGGCATGGCGTAAATGTGTTTTAAATTATGCTCAGTGAGGACATCTGATGTTCTGCCAGACGCCAAAATGTGTTTTTGATGCAACATAATAATGTCGCTGGTATAAAGACTTGCTAAATTTAAGTCGTGGATTGCAATAATGGCGGCATTGCCTTGCTTAACAAACTTGTTAACCCAACCCAATAAAGCATGCTGGTGGCGCATATCGAGCGCTGAAGTTGGCTCATCTAATAACATGAGCTTCGGCTGAGCATCATCACTAAATGCATCAAGTTGCGCTAAGCAACGCGCCATACTCACTCGTTGTAACTCGCCGCCCGATAAAGCCGTGGCACGACGATCTCTCAAGTGACCCAGCTCCATAAAATCAATGTATTGAGCTACTTTTTTAGCACAGTGCTGCGTTGTTTCTTTGTAAGGGTAGCGCCCCATTGCGACAAGCTCTTGCACTGTGAATGCAAAACCTAGCTGCTGAGACTGCATAACAACGGCACGTTGATGGGCCAGTTTAGCTTGGCTAAATTTTGCTAAGGGGTGGTTGTGTAGCAGTATTTCACCTTGATAAGGATGACTTCCGGCTAGAGTGTGGAGCAAGGTGGATTTTCCAGCTCCATTTTCACCAATTAAGCCCACACATTGACCTGCTTTAATCTTACCAGTTAAATCTTGCAAGATGGCTTTTTCGCCGTAATTAACACTTAAGTTATTAAAACTAAGCAATTGCGCCTCCTTGCTTACTTTTTAAAATAAGGTAGATAAACAAAGGCGCACCAAGTAGGGCGGTGATAATCCCAATAGGAAGCTCTGCTGGCATGACTAATGTGCGTGCGAGCCAATCAGAGAGTAATAAAACGATAATGCCAAGCAACATACACAAAGGCATCATAACCCGTAAATGGGGACCCACCATAAGCCTTGCAATATGCGGAACAACCAAACCAACAAACCCGATTAAGCCTGTCATTGCGACACTTGCTCCCACACCTAATGCAACTAAAATAATGATTTGAAATTTAAGAGTTTGCGTGTTTATTCCTAAATACTGAGCTTGTGATTCACCTAGCAGTAAACAATTCATTGGTTCTTTTAAATACCACAGGCCAATTGCACTGATAAGTAACAGTGGTAATGCTTGATTTAAATTAGCCCACGTAGCACCGCCAAGTGAGCCCATAGTCCAATAGTTTATTAACCTCAGCGCACTGTCATCAGCATAAAAACTTAATAACCCTATTAATGCAAAGGCAAGAGCGTTTACTGCTACACCGACCAAAATCAAGGTCGTCACATTAACTTGACCGGCCTGTTTAGCGATCAGGTAAACAAAAAGCGTGACAGCCAATGCACCTAAAAATGCGGCATAAGGTAAATATTTATCGGCTTGAAAATCAAATTTCGCACCCAGTGCGATAAATGCCACTGCAATAACTGCAGCGCCTGAACTAATACCAATAATAGATGGGTCGGCAAGTGGATTACGGCACAGGGCTTGAGTCGCCGTTCCTGTTTGAGCCAGCACTAAACCAATCATTACAGCTAACATAAAACGTGGTAAACGAATTTGCGTAACAACATTAATTTGTAACGGGTCAAACTGTGTAAAGTGCTCTGGCGCAAGCCAAGCAATAGCTAAACGCCAGTCCCAGCCGGCGGGGCCAAAACCAATACTTAGTAAAGATAAGGCGGCAATACTCAGAACGCAAAGGACTATCCATTTATTAGGAAAAAGCCTTGTTCTTAGCACTATTGGTAAAGTAATTGAATCGTTCATAGCTTATTGCGATATTCACTAACTTGCTCAATGGCAATCGCTATTCTTGGTGTTAACCCCAATGATAATAAACTATCCATAACCAGTAACTTACAGTTTTGTGCTGCTTTTAATAAAGATAAAGCGGGCAGCTTACAAAATGCATCTTTACCACCTAATGAGTAAACGACATGAGCAGGTGCAATAATAAAATCGGGTTGCTCTACGGCAAGGATCTCTCTATTTAATGGTTTAAAGCCTGAGTGAGTCTGCGCTAAGTTTTTAATTCCAGTATATTCAAACAACATTTGCGGCACGGTATCAGTACCGGCAGCAACTAAGCCTCTATCATTGGCCGATAATAGAAAAAGTGCTTTTTTACCAGTAAGCGAAGATTTTTCAGGTAAGCTATTTTGGATTTTTTGATTTAAAGCACGTGCTTGCTCTTGCGCACCTAATTCATTACCTAAATTAGTAATTAAGCTATTTAGCTCACTGATAGAGTCTGGCTTAGGGTAGGTTTTTAACGTTACACCAGTCGAACTGATTTGTTTCAATACTTCAGGTCTGCCAGTTCCTTCAAGTGCAAAAAGTGCCGTTGGGCGTAAAGAAAGTACACCTTCCGCAGCAAGATCGCGGTAATACCCAACCTGAGGTAACTCTGTGGCCGCTTTTGGATACATACTCGATTGATCAACACCTACTAGCTCTTGCTGCTGACCTAACGCGAATATAATTTCTGTTAATGTTCCTCCGGCACTTACTATTCGTTGCTCAGCGAAGACTGAGCTTGAAAGCAGTAATAACATGACGCTTAAGTATTTCATATTTGCACTCACTTGAATGATAGTAGCCCTATTATAATTAATTAAATGCAAATGAAAATAGTTATCACAATCAATATGTGTTTGGGGGGGTAACTTCGTAGTTCAACTCTTTGTGCTAGTCTTGTTGGATGAAATTTAGATTATACTCGATCATCTATCACTTTGAGGGCGGGAGGCTTGCATGAGGCGTTTTTATGAAACAGAACGAACTTTAATGGATTATCGAGAAAGAGAAAAAAGCCGTTGGCTTAGGATGCTTTTTATTACTGTGATTAGTATTGCAATTTCTTTACTGATTACTTTCTTGACTCTTCTTGCTACAGGGACAGAAATGATGCCTGTCATTTTTATTATAGCGACAATTGTTCCTGCAGTTACTGCACCAATCGTTTCATGGTCTATTAGTGGTTTGATGATTAAAGTTCAAAAATTAGAGGAAACACATCGAAAACTAGCAATGTATGATCATTTAACAGGATTGCTATCTCGTCGAGAGTTTCTAGCTCAAGGGAATGAACTATTGCAAATGTGTCAAAGTAATAATCAACCAGTTGTATTTGCTTATTTAGACTTAGATCACTTCAAAAAAATTAATGATACATACGGTCATGCTGCTGGAGATGAGGTATTGGTAAGTTTTGCAAACCTAGTCAAGAAAACTTTAAGGCAAGAGGATTTACTAGGTCGTTTAGGGGGCGAAGAGTTTGCTCTAATTTTGGTAAACACGCGAGTGGTAGAGGCAAAACAGAAGCTAGAATTGCTCCGTAAAACTGTCGCAAAGATGACAATTAATTACGCTGAGCAACCGCTAAAGATTACAGTTAGTTTAGGGGTAGCTGATTGGGACCGTCCTCATAAAGAAAACTTAATATCGTTAATGAAAAGAGCTGATAATGCACTGTATAGTGCTAAATCATCTGGGCGAAACCAGCTTGCATTTGCCAAGCTATTTTAATGGCTTGCTCCATAAAAACACTGATATATTGTTTGTCTTTGAAACATCTAAATTCTTTAAATAATTTTATTTTTTAAGTAGGGCGCATGTTACGATTTTTTTCTATAGACCAAGGTGTGATCACAGAAACAGAGCCAGCTGCTGATATGCCTCTTGCAACCGCTATTAAGAATGCCCATTGGATTGATACTATAAATCCGACTGAAGAAGAACGACAAGCGCTGGCAAGCACCCTTAATATCACCTTACCCGGCGCTGATGATGTTGAAGAAATCGAGGCCTCTTCCCGTTGTTTTATCGACCATGAAGGCTTGCATGTGCATGCGCTTTTCATGTCACCAAACGAAGGGCGCTTTAACACGGTAACCGTAGCTTGTTTGTTACAAGACAACTGTTTGCTGACAATCCGCGATGATGAACTAGCCGATTTTCGTCTATTACGACTACGTGCTCGGAAAGGGCAAGTGGCGTGTGATAATCCAAAGCAACTTTTGGTGACTTTATTTGACCAAAAAGTCGAAAACCACGCTGATATGCTTGAAGACATGCATCATCAGTTAGAAAAACTCAGTGCCTATGTACTTGAAGAGGATGACTCTGACTTAGAAGAAGCCGTTAGCCGAATTTCTCGCCTTGAAGATAATAACGGTAAGGTGCGTTTATGTTTGATGGATACGCGCCGGAATATTTCGTTTTTACTGCGCCACCTAGGAGCGCCGACAGAAGACCGCGAATCACTACGTGAAATTGTGCTCGATATTGATACCCTTATGTCTCACTGTACATTTTTGTTTGATAAGGTGAATTTCTTAATGGACTCGACTCAGGGTTTTATTAACATCGAACAAAACCAAATTATCAAAACCTTCTCTATCGCCTCAGTGGTGTTTTTACCTCCAACCGTTGTCGCCAGTATTTATGGGATGAATTTTAACAGTATGCCTGAACTGCAATGGGCATGGGGTTACCCGTTTGCAATTGGCATTATGTTGCTGTCTGGCTTTGCACCTTACTTGTTCTTTAAACATAAAGGTTGGTTGTAACAAAGCATAAAAAAGCCCAGCAAATGCTGGGCAAAGGGTCTTCGGATAGACCTAGGGGGTTTAACCTTTCAATTCGCCGGTAGACGATTCGATATGTGCACGAACAAACCATTGGAATTGTTCTAAATCAGCCAGTTGGCCAGTGATCATATCTTCAGAAACTGGGTCTAGCTCACCAAGCTTATCGATAGCTGCACGGTGGTCTTTATTAACACCGTTATACACTTTATCAAGCGCTGTTAGGTGGTCAGTAACTAAGCCTTTACCAATTGAATAATCTTGCCAAGTACGGCGTTCTACAATTGATTGAGGTGTGCCAACAGGTACGCCGCCCATGGTTGCAATACGCTCTGCAATCGTGTCAGTCATCTCTTGCACTGCGCTTACTTGTGGGTCAAGCATTTCGTGTACACCAATAAAATTAGGACCAACAACATTCCAATGAATGTGTTTTAAAGTGAGGTGTAAATCGATTAAAGCGACCATGCGTTGGTCTAGAATAGCAATCGTGTCCGCTGCAGCTTGGTCTTTAACACCCGGTGCTGTAAATTCTGCGATTTTTGATGATGAATTACTCATTACTCCTCCGAGATTATCTGTAAATTTCCTTTCGCTTTTAATCTAAAAAGCATGTGTAATTACACAGAAGCAAGCGTTGTGCCTAATAACTTTTAAATTATAAGGCTCTGAATTTAATAGATTAATTTTATTTAAGTCTTGAGGGAGGGTGATACTAGTTAAGAAGAAGTATGAAAACTCTGCACACCTTCTGTAAAAAATTCAGTGTGCAGATACTAATTTACGACTTAAGAAAGTAAAGCCGCCGCTAAACGAACAAAATCAGATGAGGTTAGAATGCCCACTAGGTTGTTATCTTTATCAACCACAGGCATGCAGCCATGACGGTTCTCAACAAAAAACTTAGCAACTTCGTGTAGCGGTTGCTCTGGCGAGATACTGGTAAAATCGGTAGCCATAATATCAACCACATTAGTTTGCTTTTCCTTGCGTTCGAGGGCGCTGGCACTGTAATTAGCCATGATATTCATTACCTGAGCAATCATGATTTTTTGCGTTAACATGCCAACCAAACCACCATGCTCATTGATCACAGGGATATGACGAACATTTTTCTCTTTCATTAGATTATGAGCATCATGCAGGGTATTTTGC
Organism: Pseudoalteromonas sp. Cn5-37; assembly: GCF_021532495.1. Lineage (NCBI taxonomy): Bacteria > Pseudomonadati > Pseudomonadota > Gammaproteobacteria > Alteromonadales > Pseudoalteromonadaceae > Pseudoalteromonas > Pseudoalteromonas sp. Cn5-37. Next base: position 1,041,263 of record NZ_JAKGBA010000001.1, on the reverse strand, counting down.
GCGCTAATAGCAAATGGGTCTGGCGTCATTAAATCACTAACTAGGTGTGTCATGGCTACATCCTTACAATTAATCAAGTTGCGGTAAGTTTAGCGCTTATCTAGTTAATTTCACTTAAGTGAGATCAAAGTATTAGTGATTAACGGTGTAATTACTTATGCAGTTCAGCCGTAGGCAAAAAGATGTAATGAGGATAATTTTTACCTTTAAATATTAATTTTATGAATTATTAGCTTGTTCAATTAGCGTATAAGCATCATGCGCTTTTTCACTTGGTTTTATGCCTTTTCCTAAAATGATTGTTAATTGTATGACGATTGTGCGCTCTAATAACGTTGACTCATGCAGTGCTGGCGAAGTTTGACTTGTGCAGGTTAATAAACCGCAGTGTGCTCTTTGCTCAAAACGTGGTTTGTTAGTGGGCTTGGCGCGTTCAACATCAACTGCCTGCTCGGCAACGAGAAACCAGTCATAACCGGTGTCTATCGTAATGTTGGCGGCTTGCAGCATACTTTGCTCAAGCGCTGAGCGCTTTGAACCGTGACGAGTCTCGTATTGAAGGATATATTGATTATCCGCAAGCTGCTTAGTTGTTAGGCCAGGAATGTTTTTATCATTCGAATGTTGGCTGCTGGTGCAGCCAATTAATACAATGGCAAAATAAGCTAATAATACGTGTTTCATGATTGTCTCGCTTATTGCCAATGGTTAGTTAGCGCTTGTTGTTCGGCGTTACGATCTAACGGTTGGCCTTGAATGTGCTCGTCGATGTAACTATCAAGCGCAGGTGTTTTACTTGCTAAGCGATAGCTTTGGCTTGAAATTGCGCGTTGCTCGCTCGATGCATGAAGCTGCCAAATTCCTTGTTGTTTACAAGCAATATGTGTTTGCTGGGTAGTTTTAGAATACAGCGTGTATTGGCGGCAAAAATCGCCATTAGTATTAACAAAGCTAAGCTGTGCAGTTAGGCTTCTGTTTGTATCTAATAGTGTGTTGTCGCCACTCAGTTGTTGATCTAATGCGTTGGCAATGGGTTGTTCCAAACCTTGTTGTTGAACAAAGCTAGCAATAGCGACTGTAAAAAGCACCGCAATACTTGCTGCAACGGCCATTTGTTTGCGACCAGCTAGTTTAATTTGCTGCCATTTAGATAGCGAAACGACATTCTCTTTATTATGTTGCTCGATTGTTTGTGCAAGTTCATCAGACAAGGGCATTGCATCAATCTGTGCTGCGTGTTGTTTAACGAGCATGTCAACTTCAGATAGTTCAGCTAGGCGTAAAGCGAGTTGCTCATCTTCAGCAATTGCATTACGTATTGCGTCCATTTCGTTTGCTGGTAATTCATTGTCTAAAAAAGCACTGAGTGTTTGGTCATCAATCTTCATGCGTTTTCCTTAGTGAAATCAGGCTTAATTAATTGATAAAGTGCAGCTCTGGCTCGTGACAATTTACTCATCACGGTGCCAACAGGTATTTCGAGGGTGTGCGCAACATCTTTGTAAGCCATACCTTGCACTGCCACGAGGGATACAATAGCGCGTTGTTCATCTGGCAAGGTTGTTAAAGCGTTATTTACCCGCTGCAAAGTCTCTTTGGTTGCGAAACTCTCTTGTTCATCGTCACAGATGGGTTCTTGAAGTTCTGTATTTTGAACTGCCTTTAAGCGCACTTTTTGCGAGCGGTATTCGTCGATCCAAACATTGCGACAGATCTTGAAAGCCCATTTTAGTGGTTCAATATCATCGGGCATGCCTTTTTGTAAAAGTTTCTCGATGGTCATTTGTACAATATCATCGGCATCTGCTTGATTGCCGGTAAGCGAAAATGCAAAACGTCGCAGCGCTGGTAATAAACTGGTTACTGTATTTGTCATAGTTTCCCTTATTGGTTAGGGCAAGGGCCGATTAATGAAATAACTCATCAATGATTCAGCCAACTCACACTACTATAACGAGCAAGAAAAAGTTTTATTCCCAATAAATGCAATTTTTCTTTCACTGAAACGTTATAGTAGTACCTAACTAAATGAGAAGTCACTGTAACATGAAATTGAAATCAGTCATTTTAAGTAGTTTGCTGTTTACTTCAAGTACGCTATCAGCAGCGATTATTGAGCCAATAAATGGTGTGATAGAACAGGTAGATCCTGTTATTAATCAACTTGAACCGCGCATAACCAGCCAAGTAGAAAGCATACGCAAACATGAGTTAATCGACGACGCAACAGCCATTGTGACCTCGCTACCTAAAAGGCTAGAGATACTCAATCAGTTACAGGCTCCTGCATTTGTTGAAGTCGATGTTGAGCATGGTTTTCGTGCAGTTGAAAGGCAATGGATAATGCTTGCGAATGAACAGCATCAGGCAAAACTGTTGCAAATTGGCGCGCAAATTATCGTCACTAAACAATACACGTCATTGGGTTTGTCATTAGTGCGGTTTGTTGTCCCGACCAATTACGATTCAAAAGCGCATTTGCAACGTTTACTTTCACTCGATGATGCAGCGTTATTGGACAGAAATCATATTTATCAAGCGCAAAATGGTTCTCAGCAAGATGCGTCTTCATCAAAGCTTACAGCAATGTGTGACTGGTCTGTAAAAATTGGCATGATTGATAGTGCGATAGATACGACTCATCCGGGATTTAGTAACACACAGATAAAAATGCAGTCATTTCTTGCAAATGACTTAGTTTCACCCGATTTGCACGGCACTGCGGTTGCTGGCGTTTTGGTAGGTAAGTATGGGCAGCTCATGCCGTTATTATCTGAGGCAACATTATACAGCGCGGCGGTGTTTTATCAGCAGTCTGATTTTTCACAAGGGGCGACATTAGCAGCAATAGTTGAAGCACTTAATTGGTTGGTTGCTAACGAGGTGCCTGTTATCAATATGAGTTTTACAGGGCCCGACAACGCTATTTTAGCGGCAGCAATTAATGCCACAGCGGCTAAACAAGTAACTTTAGTGGCGGCTGCAGGCAATGAAGGACCTGCTGCGCTGCCACTTTATCCTGCGGCATACCAACATGTCATTGCTGTCACGGCACTGGATAGTCAAAACCGAATTTATCGCTGGTCAAACAGAGGTGGTTATATTGATTTTGCGGCATTAGGCGTCAATGTCATGACGTTAAAAGCTGGAGGGGATCTTGGTCGGGAATCTGGAACCTCTATTGCCGCGCCGCGTATTTCAGCGGCGGCTGCATGTTTAGCGGCAAAGCCAAATGCTTCTCCTAAAAATATTTACCAGGCGTTACAGCAACAAGCGAATGATTTAGGTGAAGTAGGCAAAGATGCGGTGTTTGGACATGGCGTAATCGATTAAAAGCTGGCTTTTAATGACAGCGAAGCAATACTTTGGGTATAGGTGTTTGCTGCCAGCTTAGATTGATAATCGCCGTACTCTGCTTCAGTAACAATTTGCAAAGAGTCAAAAACAGAAAGCTGCCAAAATGCGCTGACTACACTGCGACTTTCATCCCGAGATGGCTCGCTTTGTGTAAGTGGTTGGTTGATAACTTCTTGGTAGTTTTTATCTTGATAGCGCCAGCTTAATCCTGCTTTATTGCTTATATCAAACGCTTTAAAACGATGAGTGATGCCTGTATTTAAGCCCCAACTTTTAAAGTTAAATTGCTCTGAATCAGCATTTTCTTTATCTAAACTAGCGCCTAAAAGCAGCATCGTTTTACCCTGATTAATAAAGTAATACAGGTTCGAATCAAGCCCTAACCCTTTTGCATCGCGCATTGACTGTGTGGCGAATTGTTTATCTGATGCCCTAATTGCAGTACGCAGATAGGTTGTTGGATTAAAGTAGTGGCCCACATACAAACTTGCTTGATCCAAGGTTAAAAATGTTTCTTTTGCTACTTTTGCTAAAGCGCCGTCATAACGAATACCTACATCAGTACCAGAAAGGCTATAGCTAGAATCAAGGCTGTATTGATGCAATGCCAAGTCGTACTGGTCAAGCTGATTATAATTGGTTTGCTCGTATCGATAACTTGGTGTGAACTTAAGGTTGTCAGTTGCATGTAACTCAGCGCTAACGCCAGCTTTAAGTATTGAACCCGTATCACTTTGTGAAGAAATATCATCTAACTCTTTAATGGCTAAATCGGAGTTAGTCGTTAAGCCAATTTGTGCATCAGCATGAAAAGTTGCATCCGAAGCAAATACTTGAATGCTTGTGGTTAACGCACTTAAGGTGATGAGCTTATTAATTGTACGCATAATAATCTCCTAAAGGAGCGCCGGGGGATAACCCGGCACGCTATTGGTTAAAGGCCTAAGTTCAAGCTGTTTTGAATGTTATTAACGACTTCGGTAGTCGTCGCTGCGGATACTTGCTCAGCAACTTGTTGATTGACGCTGTTGCTAACAGTTGATGAAATGGTTTGCTCAACACTACTTTGTACAGAGCTCATTGCAGCTTGTTGTACATTACTAATCAGTGATGATTGCAGGTCATTAGTGATTTGCGAGGCTTGACTTAGACCAGCAGAGCTTAGCTCACTAGGCTCTAAAGACGCTAATACATCTGTTTGCTGAGTCAATTGATTTTGCATTGCGTTAGTTGTGTTCGAATTTGTGTTCGCGACGGCCACATTACTAACAGCAGTTGTCGCAGTTGACAGCATTGACTCACCTGCTAGCGCTACGGTATTGGCTGCTTGAGAAGCGCTTGATACTGAGTTTGTTAAACCAAGCTCGGGCATAGTTTCCGCAGGCTGCTGCTCATCGTTTTCAAGCGTTGTTTGATTATTTGCTTGTCCGCTATTTGAGCTTTCAGTATTCACACCAGCTGATGAATTTTGTGTTGTTGCCGAGCCCGACACTTGAGTTGATTGTATCAGTGTCGTATTCGACGTTGCTTGGTTTGAATCAGTCGAAACTTGACTATTATTTGCTGTTTGCTGCTCAGATGCTACTGATAGTTGCACGTCAGCTGCTGATGAAGCCGCTGAAAAGCCTGTTGCAGTTACGACACAGATTGCGATAAGTGATTGTTTGAAGTTTGTCATTGTCTCGTCCTCTTTTTTGCGAATTGACATAGAGGTAACGAGTGGGCGAAAGGTTTATTCCAAAAAATTTTAACTTTTTTCCATCAAATTAGCTAACTTATTGAAACCTAGACAGAGTTTTCACTTTTTGTTCATTCACAGGTCACTAAGCTTTAAATTTTTAAAGAAGCTACTGCAATGAAAACATGTTTAGTTTTAGCCTTATTATTTTGCTCTGGATCGGTTTTGGCTAATAGCGTCTGTGGTGGAACGACTGCCTATGTGCGTAATGCAGTAAAACTACCCAGCAAGGGTGATAACTTTACCAGTTACAGCAAAATGGCAGAGCTGGCAGGGCGTACGTATGTTCATTCGCAGGTAAAAAACATCATTGTTGATACCTACCAAGCGCTCCAGAAATCCCATCCTGATAAACGATACAAATACGCTGAAACGGGCTTAGAAAATGGCGGGAAATTTAGCCCGCATAAAACCCATCAAAATGGTTTGTCGGTTGATTTTATGACACCTGTTATCAACGAAAAGGGGCAATCAGTTCATTTGCCAACTCATGTATTTAATCGTTTTGGCTACGATATTGAATTTGATAAACAAGGCTGGTTTGAACAGTTTAAGGTTGATTACACCGCTTTAGCAGCTCATATTGTTGAGCTACATAAATCGGCAACAGCAAAAGGTTACGATCTTTGGCGCGTGATCTTTGACCCAAGCCTGCAAGCTGGGCTTTATAAAACCAAGTATGCCGACTATTTAAAAGAGCATATTCAGTTTTCGACTAAAACATCCTGGGTGCGACATGATGAGCATTACCATGTTGACTTTTTAGTGCCGTGTGAAAAATAGTCTTCAATTCATTACGGTTAGAGTTGTTAATTAGATTATACGGTTTTAGTGAACAAGCAGCTGAAAGCTGATAAAGTACGTTGCGCAAAACATGGATGTTTCAACTTGTGCCACTTTTAAGTAAGTCCCTCACGTTTTCTTTAAGAAAAATAGAATCATGCCTCTGTTTGTATTTAATATGCTTAAAGCCTCACTATGCACATAGCTTAAGCATTTTAATTTAGAATTTACTATTAAATATAGAATTTAAAAATATGAAAAAATTAATACAAATCTTTGCTATTTTATTCTTTGTATCAACTTTATCTGCTTGTATGACAACTTATAACCCTGTTCCTCAAGGATATCAGGGCGAAACAGCAACTATAGATGACACCTTCAGAACCATGGCAACTAGTACAGGACGGTTCTTTTACTTGAGTAAAGTGAATGGTAAAGATGTCAATAACGCTATTAGGGCAACAAACCAAGCTACTTATGGACAAGGTATGGTTCTGTCACCAGTGGGGTTTAGTCGAAAAGTACCAGCAGAGGAAATGACACTAACACTAGTAGCGCAGGTCCATCATGCCGCACCTATTAACTATATGTTTAATTCAGGAACGAATTACATTGTTACAGGTGATGTATCTTTTATTCCAGAAGCAGGACAAAGCTATCTAGTAAAGGGATATTTGAGTAGTGACTTTTCGTCTGTTTGGCTTGTAAATAGCGCTGGTGAGCAAGTATCTGATGCTGTTGTTTTAAAAGGTGATCCTGATAAGAGTACAGCTGTAATCGCCAAATTAGTTAAGGGTAAAGTTGTACTTCCCGAGCCGCCAAAAACGCAAGCGACTATTAAAAAGCAGGTTGCTATCACAACAGAGTCATTTGATAACCCATTGTTTTTTCTTGAGCAGGGGCTAAGCGCAGAAGCTATTATTAAGAAGTTAGGTGAGCCTGATCATATTCGTTATATTGAAAAAGGCTTTTTTAATAACAAGCCTGAAATACAAATATTTCATTTCACAGATCTTGGCAGTGTTCAAATGGTTAAGTCACCTGCAGATGGGCAGTTTTACTCAAAGTTAACTTATAATGTTAATAGCCAAGAGCATTATCAGTTTGTTGATGTAGTGAACCAAGCTGATGGTACCGAAACTCAAATCCTTGGTAAGAAATTTTATAATATCGGTGTTTATAAAGAGCAATACCTAGACGCATTAGCGAATAAGCTCTGGCAAAATAAATATACTGTCGATGGGCGTATGCTAGATGGTGTCGCGTACTATTGTAAAATTATTGCCAATGCACAAACGATGCGTTATCAAGCTATGCTAAAAAGCCTTGTTGCAGATAAAGATGTTCCTTCAAAGTTACGTCGTCATTGTAAAGCGGCCAAAAAAGACATAGACAAATTAAAGCTCGCAACTGTTGAGCAGTTTGAATTTATGTAGTTTAGATCCAAGCCAATTCACTTAATCAAGTGAATTGGTATTTCAATCTTAATAATTATTTAAAACAAACTAAACATCACTGAAGCGATTAACAGTATTGCCATTAGGTAGTTAAATGCTTTTAAGCGCTTTGGGCTGGCAAGCCAGTGTTGTAGCTTTTCGCCAAGTAGAGTCCACGAGCTGACACAAGGCAGGTTAATTAAACCAAATACGAGGCTTACGATTAACACTGAGGTGAGGTTTTTATCTGGGGCATATAAACTAACCGCGCTTAATGCCATTGCCCACGCTTTTGGGTTCACCCATTGAAATAGTGCAGCCTGAATAAAAGTAAACGGCTTACTTTCACTACTGGCTTTTTGTTGTGCGTTACTTGTGGCAATTTTAAACGCCAGATAGAGCAAGTAAGCAATGCAAAATACCTTTAATATCAAGTAGCTTGGTGGAAACAAGTCAAATAGCTGCATGATGCCAAGGCCCACCAAAACTAACATCAACATAAAGCCAAACGTTACGCCAAGTAAGTGTGGTGTGGTTCTTTTAAAGCCAAAGTTAGCACCTGAGCTCATCAACATTAAGTTATTTGGCCCTGGGGTAATTGATGACACCAAAGCAAATAATGCCAAGGCTGATAAAATTTCAAAACTCATCGCTATCTCTCCATTTGAATTTAGATGCAATTATAAGTTGTAATGCGCGCAATTTTTGCGCTTAATGTTGTTGTGTATATTTAAAGTTCACAATCAAAAATGAAAAAAGATAAAATTAACGACAGAATATTGCATGAGCTTAAACGCAATGGCCGAATTGCCAATGCCGAGCTGGCAGATAAAGTGGGTTTATCGCCATCGGCATGCCTTCGTAGAGTGCAAGAGCTAGAAAAGCTTGGGGTTATTGCGGGGTATCGGGCGGTTATTAATAATCAGGCTGTTGGCCTTGGGTTTATCGCTTATGTTGGGGTTGGTTTAAATGAGCACTCAACCGTCTCTCAGCGAGCATTCGAACACGCTCTTGAGTTTATTGATGAAGTAAAAGAGTGCCACAATGTAACTGGCTCGTTTGAATATTTGTTGAGAGTTGAGACGGCGGATCTCAAGTCCTATAAAGCATTTCATGCTGATGTACTTGGCTCAATCCCACAAGTACGAACCATTACAACTCATGTAGTGATGGAATCGCCGAAGGATGAACGCGCTTAGTAAATAGGTTTAGAGCCTTTATATAGAAAACGTTTGGAAAAAGGCATTAGCAAGCGCTAGTGCCTTTTTTGTTTAACGGACAGTTAGCGCAATAATCAGTGGTTACAAGTTGGTAGTGTAAGCAGCAGGTTTTACGCATAAATGTCAGCTTATTGTTTTGATCACTAAAGCGATGTTTACCACATAGCTTTTGCCATGGTTGAAAACGCTTTGCTATAAATTTTATCGATTTGTCTGGCCAGCAAGCGATTAACGCTGCGTGGAAAGTATCACTTTGTAAACGTTTTAATAATCCTTTATTTAGCCTGTATTGCAATGGCAAGTTATTATACCAAGCTTGCTGGTGGTCAAATAAATGATTGGCTGCCAGTTCAATCAAATCTGCATTATTAAAAGAGTCTTGTTGAGCCATGATATTTAAATTAGCCAAACCATAAATATGTGAGCCTGTTACCCGCTGCTTAATATTGACCAGATCAGGAATGCAACCAAGCTGCTCTACACAGGCTACTAATAAGTAAATAACTTGCCAGTTCAGTTGTAAGTAGAGATTGATTGCGACATATCCCTCAGTAACATTTGCTCCCCTTAATTTTATAGCGTTAGCTAAATCGGTTAATTGCTTGCTAGTTAAACATTGACTGCTAAACCATTGTTCATCGATTGTTGGAGTTAAGAACGTCAGCAGTGAGCACTGCTGACGTAAGGCTAACTCAAGCTTATTATGCTGTTGTGTTTGCAAGTGCATATTGCGCCAATGGGTTTTGTAAATCACCTGCATACTGCAAGCTTGAAGCTGGGTCGGTAATATCAACCATTTGTTGATTGTTACGCAGCTGTAAGCGGTTTAAGCACGACAATGGGAATGACTCAGCAAATAAATCATGTTCAGCAAACTTGTCTTTAAGTGCGGGATGACTCGCCTGATACTGAACAATTGTATCGGCGACGGCTTGCCAAAACTGTTGTTCGGTCAAAAGGCCATCAGTTACTAAAATTGCCGAAAGGTAGCGGAAGAAGCAATCGAAAATATCAGTAAAAATAGATAACACGGCAACGCCTTCTGGAATGGTTACCTTAATCCGCTTTATTTCATCATTCAGCTCGATATTACTATTTAATAAGGCAATTTCTTCACCAATGTCTTTAATGAATACGCCTACCGGAACATGATTGTTAAATCGAACGATGAGATTTTCACCATGTGGCATAAAGACTAAATCATACTGGTAAAAACAATGTAGCAATGGTGTCATATAAGCCTGTAAGTAGTGGGCTAGCCACTTATCAGCACTTAGCCCCGACTTGGCAATTTTAGCGCTTACAAATGAACGGCCTTCGCTATCGATATGAAGCAGACTTGCCATAGTGGCAAGGCTTTCATTCTCGTCCATGTATTGAGCTGGATTTTCACGCCAAAGAGCCGCCATCATTTTCTTATAAGGATTATCGCCAAGCGCTGGATGAGTGTAATACTGCTCATCAAAGCCAAGGGTTGCGACTTCTCTTAAAGGTTGAAACTTCAGAGATTTTAAATAGCTATCTTGGTTTACTAAGTCGAACAACCATTGATTTATTGCCGGAGTTACTTTCATATAGGCGCTCGATAAGCCCCGCATAAAGCCCATATTTAAAATCGATAAGGCGGTTTTAACATAGCATTTGTGCGGTTTGCTGATGTTATACAGGGTACGAATTGATTGCTGCGGTAAATAACTATCTTGTGAGTAGCCTAAACAGACAATATGTTTTTGCGAGATGTGATAGCTATAAACATGGACTAATTTGTTAAACCATTGCCATGGGTGCATAGGAAATAACAGATAGTCACTTGGCTTTAAACCTTGCTCAGTTAGTGCTTTTTCAAAGCGTAAACGCTCAGCTAAATCAAGCTCATCGGCAATCAAGCTCTCGTATTTATAATCATCGGTACTTTTAAAGGTGGTGTGCTGTTTGTGACAGGCAAGCCATATAATTTGAAATGGGTTTGCGGCTTCTGGCGTATATTGGTGAAAATCTTGTGAGTTAAAACCAATCCGGCCATTGTTGGCAATAAAGCTTGGGTGACCCATGGTCATTTGGGTTTCGATCACTTGAAAATCTGCGTCTGCTAATTGCTGAGCGCTATAGCGATTATTTTTAAATTTAAATGTAAAGCCACTGAGTGTGCTCGCGAGTTCTTCGAGATAGGTGCCAAGCATTGATTTGTCTATGTTTAACTTGTCATTACACTCAAGTACAAACGCGATAGCGTCTAATGGCTGGCTGTGGTTAAGCGCCATTTTAGTAATGCTATTTGGCTCAACTTGTAGGTGATTAAGCAGCATTGATTCACCTTTAAACTGATAGCTTTGCCCACCCATGGTATGCAACACGTAATGGTTTGGTTTTTCACTGTCGTAGCTAAATAGTCGTTCGTGATAAAACTCACTGAGCATTTTGGCAATCAGTAAACGGTTTGCGTATTGCCACGCTTGTTGGTCTAGATGTGAGGTACTGCAAGATGGCGTTGCTTGTTGCACTGCGGGACCTTGCTGTGAAGTGTCGAAGCGAGACGAAAGATGCTGTAAGTAATTAAAATGATCTTTTTCTAAACTACCTAGTAATGCAGTTTTCTGACCTAATTTAATAACTTTATGATGGCTGAAACCTGCCTTTAAGTTAAGGCGATGAATTTTATGATTGGCTACATCTGGTTCCACAATCACTCGCTCACATGAGAGGGTATTAAACATAAACTCTAACACCGACTGCATAACAGCAAGACTAAACCCTGCCACAGAGAACTGCTTTGGAGCGAGTAAAATATGCATGCCTAAATCGCCGTTTTTAAGCGCTAGGTGGTTCTCAAGTTTTAGTATGTGTGGTTTGTAAATCTCAATTAAAGCAATCGGTGTTTGGTTTATTTCAAGCAAATAGGCTTGTTGAGCCTCATCTTTATTAAGTGTTGTATAAAAATCTAAAATCTCTTCGGGAGAATGTTCCATTGCTCCCCAAAATTGAGCTTGGGGATGTTTAAGCCAAGGGGTAATCGTCGTTAGATCGTGTTCAGGGTTTAATGTTCTGATTTTTACATCACCAAGCAAAGCGTGCTTAATATGAGTTTCAGTAATATTTTTCATAGTCGTGTTCTCTTAAAAATTAATAACTGTGAATAGGGTCTGTTGAGGTATGTTTGTTGCGTAAAAAAAGCAGATAAAACAAACATAAAGTGATGGCAAAGCCAACAGAGCCCGTCAGTAATGGGGTGTTTAGTTCAAAGCGAGAGACTAAATCTCCCGCTAAAAATGAGGCGCAGATGACGCCGATATTTTGCATAAAATGAAGCTTGGCAAAGTCGCTTGAGTAAAAGCGTGGTTCGCTCATTGCAAACAACATGACTTGCAGACGCACGGTCAGTAAAAATAGCCCAATAGCAAATACAACACGGCCGAGCACAAGCCATTGCCAGTGTGAGCTAAGTTGTATAAATAGGCCTATACTGCTTAACATAAGTGCATAGGCGATTGTCTTACTGTGTTGATTGGTTGCAGGTTTGTTTCTGGTTGCAATCAAAATGACAAGTGCAACCCAAGCAGGGATAGCAAACACAGCGCCAGCTAACAGTGCATTGCTGAAATCACTTACTTGTTGCCAAAGTAGCGTAAAGTATGGCGTTGCTAAGAACATGCTGAAGTACACGCCCATAGATATAACCCCTAAGCGAATAATGTAGCCAGGGAAACGCTGCCGTTTTACTGATGATGCGGTTAATTCCCTTGGCTTGTAGCTTACTTTTAATAAGTAAATTAAATACAAGCAGAGCATAACCTGTAAGCAGTCGCCCGCAGCCATTACTAAATATAAAAAGCGCGGCTCAATACTTTGAATGATCAAGCCACCTAATAAAGCACCGCCAATACCGCCAAAGTGTAAAAGCACGCTAAATAAAGCAACGACACCGAGGTGCTGTTGTTTTTCTTCGATACTTAGAACAAAGGGGTAAATAAGCAGGTAACTTGCTTTAAATACCAGCATCAGCTGTGATAACAGCCAAAAGCTCCAAACGTTTTCGCTGTAAAAGCACGCAACACCCAATAGCCCAGCCATTATTTGGGTGATCACCCATAAATACAGCTCGTGCACGTGCTGCGCTATTTTCGCCCATACAGGAAAAGCACACATCACAGTGATGCAGCAAACAGCGATATAGGCACCAATGTGATTACTTGATTGCAAACCAAATTGGGCACTAAAAAACTGCGGGTAAAAGGGCAAAATCATGGTGTCGCAAACAACAGATATAATCGTCAGCAGCACCAAGCTTGATTTTAATGCGGGTTGTTTCATGCTATTTGCTTCTGTTTTTCGTTGACAACATCGGGTAAACCAAACTCTTGAAAGGCAATTTGTGTTTCAACAGGGTAGGGGGCATAACCTAAAATTGAGCGCAAAATATGGCTGTTTCGATAGCAGGCCATGCCCAGATCTGGCGTTACAAAACCATGACTGTGCAGCTCAGCATTTTGTACAAACAGCCGTTGTAGCTTGTCGATACTGTAATTCCGCTCAACAGCAAAGCACCCGTTATCTAGCCAATTTATCTCGCTCATTAAGCCACTTAGAAAATCGGGTAGCTGATAACTAAAGCCCGTAGCCATGATGACGTGATTACTATGTAAGCTAAATTCAGCCTGCTGTTCACTGTGTCTAAAAACTAGTTTACTGCCTTGTTTTTTAATGAGCTCGCTGTTGGTCAATAACCTTGCGCGGTTTACCCCTTGAATATCAAGTTGATAGAGCTGATCATAAATCTGATTAATTAACTCTGAGTTGATGCCTTTGTATAAATTACGTTGCTTGGCTAGTAACTCCTGTTTGGTGGCCTGTTCTAGGTTATAAAAGTAATCAACATACTCAGGAGAAGTCATTTCAAGCGTGAGTTTCGTGTACTCAAGAGGAAAGAAACGCGGCGCTCGCGTTACCCAATTGAGTTGGTAGTTATGCTGTTTAATGTCACACAACAAATCATAAAATACTTCAGCAGCACTTTGCCCTGAGCCAATTACAGTAATGCTCTTGCTATTTACTAATTCATCCCGTTTATACAGATATTCAGTGGCATGGCAGAGCTGTGTATCTTCTGCCTGAACAGCGGGTGGGTAATAAGGTGAGGGACCTGTGCCCAGTACCAAGTGACGACAATAAAGCGTTTTAGTTTGCTTTGCAGATTCGACAGTGAGTACATAGAGCTGCTTAGTGTGATCAAACTGGCTATGAATGACTTTATGACCAAATTGTATGTTACTTAATTGGCTTGCTGCCCACTGGCAATACTGGTTGTATTGCTCGCGCAGTAAAAAGAAACTTTCTCGAATATAAAACTGATACAGCTTACCTTGTTGTTTCGCATAGTTTAAAAAGCTGTATGGATTGGTTGGATCTGCCAATGTAACTAAATCAGACATAAACGGTGTTTGTAATGTAACGCCATCGAGCATCAGCCCTGGGTGCCAATTAAATTCATCACGTTGTTCTAAAAATAACGAATCAAGTTTTTCAATTGGCTCAGCTAAACATGCCAAACTGAGGTTAAACGGACCAAGGCCCACGGCAATTAAATCGTATACTTTATTCATGACTAGTTTCCTCAACTTTTAGGCGTGCCTTGATGCTGTAGGCGCAGGCTTTAATATCAGCTGCAATACTTTTAATGTCTTCAATCTGTGTGTTTGGATTAAGTAGCGTGAACTTTAAGTAGTTGATACCTCTAAATTTGGTGCGAGCAATGGCACACTCACCTTGTTTGAATAGCTCATCTTTAATTTGATAATTAAGCAGGTTTAATTGCTCATCACAGAGGTTTTTATCCTTAAAGCGAAACACTAAAGTGCTCAGTTCAGGTTGGTGAATTAGCTCAAATTCAGGGTCTTGTTTGAGCGCCACATAACTACTACGGGCTAATGCCATAACAGAAGAAAACACTTTGCCAATCTGTTCGTGGCCCATAATGCGTAAAGTTAGCCAAAGTTTTAAGGCATCAAAACGGCGAGTAGTTTGAATGCTTTTATCAACAAGGTTTGGCGCTGCTTGTGGGTTGTCGTTAAACGGATTTAAATAATCAGCATGATGAGTTAAATGTTTAAATTGTTTTTTATCAGCAACAATAAATGCACTGCTGCTGACAGGTTGTAAGAATGATTTGTGGTAATCTAACGTCACCGAGTCAGCCAGTTCAATGCCATTGAGTAAGTGACGGTGATCATCAGCGGCAAGTAGTCCACAGCCATAAGCGGCATCGACATGAAGCCATAAATTATCAGCTTTGCACCGCGTTTTTAGCTTATCGATAGGGTCTATTGAACCAAAGTCAGTTGTGCCTGCGGTGGCAACAAGTGCTATCGGAATATTGCCTTGTGCTTTACATTCATCAATCGCTGCATCTAGTGCGGCTAGGTCCATTTTAAACTCTTTATCAACTGTAACCGGAACAACCGCGTTATAGCCAAGGCCCAGTAAAGCGGCTGACTTTTGAATACTAAAATGGCTGACTTCAGAGCAAAAAATACGGTAGCGATGAGCATCTGGACCTAAACCAAAATCGCGAATAAGGTGCCCTGATAAGCGCTCTGCTGCATGGTCTCTAGCAAGTAACAATGCCATTAAATTAGATTGACTGCCGCCACTTGTGAATATGCCATCGGCAGTAGCACTTAAGCCAATGCGTTCGATACTCCAGTCAATTATCTTTTGCTCAATGAGCGTCCCGCCAGCACTTTGGTCCCAGGTGTCTAACGAAGAATTTATAGCAGTTAATAACTGTTCGGCTATCACCGCAGGGTAAGCAACGGGGCAGTTTAGATGGGCAACATACTTTGGATGATGAAAATAGACAGCATGATCTAAATACAACGATTTTACTTCATTTAGCGCTTGCTCAACGTTATTGAGAGGTTGATTTAGTTCTACTCTGGCTATTTGTTTACTGAGCTCTTTGTGGCAGACGCCAGAATGAACTTGTTTTGCAGAACGCAGCGCTTGATGGATGAGCGACATTGTTTGCATTGAAGCCATCTCATATTTGAGTAAATTATTTTCGTTAAAAATAAACGCATGGGGCTGTTCATCAACGTTTATTGATGAATGAGCATTAAGCACGGGGGCTAATTGATTCACGACTCAATTCCTTCTTGGTTAATTTGAATCGGGATCGTAATGATAGTGATTATCAATATCAATAATAATAAATCATTAATTTACTTTACAATTTAATTACCTTTAATAAGTTGAAAGTGTTTTGTTTTTAAATTTATCTAGTAATAAATAATTGCCATTTAGTCATAAATTATGACTAAGTTAGTCCCTTTTTCAGGTTCTGTTTGACAGCATTTTTTGCTTTTTCGATGAAAATGCTCACAAATAAAAGCAATAAAGCCATCATTTAAAAAAACAATAATAGGTAGGTGAGAGGTTTTAAGAGCTAAGTAAACACACTTTGAGCTGCTATAAAATGCGTAAGCAAAGGGAGGGTTCTGCGAATAGTTATTTTAAGAAAGACTGTGTTACAAATTTGGTGAGTATTAAATTAATTAAAAAAGTTGCCATCGCTCTTAGCGAGAATGGCAACAGGGAACTTTAGTTTATAAAAACACATAAGCAGCGGGGAGCAGCATACCGCCAATGACTAAAACTGAGCGGCTGCCCCATGGGCTATTTTTACCTTTGATCATAAACAAGCCGCTGATCGCTAAAAACAGCAGCAGCCCTGCAAAAATATCAGAAAAAATAACCCACGATTCGTTTGTCTCGTTCAAGTGTAAACGGTTAAATGCTTGAAATACATGACGAGGCTCAATGGCTTCATAGCTTATGATATCTTTATTAAGTTTAAGGCTGAGATTGTTACCGTTTTTTAAAAACACCTTAAACTCTTGCGGCGACACCCAATAAGAGGCCTTTACCGGCTCGCTTACATCAGCATGAGAGATAATTTGTTCAATCAGCAACTCGTCATTATCTAATTGCCAAGTTTCATCGCTCACACTGATTTGCTGGTGGCTTACTTTGTAGTTTGGGTTCCAATCATCTTTGTGGTTCACTGCAATGCCAGAAACCGCAAAGATAATCACTAAACCAACACAAAAATAACCAATATCGCGGTGTAAGTTTCTGTTTAACTTAAACCAGTTGATACTTGATTTATTACTCAATGATTTCAACTCCGCTCGGTACGAGCTGATAAATAGCCATTGCTTCAGTCACTGAATTTGCATCAAAGCTTTCGCCGGCTTGCTGCGCTTTGTGAGCAAGTAACGCTTTAGTGCGGCCAAGGCTAAGCTGAATTTTATCGAGCTTACCAGTTACGATAGCTTTACTGCCTTTAGCCGTCATCGGGAATACCATGTCGCCATCTTCAACTTTGATACGTAAGTTTTCAAAGCGTTTGTCTGATGCGAGCGTCATCCAGCAACCACGTTTTTCGCAAACCCCAGTGATAGTCCCTTCCACGGTAATTGGACTTGCAAGGTAATCGTCTGGTGAGGCCATAACAGTCGAAATTTTAATGAGTTTGTCACTGTCGACTTGATTGCCAAACTGTAAGCTAAAGGCGTGCTGGCTAAAGCTTAAAAGCGCCAATGAGAATACAATAAATGTTTTTGATTTTAGGAACATAGCGGTTGCTTCTTAAAAATAATTTAAGCCTTAGTTTAAGCGATTTACTTGTATGATAAAAGCTTAATGAGATTAAAAATGATTTGTAATTATATCAAACCTAGATCAATTGCTTTTAATGCTGCACGGGTTCTATCACGTACATCTAGCTTTCTGAGAATAAAAGACACTTGATTACGGATAGTCCCTTCAGACTTATAAAGTGCCTCGGCGATTTCACTATTTGAATAGCCTGCAGCGATTAAATTGAGCACTCTAAGCTCGCTTTTACTTAATTTATCAGGAGTTGCTAAAGAAGTATCGGTTGTTTTAGTGGGCTTATTCAAAATTCGCTCGGTGATCGCAGGAGCTAGCGCTGAGCCACCTTTAGCAAGTGTTTCGATGGCGCTGACCAAGCGCTCTAAATTAATATCTTTTAACGCATAACCCTTAGCGCCATAGCGAATACATTCTAGCACTTGTTCACTATCATCAAAGGTCGTGAGTACCAGTACTGGTTGCCTCAGCTGTTGTGCTTGCATACTTTTCAGTACGCCAATACCGTCTAGAATAGGCATGCGAATATCAAGGAGTACAACATCAATAGAATGTTGCTTGAGCATCTCAAGAGCCGTTTGGCCATTGTCAGCCTCAGCCACGACTTGAATACTTGCTTTAAGGGCGAGTAAGCTTTTTAAGCCTTCTCTTAATAATGTTTGGTCATCAACGAGTAATACCCTAATCATTTTTTACGCCAAAGTATGTGGATTAAGTTTATGAGGTAACGTTGCAGCAATCGCAAACCCATTATTATTTTGTTCAAACTCGATTGCCCCTCGCACTAAAGCTAAGCGCTCTTGCATGCCTGTTAAGCCATTGCCTAAGTTCAGCTTGGGCATTTCGCCGCCGTTATCATAAATAGTGAGACGCACTGAATCAGCTTGGAGGTCTAAGCTTACCGACAGCTCGGTCGCATCACTGTGTTTAATACAATTCGTAATCGCTTCTTGCACAGTATGAAATAACGTTTGTGCCAATAACGTATCACTTATTTTTATATTTTCATCGTAATTGAGTGTGACATTTAAGCCTGTAACATGGCTGCACAGTGAATTAAGCGATGCATGTAAATCAATGGTTTGGTTTTCTCGCATTGACGAGACAGAGTCACGCACATCATTTAATAACAAGCGGGTAATTTGCTGTGCTTTAGTTATGTGTTTTGGTGCTTCATGATTAGCACAGTGATTGGCGACTTCTAAGTGAATACTGAGTCCTGTAAGGTGGTGGCCAAGGGTATCATGTAAATCTCTGGCAATACGAATACGTTCATCGCGAGTTGCGGTATCGTTTAAAAGCGCTTGAGTTGCTTTTAATTCACGTAATAAATGGGCTGCTTGTTCTTTGGCTTTACGCTCAGAAATAAGCCGAGTAGCAAAGCGATAGGCAAAGCTATTGTATAAAGTGAAAGCCAACCCGTTGAGCAATACAAATTGCTTATCAAAGCCATAGTGAAGCGTCAGCGCCATCAAAAAGGGCAGGCAAATGAGTAAATAGAGGCTGGCTTTGTTTGGCTCGTAATCGCTGAATTTAACTAAGAAGATGATCAATAGAATTGCAACAAAGCCAATATTAAATAGCCACATCAATAGCACAACATTAGCGATAGTGAAGTTCAAAATACGGGTTTGATAGTGCTTAAATCGTGATCTGAAAAACTCAAAATAAATTAAAAAAGCAAAAAAGCTTATAAATAACACACTGATCAAAAACGTATTTATTGTACTAAAACTTAGCTGCGCCGACTCTGCTCTTTGCGACCAAGCGTGCAGAGTATAAATAAACACAAACCCCCAGGTGATTGCTGAGAGTATAAAATCGCTTCGATGTATCAACGTTTGCAAGAGTTTGTTCATACGCTTAGTTTAATCCGCAATTATTCGTTTATGTATATGACAAATGTCACGATTAAATATGTGACATTTGCAGCAAGTCAGTCCTAATGGTGAGGCGTTAAACTGCATTAAAACACCAATATAGGGACATTATCATGACCAAACATGAATTTCTGCGAAATAGTCTTTTTTCTTATCTGTTGATTGCAACTTATTGTTTAGCAGCATTATTTGTTGATGATGCCAAGGCCGATGAGCAATCACAGCAATGGCAAATGGAGGTCGGTGCTGCACAATTGGCTATTGATACAGCATGGCGAGATCACGATATTCAAACCATGGTCTTGCCATACTTCAACGCCCGAAAAGGCAACTGGCGCATAGGGCCTAAATATGGCTTAGTGCAATATGCCTTTTTACAAGGCGCAGAATTTGAAGCGTCAATGGGGCTTAGTCTCCGAGATGAAACCTACGATAGCAGTTTAATCTTTAGTGATGAGTTGTCGGATGATGAGGTTTTCACTGACTATAAAGACGGCAAAGGTGAGCTAACTTTCAGAACTCAGCTGCAGTATAAACAGCTTTTTGTTCGTTTAGCGCAAGATATTTCGAATCACTCCGATGGACTTACGTTTCTTGCCCGCTATAACCTACCGATTTATGGCCAAGGATTAGGGTTACAGCTAAGTGCTGATCTCGGTTTTTATTGGCAAGATAAAAAATACACTCAATACCTGTATGGCATAGCTAATGGCAATATCGCCCCTGAGTTTGGCAGATATGAATATCAGCCAAGTGCAGCCCTTAACCCATTTACCTCGCTAAACCTGACTTATGTTTTTAATGAGCAGTGGTCTGTTTTTACGAGCTTTCGGTATGAGCAACTTGACTCAACTATCAAAAAAAGCCCGCTCGTGGGAGAAACTGCCAAGCAGCAATTCACTGCAACTATAAATTATCGTTTTTAGAAAAAGGGATGAGCAATGAATTATCTACTGAGATTATGCATTTTACTCTTACTAACTGGTTGCAATAGCGCTGAAGAGGAAGTGTTTGACGAAGACGATTTATACCAAGGTGTCTATGAAAGTGACTATTATGTTTATAACTTTAGCGAGTACCCGGTTGATTTTTATATGATGAACCTACGAAACAACACACCAACAAGCGCAATTTATAAGGAGCAGAACTTCCAACAATCAATCGATGGCTACGGTGGTTTTGAAAAGCTTAACTTTAAGCGTTCTGTGGTCGGAAAGGTTGGCTTCGCAGCTTTTTATGATGCTGAAATAAAAGCTCATCTACAAAAGTGGGTTGTTAGTGATATAGCTAATTATGTGATCATTTATATGGATGGCGAAACGCTGAAACTGGCTTTTTTAGCACGCACTGAGGCTGTAGATAGTGGTGATTACCCTGTGGTTAGGCTGGTTAGTTTTATCGGCAATACGAACTACAGCTATAAACTTGCTAATAGTGAATTAACTGAAGCAACAGCAACAGCTTATATACCGCTAACTCATTGCGCTAGTGACTTACAAATTGCCGGTTTTGAATTTGATTTTTGTAACTTAGAGCTGCGTGGTTACTTAATTGTGCTGCTACCTAATGAGCAACTAGCAATCATCAAAGAGTAGTGCTTTATGACAATTTCGTGAATATTGTGATAATGTAACTTTTTATTGTTTCATTGCTTTATAATGCCTTTTTTATTTGTATGATAAAGCTGGTTTTTAGCTTGGAGTTAGCATGGTTTCACGTCGAGAATTTTTAGTAGGGGCGGGCACATTAGCCTTTTTAGGATTATCAAAAAGTGCCATAGGTAAAGTGTCGTTAGGTGATTTAAAAACAACGGCTGTGGGCTTTGGTCCGTTAATTCCTGATCCAGATAAATTGCTCGACTTACCCGAGGGCTTTAGTTATCAAGTAGTTTCAAGCCTAGGTGAGAAAATGTCTGATGGGTTTACAGTACCGGACAAAGCTGATGGCATGGGCTGTCTAGCGCTTGGTAATGACCGTGTTGCATTAGTGCGAAACCATGAGCTGAAACCAAAAGACTTAGCGAAAGCTGAAGCAAGTATTGCCAATCATAAAACACCTCTGGCTTTTGATACTAACAGTGACGGTGTGGCGTTACCGGGTGGCACAAGTCATATCATTTATAACTTAAAAACCCATCAAAAAGAGCAAGAGTACTTGTCATTGGTCGGCACTATTCGTAACTGTTCTGGCGGTATTACGCCATGGGGCACCTGGCTTACGTGCGAAGAAACCACCGATACTAAAGCCGATGGATTTAACCAAGATCATGGTTATATTTTTGAAGTACCCGCAAATAGCAAAGGCTTAATTAAACCTGAGCCATTAAAAGCCATGGGTCGATTTAACCACGAAGCGGCTGCCGTTGATCCGCGTACGGGCATTGTTTATTTAACTGAAGATAAAGGTGATAGCGTCTTTTATCGTTTTATTCCAAATGAATATGGCAAGCTGCATAAAGGCGGGCAATTACAAGCGATGGTGGTAAAAGGTAAGCCACAATTCGATAGCCGTAACTGGAATAATAAAGCCATGGGGCTACATCAAGAGCTTGAGGTTGAGTGGGTCAATCTAGATAACCCTGAAAGCCCGAAAGACGACCTACGCCTACGCGGCTACAAACAAGGTGCAGCATTGTTTGCTCGCGGTGAAGGTATTCACTGGGGTGATAAAGAGCTTTATTTTTGCTGTACCAATGGTGGTAAAAAACAACTTGGTCAGGTTATGAAATATCAGCCATCAGAATTTGAGGGCACAGATAAAGAAGCACAGCAGCCTGGTAAAATCTCGTTGTTTGTAGAAAGTACCAGCAAAACTCTCTACAACTTTGGCGATAACCTAACTGTGTCACCTAATGGTCATTTAATTGTTTGTGAAGACCAATACACTGATGTGGTTGATAATCACCTTCGTGGTGTGACACCCCAAGGCCAAGTTTATAATTTTGCCCGTTTAGTGGCGCAAACCGAGCTGGCAGGTGCCTGTTTTTCACCAGATGGTAGCACTTTGTTTGTGAACGTTTACTCACCTTCAAAAACACTTGCTATAACAGGCCCATGGCATCAATTTAGTGTTTAATTAAAGTCTATTTTAAATAGCCACTGCGAGGTGGCTTTTTTTGTATCACGAAAATTTATGTTCCTCTTTTTATAATCAGCTGTTCTAGTTAGAATCACTTTGTTTCACAGGAAAATAATAATAAAACGAAAACGGAGTTGATATGTCTGTTACTGAGCAGAGTCGAGAGCAAGTTAAAGCAAAACTAGTTAAGCAAAGTCCACTTGCAGCCGCAATCGGCGTAGCGTGCTGGAGTATCCCAATCATTATTTTATGGATCACAGTATTTTCAATTAAAAGTGCTATTGGGCCAGTAATGTTAGTGATTAGCGGCGTACTCGTTGGCCTAGCCGTTCGTATTCATGGGCGTGGCTATGATCGTATCTTTTCAGTTATTTCACTTATTGCATACCTATCTGTAATCGCTGTTGCGCTCAATTCAGAGGTTTTGATCAGCGGTACATTGTCTTTATCAATTTATGCTTTGTTATTTGCACTTGGCTCTTGGTCAGCAGCATTTATTGCACGTAAGAGCATTCCATTTATTGACCATAAGTTATTTGCTGAGGTGTATGAATCCGGTGAGCTGGCAGGGTATAAAAAAATTAAAAATCATTGGTTGGTAGTATTACCGAGTACCCTAATTGCTACATCATGTTTGAGTTTTGCAGGCGCCGTTGGTGCATTTGCTCACCAGCAGTATTTATTTGTTGAAAAACAGGTGGAGCAAGAGCAACATCAAGCAGCTAAGTTTAGAGCAAAACATATTCCAACAGATGATGAGTTTCTTGCAACCTTGTCTGACAAAAAAGCATTTAGCTATGCTTTTGCCTACTATTCGGGTCGTCACTTTGATGAGCGAGGCGTTTATCAGGGGAATTTTCCACAAGATACATTTAAATCAGAAACTATTTTACGTTATCTGGTTGAACATAAAAATGAACCTAGAGCGCAATTTATTCTGGGAAGAATGCTTGCTTTTGAGCGTGGTGAAGCACTCATGGCAAGCTCAAGGCAGAGCGCTGATCAGTTCGCTCGGCTATATGATATTTATCAATTCGGTTGCCATATAGATGCAAAGCAAGGACGTACGCTATTGCAAAGCTTTAAAAAACTCGTAACAGAGCAGTCGGTGATCATCGATATTCAGCAAATGCAGAGTAATGATTTTCGTGATTATTGCGACATTCTAGATGACACCGAATTTGATTACCGTTATATCCGTGATTACAAAAGCTAATCCCCAAGGTCACTAATTATTAGTAACGGAAAGTTCTTTGCTGAGCGGGGCTGCCAATCTGCAAACTCAATATTACTCACATTCAGTGTATTGAGTGCTTTTTTTGAGTAGCTCCAGCCTCTGGCTTTTTGTGCCACAGCTGCACGTTTTAGCTCTTTAGATAAACCAATCGTTAGCAAGTCATGATTAACTCCGCGTTTTGCATAAAAGGCTTTTTCACGAGCCATGGCTTTTGCGATTATTTCATCGTATTGAGTGCGCAAAGCCTGCCACTTGGTTGTTTTTTCTGGCTCTTTTAAATGGCTTACCATGGCATCAATATCGCTATCTCGCCAGCGAGCTGAAGCGGCATCGCCGTGCCAACCGACAATGGCGTTCTTAGCTATGGTGGTAGGGTTTCCTGCAAGTAATACGTAATTAGCACACGACGAAAAGCAAAATTGTTTTACATGAACTTTTAAATTATGCGCCAAAATCAATTCGGCGAGATCCATACCTAAATCAATGTTTCCGCCACCACTGGTGATTTGTATGCTGTTTATGTTTTGCTGCTCAGCCAAAAGCTGTGCAACATGTTGATTGTTTTTGGCATTAATTTCGCCTTGATAAATAATGCGCTGCTCGCTCAGTGACACACCGGCAAAGCTTAACCAAGGGATGATTAAAAACAGACTAAAAAATACACGTAACATAAAACGCTAACCTTATAAATTATATGATAATTCTATCATGCTTTTAGGGTTTTTTAGCGGCTTTTTTGGCGCTGACTTTAGCTGCATGTTTAGCTATCCACTTAGTCATTTTTTTCATTAAAGCGGGCGGAAAATCATGGCCCATTCCGGGCACGACTCTTAACTTACTGCGCTTTATTAACAGGGCGGTGTTGATACCCGCAGACAGCGGCATAACAAGATCAGCACTGCCGTGAATTACTAACGTGGGCGCTTTAATCTTTTTTAGTAATTGCTCGCGATAAGGCGTTGCGGCAATGGCTGCAAGCTGACGTTTAAAGCCTGTTTGATTTGTGTGGGCCCGCTCAATATAGCGTTCAGCGTTGGCGTATAAAGCGTGTTCATCTTGTGGGTAGGCTGGGCTGCCAATGAGTTGGTTGAGCCTAACATTGTAATCAATCGCGGCTTCTTTATTATTGCTTCGGGGGCGTATTTTAGCGAGCTTTACCAACAGGTTAATGTTTGAACCCGAAAACGATAACGGCGAGCTACTCGACATAATTGAAGTTAAGCTCAGTACACGTTTTTTATACTTTGCCGCGGCAATTTGCGCAATCATGCCACCCATCGACGCCCCCACTAAGTGCGCTTTTTTGATAGCCAGTGCATCCATTAATTCTTTTACATCGCGAGCCATGTCATCGAGCGAATAGGGCAGCTTTGCGCGAATGGGTAATCGGCGGCTAAGCCAATGCTTTACTAGACTCGGCTTGCCTAACTCATCTAACGATGAGGATAGCCCTGCATCACGATTATCAAAACGAATAACCCGAAAGCCTTTTTCGACCAAGCCAAAATATAGCGACTCTGGCCAAACGGTAAATTGAGCACCTAAGCCAATAATTAAGATGATCACCGGCGCATTTTTATCGCCTTCATCTTGATAACTAATACAGATACCGCTGGCTGTAAGGATATGTTCCATAGACTGACAAATAGGCTTACGCAGGTACCATCAGCTTAATGTGTGAAGTTGGCAATTTAGTGACAGTAAAAAGAATACTGATAATAGGAGCAGTAATAGGGACGGTAAGAAAAATAGACAGCATATGACTACATGCTGTCTATTTTCAGGGAGTTTACTTAGAAGTAAGCGGTAACGCCAATCCAGAAGTTACGGCCTTTATCTTTAACGTTGTAGTCGTCTGTGAATGTAACTTCGCTAACTACACCGCGACCTGTTAGGTATTCGTACTCACCATCGCCATTTAGGTCGGTATAGCTTGTGCTATAAGAGGTGAAATCTTCGTCTAATAGGTTGTTTACACGGGCATTGATTTGCACGTACTCATTTACATAAAACTGCGCACCTAAATTAAGTAGGTTGTAGTTTTTGTAATACAGCGCTTTATCGTGCACGTTATCCCAACCGCGGTAACGGTCTGAACGATATACACCTTGTAGGTATAAGTTCATAAAGTCTGTCGCTTCCCAGTTTAGGGTAAGGTTTGCCATGTGCTCAGCTGAGTTAGTTAATGGTTGACCTTGTTCAGGACCGCTCTTTTGTTCGCTATCAGTCCAGGTGTAGTTACCGTTAACAGACACTGTTTTAGTGATTGTGTATTGACCAGCAATTTCAACACCTTGAAGGTCTACTTCGTCGATATTGATCTTTTGGCTGTAGCTATCGTAGCCAAGCTGATCATATTGACCTAGGTTCACACATGGACGTACGTCGTTAGTTTGTTCACAGCTTAAAATTGTATCGCCGCTGGCAATTTTGTCTTCAAACTTGGTGTTGTAGTAAGTCACGTTAATGTTGTGATCGCCATCAAGTGAAGTCCAGTAAAGTGCAACTTCTGAGTTAACACTGGTTTCTGGTTCTAATTCAGGGTTACCTGCAAATGGGCTTGTGCCTTGGCCACCAAATCCGGTGATCCCGTCATAAAGGTCAGTTGTTTTTGGTGTTTTGTAACCTGTACTTACACCACCTTTTAAGGTCCAAGTGTCAGATAAGTTATATACACCGTAAACACGAGGTGATACTTGGCTACCAAATACATCGTGGTCATCGTAACGAGCACCAAGTGTAAAGGTGAAGTTATCAGTTGCCATCCAGTTATCTTCGGCAAAGATTGAGTACATGTTTTGCTCTTGTACTTTGCCAGCTTGATCACTTTCAAGACCAAATACACCGTCTTTTAATTCACCGTCGATAAGCTGGCCACCAATTGCTAGGTTATGGCTGCCAAAGCGCCCCTCGATTGGAATATCAAAACGTAAGTCATAGGTATATTGGCTGCTTTCAAGTGGGCGAGCAGGGCGTGGTAAGAATGTTTCTTCAGCTAAGTCTTTACGTGCTTGCTCGTCCATTCCTTCGTATTCGCCAGTACCATCGTACATAGCTTGCAGCTCTAATCGCTCGCTTACACTCAGTGGTAAAGTACGGCCATTGTTTTGCGTATCAACATAAGACACAGAGGCTTTTACCGTTGCCCAGTTAAGATCGCCATCATAACTGAGTGACCACCATTCACGGTCAAACTCTTGGTCTGCCGCGTAACCTGCGCGCGGGTTTACTTGGCCGCGGCGATCTTGCCAAATTGATTCAATGTTATCTTTAGTACCAAGTGGGTAAGTAATGGTGCCTGATTCAATGTCGTAGCTAGGTGTGTTGTCGTACACTTGGCTTGAATTGTCATAATCAAAACGTAAATGATGAGATTCAAACGGGGTATAAGTTAACGTAAAACCATACTGCTCATTTGTGTTATCAACGGTACGACCGCCACTGCCAAAGCCTAATGAACGAGTATGTACAACACCGTTAGGATCGGTCGCAGGTTCAAATGTTGGCGATGATGCTTGTTGTTCGTAAACACTGCCGCGCACACCTAAACTTAATACGTCTTTAATTAGCGGGCCCATCACACTAAAGTCAGTGGTAATGTCATCACCAAAATCATCGTTTTGCTGTAGTGAACGGCTAAAAGATACTGCACCACTCCAGCTGTCAGTATGCTTTTTAGTGATGATATTGATTACACCACCCAGCGCATCTGCACCATAAAGTGTTGATGCAGGACCGCGAATTACTTCAACTCGCTCAATCGCATCAACCGGTGGTACGTGGTTAAACGCGTTGCCACCAAAATTGTTTGGGTAAATGTCGCCATGGTTATTTTGGCGTTTACCATCAATTAGTAACAGGGTGTATTCACCTGTTAAACCACGCATACTCACACTGCCTTGGCCCGTTTTATCACGAGTTGTGCCAATGTCGATACCTTCTAAATACTGCACAGCATCAAGTACTGAGGTGAAGGCATGAGACTTAATATCTTCATTGGTGATAATTGAAATACTTGCAGGTGCTTCGGTAACTTTTTGCTCAAAACCTGTTGCAGTGATTACTAAGCGTTCCATATCTTGTTTCGGCTTAGCGTCATCAGCAAAGGCTGAAAAATGTGTTGCTATGGCAAGTGCCAGTAAGCTTGGTTTTATTGATTTCATTGTAGGGTTCCAGTTCTTTTTGTAGGTTATCCCTTTGAGGGACGCTGCGTATAGTACAGAAATGAAAAATACAATCAATAATTATTCTTATTTAGATTAATCTTTTTCAAGTTGCATTTACAGTTATTACAACTTTTTTCTATTTATGTTTTTGTTGATTAGTAAAATAAGATGATTAAAGCGAAGTCAATTTACAATCTTAAAGCCTGTTAATGTATAGTGCTTCCATCATCACCATAAAAATTAAAATAATGAATTCAGACATCTCTTTAGCGCGCTTTAAGCAGTTTCCTGTGCTTATGTGGATCTTCTTATTTGGCTCGTTTATTACCCGTGGCAGCTATTACATGGTATGGCCATTTCTCGCGGTGATTTTGTACGAAAAGTTTGCTTTATCGGCAACAGAAGTCGGGTTGGTACTTACCAGTGCTGCGGTGATTTCGGTGTTTACCAGTTTTATTGGCAGTAGCCTATCCGATAAAGTGGGCCGGCATACGCTGATGTACATTACCGGCGTGCTGTATATCATTTCTTTCTCGCTGTTGGCTGAGGTAGAAACCGTGGCCGGTTATGTGATTGTGATGACCTTATGCTCGATTGCGACTGCGCTTTGGCGACCATTAACCAGTGCGGCAATTGGCGATATTATTGATGATGCACAAACTCGTGAGCTGGCCATGCAGTCGCTGTACTTTATTGTTAATGTGGGCTGTGCGGTGGGCCCATTAGCTGGGGTATGGCTAGGTTTAACCGGTGAGCAGTCGAGCTTTTATATTACCGCAGGGGCATTTGCTATTTTATTAGTGCTGCTTGTTTGGGGCTTTAATTTTAGTGATAAAGCCGCCAAAAGTACTGCCGCAATCGACGAGCCAGAAGAGAAAAAACCAGCTGTACAAGGCAAGCAAATCTTACGTATTCTATTTGCAGATAAGCTGCTGCAGTGTTTAATTTTAGCCAATATTATGTGCATGTTTATTTATGCGCAAATGGATAGTTCACTCATACAATACCTAACTCGTGCAGAGGCACCCGACCTACTTGCATTGATTTCTGCGCTTATTTTTACCAATGCGTTAGTGATCATTTCAAGTCAATTTCTGCTGTTAAAAATGATGGCGCGATTTAGCCTAACGGTGCGCATTCAAATTGGCTTGGTGCTATTGATGGTGTCGCAGTTTTGGCTAGCACTTAATCCAATCGATTTATTCTGGGGCTGGATTGGTGCGATAGTGGTGATGAGTTTGGCCGAAACCATTTTGTTTCCGACGATGAACGTTCACCTTGATAGGTTGGCGCCTTCACATCTTCGTGGTGCCTACTTTGGCGCAGCTTCGTTTTATGATTTAGGGTTTGCTTTAGCGCCACTAGGAGGTGGTTTAATTTTAGACTATTATGATGGCCCAACGTTATTTTTCGCAGCGGGAGGGCTTTGCATTGTGGTGATTTATTTATACGCCATACTCGAAAAGTTACCCAGCCCCGATTTTGCAAACCCAAGCTCGTAACCTTTAAATAGCCCCTTCATGGGGCTTTTTATGGTTTAAACAATTAATGACAGCGATATCAATTTACGTATTTTTTCCGAGATATTAGTTTGTAGTATCGGCTTATAATGTTAAAAAATTGTTTACCATACCGATAAGAACTCAATGAACGCACCTTACTCTTTGTGCAAACGCTCGCTATTATGCTCGGCTGTATTGCTGACACTTGCTGCTTGTGGCGGCTCAGGCTCAGATGAAAAACAAACAACAACCCCTCCTGTAACCGAAACACCACAAAATCAAGCGCCGCAAATCAGTGGTCAATCACAGACTTTACGTGTTGGTGAAACCTTAAGCTTTAGTCCTGAAGTCTCTGATCCAGATAATGACCCTCTTACTTTGTCTGTAACAAACTTACCAAGTTGGCTAAGTTTTAATGAAGCCTCAGCAAGTATCAGTGGCACGCCAGAGCAAGCAGGTAAGTATGCAAACATTGAGTTTACGGTCACTGATGGGCAGCTGTCTGCCCAGCTTTTGATTGATATTAATGTAGAAGCCAAGCTTATTGAAAATACGCCGCCAACGCTCACGTCTACACCATCGGATAGCAATGAAGGCCAAGCTTATACTTACCAGCTAACATTTACTGATGCACAAAATGACACTGTGGTAATAAGTGAAGTTAGTAAACCTGATTGGCTTAGCTTTGATGCGACTAACCTCAGTTTTAGCGGCACGCCCTTGTTTGCGAATACGGGCGAACAGCAAATTCGTTTTCGTTATTCAGATGGCGAAGTGACGCAGCAGGCAGAGCAAACATTTAACATCGCTGCCAGAGCAAACTCAGCGCCGGTGGTTTCTCCACTGAGTAGTGAAGTGCGTGCTGAGCAGGCATTGAGTGTGCAGTTAGTCAGCAACGATGCAGACAACGATGATGTGAGCTTAACCGTAACAGGTTTACCAACGTGGCTAAATTTTGATGAGCAAACTAGCATCTTATCTGGCACCGCGAGTAATGAAGAACTTGGTGAACATAAATTCACAATCACAGCCTCTGATTCACGTACAGAGACTAGCTTTGAGTTTGTGTTAAACATTACTCAAAGTTATGTGGCCGAGGCACTCGAAACGGGTAATGCGCTGGTTGTGCCAAACAGCGAATTACTTCTTGATGCGACACTTAATGAAATTGATACCCACAAAGCGCGCTTTCAAAGCATTAAAAATAGCTTATTTGGGTTTGGCTCAAGCTCCACCCTTGATGAATTAAGCTGGTATCCAACCTGGGATGCAACGCTATTAAATGCCACGTATCCATTCAATGAGCCGGTACTACTTACCAACAATAGTTGGCAAGATGGCTACGAGACAAAAATTAGAAATCTTGCTGTAGTCGGGACTAGTGATGGTGAGCAAGGCCGTTACTTGGTATTTGGTAGTAATCCTTATCGAAATACCATTAACGAGCAAATGACTCAGTTTTTGAAAAACAGCACCACATGGTTAGCTGGCAGAGAAATAACCGCAGAGCAGCCACTCAAACTTGTATTAGCACAACTAGATCAAAGCTATTACTTTCAAGATAGGATCAAAACGCGAGAGTGGTTTGATAGTCAATATGAAGGCATGGTGAGCTATAACGACAATGCAAGTTGTGATAACGACGCTTTAGCAGCGTGTTTAACATCTGACATGGATATCCTGATTATCTCTCAGCATGAGCGTGAAGGATTAAAAATTGATAATGTTGTGGCTGCAGTAAAGCAAGCGCAAGCAAATGATATTGCAGTGATCTATATTCAGCGTGATGGTAGCCAAACGGCACTAGGTAAAGCGCTATTTGAATTACTCCATGTGAGCGTTGCAGGTGATAACTACTGGCACCGGTTAGAACTGGCACAGTGGAACCCAATTGCTATCAACGACAGCTTGCCAACTGATGCGCAAACTATTAAAGACTTACTCAGCCGCTTTAAAAGCAGCGAATTTAGTGTTGATTTAAGTGCTTGCGATAATCGAAGCTGTCCAGCTGAAAGCCAATATCAGCAACAGTTTAGTGATGCGGCAACGATCATTAATTCGGTGTTTAGAGGTTTTGACCAAGCTAAAACAGATA
This sequence comes from Pseudoalteromonas sp. Cn5-37, assembly GCF_021532495.1. Lineage (NCBI taxonomy): Bacteria > Pseudomonadati > Pseudomonadota > Gammaproteobacteria > Alteromonadales > Pseudoalteromonadaceae > Pseudoalteromonas > Pseudoalteromonas sp. Cn5-37. The sequence continues at coordinate 1,010,104 of NZ_JAKGBA010000001.1, read as the reverse complement.
TCTTTACTGAGCAAGGCTATCGCTTTTATCAGTTACTGGCGCTGCTTGCAGATCATTATCGCCAAGTAGTGAGCTTCCCGATGGATAAACTAAGCACCGATAATACAAGCTTCTTTCGTGCCCTGTTTACTGATCATGCGGTATTAAATATACGTAAAGTTAACCCACTTCAAGTTGATATGGGGAATTTCAGCCGTAGTGATTTTAGTCATGTAACACCTAAAACCGTCACCGTGAATATGCAGAGTAAGGCGTATTTTCGCTCAACGGGTGTGTATGCCTTGCCGGGTCAAACATTTGCTATCAAACGCACCGATAATCAAGCAGTGAATACCAAGGTATTTGTTAATACTTTGCGCGATGGCGCAACACATTACATGAGCAGCAATGGCTATAATCGACCCGCTAAATTGCAGTCGGTTCATGTCCCTATAGAGACAAATGAAACGGTCTATTTTACGTCACCTTATGGTGGACCAATTCAAATTGAGTTTGATCAAAATGATTTAGATGTCAGCTTTGAATTTAGCAATGTAGGTGAGCACCCGTATTGGCGTAGCAGCAGTGATGATGAGCGCTTTGCTGAGTTGCTTGAAAAAGGGGATTATGATTGGGCTGAGGTCGCAACCGGTGGTTTTGAGGTGCATTCAAAGCTCGAGAAAATGCGTATTTCAATTAACGATGGTTATTGGCCTGTAGCGTCTGACTTCGCCCATGCTGTAGAGCGTTATACCCATAACTATCCGCATGTACTTGCTGGTTTCAAAGGGCCGGGCATCGATGTGGTTAGCGAAATTCATGACTTTGCGAGTGAACGCAATATTGAAGTACAAACAATTGATATTGTAAAACATATGAATGCTGACCAGCCGACCTGTGGTTGGGGCTGTTCGGGCAATCCGTATGACGCAGGTTGGAATTTTAATCCAACAGGGCATGGCGATATCCATGAGTTAGGGCATGGTCTTGAAAGAGGGCGTTTTCGTATCGAAGGGTTTGGTGGCCATTCAAATACCAACTTTTACTCCTACTACAGTAAGTCGAAGTTTGAAGATGAAACCGGCTTTTCGGCATCGTGCCAAAACTTACCATTCGAGAACTTGTTTGATCATTTGCAAGCCAGTAAACAAAGCGCAGATGCATTTGCTTATATGCAAGCTTTAGCGATGTCAGAGTGGTCGCAAAGCCACGCTATTTATTTACAAATTATGATGGCCGCACAGGCACACAATAAGCTTGAAAACAGCTGGCATTTATACCCTCGCTTACACATTTTGGAGCGTGCGTTTAATCTAGCTGATAACAGCGAGACTAATTGGCAGGCACAAAAAGATGCACTTGGCTTCTCAAGCTACAGCTTGTCGGAGGCACAAAGCATAGGCAACAATGATTGGCTCCTAATCGCACTTTCAGAAGCAACCGAGCTCGATTTGAGCAACTACTTCAGCATGTGGGGTATGGCAACGTCAGACAAAGCAAAACAGCAAGTTAAAGCGAAAAACTACATGGTATTAGGTGATGTTTACTATGCCTCATCTGCCACCGGCTATTGTACGACGTTAAATCAAACAGAAGTTGCAATTGATGGGACGCAAAGCTGGCCTGAATAATACACCGCGTTGTTAAGTTGATTGGTATTTATATCTAAAACGTCAGCGAAAGATTTCGCTGGCGTTTTTATTATTAGATTAGTGAAATTAGCTACAACTGCTACCTTTATAACTCACACATTTAACGTTGAGGTGTAACATGGCTGTTTCTGCAATCCCAAAAGGTTACCATGCGGTAACCCCGTATTTGGTTATTGAAGGTGCCACTAAGGCGATAGAGTTCTACAAACAAGCTTTTGCTGCTGAACTTGTAATGCAAATGCCTCTGCCTGATGGTGGGGTGGCACATGCTGAAATAAAAATAGCCGACTCTCATATTATGCTTTCTGATAATTGCCCTGATGTGCAATTTAAGTCGCCGCAACAACTCGGCGGTACACCGGTGAGCATTATGCTGTATGTTGAAGATGTCGATGCTGTTTTTGCTAAAGCCTTATCGCTTGGGGCAAAAGAGCTACGCCCAGTACATGACCAATTTTATGGCGATAGGTCAGGGACTCTAGAAGACCCTTTTGGCCACATTTGGACTATAGGCACACACAAAGAAGACCTCAGTGAGCAAGAGCTTATGCAGCGTATGAGCGAGCTTATGAGTAAAGAGCAGGATGCTTAATACCTATCTGCAAATTATAGTTAATCATTTTGTTCTGATATTTAAATCCGGATAAGAAGGGTATTCGTATGTATGTTAAAACATATGAGTTATCCCATGAAAAAACGAGTTTTATATTGGCTACAAAATGATTTACGCCTAGCTGATAATGAAGTTTTATCTGAATTAGCAGATTTTGCTGGCGAGCTTGATTTAGTGTTTGTGATTGAACCGCGTTGGTTTAGGCAAACTAATTACCAACAGAAGCCATATGGGGAACATAAGTACAACTTTTTACTTGAGAGCCTATCTGCATTTGCAAACGCAGTTGAGAATCTTGGCCAAACACTTCATGTGATCACAGGTGAGCCTGAGTATGTAATCAGCCAGCGTTTGCAAAAATATAATATTGAAACATTGGTTTGTACCGAGCAAGTTGGCGTTTATGAGCAAAAACAGCTCGAAAAAATTAAAGCTATATGCCCTCAAGCTGCCGTGAAAACTTATCAGCAAGATACCTTGTTTAAAGCAGCGGACTTACCTTTTCAGCTTGATGAATTACCAAAAAATTTTACCGCCTTTCGTAAAAAAGTAGAAGCTGAGCCAACCTTTATAGCTGCACCGCGACCTGCGGTCAGCCGATTACCTCACCCAGTACAGTTATGCGCTGAACACAATATTGCTGACGTAGTTACCCAGTCAGCTAGCTTTAAAGGAGGTTTATTTGCAGCTCAGCAACATTGCAGTGCGTACTTTTCCTCAAAAGCACCAAGCAGCTATAAAGAGACTCGCAATGAGTTAGATGGCTTTAGCAACAGCACTAAGTTTAGTGTTTGGCTCGCTGGAGGCACAATTAGTGCTAAACAACTGTATAACGAAGTTGAAAAATATGAGCATCAAAACGGTGCAAATGAGTCGAGCTATTGGATAAAGTTTGAATTGCTATGGCGCGAATATTTCAAATGGCATGCACTGCAAGCGGGAGCAAAGCTTTTTTTATTCAAAGGTCAAAAGCAAAATGCGCCGCTAGCAACGTTTAACAGCCAGCGTTTCACTGCTTGGTGTAATGGCTGCACTCCATTTCCATTGGTAAATGCGATAATGCATGAACTCAACACAACAGGCTTTATATCTAACCGCTCGCGGCAGATTGCGGCAAGTTGTTTTGTTAATGAGTTAGCTCTTGATTGGCGCTATGGTGCAGCTTACTTCGAACAGCAACTTATTGATTATGATGTGGCTGCAAATTGGGGCAATTGGCAATATATTGCGGGTGTCGGTGTCGACCCTAGAGGTGGGCGTCACTTTCATATCAATAAGCAAACAGCGCTTTATGATCCGTTGTCACGTTACATTCGCAAATGGAATGGCGAGCAAACGACCACAACGCTTTTTGACTCGGTTGATGAGGTTGACTGGCCGTCAAGGTGAAAAATACCAATCCGCAATAAATCTGTAAGAGTATATTTATTTGATTATATTTTAGTATTTTTTGCCTTTTTAACTAAAATAATGAATAAGACTTAATTGTTTATCATTAGGCTAGTTATTAAGGCAGATTATGGCATTTAGTGAAGCTTACAATGAACTAAAGTCGCAGCTAGGACTAGATATTGCACAGTTGCTTCTCGAAAGTGGTGATGTGGGAGTTTGGCTCTGGAATGTGCAAACAGGCGAAACAATTTTTAATGATAAATGGGCAGATATCATTGGCTATTCTCTGTGCGAACTTGAACCCGTTTCAATTGATACTTGGCTTACCTTTGCTCACCCTGAAGACTTAGTGAAATCTGAGCAATTATTAAATGAGCACTTCGAAGGTGAATCAGCGCGATATGTCTGTGAAGCGCGTATGAAACATAAACGAGGCCACTGGGTTAAAGTGCTTGATAAAGGCCAAGTACAAACGTGGGATAAAAACGGTAATCCAGAATGGATGGTTGGAATACATATTGATATTACGGAACAATGGCAAAAAGAACGCGAAATTGAATTCCTACATCAAGAACTAAAAAAGTTCACTGATAACCTCCCAGGCTTTGTTTATCAATATGTAATAGACAATAAAGATGAAGCGTTTTTCCCATTTGCTACATCAAAAGTATTTGATATCTATGGCTGCTCTCCCAAAGATATTGAGTCATCAGCAGATAGAGTTATGCAAGCGATACATCAAGATGATCTGGAACGTATTGTACGAAGTATTGAGCATTCACGTGCAGAGCTAACTGATTGGTGTGAAGTGTTTCGCGTTAACCACCCCATAAAAGGACAGATCTGGATTTCGGCAAAATCATCTCCTATAGCCCGAGCTGATGGCAGTGTAGAATGGAATGGTTATTCTGAGGATGTTACAGAGGAAGTTAAAAGTAATGAGAGAATTAAACTATTAACGGCTGTTTTTTCTACAACTAGCCGAGGGATTCTGATCACCACCGCTGAGTCTGTGATTGTTGATGTAAATCCTGCTTTTGAGCAAATAACAGGGTTTAAGAAGCATGAGGTAATAGGTAAAAAACCTTCAATACTTTCTGCAAAGAAGCAACCAGATGAGTTTTATCAACAAATGTGGACTGAGTTGCTCGATAAAGGCTGTTGGCAAGGAGAGGTATGGAATAAGCGAAAGTCCGGAGAGGTGTTTCCTGAGCAATTATCCATAGATGCATTGTATGATGAAAATGGCTTGGTTTCTCATTATATCGGTGCATTTGATGATATCTCTTCGGCGGTAGAAAAGCGCCAGCTTCTCAATGAGCTAGTTAATCAAGATCCACTTACTAAGCTATTGAATCGCAGAGGACTCGATATTCAATTGCGTGCTTTCTCACAAAGAACGCCAGCAGAGCATAACCAATTTGCATTGATCTATCTTGATCTTGATAATTTCAAACTCGTTAATGATACATATGGTCATGAACAGGGGGACAATTTGTTACTGGACATTAGTCAGCAATTGCGTTTACAAATGAGAGATAAAGATGTGCTATCGCGCATTGGTGGTGATGAGTTTGTTATTGTTTTACCTTCATTAACAAAGGCTAGTTTGTGCCAAGATATAGCGCTACGATGTCAGCAGGCGGTTAAAAAAGTAGCGCAAGATTATGAAACGGTTCAGCCGGTAAGTGCGAGCTTTGGTATCGCCATGTATCCTTTACACGGACACAGTGCAAAGGAACTTTTGGCCATCGCTGATAAACAAATGTATGAAATGAAATTGGCTCTAAAAGTCTCACCACTCGGTTGATATTTCAACACTAGGCAGTTTATTCAAAAGCGGAAGTAATGCGCGTTCTTTGCGCAAATCTTTACGCTCGTTTTCTAAATCTTTGCGTTCTCGATAAAGCTCTTTTTGCTGAGTATTATTAAGTTGGTTACTGTTAAGCTCGCCACGAATATCTTTTAATCGACGGTCGATATCGTCAATGCGATTATCAATATAACTCAGTCTTTGTTGCACTTGATATCTATCGTTACCTTCTTGCCATGCTTTACGAAACGCTGTGCTATTACAGACACCATTGTATGACGCGCCTTGCATGCCTAACGTAAAGCCATTTTCCGGTTCACAGTATGTAGCGAGGCCCTGATCGTATCCCACTTTATATTTAGCAATGTCAGCATTTACACCATACTCACTGCATTGTGATAGTGCATCTATGCCATCGCGATACTCAGTGCCATCTGCACCATGTTTATAACCAATACCATACCAGTCAGCTTGTAAACATTCATTTTTGCTAACCGAGGTGCAGCCTGCTAATACGATTAGGGGCAGTAGAGGAAGAGTCCATTTTCTCATTAAAATCTCAGCTTATGATATTAATAACCTAATAGATTCTAGCCCGAAAAGTTCGTTGTTAGAAAGCTGTTTTTACTTCAAAGCAATTAATTCAAAATGATGGCCTGAACTTCATTCACCATTGGCAGAATTTCTGAGCAACACGTAAATTAGGCTGAACATTCTTTAAATGAGTTAACTGTAAGATGCAAAGTAAAGTGAAATGGCAGCGCTTTATCAATAAATGGCGGTCAAAAAACATAATTTTAAACCATAGCTTTAATAGTTCTGTGGGCGACATAAGTTTTGCGCTATTCAATTGCCATTGGGTTTGATGCTTGACGGTTATTGGGCAAGGCAAGTGTCCTGGGTAAGTTTGCCAAGGCGCAAGTAAAGCTCGTGGGTAATCGGTTTTTAACCATCGTTGATAAAAACGGTGTTTGCGAACGTACTCCACCGGTAAACCCAACGGATACTGTAGGACCTTCCACGAATAAAATGGATGGAAAAACTCCATTTTAAATTCGCAAACCTGCTCGTTAGGAACACTCAAATGGTGGTGTTGATCGTTAAGCAGCAAGAATAATTGAAATGCTTTTTCAAGTGGTAATTCAGCGAGTGGTTCGAAGCTAATTTTTAAGTTAGCTATCAGTTTTTGTTGTAATTGTTCAGCATTATGAACAACTGACTTAGGTAAAAAAGCGTATTGTTGTTTGAGGTAAGCACTGATTAGTTTATCTAAGTTGTTTTCTTTTGCTGCAGCATAAATTTCATCACCGTAATAAATAAGCCCGACCCCAACACTACCGCCATTTCCTGACCAGCTTATTTGTGGTCTGCATACGTTAGTGAAATCTTGATGTTTCGCTTTACGCCAATATTTGCCAAGGCGCTGTTCGACAGATAGCCGCTGGGTGTCTGAAACTTGTATTACTTCTAATGGTACTGCATTTTGTGATGCATATTGTTTAGCACAAAATAGATCTTGGCTATCAGATTGCGAAAAGTTAAACGACTTCAATTGCACGCCTTGGCGCAATAACTCACTGTTAATAAGCCTAGAGTCTAAACCGCCAGATAAAGTGCTAAGAATTGTTTTATCTTTATGTTTTGCCTTTGCAACTAAAGTTTTAAAAGCCTTTGAGATCCCTTCAATTGCATCTGGTGCAACGAGCTTTTGTTTTGCAAGTGTTACCCAATCAAAATATCTTTTTCTAGTTACACCCTGTTTTGCATTAAAGCATAGCATTTCACTTGGGTATGAGCATTTTACGTCTTTAAACGGCGTATGATCTAAAAGAGGATAACCAAGCACGGCAAGCTCAGTTAATGCATCCGGATTGTTCTGTAGTTGGATATCCAACTGCTTGAATAAATTAAGGTTAGTGGAAAATAGTAAACCATACTGTGTTTGTAAGGTATAAAAAGGTTTTAATCCAAGTGGATCAGTCGCTAATGTTAGGCGCTGGCTCTGCAGATCAAATTGACAAAAGCTAAATACTCCTTCGCATTGCTGCAAAGAAAAGTCGAGAGACTCGCAGCCCGCAAGTGTAATTAGGTCCTGTGTTCTAGAGCTTGATATGAGAGGGTGTCCAATGAGTGTTGCAATTTGCGACTCAGTTCGCAACCAGCTCGACTGCTGATAGGCATCAAAATCATACTGAAAAATGGCTCCATACTCGCAATTAAAAAAACGAACATGTTTTTCTTCATAGTTACTAAATACATTAGCTAGTTGATTTATATACTTAAAGTCAGTTTTATCTGAATCATTGAATTGGAAATAACCTGCAATAATAGCCATGTTAACCACCTTTTCGTTTGCTAACTTATTAGTAAAGTTGCAAGCCATAGGCCAAAACGAATAAAGGCCTTAAACAAGGCCTTTGGTAACATTACAAAATTACAAACGCAGATCAGCGATTGTTAAGTTGTTGGTTGATTTCATCAAATATACTCGCATCATCAATGGTAGATGGAATTTGTAGTTCTTCACCATCGACCAATTGGCGTAAGTTCTTTCTGAGTATTTTTCCTGAACGGGTTTTTGGTAGGCGCTCAACATGCAAAACATTCTTTAAGCAGGCAATGGCACCAATTTGATGCCTTACAGAATGGACTAGCTGTTGCTCGACTTCTTTGCTATCGCCAAGGTAATCGTCTTTGAGCACTATCATCGCCATAGGTAATTGCCCTTTGAGTGCATCGTTAACGCCAAATACTGCACATTCAGCAACAGCAGGGTGGGCTGCAACAATTTCTTCCATTTCACCGGTTGATAAGCGATGACCCGCAACGTTAATTACATCGTCGGTACGACCCATAATAAATAGATAACCATCGTCATCAATATAGCCACCATCACCAGAGAGGTAATAACCCGGATACTCGCTTAAATAACCCGCTTGAAAGCGTTCATTGTTTTGCCAAATTGTTGGTAAGCAGCCAGGAGGTAAGGGCAGTTTAATTACCACCGCACCATTTTCGTTTGCTGAGCACTGCTGCCCATTCATATCAAGAATTTGTACATCAAAGCCTGGTGTTGGCACTGTTGAGCTACCCGCCTTAGTGGCAAGCTGTTCAATACCAATTGGATTACACGCAATGGCCCAACCTGTTTCTGTTTGCCACCAATGGTCAAGTACGGGCAAGCCGGTGTTGTCTTTTAGCCATTCATAAGTGGGAGGATCTAGGCGTTCACCGGCCAAGAATAAACGTTTTAAACTCGAAGTATCGTATTGTTTAAAGCCCTCGGCGGTAGGGTCTTCTTTTTTAATAGCGCGAAACGCAGTAGGAGCACTGAATAAGGCGGTGACTTTATAATCTTCTACAACACGCCAAAACGCACTGGCATCAGGGGTTCTTATGGGTTTGCCTTCATAAAGTACGGTAGCGCAGCGATAAATAAGCGGTGCATATACAATGTATGAGTGACCTACCACCCAGCCAATATCAGAAGCAGCCCAAAATACTTCGCCGGGTTTCATGCCATACACGGTCTCCATGCTGTAATGCATTGCAACAGCGTGACCACCGTTTTCTCGAACCACCCCTTTAGGTGTGCCTGTGGTGCCTGAGGTGTAAAGAATATAAAGCGGGTCGTCACCTGCAACCGGCACGGCATCGACTGAACTTGCTGCATCAGAGGCTGATTGCCAATCGATGTCTCGGCCATCTTGCATCTCGGCAATGGCTTGCTCACGCTGAAAGACAATACAGTGTTCAACAGTATGCTGGGCGTTTTCGAGTGCTTCATCAAGCAGTGGTTTATATTCAATCACATGATTGATTTCGACCCCGCAAGACGCAGTAAGCACAAGCTTAGGCTTTGCATCATCAATACGCACCGCGAGTTCGTGCGGTGCAAAACCACCAAATACAACGGAGTGAATGGCACCAAGGCGAGCACACGCTAGCATACCAATAACCGCTTGTGGGATCATTGGCATATAAATGACTACAGGGTCACCTTTGCTTACGCCAAGGGATTGCATGAGTCCTGCAAATTTAGCAACTTGAGTTTGTAACTCGCCATAAGTGTATTGTTGTTTAGTATTGGTAACAGGGGAGTCGTAAAATAGTGCAGTTTGGTCGCCATAGCCTGCTTCGACATGTTGGTCGAGGGCTAGATAACAAGTGTTTAGTTGACCATCGGCAAACCAATGGTAAAAATCATTATCGTCATATTGATAAGGAGCACTTGGCTCTTTAAACCAAGGAATTCGTTTACTTTGCTCAAGCCAAAACTGACCCGGATCGCGCTGGAACTGTTGGTATTGTTGTTGATATTCGCCCGCCATTGTGAGGCTCCTATACTTTTTAGTGAGAGATTTGTACAACGTACTAAAAAATATAGGGCGATATTTGATTAAATAATATGCGACCTTGGTCGGCATTAATTGGGCTAAATGTCGTTAATTCGCCCGGATTTGAGGCGATTTCAGGGAATCACGGTGCTAATTAAACCTGTTGTTCACTAATAAGCGGTAAGCAAATGAGGATCTTAACGCCACCTAACTCACTGTGCTCAGCCTTGATAGTACCTTTGTGCGTTTCTATTAGGCTTTTACAAATCGCCAGTCCTAGGCCTGAGCCACCCGTTTGGCGGCTACGTGATTTATCAACGCGGTATAAACGTTCGAATATTTCAACTAACTGATTGTCGGTCACACCGGGTGGGGTATCTTCAATACTAAAAGTAATACTCTGCGCTGAGGCTGTCGCTATAAATTTAATTTTGCCGGGTTTATCAGTATAAAAGGTACTGTTTGATAAAAGGTTAGCCAGTACTTGCTTAATTTTATCGATATCCCATGTCACCTTTAAATCAGCAGTAACATGAATGTCACTGGTAAATTCAAAGCCTTTGCTTTGTACAAAAGCAGCAAAGTCTTGCTGCCAAACGGATAATACATCAGCAAGTAAATAGGGTTTTAGGTTCAGGTATAGGCTATCTGAGTCTGCTTGTGCTAGTTGGTGGATATCACGGATCAGTACATTGATATCGGTTAGCTTTCGATTAATGGCATCGTAAGAGGCATCAACGTCTTTTGCGATATTGTATTGCAATGCTTCAACTTGCAATTGTAGCGCTGTGAGTGGTGTGCGAATTTCATGGGATACATCGGCTAGTAAGCGGTTCTTCTTATCAACGACTTCTTGTAATAGTTGTGCTCGCTCGCTGGCAAGTTTACGCGTTTTAAATGAGCGGTAACCAAAGCCTGATATCAATAAAATCACACAGCTTAGGCCGAGTAACCAGGCTTTAAATTGCCATTCACTTTCGCTTAGTTGTGCTGCTTGAATTTGTTTATCTGCACTTAATTGGTTTATTTCTTGCTGATTTCGCATAAAGGCGACTTGGCTTTGCATCGCGGCCACAGTTAAGTCGTGCTGATTTTTACCCGTTTTATTTTCAAGGGTTTGATAGCGGCTTTGCGATTCAAATGCCTGTTTATAAAGTTGTAATGCAAGGTAAGAGTCAGTGAGTAATTTATTTAAGCTAATTTGATCTTCGACATCTTGTAACTCATTAGCCTGGTTTAAGGCCTGTTCTGCGGTTTTAATTGCTTTTGCATGGTCATTAAGAGCTTGATAGATACGTGTTTGGGTGATCGCTAAAGACACTAAATGGGAGCGAAAATTAAAGTCAGTGGCGATTGCCATGGCGCGATCAATATAGGCTTGCGCTTCACTAATGTTATTTTGTTTTAGAGCAATTAACGCCATTAAATTATATGAACGGCACAATCCTGTGTTTGAAGATGAGGGTAGATAATAGCTAATCGACTTTTCTGCATAGTCTGTGGCTGTTGTAAGCTCACCTTGTTTTAGCGCTGCATAGCCGACCTTCATGGCACTATTACCGATATCGACTTTAGAGCCAATTTCTAAATCCAGAACGTGCGACATTTTAAAGTGCTTTAACGATTGGGCACTGTCACCCATACGTCGATAAACTTCGCCAATTTCATAAAGTGCATCAGCAATGCCTTTTTTATCGTCAAGTTTTTGATGTAAAGAAAACGACAAAGTAAGATTGGCTAGTGCGTCGTGGTGGTCACCAATAATTGCTTCAATAATACCTAAGTTCTGCAATGCAGAGGCATAAGATTTATCGTCATCAAACTCTTGTAAAATATTGACTGCTTTTTGTGCTTCATTGAGGGCAGCTATGTACTTATCTTGCCAGCGTAAAATGGCTGCTAATCGCTCATAGGACTGGGCAATCAGCACTGAGTTATTTATCTGTTTGGCAATGGATAATGCATCGCGGTAGTGTTGCTCTGCCTTAAGAAAGTTACTTTTTCTGCCTTGCGCGTAACCTTGAATAAGCATTGCTCGTACTGTTACTGACTGGTTATTGTGCTTTTCCCCATAATCAAGCAGCTGCTCTGCATAGCTAAGAGCTTGGTCATAATCGCCACTGCCCATATTCATAAATGCCAGCGATTCGAATGCCTCTTGTATGATGTTAGGTTCATTGGAAAGGGTCGAGTCGTTAGTTAATTGCTCAAATATTTTAGTGGCTTGGTTTGGATTACTGTTACGTAACAATTGTGCTTCGTTAAGCTTCTCTAAAGCTTGTTCAGGGGTAATAGCAAGGGTATTTAGCGATAAGCAGCTAAGCAAAATAGCTAAAGCTAAGCCTTTGTAAGGTGATTGCGTGTTTTTCATTATAATCTAGGTAAAGGCAGATGCCATTTTTGTAAAATTGCTTGGTATTGACCGTTTTGTTTCAATGCTTTTATGGCATCACTCAATTGCATAGCAAGTTGCTTGTCCAATTTTAGATTCGCGGCTAAATAAAGGCCTGATGGGTAGTCGTCTAAGTGGAGGCTCTTATTAATGTCATTAGGGAGAACTCCTGATAACGCGAGTTCGTTTTGTAAGGTAAGCGTGTTGGTTAGTACAAAATCAATTCGTCCTTTCTCTAGCATTTGCCAAAGTTGATGGTAATGACTGACCAGCACCAAATTTTTATTTTCATTAAAGCCGGCTTGTTTCAAATAATGTTCACTTGAATAGCCACGAATTGTTGCCACACGATATTTCTTTGCTTGTTTTAAGCTTTTTATTTCGTGGTTTTGTTTGGCAAGCCCAACTAAATAAGCATCGGCAAAATAGGTTTGTGCTAGCCATTGGAATTTATATTCACGAGACTCATTTTTTAGCAATGAAATCATCAATATGCTTGGGTCATTTTGAAACTCATGAAAAGCTCGGGCCATTGGCATAATTGCGAATTCGCCAGCGATGTTTGTTTTCGCTAGGGCAGACTTTATCACTTCAACAAGCGCACCATCGGCTTTACCTTGCTGATTTTTAAAATGGTATGGGGGTAAATCTTCGGCAATAAAGGTCAGTGTTTTCGCCGTCGTAGCACTACTGATAAAGCAGAAGATAATAACAATCAGCAATGAACGAAGAAGCATAAAGAACCTACACCTTTAAACATATTGTTAACATAGTAATGAATATTAATAAAAAGGTATAGGTTTTTAATCGGTGAATCGGAATTAGTTGTTCTTTTTGCTTCGTGGCGCACCGAGTAAAATACCGATGTGGCAAACACAGACAGATAAAAACGCACTCAACCCTAATGCACCGCCGTAGCCATGTAAGCGCGGCACGAGGTACTCAAACAACAAAGCAAATAGTAATGACGCAATGGCTAATGTAAAAATGCCAAAGCGTTTTGGTGCGCTCATACCGATGAAAGTACCGCCGAAAAATGCCACGCTGTATAGCTCAACATCAACGGGGAATAGACTCAAAATTGCAAATGCAATAATGCTGGTGGCCGCTGATGCGCGAATGCCGTCGAAGCGATTATGATGTGCTAAAAAGTAGGTTGAGTAAGCACCTAATAACGCTGTTATCGCAATAAATATATTCATCAAAAAATCCCTTTTGCAAGCATATAAAGCGCCACACTGGCAAAAGCCACACTACCAAGTCGGCCGCCAAAACCTGCAAATAGATTCATAGTCAAAATATAAAGACTGGCACCGATCAATGAAATAAGACTTAGCTCCCAATAACTGTTTATTAAACTTGAAGAGCACATGCCAGCAAAGCTACCAGCGTAAATGGCCGCATAAGGGTGTGATTTTAACGTTCTTGAAAAAGGTAAAAACGTACCGATTAAGCCTGTCGCAGCAGCGGCTACAACAATAGGAACACGAAAATATTCGTGTAAGACGAAACAGATAAAGCAGCCAAAAAAGAAACAAATATACTTTATTAAAAAAAACCGAAAGTGCTCAAAGCTACTCATGTTTTTAAGCTTTGCTGTGTAATTTAAGATAAAAAGCTTAAGTGATTTCATACTCACTTATAGGTAGTTAGAAAGATAGTGATTTTCACATTATCTAACCACAAAGTACAATTATAAAAGGCATCTGACTTTGCAAGATGCCTTCAAAAATTATGATTGCTGGTGTCGTGGTGACCTAATGCTGTGGTGCCCATAAAGAGATACGATAAGAAAACATCCAAGTGGTACAACAAACGAAACCGCAGTGTTAAAAGCATCTATGGTTGCGGCTTGGATCAGAGGTAAAAATGCGCCCCCTAAAATTGCCATTACTAAACCAGCCGCACCAACTTTTGCATCTTCGCCAAGGCCTTCAAGTGCTGTGCCGTAGATGGTTGGAAACATCAAAGATAGACAGCTTGAAATAGCTACAAGTGCGACTACGCCCACTAAATTCACTTGTGTGGTAACAATAAAACACAGCACGGCTGCAATTAAAGCCATAAAACGCAGTAATTTAGCGCCGCTAATAAAGCGCATTAGCCATGTCATAATGAAACGAGATACTAAAAACACCAACATCGAATATTGTAAGACTTGGCCGCCGGTAACTTCTGTAGTGTTAAGTGCTTCCATGGTGTAGCCAATGGTGTAGGTCCATACACAGGTTTGCGCGCCAACATTAAAAAATTGTGCCAGCACACCAAATCGATAATGCTTGTTTTGATACAAATGTTGAAAGGTCTTTTTAAGTTTACGCGGCTGCGCTGTTACTTTTGTTTCTGTTGCAGGAGAGCGGCTAAAGAAGATGCATAGCCATAGTAAGATTAAGCAACAGGCCATACCCACATACGGCACCATCACAGCATCGAGCTCTGCACTCACAACGGTTTTTAATTGCGCTTCACTCATCAGGGCACGGCTTGCGCTATCAGCTTGATTTAAGTTCGGTAAGATTAACGTCGCCGCTAAAAACACACCAATATTAGTCCCAACAGGGTTAAAAGCTTGCGCGAGGTTAAGTCTGCGGGTTGCTGTTTGCTCGCATCCTAACTGCATGACGTAGGGATTGGCAGAGGTTTCTAAAATAGACAAACCACCAGCAAGAATAAACAAGGCCAATAAAAAGTGGCTATAGAGCATGGTTTGACTAGCAGGGTAAAACAATAAGGCACCACAAGCGGCCATGGCTAAACCCATTAACAGCCCTGTTTTATAATTAAACCGTCTATTGATCATGGCCGCCGGTAAAGCTAAGCAAAAATACGCGCCGTAATAACTAAACTGCACCAGTGCTGATTGCAACGCACTCATAGAAAATGTTTTGCTAAAAACTTTCACTAATGGGTCTGTCATATTGGCCGCAGTACCCCAAGCAGCAAAGCAAATCGTAAGCAGAATAAAAGGCCAAAGCATTTGGCGCGCTACAATAGCAGGCTGTGTTTGCATAGTTCACCAGGTTAATGTGTTCATATTGTTGTGGCCGACAGTATTCACGACTATAAATAATAAATCAACCTAGTTGATTTATTATTTTGACTGGTAGATAGTACTGCAAACAGGTCTAATAGGCCGCTTATCAAGCTTGTATCAAGAAGGATGTTATGAAGAGCAGTTTATCGCGAGCACCAAGAAGCAATAACGAGCGCGCAATCTTAAGTTTAATTAGGCAACAGCAAAGCATGCCTAAAGCACAAATAGCAAAAGCGTTAGCCTTGTCTGCTCAGGCGGCAACAGTGAATATCAATAAGCTTGAAGAAGATAAGCTGTTGCTTCGTGATCCACCTGTTAAAGGCCGAGTAGGGCAGCCAAGTGTGCCGTTTAGGCTCAACCCAGATGGTGCATTTAGTTTTGGTTTGAAAATCGGGCGGCGACGCTTTGATCTGATACTCGTTGACTTACAAAGCACGCAAAGAGCGTCTGTATCTGTTGAGGTGAATGAAGCATCGGTTGAAGAACTTAAATCATTTTTAGAAACATATATTCCAAAATTAATCAGTCAATTAGAACCTGAACTGCGCTCACATGTGTGTGGGCTTGGGGTCGCTATGCCGTTTGATATTTGGCAATGGCAAGCCGCTTCAGGCTCAGCAACCAATACACTTAGTCAGTGGCAAAACTTCGACTTAAAAGGTTACTTAGAAAGCCAGTTCCAGCTCCCTGTTTATATTAGTAACGACAATAACGCTGCCTGCTGTGCAGAGCTAAGCCTTGGTAACCCTAATAACTACAGCGATTTTTTGTATGTATATTTGGGGGCTTTTTTAGGTGGGGCTGTGGTGATTAACCAGCAACTTCTCGAAGGTAAAAGTGGTAATGCCGGTGCTATTGGCTCAATGCTAAACGCTGATCGGGAGCAGTTACTTAGTCAATGTTCATTACTATCATTGCAAAGCGAGTTTGATAAGCAGCAACTTGGCATTTCAGTGTATGAGCTAACAGACAGTCAGTTTTCAGATCATAAACGACTTGTTCTGCCTTGGCTTGAAAATGCCGCTGAGGCTATCAGTATTGCCATGCATAACAGTTTAAGTTTATTAGATATGCAAGCTGTGATTATTGATTCGCCGTTACCGAGTAAAGCACTTGAACAGCTCAAGCAGTTATCAATTGCCGCATTTGCACGTTTAGATAGTCGTGGACTACGAAGCTGTGAAGTGAGTTTAGGCGTGTGCGGGGAAAAAGCGCAGTCGATAGGGTCTGCTCAACTTGCGCTTAGTCATCATTACTTTTAAGAGGAGTGAGCACCTCACTCCTACTTAATTCATTACTTCTGATATTGTTTGAACCACGCAAGGGTGTATTCAATTTTCGAAATCATACGTGAAGGACGACCCGCAATACCATGGGGTGAGCCCGGTACACGAATAAGCACGGTATCTACCTTTTGCAGTTTTAATGCTTGATAGAATTGCTCTGATTCTGAAATTGGCGTACGGCGGTCTTCTTCACCTGTCATGATCAATGATGGCGTGGTGACGTTACCTACTAATGAAAGTGGCGAACGTTTCCAGTAGTGCTCAACATTGTCCCATGGCATGCCAGGGAATTGGTTACGAATTTGACCAATATAGCTGTCAGCTGAAAGCGTTTTACTTAACCAGTTGATCACAGGCTTGGTAATTGCCGCAGCGTTGAAGCGGTTTGTTAAACCAACCGCATAAGCCGTTGCAATACCACCTGCTGAACCACCCGCAATAAATAGGTTATCTTTGTCGATAAAGCCTTTAGCAATCATGGCATCAACTGCCGAGTTGTGATCGGCAAAGTCTTCTTCAGAGCTGTATTTACCATCTAGCAGTAGTGCAAAGTCTTTACCGTAACTTGTTGAACCACGGTAATTCACATACACAACCACATAACCCTCTGCGGCATAACGTTGTAATTCAGCAGTAAAGCTTGGGCCATAGGCAAGATGTGGGCCACCGTGAATTTCAACCATTAATGGGTATTGTTTGTTTTCATCAAAATCAGGTGGCGTAATGTACCAACCTTGAATAGCTTGGCCATCGAACTGTGACTTAACATTTAGTTCGTGCACTTTACCAAGCTTTTTATGGCCTAACACATCTTCATTTAATGAAGTTAGCGTTTTACTTTTACCCTTGTATAGGTAGCCTAAATCAGCTGGGCGGTACTCGCTGCCTGTGGTGTACGCAATAGCGCCATTATTGGCCATGCTGAAACTACCACTGATATACGGACGACCAATTGAAGTGCCCGATACCGTATCCGTTAAGTCAGTGACCTTACCGCGGCTGTTTACTTTAGCGAGCTTACGCTTGCCAAAATCATCGTACTGAATAACAAAGTCGCCATCGCCTGACCACTTATAATCAGCCACTGAGCGGTCTAACTTTTCAGTAATATGCTTGATTGATTTATCGTCTAAATCGAGCATAGATAGTGTTGAGTTAATATAAGGCACAGGGGCGTTGTCACGCGCAACAAAGGCTAGTTCATCACCGTCTTCAGCGTAACGCGGGTTACTCTCACGGCCCGGTAAATCAGTTAGTTGCGTAAGCTCGCCTGATTTTACATTGATTTCATAGAGGTCTGACTCAGTTGTGCGATATTCCCACTCATCATTGCGATCAGCAGAAAAAGCTAGTTTTGTGTTACTTGGATCCCAAGCAAGTGGGCCATAGTGCTGATAATCGCCCGATGTTAATTGGCGTGGTGTGCCACCCGAAACCGGAATAACAAAAACGTGACGATATGAAGGCTCTAAAAAGCCAGCGCCATCAGCTTGATAGCGTGCTTTTTCAAACACTCTCACTGGTTTTGACCACTCAGCGCCTTTTGGTTTTTTCGGCAGTTTTACCGATTTAGCGAACGCAGATTTACCTTCAGGAATGCTCATGGTGAAGGCAATTTGTGCAGAGTCATTCGACCACGTTAAGTTTCGTACTGATTTTGGTAGTTGCGTTAATAATGCTTGTTTGTCTTGCGCTAACCAATAAACGTGAAGTTGATTTGAGCCGCTTGAGTTGCTGGTAAAAGCAATTTTCTTGCTATCTGGAGACCAAGTGGGTTGGCTGTAGTTATGCTCATCAGAAAACAGCGGCGTGTGTTGACCTGACTTTATATCGTACAGCCAAAAGCTACGCTTGTTACCATCTTTCATGATGTCGTAGCCGCTGCGCACATAAACGATTTTTTTACCGTCAGGGCTTATTTGTGGGTCGCCTGCGTATTCAAGTTGAAAAATATCTTCAGAGACAAACTTGTCGTTAGCATATACTTGAGCCGTCGTTGCTGCGCACAGCAAACTTGCTCCAATAAGAATTGTTTTTTTTAATTGCATGGAATGGTCTTTTTTTAGCCGTAAAATTTTATCCTAAAAGCAGAGCATTCGCTGCGCAAGCACATTGAGATAAAGTTGCATTTACCCCAGTTGAATTGACTCGAAGTTAATGTGTACTTGCTAGTACCTGATTTTAAAGGCTTAGGCAAACTTAAAATAGTCATCCCAACGACTATCTAAGCGCTGTTTGGCTTTGGTTAAATCAACGGCTGTATAAACGTTATTTTGTTGATGAACCAGCTCAAGCTTGACGAGTTTGTCTAAAGCGTCATCAATTTCAAAGTCGAGCTGGCAATGATGCTGCGCGTTAAACCACTGTTCAATTTGACTATCTAATTGCTCTGCAGTCATCGCTGATTCGCTTTTTAGTAAAAAGGTGTAGGCAAGTAGCGCTTCTTTAACATCTTCTTCTTCAGCTGCATCGACTAGGGTATGAAAAACCCCGGCGTTGTTATCGAGGTTTTTAAAATACAAGTTGTCGGCTAATGCTTTCATAAAACGAATTTTACGGTTTTTAAACTTGCTCCATTCTTTAAAAATAAAGCTGCCAAACACCCCCATGCCGATTGCAAAGGTAATAAAGTGTTGCTGACTCATATGCACTTCTTCACTACGCCAACCACCCCAAAAGGCAATCATAGCAATCAGGAGTAAAATTGACGCACCTAATTTTGTTACCAGTACCACAGCTCCACCAATCAGTGCTGATGAACCAATAATCAGTTTATCTATCGGGCGCATTTTTACTTCGCTATTCGGAAACAGCATTTCTAAATCGGCTTTTGGCACATTCTGGAATAATTTGACGATGGTTGAGTTTGGCTCAAAGCCTAGCGGCATTTTGCCTTTTTCTAAAAAGTACTGCTCGTCTTTAAAGCGGATGAATATGGCAACGCGGTCATAGTTAGTAAACTGAATCTGCTTTTTCTTAAGCCCCCAAAAACTGCGTAGCGTCTCGGTTTTTTGCGATTCGCCGCGACGGTAAAAGACCACTTCTGCAAAGTCATCAAACTCAACGGCTAAACGTACTTTAAATAAAGACTCTTCATTCAGTGCATCTTGTAAGTCTTGATTGGTAATGGTTTCAAAATTGGCAGCATTGAGTACTTTGGCAAACTCTTTTGCAAAGGCAGATTGGTAGCTGGCACGTTGCTCGTTGGTAATCGGTGTTAGCGTTCGGGTATCGCTATTTGGGTCAAATGGCGCATAGTTATTTTTTAAAGACTCCAGCAGCTCGTGATATTGATAATGAGTCACGCTTTGCAAAAGAGTAGCAAACTCCATAAACGAAGCTGATTGCGGCTCACCCAAGTAAGCTTGGCAAAGATTTATGATGTCGTGTTTTCGAAAAGGGATGAATCGCGCGTTGCTCATAGATTTGTGTAATGTCATTAAAACTGGCTGGGATAATAAAAAAATAACGACAAAATTGCGACCGTTAGTGGCAAATGGCATGAACTTAGACTTTTTTACTGACTAAAACGGCTTATATTTAGAATATTTACTCCAGTAAAAACGCTGGTTTTTCCCCTTTATAGTGGCTTTATCATGCACTTTTAAATTTGCTTTGCTAATGTTTAATTCATTGCAGCAAGTTGTCGTGATTAATTATGAATAAGCAAGCACCCCCTCCAGAAGTAAAGGCTGAGTTAAATTCAGTACCTCTTGTAGTAAAGCAATTCTTTATTAGCTTTTTTGTTGTCGTTTTATTGATGATAGTCGTGACTTATTTGTATAACTTTAATCGGCTTGAAAGTGATGTTTACTTAAATGGTGTGCTCAGTGATGCTATTAATTTGCTCATTTTGATTTGTATTTTTGCGTTTGTGCAAACTTCGGTGGTTGCTAAGCGCAGTTACTTATTTTTAAGTGTGGGTATCTTCCTTTGGAGTGTCGGACTTACATTTGATTTTTTAGATGAGCTGGTGTTCCAACCAATCTGGGTCGGCATTTATATCGAAGATATTACCCGCACCTTAGGGATGCTTATCACTGGGTTTGGTCTTTATTTAGCGCTTACTGATTTAGCTAAAACCCGAGAGCAGCTCGAAGAAGAGCTAAAAACCGATGTATTAACAAAGGCGTACAATCGTCGTTATTTTTACCATTATGTGCAGCAAAACCAAAGTAAACCACATAGTTTAGTGATCGCCGATATTGATCATTTTAAGGCGATTAATGATGAATATGGCCATGATGTAGGCGATCAGGTATTGATAGACTTTGTTTATCAGTGTCACCAAGCATTAGGAGAAGACGTTCTATTTGCGCGAATTGGTGGTGAGGAGTTTGCAATGTATGTTGCCACAGATGATGCAGATGAATTACATGCTACCTGCGAGCAACTGCTGAGCCTTGCCAGTAATGTGATGGTGACACCGAGTAAAACGCTCAGCGTGAGTGTTGGTTCAGCGATCAAACGTGCTACTGAGACCTTTAGTAGTACCTTGAAACGTGCTGATCAAGCGCTTTATTTGGCTAAAAATCAGGGTCGTAGTCGCTATGTTCATAAACCGTAAGGGACGGTTAAGACTTTTTGTTGTAACCTAAAATGCAACAAAACGATTAAGGATGAATAATGGCGATTGCAAAAAAGCTTAAGCAAAAAACACGGCAGTTTATTGACTCAAAACATATGCTTAAATCGATTACGGTGGCATCATTTTTAGAGTCAACCATAGTGCCTATTCCTCTTGAAGCTGTGCTTATTCCGTTAATGCAAGCCCGCCGTGAAAAGCTTTGGTTAATTGCCTTAATGGCGACCATAGGTTGTATAATCGGTGCTATTTTTGGCTATGCCCTTGGCTATTATCTATTTGATGTAGTGGGCGATTGGGTGATTAATACCTTCTCAAACCCTGAGCAATTCGAGCAAGTTAAGCAAAAAATGCAGGCACAAGGCTTTTGGTTTGTATTGACGCTCGGTATTGTGCCCATCCCATTTCAAATTGCCATGCTTGCCGCTGGGGCTACTAAGTATTCGACTTTTCTATTTTTACTGGCAACGGTCATTGCGCGTTCAATTCGCTACTTTGCTCTTGCTGCCGTTGTTTATTACGCGGGTAATCAGGCTGAGCGAATTATTCAAAAGCACAAAACCAAAGCCTTAGTGGCTATTTCTGTGTTAGTACTGTTACTTTGGTGGCTCAGTACACTCATTTAATACACTCATTTAACAAATAAAAAATACTGATTAGGGTTATCCTGTCTATACTTTGAATTAAGGAAAGCGCTCAATAAAAACAACAGGATGACCCATGAATACCCTAGTGGCTGCACTGCCTATTTTGGTGCTGATCTGGATGATGGTAAAAAGCAGCCCCATCGCCTCTTATATTGCCTTACCCATAACAGCGCTACTCGCTGCTTTACTGCAACTGTTTTACTTTCAAGCTGATTTAAGGCTGTTGCTTGCTAATTCGTTTGCTGGTGTATTGTCTGTTATGACGCCTATTTCGATTATTGCTGGGGCTATTTTACTTAACCGCATGTTGGCAATATCAGGGGCCGAAACCACGATTAAACATTGGCTCGAATCTATTAGCAGTAATCAAGTTGCACAGTTGATGATCATCGGCTGGGCATTTGCATTTATGCTCGAAGGTGCATCGGGATTTGGCACGCCTGCGGCCATCGCTGCGCCTATTTTGGTCGGGCTTGGTTTCTCGCCTTTTAAAGTGATTGTTTTCACTCTTATTTTAAACTCGATTCCCGTATCTTTTGGTGCAGTAGGCACACCAACATGGTTTGGCTTTTCAGCGCTACAATTAGATGATGGGCAAGTGCTGGCTATTTCAAGATGGACGGCGCTTTGTCATGTTGTTGCTGCTTTGGTTATTCCTATGATTGCGCTGTGTCTTGTTTTACCACTAAAAAAGGTGCGTCAAAATAGCATATTCATTTATTTAAGTGTGTTTTCATGTGTCTTACCTTATTGGTTGTTTGCCCAGTGGAACTATGAGTTTCCATCACTGATTGGTGGTGCGGTGGGGCTATTAGTTACTATCTATTTAGCAAGTCGGGGAGTGGGGTTAGATAAGTCAGCTGTAAATGCACAAAGCACGAAAGGCAAAGCTGAGCTCACACCCAAAGCGCTATTTTTAGCATTATTCCCGTTATTACTTTTGATTGTTGTGCTGGTGATAACCCGTATTCATCAGTTGGGCATTAAAGCATTGCTTAACGACGAAACGCTCTGGCTGAGTATTCATTTGGGCTTTGCACAATTTGAATTAAGCAAAGCGCTGATCTTATCTTTACATGAGATATTTGGCACCTCAGTGGGGTGGTCGTATAAAACCTTGTTTGTACCAGCCTTGATCCCGTTTGTATTGGTGGTGCTGATCTGCGTGCCGTTACTTAAAATGAGCAAGCCACAAGTAAAGCAAATGTGCTCCGACACCTTAGGCCGTATAGCTATGCCATGTATTGCTTTGATCGGGGCGCTGGTGATGGTGAATGTTTTAATGCAAGGCGGCCATAATGCGCCCATATTTTATATGGCGAGCACCTTTGCAGATTTAAGCGGTGAGCACTGGGTGTTATTTGCCTCATACTTGGGGGCACTCGGCACTTTCTTTTCAGGCTCTGCAACCGTATCTAATCTTACCTTTGGCGGTATTCAATATGGTATTGCACAGCAAGTGGGCTTGTCAGAAACCTTAGTGCTTGCGTTGCAATCAACGGGGGCGGCGATGGGGAATATGATCTGCATTAGCAATATTATTGCTGTAGCCAGTATTGTTGGAGTGAATAATCAAGAAGGGCCCGTGCTTAAGAAAACCTTTTTGCCTATGCTAATTTACGGTGCAATAGTTGGGTGTTTTAGTTATCTATTTTACTGATTAAACATGTTCAGATAAAAAGGTGCCCAGATAAACCGAGCACCCTACAGAGTAACTTATTGAATAGCTTTTTTTACCTCGCGCCAGTCAATAATCTTAAAGTTTTGCGGTGCCTGTGGCATACGGTTGTAACCATCTTGCACAATTAGCACCCCTTCAGGGTAGCCCGGTAGTGCAGCCGGTGTGACCGTTAGGCCATCGGTTTCTGATACGCCATCTATTGCTAACTCTAGGTTATTACTGATTGCAAACTTACCCGCAAACTCAAGGCTTGGGGTATTGCCATCAATAATTTTATAAAGCACATAGCTGTAATCACCTTGGCTAGAAACCACTAAATATCGAGCATCTTTTGCGTGGTAGATTTCCATGCCTTCTACATCATCAACCAGCATATCGTTCACGGTTTGTAGCATTACAGGTTTATTTCCTGCTGTTGGCTCAGCGCCAATAAACCAAATACCTTCGTCTTCTTCACCTAAAAATAGCTGTGCGGTTTTATCATCAGCACTGCAACCTTCTGGTTGGCTTGGAACACTAAACTCGCGCACTAGTTGTGCTGATACGCTCTCATTATCACCTGTTAGTTTGTATTGCTGAAACAGGCCTGATTTGTCATTCATAAACACATAGTTGCCTGTGTTTGATGAGTACATACACATACCGTAAATTTCGTTTAGAGTCGTTGGCAGCTCAGCAAAATGTTGCACCTGATTGTGAGTATCGACGCTGTAAACACTGATGCTGTTATGAGTACGGTTACTACCTGCAATCCAGGTATTCGTTGCGTTGTTGATACTGGCATGTTGGCGCACATCAACATTATTTAAACGGCCTGTTTCTAGCGCTTGTAGCTCTTTGCCTGCAAGGTCATACACCATTAAACCGCGGCGTTTATCGGTACCTAAGATCAGGCTTTTTGCTGCATTTTTAGGGTTTACCCAAATAGCAGGGTCATCGGCGGCATCACCAAAAGCACGAACAGCATCGGTTTGCGCTTGTGCATTGATGTAAGTAACAGCCGCTGTTTTAGCGCTATTATGTTGTTTAGCCTGCCCATCTATTTGACCTTTTACATAATGACCTGATTCATCATCGTATAGCACAATATCAGCTTGATTATTGTTAAAGCGCACTGCGGCAGATTCAATCGCCAGTTCACCAGCAAATTGCCAGCTGCTAAAACGTTTAGTACTGCTTTCGTAGCGATGTAATTGGTTATCTTCAGAGGTGGTAAACCATAAGCTGCCATCTTCTGTTGTGCTTAAGCCGCCAACTTCAGGCGCTAAGCTGCCAAATGGCGACATCATAGCAAGGGGCTTTTTATCGGCGCGCGATTCAGCGTCGGCGTTAATTTGCCAAATGCCTAGCTCGCCTTCACTTAAATAAAGAGTTTTACTGTTATCATCAACCGCGCAGCCTGATGTTTCACTTACACCGGCAAACTCACGTAATTCAAGGTTTAACGCGCGCTTGCTTGCCATATCAAACACCAGTGATTCGCGGATAAGACCACGAGCGTCTGCCACAAATGCTGACACGGCTTGAGTGGTCAGGTTGGCAAATAAGCACACCGCCTCAGGTTTTGCTTTTGGTGGGCTGATACGGCTAATTTCAGTTAGTTGCCATTTAGCTGCTTTTTGTAAGCTAAAAATCACCGCTTGGTCGGCTTCGTTGTCGATGCTGGCAACAAGGTAACTGTTTTTGTCGATCGCCTTAACAGATAGCGCTTCGAAGTTACCTTTTTGTAATGCGTGCTGTTTACCAGTGACATCAATAAGTTGTAGGCCTTGGCTTTGTGAGCTTAATAGCCAAGCGTCATCAGCAAGGGCTGCTGCTTGTGAGCCTTGCATATTTTCAGTTGTGCCAAAGGCTGTTAATTGGTTTTTACTTGGTGCCTCAGTTGCCGTTGTTTGGCTACACGCTGCTAGGGTGCTTAGCATCACTGCACTGGCAACAAGATTAAGTAGTTTTTTAAAATTCATGGGATCCCCAAATATACAACAAGGCAGCAATGCGCTGCCTTAATAACTATTATGTGTATTAAAACGCGTAGCGCAGCATTAACTGAATAACAGGGCCTGCTTCTTCAGACTCCAGTTCATACTCGTCAAAGTCGCGGTTGATTTGATCATCAACCGTGTCGAACTTGTTAAAGGTTTCGTCTTTGCTTGCATCAAGTAGGTTTGAGCCCACTAAACGAAGCGTGACGTCTTGCCAGCGTTTTTCTACGAATACTTCTAGGTCTGCGCCGTAGTGTGTGGTTACTTCTTCACCCACGATACGACCATAAGCATCACCTTGTTTACGGTACGTTGCACCGAACGAAGCGCCTAAATCAGGTAGGTCTTGAATAAAACCAACGTTAAACACGTAGTCTGATTGGTCGTTGAATTTACGGCTACCGAAAGTGTCATCTACTTCTGAATCAAGCCATGAGTAGTTAAAGAATACCCCTGTGTTTGGCATGCTAATAGCGCTTAGCGGCGTTGATAAATCAAGCTCGATACCTTTTACGTTGCCATCACCGGTGTTACGCGGTTGCAAAATGTAAGTACCATCACCTTCTGAGCCTTGTTGGCCTGTATTGGCTATTTCGATAAGGTCAGTGACATCGCGATAGAACACATTAATACCCACGACGCCGCTTTTACCTAAGCGATATTCATAGCCTAAGTCCATACCCCACGATGATTCTGGTTGTAGGTCTGGGTTACCTAAAAAGTCGTTATCGCCTAGCTCTTTTTCAAGCAGAGCAGGGGTGATGTAATCAAAGTCAGGACGACGTAAGCTACGTGCAACCGATGCACTAACACGGCCGTTTTCAGAGACGTTATAGCGTAAATGTGCCGATGGTAAGAAGAAGTCATAATCGTTTTTAGCGCTTACACCTTCTACTTTGTCAGTAATGGTTGAATCAGTTGTTTCGTAGCGCACACCCAGCTCCCATGAGAAGTCTTGGTCTTCGTGCTTAACTAATGCAAATACATCTAGGCGGTCTTCCTCGAGTTTATTGACACCACCAGCGGCTGCTTCAAACTCGTTATTAAAGCCTGCCAGTGACAGTGGTGTTTTGTTGAACTGATCCCAGCTAGTAAAGCTTTGTTCGCTTTCACCTTCGGCTTGATAAACAGCAGTATCGCGCTCTTTACCTTGTACAAAGGCACCGAATTGAATCGTTTTGTTCTCGCCTGCAAATAAGCTATGTTGCCATTGTAATGACCATTCTTTGTCATCCAGGTCTACGGTTTCTTCTTCTTCCTCAAACACCATAGGTAGCTCAGAGGTATCGATTTCTACTTCTTGCTCGTAAACAGACTCTTCAAAGCTTGCAAAACCAAGCTTAAATTTACTGGTGCCACCAAAAAGGGGTAACTCATAACCCGAGTTGATGTTGTAGTTGGTTTGATCGATGAAAGATACATTGGCGTTGTCGGTCTCAAGGTTACCGCCTTCAACAATTGAGTTATTGATTGCTGTTGGATCGTCATATTCGAATGAACGCTCATCTTCAGTACGGTCGGTATCAACCCAAATCGCGCTGATATCGAACTTGCTGCCGTCATCAAAAGCTATTTCGTAGCTGGCGTTTAGCGAGGTGTCGTCACCATCGCGCGTGTCTGTTTGGTCTTCACGGTTATCGAATTCTTCGGTTTTGTAATTGGCGTTATTCTCTGGGCTGTCGCCATAGCGTAGGCTTGATTTTTGTTTTGGGTTATAACGACCTTGTAAGTTCGCACCAAGTAGTAAACGGCCGCCAGCAAACTCAGTGCCGTAAACACCAGCAAAGCTTTCTTTTAATTCGCCATCGTCATAACGCAGGCCACCTGCACGCAAGTAACCACCATCTAGGCTGTAACCGTCACGCAATACAATGTTTAGCGTGCCGGCAATGGCATCGGCAGAGCGGTTTGCACTTGAAGCACGAATAATTTCTACACGCTCAATTAGCTCGGCAGGAATACGGTCAACAAAGAATGAGCGGTCAGCACCTGCACCAGGTACTTCTTCACCGTTGATAAGCACCTTTGTGTAAGCTGGGCTTAAGCCACGCATACGTGCGCCATCAGACTCTAAAACATCCGATAAAAACGTCACACTCGGTACACGTTTTAATGCATCACCGGCAGTCAGCGGTTCAAAACGTTGAAAGTATTCTTGTGAGTATTCAAGCGTCGGTGCCAGCTCTTGTGAGCGGTTGCGATAGCCGATTTCGCCATATACAACAAGCTCTTCAGAGACTTTTACTTTTTTCTCATCGCTGCTTTGTTCGTCTTGTGCGTAAGCAGCAAATTGGCATAAGGCGAGGGCGCTTACTAACGCCTTCGTTTTAAATTGTTTCATGGGGTTGCTCCTGGTTGTCCTTGGTTTGATGAGCAAAGTACGCAGCTTAAATGACGCTAATGTGACAGAAAATCGCTAACAGCCTGTAAAAACAAGTGATTAGCGGGCTTTAAAAGTACTTTTGAGCTGCAATAACCCCATATTTTTAAGGTAAATACAGTGCTTAAGGGGTTTAACAAGGTTTGACTGTCGCTTTGCTGTCACATCATTGAGCTAATATGACCCTGCTGCTTTAAACGCTAACGAGTTAGCATGGCAGCGTGAATTATTGTTAGGTACTGAGAATGCGATATAACCCTTTTACTCATCATCGGTTTTTAACCAATGCCGTTATTGCTCTGTTTGTAATTGCGTTTTTGCTAAGCGCGCAAGCAGGAGAATTAAAGCCTCTTGCTGATATCGCATGGTTAGATATTTTAGGCGAGGGGGGCATTGTACTGATGACCCTGACTTGGATAGCTGCACTGCTTATTTCGAGGCCGCCCGGCAAAGTCACCAGCTTTTTAGTGCTAGGGCTTGGGCTTTTTATGTTTTCAGCTTCCCTTGATTTATTTGATGAGTGGTTACATCAACCAGCCAATACGTGGCTTACTTGGATTGAATCATTGCCTGCGCCGATAGGCATGATTTTCACAAGCCTTGGGCTGTATCAATGGCATCAAGAGCAATACGTACTGAATAGGCAACTAAAACGCCGTGAAGCACAGCATCGGGAGCATGAATTAGTGTGCTCAATAACCGGGCTTTACAAGGCTAATTACTTACAAGCAGTGCTAAAAGAGCAATTAAGTGAGCCGCAGCCATTGCAACTGGCCGCTATTGATATTCGTGGTTTTGCTGATTTTAACGCTGAATTTGGTTTTATCGAAGGCGACCGCTTACTCCGTGAAGTGAGCGAGCTTTTATTGATGAATTGTCGCCTTAGCGATGTGGTGTGCCGCTATGCAGGAGACTGCTTTATGGTGCTAATGCCAAATACCAGTGCAGCACAAGCGAAAGAGCTGGTGGCGCAAATTACTTCGGCGCTGAGCCATTGTGCATTTAAGGTCGAAGGCGAAAAACACGCTAAGTTTCAAGATGTAACAGCGGCCTTAGTAGGAAGTATGCAAGGCGATACACCACAAAGTTTAAGCTCGCGTTTACACGCTAAGTTACAACAACAAAAACAACAAAGAGTCAGCCACTGTGAAGCCGTATCTTAATCAAGATGACAAATACCTCACCGCACAGGGACTGATCACCACGCTGGTGGAGCTGGCCTTAAGTCGCGGCATTGCACTGCATAAGTTACTCAGAGGCACAGGGGTGTTTGAGCAAGACTTAATGAGTGTGCAGCATCAGTTTAGTATTTCGCAGCAAGTACGCTTATTGACGCAGTTTAAGCAGTTGATGAAATCCGCCGACAGTGGCTTTTTATTAGGCAGTCAACTAGCAAACGATACCTCTGTTGCCGCCCAAGGCGTGTTACATGCAGCGCATATCGGCCAAGCTTTAAAGCAGTTACACAATTTACGCATGCAACTAGCCCCTTTGTTATTTAGTTACAGTTATGTACACAACGAGCAGTACTACATTGTGCTGCAAAATGCTGTGGGCTTGGATGATGAAATAAGCCAGTACGTTATGGAAATTTACAGCGCCGCGTTTTACCAAGTTCTTAAAAAAGTGGCGGGTGAGCGAGTACCTTGTCAGTTTGAGTTTGCCTATAAACGTGCCAGACATAGCCAAGAATACGAGCAGCATTTGGGCCTTAAAGTTGCTTTTGAAAAGCCTATAACCCGCTGGGTATTAAATAAACACGCGCTTAGGCTTACTAACCCCGCGTTTAGTAGTTTTCGGTTCTCACAAATTAACTCGCAGCTAGCGGCATTAGATTCAGCAAATAGCACTTTTGTGGAAGCCGTAAGCCGATTAATTTATCAAAATCCGGCGTTAAATTTAGACCAAGTCGCCAGCCAATTTGCTATGAGCCCTGCAACTTTCAAGCGTAAATTAAAAGCTCATTGCGTACGTTTTTCTACCTTGTATGATGAGCAAAGTAAGCGCAAAGCGATTTACCTACTTGCCATGCGCGAGCAATGCAATGAGCAAGTTGCCATGCGCTTATCATTTTATGATATTGCTAATTTCAGACGAGCGTTTAAACGCTGGACCGGGCTTACGCCAAGTCAATTGAAGGGGTAAGAAAGCCCGCTCTTATCGCTAAGAGCGAGCGTGCAGTTAAAGGGTTTCTAAAAATGCGATGAGTGCATTTTTTTCATCCTTACTGAGCTCTAACTTATGCAGTAACTCAGTTGTCTGTGGGTAGTTTGGATCATCTTTAAATTTTTTTTGCGGTTTTGGCCTTGCTCCACCTGCGTTGTAGAAGTTGACTATCCCTAGCAAGCTTTGAAAGCCACCATGGTGCATCCAAGGCGTACTTTGTTGTAACGCTAAAAGAGAAGGGGTTCTAAACTTGCCTATATCAGCTGGGTCTTGGGTGGCATCAAAACGGCCTAAATCTTGAAGTTTTCGACCATAAAAATGCAGCCCTGTAACATGGAATTCATTGTCGCTGAGTAAAGCACCTTCATGACAAGTCATACACCTCGCCTTGGTTCTAAATAGATGTAAGCCTTCAAGTTGTTGATCGTCTAAAAGTGCAACCGCTTCACTAGGACTCGTTTGCGCTTTATCGATAAAGCGTGTGAATAATGATTCTGGAATATCAAAGGTACGTTCAAAGGCAACAAGCGCAAGAGCCAATAGTTCTTTGTTTAGTGCTTCTTTGCCAAAGGCATTGAATACTGGGCTTTTATAGTCCTCAGCACTGTTTACTTTGTTAAGCACAAGATCAACAGAAGTGCCCATTTCTATCGGGTTTTCAATCGGCATTAATGCCTGCTCTGTCGCAGTTTTAGCCCTGCCATCCCAAAAGAAACTTTGCCAATGGTCAACACCAATAATGGCTTGGGTATTTCGGGTGCCCACTTGGCCATCAATGCCGACAGCTAGTTTTCGCCTATCTGAGAATGCTAAACGAGACTCATGACAGCTTGCGCAGCTTACCGTGTTATCTCGTGACAAACGGGTATCGTTAAATAGCTTTTCGCCTAATGTGATGATCTCATCACTTTGATTAAACGGTTTAGCTTTTAAAGGTTTGAGCGGGGCAGCTGGCACATCTTTACTGCTAATAATCGCAGGCCACTCATGCTGTGGCTTTGCGTATAACTTGCGTAATGATTGCTCTTGTGTGAAGGCGCTCGTTGTAAAAATGCCGCAAGTTAAGAGAAATAACCATTTATTCATAGTTATAAGATACCCCTAACCAAAACATTCTACCTGGTTCAATACCTGAATTTCCTTCTGTAATAGCGTGACTTCTGGCATTAAATAAGTTACTAACATCAAGTCGAACTTCAAGAGATTGAGATTGGCTAACCTGATACTCCCAACGGCTACTTAAGGCAAATATAATACGAGCGTCAAAGGTATGTGCTTCATATTTGGATATATATATATCGGTCGAACCACACGTAGCACATTCACTTCCAATGCCTATTCTTTGATCGTTACTAGACTTAATAGCGGTTGTATAACTACCGCTGTAGGTTGCTGTTAGACCAGTTGAAAAAGTATCAGTCCAGTTGGCATTCCAACCAAAGTTAGCAGTTACTGGGCGACCAAAATTCGCTTTAAGGGTATCTAACTCAGATAAGCTCATCAGCTCACCCTCATAGTAAACCAGTGTTTCAACAGGCGTGTTATCGGGTGTTGCAGTGTAGTCGCTATTGCTTTCACTGTTTTGGCTATAAGATGCATTAGCCCATATTGAATGGTCGTTAAATTTGGCATCCCAAGATAGCGAGTAACGCTCGCTTTCACCTGTACCATTATTATAAATAGTAATATATTTAAAACCGTCATTTTTTAGGTTGGTTTCTTCGTTTCTCGCTAATTGTTCTTTTTTGTTACGGTGCACATATTTTAATGCAAAGTTACCGAAATCTTCTGTCGCGTGACGAAGACCTAAGGCAATTTCATCATCGTAAGGACTTTTTACGTCGTCATAGATATAGCGGAAGTTACCTGTGTAAGAAGAAGGAAGCCAAGCTTGTAAATAACCGTTTTGAATAGGGCGATACTCACGATAAGCAAACTTTTGTTGCTCTTTAATTTTATAACCGAGTAGGCCCGCATCGTAATAACGGTTTAAACCCGCGGTCAATAGTGTATTGCCATCGTTAAATACGTCATAACCCATTGATAAGCGTGGCGCGATATTGTGATTTTTGAAAAAATCATCGTAGTCGTATCTAACACCTAAATGAAAATCAAACTGTTTCCAGGTGATCACATCGGTGGCATATAGTGCCGCTTTATTTAAGCTTACGTCTATTTGTTCACTGGGTGTGACTAAACGTGAGTTAAAATACTGAGCTGTTGTCGCTACGTTATTCGAGTAGGCAAGTAAGTGCTCTGGATTATTAAAATCGATACTGCCACCTAATTGCTCGGCAAGGGTATCTAAATCAACATAAAAATTTTGCTCAACACAATCAAGGGTATAGCCACTACAGTTTAGTTGTGCGTTGGTTGATGAGTATTGAATTGGCGAGTCATACTTATAATAGTTTTGTTGGCGGGTACGCTCATAGTTTTGATGGTTGAGTTCAGCGCCCACGCGAATTGCGTGCTCAGTATTGCCCCAACTTTTACGCTCAAGTGTTAGGGAATTTCGCCAATTAAAGCTAGTTTGCGTGTTATCAAGATTGCCATAACCGCCGTATCTTGAAACAGGAGTTGAATCAGGGCTCTGATCGGCTAATTGACCCCACTCTTTGCCTTTTGCTTGAAGCCAAGTATAAAAATGCGCAGGCCCTGTGCGATTATTATCACTTTGGCTCATATTAAACTTACTGCTGAAGTGACCAAAGCGTGTTTCTTCAGCTAAATTAGCCGTAAAACCAAAGCTTCCTCCTTCGACTTGGTAGTCACTATTAAGCACGTCTTTCAAGTATGAATCTGAAGTATAAGGGGCATACATAACGCTTAAATCGAGTGAATCAACCCAGCCATCGCGATAGCTGTATTTAAGTAATGCATTGATGTTTTCTCTACTTTCGACCTTTTGTGCTGAAAGCGAAACATCTGAGATATCACTTTTTAAATAGCTTACGCTTAGCAATAAGGCATGCTTGTCAGTCAACTCTTTTTGAATTGAAAAATCGATATTGGTTTTTTCATAGGTTGGTGGCTCAAGGGCGTCTTTGCCCTCAGCGGTGTCATCTGGCTCATCATTATCGATTATATGGTACTCCCCCCAATCACTGCGATTACCACGAATACCTAAGCTTACACGTGTTTCTCTAGAGAAAGCAGATATCGTTTCGGCATCAATCACGCCACCAGAAAAGTCGCCAAAGTCTGCTGGAATGTTGTGATCGTACACAGTAATTGACTCTACGATTTGACTGTTAATATTCATGCTTTGCACACCGCCTGACACCTCATTTTCAGAGGCGCCAATGCGGCTCGCACTGGCAGGATCAAGACGATTGTTATAGTTCATGCCATCAATCATAAAGCCTGTTTGCCAAGGCTTTGCACCCGAAATACTAATTTCAGGGGCACTAATTTCCGCAAGGTTATCAATCGAGTAGTAGTCTTCACTTAATTGCACGCCCGGCAGTAAGGCAATCAATTCGTTGATATCACCATTACCTTTTGGAGTTGCTTCAATAAAGTTTCTATCTAAATAGGCGCGACCAATTACTTCAGGTACTTCAATCCCTATGTATTGCCCTTTAATGGTAATGCGCTCTACCTCTTGATCTGAGCATTGCTTATTGTTCTTATCATTACATTGAGGATTTGTTGCTTGTTGCTTTACTTCATTAGCGTGTATAGGGGCATTAAGTAAAAGCATCAAACACGCTGATAAGTAGCGCATTTGCATGGTAAAACTCCTGAAATACAAGTGATTAGATTAAAATAGGAACAGTCAAATGACTTGTAAGGCTTCATTGCATTTTTTAAATGCTGCTTTTATTGCGCATTACACATAAAAGTAAATGATGAAAAATTACAATGCTAAACATACGAAGAGATTTCGGATGTGTTTTAAAGTTTGACTTTCTATTGAATATAAAATTTTTTTCTTAATGTTATTGAATAATAATGCGAGGCAAGGCGACCTCGCATTATTGTGATGTTGTTATTCTCCTAAAGGAGTCACATCGATACTATCTTCAATACCATCATTGTCGGCATCGTTATCAGCAATTAAGCCCGATTCAGCAATTGCTTGCTCTGATGCGCTGGATAGGAAGAAGTTAGGTTTGCCATCGTGGTCTGTATCGATACTTGCGATCGAAGATGCAGGGAAGTCATCTTTTTTAGCTACTAAGTTAGCATAAAGGGCTGTAAGTGATAGCTTATCTGCTTCTGCATTGACTGAGTGATCGATTAATTCTTTTACTGCGGCATCATTGCCAAGTCGGGCCTGAAAAGTAAGCAATGTTTCAAGGTTACTTTGAATAACTTTATCGGTTTGTAAGAGTACAAACGTATTTGCATTGGCTACGAATGGCTTTAACATTTCAATTGTTTCAGCATAAGCTGAAGCATACTGCTCGTTATTTACTTGGAATCTAGCTAATGATGAGGTGAGAGAATAGCTTTTGAATAGTCCACCACTTGTTTCGCTATTACTAAGTGTCGCGTAAAGTACTTTATCAAGTAGAGTTTTATAGTCATTAATATCAAGGTTTGATTGTTCTGATTGCAGTGTGGTTAAACTGATATCTAACCAATTTAACGCCATATCAATTAGCCCAGCTTGCACAAGGTATCCGAGTGAACTCAATCGCCATTCTATTTGTGTTTGTTTTTCTTCAATTAAGTTAATTTGAGTGTTAAGTCTTTCTGCGGTGATGGCTACCGAGTCATTCTGAGATACAAATCCAAAAATAGCTAACTGCTGATTTAAAGCATAAGCAGCAGAGGAAGTACTAAAGTTAGTGTTATTTTCTATAAAGTAAGAATCTATAACCTCAGCACAGCGTTGTGCAAAAATATTTGCTTGTTCTTCCCCACCTAAACTAAGGGTAAAGTCGACAAGGCCGCCACAACCGAATATTCCGGTGACATAATATGCGTTAGTTTCATTTAACACATACTCTTCAGAAAATAGGATGTTTGCGGCGTAATCCGTCAGAATTAGGCCAAGTTCATTTTCACCTCGAACTCGAAGAATATCAGCAGCACCTGGTTGGCCTGATGAAGTTATAAGTGTTTGATAGAAACTTTTTGCATTAGGTGTTTCGCCACTCATAAAGTATTCTTTAGCGTTTTGCACCGCATCCTCTATGGAGATACCCGCTTGTAGTTTGTTAGCTACTTCATAAGCAAAAGAAAATTCAATAGCATCATCTTTGTCATCTTGATCTGTAAGTAAAGCAAAGGCTGGGTTATTTGAAAGCTCTACATCATATAAAGCTTTAATATTTGCTGTTAACACTTCTAATGGATAGGTGTATGTCGCTAAAGTTGCTTCTGCATATGGGCTTGCAGTAAAGCTATATGTATTATCGAATCCAACAACACCATAATATGAAAGCGCTAAGTTCGTATAATATTTTGCCAAATCAACTTCATTGAGCTGTATAAAAGATTGAGCAGCCCATGCAATGTAAAGCACTCTCATACGCTCAGTTGGTTGGCCTTTGTAGTCACCTGATTTTTGAGTAAAATAACCGATTTTTTCACTTAACTCGGCCATGGCTTGGGTGACTTTTACTCCTTCATTTCTTACTGTTTCTGTGTGAGTCGCTGCGTATTGATCTTTAGAAGATTCAACGGTTTTTTTGATTGCAGATATAAATCTAATATAAGTCGCATTATATTCTTCTGTATAAACCTCATTTGCATAAAGTTTAAGTGTGTCTAACATGGCTTGAGCGTATTCGGTTTGGCCAGCTGTGTTGTATTGATTGGTTAGAGTCAGATAAAACCCCGGATCTGAGCTGCTGATGTTATCTAGGCCTTTTTCAGCAAGGTACTGATTGTAAAGAGTTGCAGCATCTTGTCTAAACGTTAAAGCCCTCTCGCTTAAACTTACTAAATCAAGAGATTTAGCTGCATCTAAATAGGCTTTTGCTTTTGTGTCTATTGCTGAAATTTTGCTGAAGTGTTCGTCTGCTTTCTCAGCAAAGCCTGCAATAAGATAACCAATAGCTAATTGTGTGTTTACTTCGTCCATGTAAACATCATCATTGATATTGTCACTAATCGCTTGTGCTTGTTTTAAATGAGAGTTATTTGAGCTGTAGTAGTAATTAAGTTTATCTTCGTTAGTCACATAGGACGGTTTTAATTCAATGGTTGCGCTGATAGGCGAGCTAATAATGCCATCGGTAAATTCGATAACAAAACTGTCATTAATTTCTGACAACGTATCAGCTGTGAATAGAAATTCACCCGTTTGTTCATCTAGAGTAAGGGTGCCGTTGGCAGGGGCCGTTACTAAAGAAACAGTCACAGTGTCACCGTCAACATCATTAAATACTAATGTGCCTTCAGTCGTTGTTGAGGTGGTTACAGTGATTGACTGGCTCGTAAGCGTTGGTGCATCGTTAACGTTATTAACCGTAAAAGTAAGTACTGCATCAGTACTTAAGCTGCCATCAGTGGCGGTAACGGTTACTGTGTCTTGGCCTGCAAAATCTTCTTTTGGGGTATAGCTAAAACTACCATCAGCATTTAAAGCAAATATCCCGTTACTTGCTGCAGAGCCGAGGGTATAGCTAACAGCATTATCACCTGTTGCCACAACTTGACCTGTAATAGATGTATCTTCATCTAGAGTGAACGCTGAGTTGCTGGTGAACTCAGGTGCATTATTACTATCTGAACCGCCACAGCCAGTGAGTGCAAATGCAATCACAAGTGGTAAATACTTTATTCTATTAGTCATGTTTATACCCGCATTTATTATTGGTAATTTCAAAAGGGAGGGAATGTTATCATTATAATACGAATGATAATAGATCTTAATAGCGTTTATTTGTGCATTTTTATGCAACTGTAGTGACTCAGACTTGAAAGCTTAGGTAGAAACTATGTTTTCCATCTGAGAATAATCGCATCATTGAAAATTAAAGCTAATTCATAGCAGTTATTTTTCCCGAGCTGCGTTAGACTATTGTTATTGATGTAATTAACCGAGGTCTCAAATGATTGAGTATCCTGTTGACCAACTCCCCCAGTTAATTGATGACTTGCTTCAGTGTGACACTACAACGCGTAAAAATAAGTTACTCGCTGATGCTAAAGAAAAGCTTTCTACAGAACATTTATCTTTATTGTTTGAAGCGCTACCTAAAGAGCAACGTCTAGAGATTTGGCAATTACTCGATGAAGACACGCAACATGAAATCTTCATTAACTTAGGCGGTGATAGCTGTCGCTGGTTATTGCAAAGCTTAGATGAAGCTGAAGGTTTTAAGCTACTTGACGAAGTGAGCGTAGAAGAATTACTTGAACTCGAAGAAATTATTCCTGAGCGCTTTGTTGATTATGCACGTAAACAACTTGATGAAGTTCAAACAAAGCAGTACGACCTTGCACAGCAATATAACCCAGAGCAGTTAGGTCACTGGCTCGATTTTGATGCGCTAAAAGTATCAGAAAAACTCACCGTGGCTGGCGCGCGTAAAATTTTTCAAAAAGGCTTACCGCAATACACCGAGGTGATTTATTTGGTCAGTCGCAAAGGTACATTAATTGGTGAAGTGGCAATTAATGCATTATTCAAAGCCAATGATAACGACAGCCTGCTTGATTACGCGAACCTTGATGTATCGGCTTTACATGCTGATGACGACCTATACGAAGCTGCTGAAGTGGTTATTCATAGTGAACAAATGGCGATGCCTGTTGTGAATGCCGATAACAAATTATTAGGCCGATTGTCAGTGTCATCTGCTTATGAATTGCGTCAAGAAGTGACCGACGAAGCCGCTGCAAAAGCCGGTGGTCTTCGTGAAGACGAGGATCTGTTCTCAAGTGTCACTAAGTCGGCAAAAAACCGCGGTATTTGGCTTGGTATAAACCTAGCAACGGCATTTTTAGCATCTTGGTTTATTGGTTTGTTTGGCGCAACCATAGAGCAAGTGGTTGCGCTGGCGGTACTGATGCCAGTTGTTGCCTCTATGGGTGGGATTGCAGGTAGTCAGACGTTAACGGTTATTGTACGCGGTCTAGCACTTGGTCAGGTTACCGACTCCAACCGCAAAGCACTGTTAAAGAAAGAGCTAAGAGTAGGGGCATTAAACGGCTGTGTTTGGGCCTTTGTGATTGGTGTACTCACTTATTTTTGGTTCAACGATGGTATGTTAAGTTTAACAATCACTATCGCTATTTTACTTAACTTAGTTGCCGCGTCGTTATCAGGGGTGGTGATCCCATCGATTTTAGATAAGCTTAAAATTGATCCAGCCCTTTCAGGTTCTGTGATCCTTACCACAGTCACCGATATTGTTGGTTTTGTCACTTTCCTTGGCCTGGGTAGTCTTCTTTTACTTTAAGTGGTTAATGCGCTGGCTAAGATAATTAGCCAGCTTCATTTCGATTATGCTGTTTCTTTACGGGTATTGGTTGCAATTACCTACAATTCCAATATCACGACGTTTTGTTTTGCCATCAAAGGTCCAAGTTGAATTGTTCTAACTTATACAAGTGACTATTCGAATTTATTCATTATTTAGCGTCTCTATTAAGATACTGGATTAGAACTATTGTCGGTTACATTTATTAATTTAGTTAAAAAATACTGTTATAAAGCATTAAACTTTGTTAGCTTTCTGAAGGTGTTATCACTGAGATAATTGTGGATGAAGAAAAAGTTAGCCATGTTATTGCTGGGGTTATCTAGTTTTAATGCCTCAGCCTCTGAAAACTTTAGTGATCATGAGATGTTTTGTGAGCGGCAATCGCAAATTAGTTGTCTAGATTACATTAATCAGCAGCTTGCCAGCAGCGAGATTGGCTCTGCGCGTTGGTATGAGATTAAATCGTATCAGTTAGATTACTTCTACGACAAAATGGAATTTCAAGCTTTAAAGGAAAGCGCTGAGCCTTTTATTACAAGTGAAGAATCGCCAGTCGTCTTTCAAGTACAAGTTTACTTTTATTACGCAAAATCAACACACTATTTAGGTGACTCAGAAACTGGTCATAAATATGCGACGAAAGCGTTTGAAAAGCTACAAGCTATTTTTGATTCGTTTGGTAATCCGATGCGTATGGTCGAACTGGCCAATTTGCAATTTGTGTTTGGTAATAAAGAAACAGCGTTGCAAATTCTTGATAGGGCAGAGCGCCGTTTTGGCAAAAGCAAAGACCCCATTTTTCATTCATTAGGGGATATAGATGGTGCACTTGTAAACCGACAAATTGCAGCTGATTGGATTTTAAAAACTAATCATAATCGTAAGATTTCTGTAGCATTAGGTAACTTAGCCCGTACTCATCAACTTCTTGCTGATTATGTGAAAGCTGATCATGTTTATGTGCAGTCACTCAAATTCATGGACACGGACTCAGATCGCAACGCAGTTGCTATTTATAAATTACGCCTTGCTGAAATCAATTGGCAAGCTGGCAAGCCAGCACAGGCTTTAAAGTGGTTTAAACAAGTGCATAAAGAAGACATTCGTCAATCACATGCGAAACTTTATGCACATCTTAGTAATGTGCTTTAGATAGTGTAAAAACACCCAGATTTTTCATCTTCACCTGGCGCTAAAATTTGTAGATGGGTTGAATCGCCTTGCTCCATCAAAGGTTTCATAGTTTTATCAAACTGCTTAGCGGCATGTTCAATTAACTTTGCTTGCTGCTCTAGCGCTTTAAAATCGGCATCATGAGCAGCCATCAGTTTATTGAGCTCTGTAGCCAACTTATCTTGCTCTTTTAATAAGCTTTTATTAATTCGCAGGTGATTCTCGTTTTCAATAATAGCTTTTTCGGCGATCGCTTCTATTTGCTCAGAGTACTCAGTCACTTGTTGTTCTATGTTGCTAATTGGTTGCTCTAGCGCTTCTAGTTTTACTTGCTCATGTTTAAGCTCTAGGTATGCAGCAATCTGTTCGTTATTGAGGGTAATTTCGCTCACCTTTTTACAGTCTTTAAAAGTGATAACGCGATAATCACCTTGGTCGTTCGCTGTACTGGCATTAGAGAGGCCGATACAAGCGGTAGTGGCAGCAATTAAGAGTGCGCTTGCGCTGATGCGTACTAAATTCATAATGATATCCTACAGGGTTATGTTATTTAGTTAGTCGTCGCAAGTATGAAAAAGGTTGTTTAAGTTTTAAATTTATATCCCACACCATAAATTGACTCAATGTAATGACTATTAGGGTCGGCTTGTGTCAGCTTTTTACGCAAGTTTTTAATGTGTGAATCAATACTACGCTCGTAGCTCTCAAAGTACTTCCCTTGGGTCATGGTTAGTAAATCTTGGCGTGAAAAAACTTTATTGGGTGAGGCAATTAATATTTTTAATAAGCTAAATTCATTAATTGTTAGTTTTAGCTCTGCATTATTTACCAGTACTTTGTATTCGCTCGGATCAACAATAATATTGCCCGCTTTGAGCGTATTTGGTGCGGTAGTTGGTATTCGGCGGCGCTTTAAAATAGCCTTTACACGTGCCATTAACTCTTTTGGTTTAAATGGTTTAGTAACATAGTCATCGGCACCGACATCAAAGCCAATTAAGTGGTCAATTTCTTCAACCCGTGCCGTAAGCATAATAATAGGCACATCACTGTATTGTCTTATCTTGCTACACAGCTCGATGCCGTTAGTGCCTGGCAACATGATATCGAGAATAATGAGGTCAGGGTTTAGCTCATTAACAGCATCCAGTGCGCAGGTACCATCGTGAATTAAGCTTGTTTTAAACCCTTCAAGATATAAATACTTTTCTATTAATTCGGCAATTTTAACTTCGTCTTCAATAACGAGAATATGCTGTTTTGCTATGGTTTCTGACATATTATTACGCCTCTGCAAGCGGGAGTTTTAACGTTATACACAGACCGCCTAAACGGCTTTTAGTTGCATCTATGCTTCCATGGTGAGCTTCAATAATTGTTTGGCAAATCGCCAAGCCTAGGCCAAAACCGCCGGTTTTTCTGTTGCGAGAGCTATCGGTGCGATATAAACGATCAAACAGTTTTTCAAGGGCTTCATCGGGGACACCGGGGCCAGAATCTTCTATCGACAAAAATACATGATGCTTAGACACGGTTAAATCTAACCAGACTTTTTGCTGTTCATCGGTATAGCGTAAATTATTTTCTAAAATGTTTTGTAGTACTTGTGTAATACGATTCTGATCAGCCAAAATTATTACGGGTTGCTCAGATAAGGTGGCATTGAGGGTGATGTTTTTTGATTGAAATTTAAAGGCATATTTATGCGCTTGTAAAGTTACTAAGGTATTAAAATCAATCTCTTCCATCTGGTAGTTGAAGCTGTATCTGTCAAGTGTGCTGACTTTATGTAAGTCGTTCACAAGTCGACTTAACAGCGCCACTTCTTCTTGTAGTGAACTTATCGCTTTTTGGTTGGGCTCGATAATGCCATCGTTAATTGCTTCAAGTTCGCCCTCTAAAATAGTTAAAGGCGTACGCAGTTCATGAGAAATATCCATAATCCATTGACTTTGCTGTGATTCAAAACGCCTAAGCTCTGTGGCAATACGGTTGAAATCTTCTGCTAAGGTGGCGAATTCATCGCTACTATTTACTGTAATTTTGGTCTCAAACTCGCGCTCAGCAAGGGCTTTTGCACCTTCTTTTAGTTGTGAAATAGGATTAGTAAAATGATGTGCGAGTAAGTAACTAAACAATAAAGCAATTAATAAACCAATCCCCGCTGTCCACAAACTGATATTAATTTGTGTATTAAGGTAATGCTGAGTAAGCGCGCTGACATGGTTACCGTTAGCATGCAACTGCAGCACTGCAATAACGGCACCATTGTGAGTGATTTCTTGCTCGTTCACGACCTCAGTATCGGTATTGCCTGCAATCAATATTTTGCCTTTTGCATCAAGCAAGCTGAGGCGTTTTTCAAAAGGCATAAAGTCATCAGCCATCGGTTTATTGCGAGGTGGTGGCATTCCCTCATTTTGCATGTGCTTTTGAGGGGGGCCTTCTAGTGAGAAAGGTCTGGGCTCTCTTGGTTTTGGTCTGTTCGGCGAAAACAATAAACGGCTTGAGTGAAAATTGCGGTTAATTAGCTCATACCACAGAGCTTTAGAGTCGATAAACATACCAATCGAACCCGTTTGCTGATACTGCTGGCTAATTTCAGTGGCTATAAGGTTAAATGCTTCGTTGTCTATATCCTCAAATACATTATTGAGCATACGCTTATTAGTTATTGCATTAAGACCAAACATGGTCAGTACCAGCAGTAACGTAATAATAAGATTGGTAATTAAGAGTTTGTGAATTAACTTCATAGGTATCATAGTAAAATGTAATAGCCAAAATTGAATATACTATAAATGTCTATTTTTTGGCATGTGCATCCTAATCACTCTATAAAAGCACCACTTTTTCTACACAAAGTCTCTACATTTGTTCTTTATACTCGACGCTAATTATTCAAGTTAACGAAGGGGCACTAGGTGACTTTAAAACCTGAACTATATACTCGTAGGAAAATGCTAAAAACATTAGGGGTTTCTCTTGCTACTGTGCCTATGTTGGCATTTTTAGGCTGTAACTCAGACACAATATCGTCAACGGACACAACCTCAGGCACCGACACATCAACGGGCACAGGCACCAGCACTGATACAGGCGATACAACAACCACGAACGACAGTGAATATGTATCGGGCACAACAGCGCTTATTACTGATGACTTTCCGGATGACAGTATTTTTGAAACATCCACCGCATGTGTGTTAGCACTAACTAAAGCAACAACAGAAGGCCCCTGTTACTTCCAAGCTGATTCAGACGAAGATATTTCGGATGGCTTAACTGGTTTGCCTATGATGCTTTGTTTACAGTTAATTGATAGTGACTGTAACCCACTAGCAAATTACGAAATATCGGTTTGGCACTGTGATACCCGCGGTATTTACTCGGGTGATACAAGTAGTAGTTCTGATAGCTCACGTTTTGCGGGTGATTTCTGTACTGATGGCGATACCGAAGCTGAGGCAAGCACCTGGTACCGAGGTTCATTGATCACAGATAGTAGTGGTCGTGTGAACTTTAAAACGCATTTTCCAGGTTGGTATTCGGGGCGAACTATTCATATTCATTTTAAAGTGTCGAACAACAATAACGACTATGTAATTAGTCAGTTTTGTTTTACAGATGCGTTTGCAAAAGAAATTTGTACCACTCATAGCGATTACAAATCACGTGGTGAACAAGATACAACCCTTGCTAGCAACGATAACGTGTTTGGTAGTGATTATGAGCAGTTTATTTTAAATACAGCACAAAATAGTGATGGCACTTTATTGGCCTACCACACTATTCAGATTAATTAAGCAACCCATCATTGTAGGTTAGGGCGTGTTAGCAATTACTGCTTTCACGCCCTATTTTTTAAAAGCTATAAGTGATGTTACCGTAAACAAAACGACCATCTAAACTGTATGGCGTAAATGCACTGTAGGTAAAAATCTGATTGAAATCACTATAACCTATATTGCTTACAGTATCTTGAGGGTACTGATCAAATAGGTTATTAGCGCCTAATGCAAATTTCCACTGCTCATCGGGACGATAAGCTACCTCTAAGTCAGTGATCCATTTAGCATCAATAATTTCATCACCTTCAGGCGTACTTGAAGTGTCAACGACTTCGCCATAACGGGTTGCACGTAATGTGGTCTGAAAGTTTTCATAATCCCATGTTGCAGATAGGTTCCACTTATCAGCAGGAGTGCCTTCTTCAAAGCGAGTGATTTCACGACGTGCGAAGTATTGATAGTTATCACCTAGTGCTTCTAGCTCTGCTGGGTTTTCTTTAACGTGTGTGACTTCTGTGTCGTTAAAGTTAACCGCAGCACTTAAGCGTAAATCACCATAGTTTTCTAAACCTAATGAGTAGGTAGCTACAATATCAACACCTTGCGTACGTGAATCAATAGCGTTTGTAAAATATCGAACGCTTTGAGTGTTTTGTTCACCAGCTGCAGCTAGAATCGCTTCAACTTCGGGACCACTTAAGTTTTCAGACAATACGATACGGTCGTCAATTTCAATGCGATATGCGTCAAGCGTCAGGCTAAAACCGCCTTGCGTAAAGATAAAACCCGCCGTCATATTAACTGATTCTTCAGCATCAAGTTTGCGTGCCCCTAGAGCTTGGGCTGCAGGTTCATCAACTGGGAATAAACCGACCTCACTTGGAATACCGTTTTCAAATACAGTACTTACTGATTTATAAGAAGTTTGTGCAAGTGAAGGCGCTCTAAAACCTGTGCTAATTGCACCG
This sequence comes from Pseudoalteromonas sp. Cn5-37, assembly GCF_021532495.1. Lineage (NCBI taxonomy): Bacteria > Pseudomonadati > Pseudomonadota > Gammaproteobacteria > Alteromonadales > Pseudoalteromonadaceae > Pseudoalteromonas > Pseudoalteromonas sp. Cn5-37. The sequence goes on along the minus strand of NZ_JAKGBA010000001.1, from coordinate 965,843 downwards.
CGTAACGACAATGACTCGTTAATGCTGTAGCGCGTAGCTAGTTTAGAGGTAAAAGTGCTGCCAAAATCGCTGTAATCTTCAAAACGACCAGCCAACACTAGATTCCAATCTGTTGTTAGGTAAGTATCAAACTCAGCAAATACCGCAATGTTATGGCGGCTTTCGTCAGTTGCACTTTCTGGAGAGAAACCAGCTAACACTTGTGCGCCACCAGCAGCAACAGGGTTGCCATCGTCATCCAATACGGTGATGTATGAAGCCTCTTCACCTGCTTTGATTTGATAATTTTCGTGACGATACTCAGCGCCCACGGTAACAAACACATCATCAGGTAAGCCAAGGTCAAGAGTATTGCTGGCATCCATGTTAATTAAGTATTGCTCATAAACAAGGGCGCCGTTATCAAATTCAGTTGGGCTGCTAACACCCATCGACGTATTTAAGCTATTACTGACCCCTAAGCCGAAATCGTTGCGACCATAATTGGTACTTACATCCCATGCCCAGTCATTGGTTTCGCCGTTAACACCGATCGCAAATGAATAGTCATCAACATCCGTATCTATTTCAGGTAAGAAGCCGTTAGGGTATACTTCGGTTAAGTTACGAGAGTCTTTGGCACGGCGATAAAAGCCTGCCGAATTACCTTTACGGTTTGAGTAACTAGCAAACGAGTAAAGTGATAGTGAGTTATCAAACTCGTAACCTAGATTATAAAAAAGTGCATAGTCTTCGATATCGGCTTTACCAAAACGATGATTGTAACGGTCGAAATCAAATTCACGTGAGTCTAGGTTGCCATTTTCATCACGACTGTATTGCTCGCGTTGATCAATTCCCGAGCGGTTTGTTGGCTCGTTATTGCGAGATTCAATAGAGATGTTTATAAAGCCGCTATCACCTAAAGCAAAACCGGCATTCGCACTTGCTGTTCGCGAAATACCATCGTTTAATTTACGATCACTGCCTTTTGCAAAGCTCAAGTTACCATCGTTATCAGCACTTGTGCTTAGTAGTTGCGGCGAGCCAGCCATTTGCGTGTCGTATTCACCGTAAGTGTAGCTAACGCTACCGCCCTCATCAGCGTCTTTTAGTACAATATTGATCACGCCAGCAATGGCATCAGAGCCATATTGTGCTGCAGCACCATCGCGAAGAATCTCAACGCGCTTAATAGCTGAAGTAGGAATATTGTTTAAATCAACGGCCGTCGAGCCACGACCCACTGTGCCACCTAAATTTAATAGTGCACCTGCATGGCGACGTTTACCGTTTACTAATACCAGAGTGTGATCAGGAGCAAGGCCACGTAAAACGGCTGGTTTTGCATGATCAGTACCATCGGCAAGAGTGGCGCTAGGGTAATTAAAACTTGGTAACTGTGAAGCAAGTACTTGGCTAATTTCAAGCTGACCAGTACTTGCTAAGTCGCGGCTTGTTAGTAGATCAACTGGCACTGTACTTTCAGAAAGGCTACGTAAACTCCTACGTGTACCTGTAACAGAGATAACCTCAATATCTTTTGCTGTATCTTCTGTATTTTGCTCAGCAGCGATTGCAGTCGCTGATGCAGCTAACGTACTTGCGATTGCAAGTTGCAAAGGTAATTTTTTGAATAATGTCATTATTGTTCCCATCTGACTTATCTAACTGAATTTAGTCTATAATACGAAACGGGAACAAACAAATAACATTAAAATATAGTATATGTGTTACTTATGATTGTTGTTGAATTTATGTTTTTATTGTTACTATTATGTTTACGCGCTAATGCTTATTTTATTTCTGCCCTCTGTTTTTGCTCGGTATAAAGCAGTATCTGCAGCGCAAATTAATGCTTCTGAAGTACGATATTGATTATTGAACTCGCAAGCAATTCCTTGGCTTACACTTATTCTAAAATCACTCGGTAATCCTATGTCAGTAAATGGCATGTTATTTATTTTTATTTGAATATGTTTAGCAATAGCGGCGGCTGTGTCTTTTTGACAACGGGGTAATATAATAGCAAATTCTTCACCGCCATAACGGGCTGCTAAACAATCGCGAGAAGGGAGTGACTCTGCGATTATACTTGCTACTTTTTGTAAGCATTTATCGCCTTTTACATGACCGAATCGGTCGTTGAATAATTTAAAGTAATCAATGTCGATTAATATAGTGCTAATAGCTTGATTAGTTTGTACGCTTTCTTGCCAATGCTCTTTTAATGACTCTTCAAGGGTTAATCTATTTGCAAGGCCGGTTAAATGGTCAGTGGTAGCCTGTTTAATTAAACGATTATATTGCTCTTTGTGTGATGATAAATCGTGTAATACACAAATAAATAAATTTTCTGCAACGGCAATGTTTTTTGGCAGGCTCGATATACATAAATCCGCCTCAAGGGTTTTACTGTCGGCACGGTTTATTTTAACTTCGTTTGGCCCAAGACTTATCGGCGAGTCTTTATGGTCTAACCAACTGAGTAGGGTATACATGTATTTATCACGGTCGGTGTCGTGTAGGTAATGTAAAATGTTTTGCCCAATTAACGCTTCTTGGTTGTCACCTAAAAGCTGTGCTGCCATCGGGTTTGCAAATTCAAACGTGCCTTGGCCATTAATGATAAACACTCCTTCAGGGATGCTCTGAAACATTTGTGCAATCAGTGCAAGTTGCTCTGAATTGATAGACTGCGCAAGTGCGCTTTTCGTTTCTGATTTAGCAGTGCTTGGTTGTTCATTTTTATTAGTAGACACGTTCGTTTCCTTTTTACCGATGCAAACGATTTTGGTGTCTATAAAGTTACTTAAAAAAGTGCAAATTAACCTTCCGGTAATCTTCTGGTTTTAATTTGTTGTTTTATAATGTAAAAAAGCTCCTAAAAAGGAGCTTTTCACGAGAGGCTTTTAGTTTTCTTTTTCGTTCTCAACTTGTGGATCTGCACTTTCATAGCTTGTGCCATTGCACTCTACGATGAAAATCATACACGCAGTACCGCTATTTTCATCTGAATCGGCAATCTCAATTGTTTGACCATTGTTAGTGACTTTAAAGCTAAAGTCTTGCTCGCAATCACCTTCAAGGTTTGCAAATTTAGCACCTGTAAATTGAAAGCCAGCATCCACTGTTGCATCATCAAGTGTATAAATACCTAGGCTGTTTCTTTCATTCACAGTGCCGCCTCCAGAAACTTGCTGACCGTCTTGGAAGTATGTGAATAAAGCTTCATTTTCAGTGTTAAGTTTAATATTCACTGAAAAATTGTAAGTTTGACTTTCGCTCATTGTTATTACCTTCTAGTTGTTTTTTATAGATCAAAGTTAGTAATACCTAACTCTATTAGTTTACTTTTAATTGTACCTACCTCACTTTCCTTGTTTAAACAGGTGTAGGCTTTAATAAGTGGGTAAGTTCTTTTTATACTTTTATCGCCGTTATTATTTTCTTCAATTGCATTAATAGCTTCTTGGCATGCTTGTTGTCTTGCTATCTTGTCTTCAGCAAGCTTTGCTTTAATTAAATTAACCTTTATCAGAGCAGCGAGGTTTTCTATTTTGCTAGTGTCAGAAATTCTCTCTATAAAGTCTGAGTTGCTTTCTAACTTTAACAAAAGGTCTTCGGCTTCTCTTAAAAGGTTTCGATTGATATAATAATGAATCACCCCAATTTGAATATTTATTGAGGTTGTATCTGAAAACCCTTGGTTATTAATGTAACTCAAAACATCTTTTACTCTTTCACTTTTTTTGCTTTTATCTAACAGCATTAATTGGTATGCAAGTGATCTATAAAAGGTGCGTTGAAACTTTTGATTTTTTGGATCTTGTATTCTTGCTTGATTAATCGCATTGGTTGCTTTTTCTGCTTTTAAAAATGCCGCTTTCTTATTTGGGAAGTAGCTCAATAAAAAGCTTTGCTGCATATAAGTGTTTGCTAAATAATTATATATGCTTGCATCATTCGGTGACGTTTCAAGCATGTTGATTAGCTCTTGAGAGGCTTGCTCAAGTAGTTCAAGTGCAGCGTTTAGATTCCCTTGGCTTTCTTCTGTGGTTGCAATCCAGCTGATAGTATCTGTCTTATCGCGTAATAAATTTTTGTTATTAGGTTTAAGCTCAAGGGCTTGGTTTTTAAGTTTTAAAGATTCAGTAAAGCTCTGCTTTGCGAGCGCGTAATTAAACTGCTTTAAATACAGCGAGCCAAGTGAATTGTGTGAGTAAGATAGCTCCATAATTGAATTAAAGTCATTAGGGGCAAGCTGATACATTTTTTCACTGTAAGCCAAGTAACGTTTGAACATTGGCTCAGTCGCTAAATAATTACTTTGCTCATAAGTTAAATTACCAAGCCAAAAGGCATTGACCCCTGCGAGCATTAAAACATCTAGGTTATTGGGTTGAATTTTTAGTAATGATTCTAGGCGCGTTCGCGCATTTTCAAAGGCGGTGAAGGCTTCGTCGGTTTTGCCGCGAGAGTAGGCCACTTCACCCATGGCCTCTAAGGTTTGAGCGTATTGAAAACGGTTATTAAACTGGGCTTGTTTATCGCTAAAGTCAAACAACGAGGCAACTTCCTCGTCTTGATTGGTAAAATACTCAAGGGCTTTGTTGCTAATACCATCCAGTAAATCCATACGCCTTACGCTTCTGAGTTTGTCGGCAAATTCACCGACCATAAAACCCAATAAACTCTCAGCTTCTTGGCGTTTTTGTTTTGCTACTTGTTCGGCGTGATAGCTGCGCACGCTCATAAATGTGGCAATAAAGGTTAAGCACACAAGTGCAGCCGCCGTTATTTGTAACACGCGCTTTTTACGTTTGGCTTTGTTGTTAGAAGCTTTAATTAACGCTTGCTCGTCACTCGATAAGCTAAACATAGGGTTACTCACAAGGCTTTGTGCTTCTTGCAGCGGTTTGCCTTGCGCTAATAAAAAGTCGCTGTGCTTTTGTTCAAGCAGCCAGCGCTCGGTGGCAAGTTGCACACGGCTTTGAATTGCTAAGCTTTGTTGATGCTCTTGCACCCAATCTATGGCGCGTTGCCAATGGCGCAGCAGCGCTTCGTGGGCAAGGCTAAAGCAGGCTTGCTCATTTTTAAGGTGTGACACAAACAAGCGGCTGTCGACCATAGCCTGAACAAGCTTGGTCGCAGCTGGGCTGGTTAATTCGCTCCAATGTGCTGCACGGCTGGTGAGTGTTTCGCCATCTGGGTTTAAGGTGATCAATTTTGAAAGAACTGCAGCAAGTTCAGTTTGTTGGTCTTTGGGTAATTGGCAAAATACCTGTTCGGCTTTTTGGCCGATAGCTCCTTCGATGGTGCCAAGCGCTTGGTATTCAGAAAACAATAATTCGTTGCCTGGGCTTCGCTGTAAATAAAGCTGTTGCAAGGTGTATTGCAGCATTGGCAATGCATCTGGGTTATTGGCAGTATCGTTACAAAGTTGTTCATCAAGCGGTGTGTGATGCTCTGGGTGATGTTGCCAACTTAAGCCTGCTGCAAGTGCTGGCAAACGGATCATTTGCTTAAGCTCAGAGCGAGTTGGCGCTAATAAATCAAAGTGTGCGCCGTTGGCTTTACCTGCCATTAAACTTGGTTGACTCACTACTTGCGGGTAAAAGTCATTACGACAGGCACTAAAAATGATCATGCAGCCACTTGTTGCTAAGCGCTCAATAAGTGCTAACAGCTGGTTGCGCTCGTCATCGCTAAATAAAGGTGATGACAATAGCACTTCGAGCCTGTCGATAAATAAAAATAAATAGGGTGTAGTGCACTCTTTATTTAGCGTTGCAAGTGCTGCTTTACAGCGGGAAATAACCTGTTCTGGATCTGTTAATAACAATTCAGCCAACGCATCGGCGCTTATATCGCTAAGTACAGGTGCGTCGTTTATTTCTAAATCGAGCAAGGTTGAGGCTAAATCAAGCAGTAAGCGCTCTTTGCTGACATCGGCAAAGTCGAGTTGGCAGTAACTATGTACTCTAATGCCATCGTAGCCATTACTCGACATTAAAGCGGGCAATACACCTGCGTTAACTAACGACGATTTACCTGAACCACTGGCTCCCAAAATTAAGCAAAATGCGCGACCAAACTCTATTTGAGCCGATACCCGCTGTAGCAAAGTGGCAATTTGTTTGTTTCGACCAAAAAACACATCGGCTTGCTCTGGTGCAAATGCACTTAAGCCAACAAAGGGCGAATCACCTTGCCAACTGGTTTGGCTGGCTTTTTGTTCTTCGTTGAGTGGAAAGTTGATTTCGGCAATAACCCGATAACCGCGTTTACGAATGGTTTCTATGTAATGCGGATCGCTTGCTTTATCATCAAAGGCTTTACGTAATTGGGTGATCACTTTATGTAGGGGGTTGTCACCGAGCGCCACATTTGGCCAGCAGTGGCTGATAATTTCTTCACTTGTTAGTAGCTCACCTTGTTTTTCGCAAAGCAGCAGTAATACATCCATCGCCTTGGGTTCAAGATGCTTTGTTTGTTCACCGCGTCTGATTGAATTAGTAGCCGGAGTAACTTGCCATTCGCCAACGAAAAACAGCGCCGTATTCATAGTGTTATCTTCATTGTTATTGTTAGAAACGCAGTCCGATTGGACCGATTTTATATTAGATTACGGGATACTTTGATTAATACAATATTATGAGATCAACAGCAAGCGCCTTGCCTTTTCTGACATTAAAAAATCATATTGATGTCGTGTATATAAAACTTTTTGTAAAGTTTGTTTGACTTTTTGTGTTACTAGGTTAATCTTTAGTCAAGTTTACTTTACTTTTAAGGTGAGAATAATGAATCAAACAGGATTAACCTTTAAACAACGTAATAAGCAGAACACGCTAAACCTCGCTAAATGGACATCAGCATGGGTGATTACATTAGCAATTGCCTCATTTGGGCCGCATTTTTTATGGCAAGAGCAGGCTATTTTTAGTGTTGTGGCAATCTTAATCAATGTAGTAGTTGGCATCATGATGATTTTATCGAACAAACGACAACTACAAGGAATGGATGAGCTGCAGCAGCGTATGCACCTTAATGCAATGGCCATTACCTTGGGTGCAAGCTTGGTATTTGGTTTAGCTTACTCGGTGGTGCAATCAAGTGGTTTAATAAGCTTTAAAGAAGATATATCGCACCTCGTGCTCTTTATGGGCTTAACCTATTTGGTGAGTCTTTTAATGATGAATAAGCAGTTAAACGACGAGGGCGAAGAATGAAAAACCGCTTGAAAGTGCTTCGTGCTGAGCACAACTACACCCAAGCGAAACTCGCAGAGCTTTTGGATGTGTCTAGGCAAACCATTAATGCGATTGAAAAAGGTAAATTTGACCCAAGTTTGCCATTAGCATTTAAAGCCGCGCGTTTATTTAACCTGAGTATCGAAGAGATATTTCAGGATGAGTAAGTCTGATAGCGTAAGAGGCGTTTTAACGCCGAATGTTAAATCATTCAGGTTAAACGCCATTTATCCTACGCGATATAAAATCGCTACTACATTTTTGAGAGCTTACAGCTTTGTTTTTTCATCTGCATCGCACTTAACGACCACATTAAAAAGCCACCTAAGAATAATGCCGCCGAAACATAGCCTGTTTGACTAGGGAGTGCGCCCCCAGCAATAGCCATGCCGCCAAGCCAAGGGCCTATGGCATTGGCAGTATTAAACGCACACTGTACTAGCGCACCAATCATGGCATGCCCTTGTGGTGATACATCCATTAATAACGATTGGATCACGGTACCTAAACCAACACTAAAACCAATAAAGAAAATCACCGCGTATAACAGCCAAATATTATGGCTTGCGCTTACATAACTGGCTGCAAATACTACAGCACCAATTAGCGCAGCCCCTGTGGTTTTCAGCGGTGAGTGGTCGGCGGCTTTACCTAATAGGTAGTTACCTAATGTACAACCAATACCAAACATGATCATAGCAATAGAGATAGTGTAAGCAGGGGTATGGGTGACTTCTAAAATAGTGTCGGCAATGTAAGTGTAAACACAAAATACACCACCAAAACCAATAATGATGATACCTAGAATGGTCCATACGAGCTTGTTCTTTAATACACTTAACTCATCGAGAATCGATGTTGGCGCGGTATTTTTTACGTTAGGTACGTATTTCACAATCAATGCCAAGGCAACTAACGCAAGTACAGCGGTGCCTGCCAAACAATAACGCCAGCTAAAGTTTTGCCCCACTAAGGTGACCATGGGCACACCAACGATAGTGGCAATGGTTAAACCCATAAACACTTTTGACATAAAGCTTGCGCGTTTATCGGCAGGGGCGATGTCGGCAGCCAATAAAATAGCAGCGGCGAAGTAGGCACCGTGTGGTAAACCACTTAAAAAGCGAAATAAAATAAGTTGCTCAAGCGAGTTTGCAAAAGCACTTAAGCCATTGAATAAAAACATCATACTGACAAACATCAACAGTGCATTGCGCTTACGCATGTTGGCGGTTGTGATCATAAATAGCGGTGCACCGACGACGACGCCTATCGCGTAAGCGCTGATGGCATAACCACTTTGCGCTGGCGTAGACGAAAATGTTTCGCTGATCAGGGGCAACATTGGCATCATAGAAAATTCTGATAGGCCTAAAATGAATGTGCCTAAAGCCAATACTATCAGAATGGTAAACGTGCTTGCGTTGCCTTGGGAGTTGGCTACGTTAGTCATGTAATTCCTTTAAAATAAATTTAAAAACAAAATAGATTTTTGATAATTGAAAGTGCCAGTAACAAATACTTTGTTCTGGAGTAGAGATGTGTGCCCAGCGCTATTGTAATACAAATTAATGGGGTTGATACAGTACTTTTTGGAACGTTCTATATTTGTTTGCTATAAGAAAATAACCTGAACTTCTTAAGTCTTTGCTGTTCAAAATAAATACAGAGAAAAAGCCAACTATACTTGGTGAATTAAATTGGTTTAAAGGAGAGCGCAATGAAAAAGATATTTGCTTGTATCGACGGTTCATGCATGACCGATGCGGTGACAGAAACGGCTATTTGGATTTCTAAGCGCTCCAGCCATCCAATTAATTTTCTGCATGCTTTAGAGCCACCTTTGCCGCAGGGCAGTGATGATTTAACCGCAATTATTGGTTTAGGTTCGCAAACTTCATTGTTAGAGCAATTATCAAAACTTGAGCAAGAGCGCAACAAAGTAGCGTCGCAGCACGGTCAATTATTGCTAGATGAAGCAATGAAAAAAGCCGAGCATGCAGGCTTAAACGAGATTGAGCAACAGCAGCTTTCAATGAGTCTTGTTGATGCTTTACTTGAACATGAAGACAATGCCCGTGTGATGATTATTGGCCGCTCTGGTAAAGGCCATTACGATGATTTTAAAGTACTAGGCTCACATATTGAAACGCTGATCCGTCAGGTGCATACCCCGGTTGCGATTGTGCCGCCGCAATTTCATGAGCCCACAAACTTTATGCTGGCTTATGATGGCAGCGAAAGTACCGACAAAGCGATTACACAAATTATCAATGGCGGGATTTTATCCGGCTTAGATTGCCACTTGGTGATGGTTGATAAACAAGACGGTCACAGCCAAGACAAACTCGATACTGCCTCAGCAAGGTTGGCTGAAAACGGCTTTAATGTGAGAGCGCGCATGCTCGATGGCGATGTTTACCAAGCGCTGTGGCGATATAAAAGTGACCACGCCGTTGACTTAATGGTGATGGGCGCATTTGGTCACTCTAAATGGCGACAATTCTTTTTAGGCAGCACGACCTTAAAAATGCTTGAAGATAGCCGTATTCCTTTAGTGGTTTTGCGCTAAGTTATATACCTGTGACAGGGTGCGACAATATGTCACGTGTTCAGACTAATTAATGAGTTTTATAATCGGCGTCATTAATTATTTGCTTTGATTTTAAAAGAGTTATGAACACGCAATCTTCTCGCCCTGGTTTTTTATTTTCCAAAATTGCTGCAGCACTTAGCTGTGTTTTAAGTATTTCTGCCTTTGCTGATGATTCTATTGAAGTGATAGAAGTACAAGGTCATGCCCAAAATAACCATCAACTAGTTGGCTCTGCAGATGCGTTACTGAAAGATTTAGGTGTTGATTTTTCAGCAGCCGGAGGTGTGTCTAATTTGCCAGTAATGAACGGCATGATGGGCGATAGAGTTAAAGTTTTAGTCGATGGTGCTGATGTTACAGCAGCGTGTGCTAACCAAATGAACCCGCCACTCTCTTATGTGTCGGCAAACCAAATTGCCTCTTACAGTGTTGTTGCTGGTGTATCACCGGTAAGCAGTGGCGGTGATAATATTGCCGGTGTTATTAGAGTTAATACGATTGCCCCTGAATTTAGTGATACAGACTCAGTGAACTGGCGCGCAGGCTATGTTACCGCTCAGTACAAAAGCGTTAACGATAGCCAAGCATACGCGCTAGGTGCCAGCCTTGCGAGCAAACAGTTTAGCTTGTCTTACCAAGGCAGCTTTGAAGATGCTAACAGCTATGATGATGGGCATGGTGAGCGTGTACTTGATACCTTATATCGAGTGCAAAATCATGCCTTAACGGGCGCTGTTCGTGATGAGAAACAACAGCTTGTGGTTAAGCTGACGCATCAAAAAATTCCTTACCAAGGCTTTGCAAATCAATACATGGATATGACCGATAACACCAGCTATGGTTTCGTTGCTCAGTATCAACGTGAGCTTGAAAATGGTGATTTGCAGGTGCAAGTGAATGCGCATGATGTAAAACACGAAATGGGGTTTTTCAGTAATGAGAAAACCGGCATGATGCCGATGAATACCGATGCACAAGATTACAGTTACCAAGTTCATTGGCGCACTGACTTATCAAAACAGTCATCACTAATGCTAGGGCAAGAATATTACGGTTATCGAATTGATGATTGGTGGCCAGCGGTTACAGGGTCAATGATGATGGGCCCAAATGAATACGTAAACATTAACGATGGCAAACGTGACCGCCTTGCGGCATTTGCGGAGTACCAAAACCAAGTAAACCAAGCATGGTGGGTGTCGGCAGGTGTTCGAGTTGAGCAAGTCAGCACAGATACTGGCGAAGTGCAGGCTTATAACGAAGGTGGCATGAGCGGTATGGCTAATATGGGCTCAATGATGGATATGTCAAAAACCGACGCCCAAGCTGCGATGGAATTTAACCAATTAGACCGTAAACGTGACGACACCTTAGTTGATATTACTTTACTTGCTCGCTATCAATTATCGAACAACGATGAGCTACAATTTGGTTTAGCTCGTAAAAACCGCGCCCCTAATTTATATGAGCGTTATAGCTGGGGTGTAGGTACGATGGCAACCACCATGATTGGTTGGTTTGGTGATGGTAATGGTTATATTGGTAACCCAGATTTAGAAGCTGAAACAGCTCATACGTTAAGCTCTAGCTACACCAAATTAGCCAAAGACGACAGCTGGCAAGTAACGGCAAATGTTTGGTACACGCAAGTAAATGATTATATTGATGCTGAAGTGACTAAGAGCTTTAATCGCACCGACATGGCGCATACCAAGCGTAATATTCTTACTTTTACGAACCTAGATGCCACTCTTTACGGTGCAAAACTGGCGGGCTTGGTAGAGCTTTACAACTCAAAGCAAGCAGGAAAATGGCAATTAAAAGGCTCACTAACCAGTACTCATGGTGAGCGTGATGATAGCAATGAAGACTTATATCAAATTATGCCACTGCACACTGAGCTGAGCCTAGAGCACGAATACAAAGGCTGGCAAAACGCACTGAGCTGGCAATGGGTTGTTGATAGTAAAACTCATGTTGATGAGCGCCGTTTAGAAAACCAAACCGACAGTTATCAGTTACTGGCTATCTCAAGCCAGAAAACGTGGCAAAATTTAACCTTTAAGTTAGCAATTACCAACTTACTTGATGAATATTACCAACAGCCACTTGGCGGTGTAAGCATTGCTAATTACAAGCAAGATATGAGCAATGGCTTTGAGCAACTTGCCGGACAAGGCCGTTCGTATAATGCCAGTGTGAGTTATAGGTTTTAGGTTAGGGAGTTAGCGAGTTGCTAGAGTTAAGTTAGCAAGCTGCTAGGGTAAAGAGTGAAGAGAGCTGTCAGCTTTCAGATTAAAACCAGAGTTTCTAGTTACGAGAGTAAAGTTAGCGAGTCAGATCACGTGTCCGATATAAATGTGACATAAGCTGTCGTAGGCGTGAAATTTATTTCGCGTTAAAACATATTGCACAAAGAGAAAAGAATGAGAAGACAATGAGGTAAAACAATAGATTACTTGTTGTTTTCCTCTAAAGCGCAGCGTCTCTTATCCTCTTTGTGCAAATAAATGTCTTTGATGTAGGCGTGAAATTTATTTCGCGTTAAAACATATTGCACAAAGAAAACAGAATGAGAAGACAATGAGGAAAAACAATAGATTACTTGTTGTATTCTCTAAAGCGCAGCGCCTCATATTCTCTTTGTGCAAATAAATGTCTTTGACGTAGGCGTGAAATTTATTTCGCGTTTAAACAAATTGCACAAAGAGAAAAGAATGAGAAGACAATGAGGAAAAACACTGGATTACTTGTTGTTTTCCTCTAAAGCGCAGCGCCTCATATTCTCTTTGTGCAAATAAATGTCTTTGACGTAGGCGTGAAATTTATTTCGCGTTAAAAAATTGCACAAAGAGAAAAGAATGAGAAGACAATGAGGTAAAACACTGGATTACTTGTTGCTTTCCTCTAAAGCGCAGCGCCTCATATTCTCTTTGTGCAAATAAATGTCTTTGATGTGGGCGTGAAATTTATTTCGCGTTAAAACAAATTGACAAAGAGAACAGAATGAGAAGGTAATGAGGTAAAACACTGGATTACTTGTTGTTTTCTCTAAAGCGCAGCGCCTCATATTCTCTTTGTGCAAATAAATGTCTTTGATGTAGGCGTGAAATTTATTTCGCTTTAAAACAAATTGCACAAAGAAAACAGAATGAGAAGACAATGAGGGAAAACACTGGATTACTTGTTGTTTTCCTCTAAAGCGCAGCGCCTCTTATCCTCTTTGTGAAAATAAATGTCTTTACCGTAGGCGTGAAATTTATTTTGCATGTTGCGCGATGTAAAATCGCGCCTACAACCTTACCGCTTACCGCTAGGTATTTTAATTTTCCTGCTCAGCTTCTTGCTGTGCTAATTTTTCGCGTTCTGCTTTTGAGATGTAGGCCGGTTTATTGCTTTTATGCAATTTTGCATTGGCGCGCTTATCTTTTTGCTTAAGTTTAGTGAAGATCTTTTTTCTGCGGTTCATGAGTCTAACAAACGAATTAATAGGGTGAGTGGCTATTGTACCTTGTTGGTATTTTTAATCGATCTATTTTGCTTTAATTAGAGATGTTATGTCGGCGTTATAAGCGTTACAATCAAGGTGAATTTCTAAAAACCTTCTTAAACTCTGGAGCTTATCTTGAAACATTCATTACTTGCTGCATTTTTATTAAGTGCTTTCTCTAGTCAGGCAACTGTGTCTGAGCAAAGTGAAAAGCTGGCTAGCTACGCGGTAGAGCAATATCAACAAGCACAAATTCATACCTTAGAGAATTTAGTTTCGTATCCAACGGTAAATAAAGAAGGTCTAGCGACTCCTGATAACCCAGATTTTATTGGCTTTAAGTCGTTCTTAAAAATGAAAGCGGCGCAGTTTGGTTTTGATTATCAAGATTTAGGCTACACAGTGTTAATTGGCATGGGTAACCAAGCTGACAAAGTAACCATAGTAACCCATGGTGATGTGCAACCTGCAGATGCCAGTAAATGGCAGCAAAGTCCTTTTAAAATGGATAAAACCTCTGAGCCAGGAAAGCTAATAGCTCGTGGTACAGAAGATGATAAAGGCGCAATTGCGACTGCACTGCATGCAATGAAGGCGATTAAAGACAAGGGTATTACCTTAAATAACCGTATTGAATTAATGGTTTACCTTGCAGAAGAGTCTGACTGGGCACCACTCGAAGAGTTCATGAAAACCTATCAGCAACCAAAATATGCTGTCACTATTGATGCTTCATACCCTGTGGTTGTTGCAGAAAAAGGCTGGAGCCTAATTGCGCCGACTTTCTCTGCGACCTCAGCACAAACAGGCTTATATGTCAGTGATTTAAAAGGCGGCGCCTTTGTTAGCCAAATCCCTGAAGATGCCAGCGTGTTAGTGCATAACGCTGATGCGGCGACAGTGGCTAAATTACACGACAATGTCGCTAAGCTTAAAAACGTCAAAGTGGCGATGACAGAGCAAGACAATGGCTTGTTAGTCCAAGTGAAGGGGATTTCAGCGCATTCATCTGAGCCAGAAGCGGGTGAAAATGCCATTGCGCACCTTGCAGAAATCTTTAAAGGTATTGATCTTGAGAACAATAGTGATGGTCAAGCCATTGAGTTTATCAATCAACTAATTGGCCTTGATTTATACGGCGCGCAATTCGGTGAAATTGGTTACAAGCATGACTTTATGGGCCCGATGACTGTTTCGCCTACCTTATTAAGCCGCGACGGTAACGACATTAAACTGTCGATTAATATGCGTCGTCCGGTAGGTAAACAAGAAGCGGTGCTTAAGCAGCAAATTAATGAAGCACTTAGTGCTTGGCAAACCACTAATGGTGCTACGTTAAAAGACACTAAAGTTATTATTGGTACGCCAATGCTGTTAGATGGTGCGCCTCATGCAGAAGCATTACTCGATATCTTTAAGCACTTTACCGGCGATAAGGACGCGGGCTTTGTGTCAATTGGTGGTGGCACAAATGCTAAGCTGTTTGATAATGCGGTGTCATTTGGTCCATCAATGCCAGGTAAAAAGTACACAGGTCACTCAGAGCATGAGTTTATTACTGAAGAGCAGTTAGCACTGAACTTAAAAATGTATACTGCAATGATTATGAAGCTAGGTAATATGTAATTCTATAAACTGAAAACGCCGCTTTATAGCGGCGTTCTTGTTTAAAACTGGTGACTCATTCCTATTTAGAATTGGGCAACAAACTTAAGGTTATAAAGTTCAGCAGAGCCGCTTTCAGTGTAATTCGCGGTTAAATAGTATTTATCATTAATAAAGTACTTACCTTGTAAAACGAGTTCAGAATCATCCAACCCTGCACCTATGGCATAGTGATCGCCGAAGTAGTAGCTGATCATGGCATTGCTTGCTGAATTATAAAGGCTGTCTTGATGGCCAACATCGACGGTAATGTAATGGCTACCGCTTAAATGATTAAAGTATCTGGCAGAGACATTCCAAACGTCGAGTTCATCATCTGTTTCTGCGCTAAAACCAAGGTAATCCTTATCGTTGATTTGGAGGTTATACTGCGCTTTCAAGCGGAAATAATCATCACCATAGCTACGCACATCCCTATTTACAGAGACTTTTAAGGCATCGGCAAATAAGTAGCCAAGTCCTAGCGTGTAATTGTCTAAATCCCTCACGTCCCTCATATCAGCTACAGCAAACCAGTTGTTAAAAAAATACTCGCCTGATAAACCAATATCGTTGTAATAGTCTCCTCCTGAGTAATTCACTCGAAAGTTTGTATCTGTATCTAGGTAACCATAATCATCGAGCACCCCCGAGTTTTGCTGCTCTTCAAAGTAGTAATGGCTTACTAATTGATAGCCATCAAAGTCATAATAGTCATTATTAATATGAGTGTATTCGATACTGTTGAACCATTGTTTACTTACTTGTTGTTCTGTGGCGATTGAGCAGTTTGAATAAGCAAGTGTTGCAAGAGCGATCGGGGCTAATTTTTTAATCATACATATCCTTGTTGTATTTGGTTTTGCTTTATAAAGATAATACAACGAGGCGGTAAAAAGAATGTAATAAAGTGTTGTGGGTCTGTTAGTTTGTGAAAAGGCCAAGCAGTGCTTGGCCTACAGAGATTAATTAAGCGTTGTGGTGAGTGATATTTCGGCATTCATCAGTTTAGAAATAGGGCAGCCTTGCTTGGTTTGCTCACAAAGTTGCTCAAACTTTTCGAGTGAGATTTCTTTTATCTTTGCGCTGACATCAAGTGCAATGTGGCTCACTTCGAAGCCGTCATCAACCTCATCAAGGCTCACTGTTGCTTTGGTCGTTATGTCGTCAGCGACAAAGCCTGCTTCAGTTAGTGCCAGCGATAGCGCCATGCTAAAACAGCTACTGTGTGCCGCTGCAACCAGTTCTTCAGGGTTAGTACCTGGCTTATCTTCAAAGCGAGTATTAAAGCCAAATGGCTGTTTCTCAAGCGCGCCACTTTGACTAGAAATATAGCCTTTGCCAGATTTAATATCACCAGACCAACTCGTATGTGCAGATTTTTTAATTGTCATCGTCATCTCCTTTGTAAATTTTTTCGACGACCGTGAAAGGCTTTCAGGGTTTTGTGCCGAAAACGGTGAGTTCACGATATAAGTGCAACTTAAACGCCAATATTTCTTTTTGCCTCACGCTTGCAACGTTCTGAGCAGTATTTAACATGCTCCCAGTCACGTTGCCATTTTTTACGCCACATAAATGACCTGTCGCAAACGGGGCAGGTTTTGCTGGGTAAATTCAGCTTTTTATGAGCCATGGCGTTGTCTTTTAAGGCTTATCACATGCTTATGCAGTACGGCTTTTGTGCCACGTTTTACGTCATCACGTTCTCGAAATGACCATAACCGCTCACGTGCTTGTTTGGCTGCGTGTTCAATATCGACCATGGGCTCTGGGTAGTCTTCGCTTTGTTTAAAATTATTAAACAAGGCTTCCATTGGCGGTTGTTGCCATGGCTGGTGGAGATCTTCTATCGGTAAGTTTTTAAGCTCAGGGCACCATGTTTTTATAAATATACCATCTGGGTCTTTGTCTTCAGATTGCTTTATTGGGTTATACAAACGAATGGTGTTAGTTCCTGTGACCGATGCTTGCATTTGGATTTGTGGGTAGTGAATACTCGGCTCAAAATCTAAAAAATAACGCGATAAAATAAAGCTGACTGATTGCCAATGAATGTTCATATGATGAGTCATAAAGCTGACTAGCATAGCGCGCATTCGAAAGTTAATGTAACCTGTTGCTGCGAGGCAGCGCATGCACGCATCAATAATAGGAATACCTGTTTGACCTTGCTCAAAGCGCTTTAAGTGCTCAGCAACATGTTCATCATCGCGATAAGGGTAGTGCTTGTAGCCCGCATTTTGCGGTGCAAACTCCATGCTGCATTGAGTTTCGAACTTTTGCATAAAATGGCAATGCCAGTGAAGCCTTGACTCGAAAGCATGTAATGAGCGACGCCAGCTTAAAGGCTGCTTTACTAAATAGTATTTTAGGGTTTGATAAACTTGTCTGAGGCTCAAGTTGCCAAAGGCTAAGTAAGGCGAAAGCCTAGAGCATGAATCTCTACTTTTGGAAGGACTCGAGATGCCACTTTGGTAGTTCTTTGCACGCTCTTCTACAAAGCTCTGTAGGCAAGCTCTAGCTGCATGAGGACCACCATATTGAAACTGCGGGTCGTGCTTTAGAAAATCATCAACACAGGTCGCTGCTTGGTAATTATTGGGCAGTACTGCATTAAATGCTTGCCAATTTGGCGTTACAAGACGTTGGTTCATCACGCCATGCCAATGTGCTTGCCAATCAAACTGTTTTGGCCGCGCTCGTTTTACACCTCCAAGTGGCGTTTCGTGCCATGGAATTGCTTTACTGTTTAGCCAGCGTGTGACCTGTTTATCTCGCTCAAATGTATTGTTTAGGCCTATTTCTTGATGACTATAAACCCCTGCAATATCAAAATCTTCACTGAGGGTTTCTAACAAGGTAATCATTTCTTGATTATAAATGGCGATTTCAGCGTTGTATTTTTCAAGTTGTTGGTTGATGTCTTTTAGTGACTGAGCAACAAAACGCCAGTGCCTTAAGCTGTAATGGGGGTCGTCGAGTAATAGAGGCTCAAAATTATAAATGAGTAAGCAAGGCAGCTCTGATGCAATCGCACTGGCAAGTGGTTGATGATCAGACAGTCTTAGGTCACGTTTGAACCAAACAAGATTTACTTTTTGTTTTTTTGAGTCTGCCATAAACGTGGAGTTGAAAAAGTGTTTTGCTCTTAATACGTAACAAGTTACAACTTCGATTAATTGCTACAACGATCCACAAAGTTTCCACATTTGTAGCATATTGCCCACACACTTTTGAATGATATTCAGATTATGCTTATGGTCAATTGAATGACATAAGAGGTTCGCTATGAAGCATTTATCTGCACTTTCTGTTTTAGCTATTTCGTTGTTAGTCACAGCGCCCGCTTGCTTTGCTCGCGACCATCAAGGCGGTCCACCCCAGCGACCTGACTTTACGACGATTGATATTGATGGCAATGGGGTGATTGATTTTACTGAGTTTAGTGAACAGCCTATGCCAGAAGATATGCTGCAAACCATTTTTAATGACATGGATACTGATCAAAATGGTGAAGTAACTGAAGACGAGTTCAACAACCATAAACCACCAAAACGTAAGGAAAATCAACGATGATCAACAGTGTCTCATCGGGTGCGAATTTTCAGCCCATGCAACGACCGCAAGCAGAGCCGTTAACCAGTGAACAGACAGAGTTAATGAATGAAACTTTAGCTCAGTTTGATCCTGAAAACTTAACTGCAGAAGATGCACAATCTATTATGCAAACATTTAAAGATGCGGGTATTCAACCGGGTCAAGAAATGGAAGTAATTATGGCTGAAGCAGGCTTTGATGCCGCTGAAGTCGGTGAATTAGGTCGTCCTGAAGGTGAGCGTCCTCCTGGTCCGCCACCACCTCCGCCTAGTGGTAACTCACTTGAGCAGGTTGATACTGAAGAAGTTGTCAGTTATTTAGATGAGTTGTTAGCGCAATATTCTGATCAACTGGGAGAAGAAGATAAAGAAGCGATTCTAGCCTCTGTGCAAGAAAAGTTTGGTTTATCTGAAGGTGAATCGCTGTTATCGGTCACAGCGTAAATCACAAAGCGGTCATGATGACCGCTTTTTTATGCTCTGCTAATTACAGTGCTGCAGCAAAAGTCTTTATTTCGTTTTGTGCTGCTTCTAAGCTTTGCTCTGCACCCGGCATCGCAAGACCTTCGGCATAAATAAAATCAACGTCAGTCATACCCACAAAACCAAGTACATCTTTTAAGTATTTAGTTTGTGTATCCATGTCAGTGCCTTGATACAAACCACCACGTGCTGCAAGCACCACCACTTTCTTGTCTGCAATTAAACCTACAGGGCCTTGCTCAGTGTATTTAAACGTAATACCAGCACGAGCAATACGATCAATCCAAGCTTTGAATGTTGATGGAATTCCAAAGTTGTACATTGGCATACCAATAACAATCAGTTCGTTATCGTTAAGTTCAGCAATTAAATCGTCAGAAATTGCAGCAAGTGCTTTTTGCTCATCGCTACGCTCGTTTGCATCAGTCATCCAAGCAGCCATTTCTGTCTGCGTTAAGTGAGCAATCGCATTGTCGCTTAAATCGCGCGTTGTTACTGAAATTTGTTGGTTGTTAGCAAGTTGCTCAACAAATTGTTGGCTAAGTTTGGTTGAATTACCTTGTTCACCATTTAAAGATGAACTTAACACAAGTACTTTTTTCATCATGTCACCTAAGAAAACTGAAGTAGTGCAGCCATTATAATTATCAAAAAATAAATTAATAATGCTATTAATCGAGTGTTATGTTCGTTTTAAGCGAATGAAAGATATGCCTAAGTTTTTTTGAGTTAGTCTTTTTTTGTAATTTAATGTTAATATTGTCGGAACAATAAAAAAATGGACTTTACTATGAAGTACTTACTGCTTACATTTTTTGCAGTGCTGAGCTTAATGCCCCGTGCTGCTGAAAACACGCAACTCCCTGTAGAATCATTTGCCTCTTTACGGGCTTTTAGCCAAGTAAAATTTTCGCCTAGTGGTGAACACATATCGTTTATTCGAAATGTGAATGGTGAGTTGGTTTTAATGGTTTATAACCGCAAAACTAAAGAAGCAGATGCTGTTATTCGTTCAGATAATCACACTATTTTCTTCGATTGGTATGAGTGGGCGAATGACGACGTTTTGTTACTTGGAGCCCGCTACATTCAACGCCAATTTGGCGGCCCTAAATATACCTCTACGCGTTTATATACATACAATATAAATGGTGATGGTAAGGCAAAACTAGCTATAAAGCCGAACTTTAACCGTGATGAACGCCAACCGCAATTTGGTGATCAGGTCATCAGCTTTTTACCCGATCAAAAAGATAAAATTTTAGTTCAAGGTGACTTTGATGTTGCCAATGCCCCTGGCGTGTATGAACTTAATTTAAATACACTTCGTAAGAAAAAAATTCAGCGCTCACGCAGTAAAGTGATTGATTGGACAGCAGACCGCCAAGGTAATGTGCGTATTGCCCTTAAAATGGATGAAGACGAATTTGAATATATTCTTTACGATGAAGATAGAGATAACCGTAAAACGTTATTTAAATATAAAGCATTTACCCCTGATGTAGTGACTGTTTTGGGCTTCGATAAAGACCCTAATATTCTTTATTTCAAAGCTCTTAAAGATGGCTATGATGCGCTTTATAAAATGGACCTAACGACCATGAAAAAAGAGTTAGTGTTCAGCGATGATAACTATGACTTCGACGGTCATATTTTCTACTCACCACTTACAGGTGAAGTAGCAGGCTTTACACACTCTCAATTAGATGAAGGGATCCGTTACTGGAATGAAGATTTAAATAAGCTCTATACAGGTTTACGCGCTGTTTTACCAAAAGATAAATTTGACATAGATATCATTGATACCAGTAAAGATCAGCGCCAATATGTGCTTTATTTAACAAGTGATGATAGTGCTGGAACTTACATGATTGGGAATCGCGATACAAGTGAGCTAACGGTATTTGCAAGCGCATTCCCAGATGTAAATGAAACAGTTTACAGCGGTAAAAAGAAAATCAGTTATAAAGCCCGTGATGGTTTAACTATTGAAGGGTATTTAACTTTACCTGTGGGTTACAAAGAAGGCGATAAACTACCCACTATTGTGTTCCCGCATGGTGGTCCTATGGCTCGTGATTACGCTGGTTTTGACTATTGGACTGCATTACTTGCTTATAATGGTTATGCAGTACTGCAACCAAACTTCCGTGGTTCTAGTGGCTATGGCCATGAATTTGAGATGGCTGCAGTTCAAGGTTTTGGTAAAGAAATGCAAGATGACTTGCAAGATGCGGCGAATTGGCTTGTTGAGGAAGGTATCGCTAATAAAGATAAAATCTGTATTGGCGGGGCAAGTTATGGTGGTTATGCTGCATTAATGGCGGTGGTTAAACACCCAGAAACATTCAAATGTGCAGCAAGCTTTGCTGGCGTTACTGATCTTGAGCGTATTGTTAGTAAAGCGCGTTATTTCACTAATAAAGAAATTGTGCGTAAGCAATTTGGAACTGATGGCGATAAACTTGAAAAGGTTTCACCAGTTAATTTTGCAAAGCAAATTAATCGTCCGGTGCTATTGGTTCATGGCTCTGATGATAATGTAGTGCCTGTTTATCATAGCCGTGAAATGGATGATGAACTTAAAGACGAAGGTAAAGATGTTACTTACATTGAGCTTGAAGATGGCGATCATTACTTATCGCACCAGCCATACAGAATTAAAACGTTGAAAGCGTTTTTAGAGTTCTTCGATAAGAACTTAAAAAACTAGCAGAGAAAAGGCGACCTAGGTCGCCTTTTTAATACCTGATTCTGCGTCAATTTTATTTATAGGCTAATTCAGCATCAATATTGCGCATTAAGTTGGTAACCCAATTGATATATTGGCGGTGGATTTTTTTGCCATTGTAATCAAGGTTTATCGAATCTTTGTAATCAATAGAATATTCTTGCTCGTTAAACGTAATATCAACGCGTAATTGGTGTTTACGAATATCAAGTTTACCTAAGATTTGACCTTCGGCATTTGAACGACACGTCCAGCCTAGTTTCATACATGCTTTTAAAATATTGGTTTTGATACTTTCAAGGTCATGTTTACCAGATACCATTTGCGGTACAGGGTTTGCGTCAAAGTTACGAATAGGCACACTGGTGCTACAAGCAGAAAGTGTAAGTAGGGTAAAAAGTGCAAGCGCTGCCTTTTTCATAGTAAGTCCTTTTTGGAAATAAAATCAGCGCGATTATGCGCTTTTTTTACCCGAGGGTCTAGGCATCGGGTAAAAACCACGCACTAATTGCACCAAGTAAGCCTAAGATACTGTAGAAAAAAATTAACTCAGCAGTCGTTAAGTAGGTATTTAGTAAGCCGACGCTACCTAGCAGTAATAATATAACTCCGATCACCGTATTACTAACAGAGACATAGTCAGTGCGCTTGTTTCCTTCAGCCATATCAACAAGGTAGGTTTTACGACCAAGGCGAACCCCTTGATGAGCTACGGTGAGTAAAAAATAACAGAGTGGTAATAGCCAAAACTCATTGAGCGTTTGTGGGCTCAGATAAGCAACTAAATAAACGGCGAAACCGTTGAGGGTGACGAGCATTGCAGCAAACACTAATACCTTGCGGCTCGATAAGTCACTTAGTCGACCCCAGATAGGCGCAGAGACTAAGCTGGCAAGCCCAGAAAGCGCCATAAACGTAGCAAGTAGTGAAAAGTCGAAAGCCTGTTCACTAGCAAGAACGATATAAAACGGGGCGCTCAAAGCAGAACATAGCAACAACGCACGAGTGATAATAAAGTGAGCAAATTGTTTATCTTGGTAAAGCAGTTTTAATTTTGATAAAGCATGCAAAAAGCCGTTTTCAGCGCCCTCGGTTGCGCCCTTGTATTCTTGAATGCGGCTATAACTGAGCGCTGCAAACAGCCACATTAAAGCGGCCAGCATTAAAGCAACATACACCCCATTTTCATAGCCAAGGCTTTGTAGATACCATAAACCAAGACCAAAGGTGAGCGTTGCAAATCCTGCAAAACTCGCAGCAAGACCGCTAATGCTGCCTCGTTGTTGTTTAGGTATGACCTTGCCTAATACATCTTTTGCAGCAATGGAATTAAAGCCACGAGCAAGGCTAAAGATAATCAAAATAGCGATGATAGCAAAACCTGCTGTTGCACCTTGAAGTGTTAAAGCACAAATAAGCATGCCTACAATACACAAAGCTTGCACTATGGCGCCAATCACCCAAACCCACTTTCTAACTGGGAGCCTACGAATAGCACTGGCGATGGCCAGTTGTGGCAACATTGAGCCTGACTCACGAATAGGCACAAGCCAAGCAATAAAACTACTTGGTACATTAATGCTTTGCAGTAGCCAAGGCAGAGTCACTTTAGGGTTTAGCAGGGCATCTGCAAACTTACTAAATAGTTGGCTCACTAATAAAGTAATAAAATTGCCGGGTACCACTTTACAAGCAGCTTCATCAATCGCTTTACAGGCACGGGCATCTTCGGTATTGCTAAGACGTTGATAGATATCTTCTTTACTGAGCTTTTTCATACTGTTTATTTTTATGAAAAAGGGCCGTTAAGCCCTTAAAAATCTTCCTTAGAGTGGCGCTCTGCTAATTGCTCAGCTTCATCACCCCAAGTTCTATTGACTCTACGACCTCGTTTTACAGCAGGGCGGCGCTCAATTTGTTTTGCCCAGCGCATCACATGGCTGTATGACTCAACATCTAAGAACTCTGCCGCATCATATAAATTGCCAAGTACCAAGCTGCCATACCAAGGCCAAATAGCGATATCGGCAATTGAATATTCGCTACCAGCCATGTAGTCATGGTCGCTTAAATGACGGTTTAATACGTCTAGCTGGCGTTTTACTTCCATGGTGAAGCGATCAATTGGGTACTGCATTTTAAATGGTGCATAACTATAAAAGTGACCGAAGCCTCCGCCTAAGTAGGGGGCAGAGCCCATTTGCCAAAACAGCCAATTACGACATTCTGTTTTACTGGCGTGATCGCTTGGGATCAGCGCATCAAACTTTTCTGCCAGGTATTGTAAAATTGCACCTGACTCGAACACGCGAGTAACGGGTGTGGTACTGTGATCCATTAAGGCTGGGATTTTTGAATTAGGGTTAACACTGACAAACCCTGAAGAAAATTGGTCACCATCGCCAATTTTAATTAAAAATGCATCGTAGTCGGCTTCATCAATACCAAGCTCTAATAGCTCTTCGAGCATGATAGTGACTTTTTGGCCGTTTGGTGTCGCAAGCGAGTAGAGTTGTAGGTCATGTTTACCAACGGGCAAGTCTTGCTCGTGGGTTGCACCTGAGACCGGACGATTTGTCTTCGCCCATTCACCACCGTTTTCTGCATCCCATTGCCACACTTTAGGTGGCGTATAACTGTCGGTATTACTCATTGAAACTCCTAAATTGTGCTTTAATGAATGTCATTACGAGACTACCATCCTAGTTGATCAGATAGAGCAAGGGAAGTACAGTTATTAATTATGAATAACAAGGAGGATGACATGAAAAAGCATGGTTTAGCCATTGGCCTTGAGCGCACTGGCACGACTTTTTATCTCACAATGAAAATTGTTGGGAAGCTTACCCACGAGGATTATAAAACTCTCACTCCGCTTATAGATAATGCTGTAGCGGCAGTTCCGAGTGCAAAAATAAGAGCCTATGTTGATATTACTGAACTAGAAGGCTGGGAGTTACAAGCCGCGTGGGATGATTTTAAGCTAGGCCTTAAACACAACAAAGAGTTTTGCCGTATAGCAGTAGTTGGTAACAAACACTGGCAACAAGTGGCAAGCAAAGTGGGTAACTGGTTTATCAGTGGCGAAGTGAAATACTTTGAAGACCCGATTATTGCCTCTGAGTGGTTACACGAATAAGGAATTAAGTGATAGAAAACAGCCAATTAAAGGTGGCGACATTTAATTTATATAATTATTTAGCGCCACCTGACGCCTTTTATGATTTTCAGCGCATTTATAGCGCTGAGCAATGGGCCAAAAAGCAGCGCTGGTTGGCCGATTACCTTAAAAATCAGCAGCCAGATATTATTGGCTTTCAAGAAGTGTTCAGTATCAATGAACTAAAACATCAAGTTAACGCAGAGGGTTACCCTTATTTTGCAGTCGTTGATGAGCCAACGGTGATTGATGACTTTATTTATCGCGATCCGGTTGTGGCCATTGCCTCACGCTTTAAAATTGTTGCTGTCAGTCAGGTTGAGGCAGAGCAAGATGATATTTTAGCGATGGGCTTGAGCGATAATTTTAACTTTAGCCGCAGTATTATTCGCGCGACACTTGAAGTACCTCACTTAGGACACGTCGATTGCTATGTAGTGCACTTTAAATCTAAGCGCAGCATGCTCCATCACCAAGATGATGAAAGCCACAGCGAACAGCAAAACTTAGTTATGCAGTTAAAATCGCAAGCCCTTGGGCGCTGGGCATCAAGTATGCAGCGTGGCAGTGAAGCAGCGCTGTTACTCGTTGAAATTATTAAGCGCAGAGCGCACACCAATAACCCTGTGATTGTGATGGGGGACTTTAATAATGAGTTACACGAT
The DNA here is from genome assembly GCF_021532495.1 of Pseudoalteromonas sp. Cn5-37. Taxonomy (NCBI): domain Bacteria; kingdom Pseudomonadati; phylum Pseudomonadota; class Gammaproteobacteria; order Alteromonadales; family Pseudoalteromonadaceae; genus Pseudoalteromonas; species Pseudoalteromonas sp. Cn5-37. The sequence continues at coordinate 940,240 of NZ_JAKGBA010000001.1, read as the reverse complement.
GGTGTGCTTAACCATTTAATCGCTGACCACCTTCGTTTTAGCGGTCATAGCCAAAATAGCCCATCTCGTTCAGAGTTTAAACTACAAGATAGTTGGCAACTCTATCAGCGCCATGTTGTCACTGAGAACGACAGAGAAGCCACCCACTATTTTGGTAGTAGCAGCTCAGTATTTGATTATATTTTGTTATCCCGTGAGTTTGATGCCGGGTTTCAGAGCAGCTTTTTCGAGGTAGTTGATTATCACACCTATGATCAGCACTTAATCAACCCACAGTTTGCCTATGATGATCAAAGTACCGACCATGGCGTCGTGATGGTGACAATGAAGTTAAGAGACTAACTTATAGCTTTAAGCTGTCAGTTTAAAGCTTAGGGCTCTTTTGTTTATCACGCTTTGCCATAATATAGCCAATGAATGCGCCGCTAATTGCACCGAATAAATGGCTTTCGAATGAAATATGAATGCGCTGCGGAAAGACACCCCAAATCAGGCCGCTGTATAGCACAACAACCGCAATACTGATTAAAATGGCTTTGAATGAGCGGTGCATAATGCCGTAGCTAATTAAGTAGCCCCATAAACCGTAGATAACACCACTTAGGCCTACATGAATATTGCTGCGGCCAAATAGCCATACTAATAACCCACCAATGAGCGCTGTGCCTGCAAACACCAGCCAAAAGCGTTTTACGCTAAATTGGCAAACTAGCCAGCCGAGAATAGCAAATGGCACTAGGTTACTAAAAAGGTGTGCCCAGCCACCATGTAAAAATGGCGCAAAAAACACCCCTGATAAACCAGACATCTGCCTTGGTAATATACCTAAACCGTTTAAATTTATGCCGGGTAGGGAATTAACTATTTGCAATACTAAGCACACCAGCATAATGCCTAAAATTGCGAATCGCTTACTACTGATAGGAGGAATTTTGACAGCTTTTTTTTCAGTCATGATGAGCAGCTCTTAAATCAATGTGACCGAATGAGTATAACTTATTAAAAGTGAAGGTAAACACCTTGATATGCAAGGTGTTTACTAAAGGTCTAGGGGATGTTGACCTATTTTAACCTAATTTGGTTAATAGTTTTTTCGCAGCAAGCTCAGAACTTGCAGGGTTTTGCCCTGTGATTAGTAGGCCATCTTCAATCGCAAGCTCGCCCCAGTCATCAGTTTTTTGATACTGACCACCTTGTTTGATTAATTCATCTTCAACAAGTAATGGCACAACTTTGGTAAGCTGTACGGCATCTTCTTCTGAATTACTAAAGCCTGTTACTTTTTTATCAAATACCACAGATTTACCAGCGGCATTTTTCGCATTCAGTAATACGGCACTGGCGTGACATACTGCACCGACTGGCTTATCTGAGTTAAGAAATTGCTCAATTAAGCTAATCGAATCTTGGTTATCAACTAAATCCCATAACGGACCATGGCCACCTGGGTAAAATACCGCATCAAAATCATCGGCTTTAACTTCAGCAAGAGGTTTAGTATTAGCCATTAAAGTTTTTGCCGCACTGTCTTGCTCAAAACGTTTTGTTGCATCGGTTGCCGCATCAGGGGCTGCACTGTTTGGATCAACCGGAGGTTGGCCACCTTTAACAGAGGCTAAAGTTACCTCTACACCAGCATCAATAAAGGCGTAGTAGGGTGCTGCAAATTCTTCGACCCAAAAACCCGTTTTATGGCCTGTATCGCCAAGCTGATCGTGTGAAGTAAGTACCATTAAAATTTTCTTAGCTGACATAGTGAATCCCTTTTTGTGAATTAAACATCGTTGATAAAACTATAGGGGTGAGAGTTGAATTAAACAACGCAGATAAACTTGACTTCATTGGTTTAATAATTGATACAATGATTCAGGTTAGATTAGGAGTTTGTATGAAAGTATCGTTTGAGCAGCTAAAAAGTATGGTGGTATTTGCCCACATTGTGCAGCAAGGCAGCTTAACTAAAGCGGCTCAACAACTTGGTTTATCAAGGGCTGTAGTTAGTTATCACTTAAAGAAATTAGAACAGCAATTAAAGCTCACGTTACTTAACCGCTCAACGCGTACCATGACCCTCACCGAAGCAGGTATGGCTTATTATGAACGTTGTCAGGCTATCACCGAGCACGCTGAAGCTGCTAACTTACACCTTGAGAACTTAAAGAGTGAACCGGTTGGGGTAATTAAATTGAGTTGTCCGGTGAATGTAGGCTTGCAACTTGTGGTACCGGCACTGGCTCAGTTTAAGCGTTTGTATCCGAAAATTGATATTGATTTACAGCTTAGTGATGATGTGGTTGATATCATCAAAGAGGGCTTTGACTTAGCGATTAGAGGCGTGGCCCTTGAAAGCTCAAACTTACAAGCGACTAAACTTGCAAGTATGGCAACTTGCTTATGCGGTTCAGTCGATTACTTTTTAAAATACCCTATACCAAAGAGCATCGCCGATTTAGCAGATCATACATGGGTGGTGTATCAACCAAGTAGTGCTGTTGTCACGCTCGAAAAAGATAAACGCCGTTTTGAAGTGGCTGTTAGTGGTGGCATAAGTACCAATAACGCTGCTGCACGAACTGCCTTTGTAGAAGCTGGGCATGGCTTAGCGAAAATCCCAGTTTATGATGCACTACCCAGGATCAAAGCAGGATTGTTACGCACAATCTTAGATGATTACAAAACTGCTGATATTGAACTTTATGGCGTATTCCCGCCAGGGGCGGCGGGAAGTAAAAAACTGCGGGTTTTACTCGATTACTTGAAGGATTATTTTACTAATCAAGTAGCCACTATGACGATTTAAACAAGTGTGCGATTAAATAAAGCAACGGCTTGTTGATACATGCTGATGGCAAGGGCTGGATCGTATCGGTCGCCTTCGTCGCGCATAAACGCATGTTGGGCGTTCACTTCTTGCCACTGGTAATTAATGCCTGTTGCCACCGCTTGTTTGTAAATTTTAAGGCGGCCTTCTTTTGGTACATGTGGGTCTTGTTTACCCCAAACAAAATGAATTTCACCTTTAATATCTGCCATGCGCTCAAATGAGTTATTACCCGCTTGCGCTGGTAAAGTATCGCTGTGTATATCTGTCGCGTATAAACAAAAAGCGGCTTTGATACTTGGGTTTAATGCAGCACGGTATGCAAGGTGACCACCAATACATACGCCCATCGCACCTACATTCCCTGTGCAGTAATCTTGCTGACGTGCAAATGCAATTAAAGCGTCAGTGTCTGAGTCATGGCTCTCAAGCGGTTTTGCCCATTTGTCGGCATTGCCTTTGTCTTTACCAGCATCATCATAGGCAAGTACTGTCCCAATAGGATTTAACTCATGAAAAACTTCTGGCACTAACACGACAAAGCCATGACCAGCAAGTATTGCCGCAGAGCGTGCAATTGGTGCTGTTTCTTGGAAAATCTCAGAGTAGAAGATAATACACGGGTATTTACCTTCTTCTACAGGGCGATAAATACTGGTGCGCATTGCGCCTGTGTTGGTCGCTATGTCGTGGCTATGGTGCTGAATAATCATGTTTATCCTTGTAAAAAACGGTTTAGCGAATAATACCTCAGCCCCACCTTTTGGACGAGTAAAAGCCCTTGAAATTTATTGATGCTCAGTTAACTCTCTGAGGCAGGATACTGCATACAGCTTGCGTAATAGGTAAGAGTAGCAGGCCAGTCAGAGAAAATAGCCATCACACCCACTTGCTTAGCAAGGACGTCTACCACTTTCATCATTTGCCCATCTTGTTTAATTACACGGGCAATCGACTGGTAATAATAACCACCGCCATTATTTAATGGACCAGAGCGCTCTAAACTCCAAGTAATGATGTTCAGTCCGGCTTGTTTAGCTTTAATAGCATAAAGCGATGGCACGATTTTACCTGACTCATCAAGGCTTAAAAGCATCCACATTGGCGGTGCGATAATGCGTACTCCATCGTCATACAGAGCCAGCATTGATGGCTGCCAAGTTGTTTCATCCATCGCATCAAAGTCTGCTTGCTCATCTCGGCCATCAAGATAAATACTGTTGCTCGCAAATTCAGGGTGATTGCTTAGCCAATACTTCACATCTTCAAGATTAAATGATTGCGGATACACATCATCGCTATTCACACCTAAATCCCGATACTCATCAAGCATTTTTTGCGCATAATCTTGCTGGCTAAAACCGTTAAATGGCATGCTAACTTCTGGGCTTTTTAGCTCGGGTGTCATTTTTACACCTAGTGATTTGAATAACTCAATGCTTTGCTGGTGGGTCATAACAGTGCCACTGTTTGCGTATAAATCAGTGCGCCAGCTTGGTGTACCTTGCATATATTCTGCGACGGTTTTGGCATTTGCATTGGCGCCATCCATTTTAGCTTTTAAGGTTAAAAACTCAGCTTGGGTGATATCGCTGGTGCAGCATTTAGCCTGAGCTGGTTGGCCGCCTTTGGCCGGGGTAAAAGGTTGGCTGCATTTTGCAGCCAACTCAGGAATCGCTAAAATGTTGGTAGTGGTGTGTAAATCACACTGTGAATGGCGACACACGAGTTGTTTGTCTTTAGTAAAGGCGACGTCACATTCAAGTACGCCAGCGCCCATTCTTGCAGCAGCCAAATATGACTCTTTGCTGTGCTCAGGAAACTGCATAGGGGCGCCACGATGACCAATTACAAAATCAGTTTTATAGAAAGGGCCATTACCGCATGCCGCAAGTTGCTGCTTTAAAAGTCCATCTGTCATCTTGTCGATTAAATAATAAGGCCTAGCACCCACTTGCACTGCCTGCTCCTCAGGCAGACTTTTACAACCTTGAATAATTAAAACTAAACAACATAAAACCAGTGCGCGCATAACAGCATTCCTCTAATCTAATCGAGTTTAGCCTATCATTGCTCCATGGCAGTTTTATTAAGTTTCTGATTTATAATAAGTGCTAATAAGATAATCGCTGCGCCGATGGTAAGCTTGATGATATCGGCATCACGATTCCATATCACAATGTTAACGATGATCCCTGCTGGGATCAGTAGATTATTCATGACAGCCAAGGCACCTACATTGACGATGGTCGCGCCCTTATTCCAAGCAAAATAACCAAGCCCTGAAGCAATCGTGCCTAAGTAAATTAACACGCCCCATTGTGTCGTTGTGGTGGGTAGCTTACTGGTATCACCAAATAAACCGTAACAAATCAGCGCGACAATTAAAGCGCCAACAAAGAACCAAGCAAACACCCGAGAGTGGGGGAGCTGCTCATCTTGCATTAAACGTTTGTAGGTTACTTGCCCAGTGGCAAAGCAAATATTGGCAGCCTGCACCATTAACATACCAATAAGGTAGTTCTCATCGACGCCTTCATAGCGAATAGCAACGGCGCCTAAAATAGCCAGTAATGCGGCGAATAAAAACTTGGCATTAAAACGTTTTTCAAGCAAATCGTTTAACAAAGTGATGTAAAGTGGCGTCATTACCGTGAATAGCAGTACCTCGGGCACGCTAAGGTACAAAAACGAATGGTAATAGAAGCTGTACATCACACCAAGTTGTACTGCGCCAATTGCCATGAGCTTTAGGGCTAAGGCTTTAGGAGTTTTACGCCAGTGTAAAAAGGGCAAAAATACGCAAGTTGCCAAGCCAATACGCATTAATACACTAAACCATGCATCCACTTGGCCTGCTAAATAGACACCAATAAGACTAAACGAAAAGGCCCAAAGCAGGGTTACAGCAAATAAGTAGGTCATGTTATTCGAGTTATGTGCAAAAAGGGCAGTGTATATGAGATGGCTGAAAATTAAAATTGCCCATGACGGATAATACGCGGTCATGGGCAATGGGGGGGTTAGGGTTGGCTGGCAACAAAGGCTTTGGCTTGTTGCTTTAAAAGCTCAAGTGCGTTGCTATCGTAAAACGTGCTGTGCGAGACAACACCCTTTAGCGTTTGTGTATTACGAATATCAATAAGCGGGTTTTTTGAAAGCAAAATGAGATCCGCTACTTTGCCTTCACTAAGGGCACCGTATTGCTGTTGTTTTTTTAAAAATTTAGGCCCCGCAAGTGTCGCAGCTTGCAGCGTTTGCAGTGGTGTTAGGCCATATTCAGTAAAAATACTCAGTTCTTGGTGTAAAGAAAGCCCCGGATAAATATACGAATTTAAAAAGCCTGCATCTGTGCCTGCAATAATGCTCACACCTGCTTGTTGGGCGATAGGGAGTAACTGTGCGGTTTTAATAAAACGCTCTTTGCGTTGTTTGATTTGTGCAGGGGTGTCTTTGTTAGCTCTATCAACTCGCCATTGATAAGTCGCTTTTAAACCCTTACCTAAATAATCTAAATAGGCATCGTCCTGATGATTATCTTCATCAATGTAAGCCGTTATTTTGCCACCAATCAAGGTTGGCACCACGGCGGTGTCGTTGTTAGCAAGAACCGTAAACTTCTCATGGCTGTTGGTTCATCAAACTGCGCGGTGATAATGGGCAGCGCAGTGCGATAGCTCAGCTCTTTTGAGGCAACCTTTGCAGAAATATCCGCTTCGTTTTTAGCCGCAGCTTTAAGCATATAGGTCATATGCTCAATAGCATCAAGCCCCGCCTTGGAGACATCAGTCACAGACAATGAAAATGGAATATGCCCCGAAATTTGGTAACCCCGTTTTTTAACCTCTTTTACTGCCTTTAGATAAAGCTCAGGCGTTAAAGCGCTGTCGGTAATTTTGATAAAATCAACGTCCATGCTGTCTAACAGATCCATTGCAGCATGCATTTCTTCAGTCGTTTCTACTTCTAAATCACCAGGCCAAATAGACCCTTTACCTTCTAATTTCGGGCCTGAGGTGAAAATAGTTGGCCCCACTAACTGACCTTGTTTTACTTGTTCTCGCCAGCTAAGTACAGATTCACTTAAATCAGCCGCAGCATCACGAACAGTCGTTACGCCGTAAGCTAAATACAGTGGCAAGAGCTGTTTATTCTCTTCAATAAGCTCATCACCACCGCCAAAATGAACATGCATATCCCATAGACCAGGCATGACATACTGACCTTTGGCATCAATCAATGTTGAGCTTTGATAGTGGCTACTTAAAGGTTTATCGCTACGTTTAATGATAATTCCATCGCGAATGGCAAGAGATTGCTGTGTTGCGATAGCCCCAGTTTGCATATCAATAATTTGGGCGTTTTCTATCACGATGTCAGCGCGCTCATCTGGGGGTGATGAACATGCAGCTAATGCTGAGCAAAGTCCTAAAAGTAAAGCGTTTTTCATGTGTGAGCTCGTGTTTTTCTTTGAGATTAGCAAAAACGAGTTAACTGACAACGACTTTGAGGTGAATAGGAATAAAAGCGGGGTGAAAATTTAATTGATACTTAAAAAGTATGAGGGTTACCCCTCATACTCTAAACAACAGTGTGATTATTCAACTAAACCACGACGCTTTAATAGTGCGTCTGTTGTTGGTTTTTGACCACGGAACTCAATGTAGCTTTGCATTAAGTCGCGGCTGTTACCTTTTGATAAAATCTCTTTACGGAAATTATCACCGTTTTCACGTGTTAAACCACCTTCTTCAGTCATGTGTGCAAACGCATCTGCTGCGAATACTTCAGTCCAAAGGTAAGCGTAATAACCCGCTGAGTAACCACCGGCAAAGGTGTGGCTGAAGTAGCAAGACTTATAACGTGGTGGTACTGGGTAGTAAGCAATACCGTGCTTGTCTAATGCATCATGTTCAAACTTTTGAACGTCTGTAACGTCAGCATCAACACCAAATGAGTGCCATTCCATATCAAGCAGTGCCGCAGCTAAATACTCAGTTGTATCAAAGCCTTGGTTGAATTTTTGTGACTCAAGTACTTTATTTAAAAGCGCTTTTGGAATTGGCTCACCTGTTTTGTAGTGCTTGGCATAGTTTGCCAGTACTGTTGGTTCAATATTCCAGTCTTCGTGTGCTTGTGAAGGGAACTCAACAAAGTCACGAGCAGTGGCTGTACCTGCTAAACTTGGGTATTTAACGTCAGAGAATAAACCGTGTGCAGCGTGACCAAACTCATGGAACATAGTCGTTACTTCAGAGAAAGTCATGAGTGTAGGTTGACCTTCAGCTGGCTTAGGAATGTTCTGTGCGTTGTAGATCACAGGCATAGTGTCTTTAAGACCGCTTTGGCTAACATAGGCACTCATCCAGGCACCACCACGTTTACCTTCACGTGCGTAAGGGTCCATGTAGAATAGGCCGATAGCGCTACCGTCTTCGTTAAATACTTCAAACACCATGACGTCTTCGTGATAAACCGGTAGGTCTTTACGCTCTTTAAAGGTAATACCGTAAAGTTTATTCATCGCAAAGAATAGACCGTCGTGGATCACTGACTGCATTTCAAAGTAAGGCTTAACTAAAGCTGGGTCTAAGTCGTACTTCTCTTGGCGAACTTTTTCAGCGTAAAACGCCCAGTCCCAAGGTTGAAGTGCAAACGTTTCACCTGACTTTTTAATTACTTGTTGGATTTGCTCTGCTTCTGCTTCTGCTTTAGCAACCGCTTTCGGTGCTAAGTCATCAAGGATGCCGTAAACATTTTCAGTTGTTTGCGCCATACGATTAGTCATTACATACGAAGCCCAATCTTTATAACCAAGTAATGCCGCTTTTTCTGCACGTAGCTTAGTTTCTTTGATGATGATAGGGCTGTTTGTTGCTTGTGCACGCGTTGAAGACGTTGTCCAAATCTTTTCACGAAGCTTGCGGTTTTCAAGGCTTTGTAAGATAGGTTGGCGAGTCGTGTTCACCAGTGTGATCATGTAACCTTCTTTACCTGCTTTTTTGGCAGCAGCTGCAAGGCTTGCAATTTCACCTTCAGATAAACCCGCTAGCTCGCTTTTATCTTTAACTAAAATCACATCTTCTTTGAATGACTTTAAGATGTTTTGTGAAAACTCAGTTGAAAGCTTGGCAAGCTCTGCGTTGATTTCACGCATTTTTGCTTTTTCAGCTTCAGTTAGTTTTGCACCTGCGTTAACGAACTTTTTGTAGTAGTAATCAACAAGACGTTGATCTTCTGCATTTAACGACGCTTTGTTGTCGTAAATGCTTTGTACGCGAGCAAATAAAGCTTTGTTTAAGTAAATGTCATCAGTGTGAGCTGACATAATCGGCGCCATTTTCGCGGCGACACGTTGGTACTCACTGTCAGAGATTAAACCCGATAGATTAAAAAATGCCGCAGACGTACGGTCTAATAGCTCACCAGAGTACTCCATAGCAACAAGGGTATTTTCAAATGTTGCTGGTTCTGGGTTGTTTGCAATCTTTGCAATTTCAGCTTTTTGCTGTGCGATGCCTGCTTCAAACGCTGGCTCGTAATCTTTGGTCGAAATTTTATCAAACTCAGGGGCCATGTATTGTAAAGGGCTTGGCTTGAAAAGAACGTTTTCAACATTAGCTGTTTGTGTTTCAGCGGCAGTTTCAACTTGAGTTTGAGTGTCGGCTTGTTGTGAACTACAAGCAGATAATAAAAGCACACTAGCAATCGTAGTTGCTACTAAGGTCTTACGCATGAGAGCTCCAAAAATGTGGATAAATCTTTTCTAACTTATCAAATTTTTGGCTAGAAACAATCAAGTTTGTCGTCTGAATGGGGAATTTGAACGCAAATAATGTGATGGAGGGGATAAATGTGCGTAAAAAGCCATCAATTGTGTATTAATGGCTCACTTAAGTAAAAAGTGGCACTAGCTGCCAGTTTAAATCTTGTTGGTAATAAATCACCATAGGTTAGTTGTAACCCAACACAAACTTTTTCTCTGAGCCAAAGCTTTCTGGCATAGCGTTGCCAAACTCTTTGTTAATTAAAGTCAGTGAGTGTTCTTGCTCAGCAAGTAAGTTTAAGATGCGGTTACGGTACTCTAAACTTGATTCAAATAAGTTTAGATCGACCAAGGGTTGTAAAGTGGCAAGTTTTTGTGTGAGCGTCATTTGTGACATTGTGTTCTCCTCGTGCTATTCAAAGCCTGTGAAACCTCAAGCTCTCTCTATGTATATAGCAGCTGTAGTCTAAAATAGTTAATAATTAGCGCATATTGCGCATAAAGAACTTAGTATTTACCAAGTTTTCACCTATTATGCCGTGCTAAACTTAGTCACAACTGAATCAAACTCATTTTTTACTAGGAATGTTAATTTATGACCCTTGCTGATCTGCAATCTGCACTATCGTTTGTCTTGTTCACCTACAACGATGTGCAAATTACTGTACTAAAAGTAATTCAAGTACCTTTGGTACTGTTTTTAATGTGGTTTGTGGTCACCTGGATTGGTCGATTAATTAAAAAAGCATTGCAGGCAAAAAACCTAGGTCCTGACACAGTTCACCTGTTCACGCGTATTTATCTTGTTGTGACCATCGCAGTACTTGTGTTTACCTCGCTTGAGGTACTCAATATTCCTTTGACGGCGTTTGCATTTGTTTCTGGTGCCATTGCTATCGGTGTTGGTTTTGGTGCGCAAAACATTATTAATAACTTTATTAGTGGTTGGATATTAATGTGGGAGCGGCCAATTCGTATTGGTGACTTTTTAGAAGTAGGTACAGCAAAAGGGGTTGTCGAGACTATTAATACCCGTTCAACCCGTATCCGTCGTAACGATGGTGTGCATATGCTGGTACCTAATAGCCATTTATTAGAAAACACGGTAACTAACTGGACCTTAATTGACCGTAATGCTCGTTCGTTTGTAAATGTTGGCGTTGCTTATGGTTCAGATGTGGTATTGGTTGAAAAGCTGATGAAGCAAATTCTTAATGAGCATCCAGCCATTTTAAAAACACCTGCATCGTCAGTATTGTTTGATGACTTTGCTGATAGCTCTTTAACTTTTAGCGCTATTTTCTGGGTATGTGCTGAATCAGAAGCACCGCTTCGCCAAGTGCGCAGTGAGCTGCGTTTTAGCATCTATAAAGTATTTGCTGAAAACAACATTACTATCGCATTCCCGCAGCGCGATATTCATATTGATGGTGAAATTGCTTTAACAAGGCGTAACAGCCAAAAATAAAAAAAGCGGCTAAGCCGCTTTTTTATGCTTGTTCATTGAGTTTTTTCAGCTTCAAAGCAAGTAACACCATCATTATGCCAAACACGATTGCATAGCTTGCTACTAGCCACAGGAGGGTGATTATGCCTGCGCCTGGGTTAAATATCAGATAACCACCAAAGATTATTGAAATAATACCGCTACCAATTAGCAGCCACTCATTACTGATCTCTTTACGTAGTTTACTCGCAATCAATATTTCAATTACACCGATAGCAATGGCCCATGCGGCAATAAAGTAGAGCATTAAGATAGCCGTTACGTTGGGAGCAAACAGGGTTACAAGTGCAGCAGCAATTGAAATTAAACCACCCACTAATAGCATCCACCAAAGTGGGTTTTCATTTTTTGAAGCAATAGCTAACCAAGTCCTAATGGCACCATCGACAAAAAAGTAAGCGGCGAAAATAAACATCAGAATCGCTAGTGAAGCTTCTGGGGCAAACCAACCACACAAGCCAAAAACGATGGCAATGGCGCCATGGATCATCAATGACGACCAATGAGGAATGAGTGAACTTGAAATCTGCATTATCGTTTTCCTTTGCTTTAGTCTCTATATAACTATCATCTCAGCGCTTACTTGCAAAGATTTTTAATTATTTTTTGTACAGTTACACAAACCATGCTCTAATTTAATTAGCTGAATATTTCAGCGATTTAATGTTTATCGAACAAGGAATAAAGCGTGAGCCGTTGTAATACCCAGTTTTCATTACAATTTAGTAAGTTATTAGTGTGTTTTTTACTGTTGTTTAACGCGCCATTATGGGCAACAACCACACCAGAAGTGACCGTTAAATCCTTAATTGATAAAGACAGCAAGGAAGAACAAGTCGAACAAAAGCCCGTCAAACAAGAATCAGAAACCAATACACCTTCAACAGCTGAAAAAGCGCAGGAATCTCTCGAAGATGACTTGCCCTATGATGCCTTTGACCGGATAACGCCACGTAGTTCAATGCAGGGTTACTTAAAAGCGGCTCGCGCTCGCGATTTTGAACTGGCTAGCCATTATCTTGACTATCGTAATCTACCTAAAGACGTTGAAGCATTAGGAAAAATTCAACTTGCTGAAAATTTATCAGTGGTACTGGATCGTACCTTATGGGTTGATGTTGATAACTTGAGTAATAAGCCTGAAGGTAAACAAAAAGAAAGTGTGCCTAGCTATCGTGATTTGGTGGGGGAAATCAGTACATCACAAGGTAAGGTACAAATTTTATTACAACTAGTACCTGATGATAAAACAGATAATCGGATCTGGAAAATATCAAATGCAACGGTAAGTCAAATACCGTTACTCACCAAAGAGTATGGTTATAACAAAGTAGGTGAATGGCTATATGATAACTTGCCAGACATCGAGTTTTTGGGGGTGATGCTTTGGCAATGGATTTATTTTGCCTTCTCATTTGTGTTGTTTTTGCTAGTCGCGATTATCATTACTCGCTTAATCACATTTATCCTCGCACATTTGAAAGTACCTGTAGAAAATGACGTTATTGGTTTTATTAATGGGCCAATTAGCCTGTTACTTGCTGTGTTTATGGCGCGTTCACTTAACGACCAATCAAATGTCACTATTGCTGTAATGGCGCTATTCCATGGCGCAACTGTGTTATTGATTGCGTGGGGTTGGATTTGTTTACGGGCAGTTGATCTTGCCAAACACAGATTAAGCCAGCGTTTTATTAAACAAGATAAGCCACAAGCGATTTTCTTATTACGACCTATAAGCAATGTAGCAAAAACTCTGATTGTCATTTCATTGCTATTTATGTGGTTTGAAAATTTAGGCTTTAATGCTACTACCTTGTTAGCTGGCTTAGGCATTGGTGGGCTTGCTATTGCCCTTGCAGCGCAAAAAACTGTTGAGAATATCATTGCTGCAATCACCCTTTATATTTCTGCGCCGGTAAAAATAGGTAATCTATGTAAATTTGGCAGTCAGTTGGGGACTGTGGAAGAAATAGGCTTAAGAGCCACGCGTATCCGAACCCTTGACCGCTCTGTCATTTATGTAGCAAATGCTAAGTTTGTTGATATGCAGCTTGAGAACGTCTCTGAACGAGAGCGAATTTCTTATCGACCTAAACTGATGCTCAGTGCCAACACCAAGCAACAAAATCTTATGTCGTTTATGCAGGCCCTAAGAGAGTTATTAGAACAACATAAGCATATCGCCTTTGAACCGTGTCGGGTTCGCTTTAAAGGCTTTACGCCTTGGGCTTTACAAGTGGATGTACTAAGCTACGTAGAGACCGTCGACTTTGCATTTTATATGGAAGTAATCGAAGAATTAAATTTAGCAGTGTTAGGCTTATTAAATGAGCATGAATGCGAATTAGCTAACCCAGAATTCGCACGAGTTACCGATTAGTTACTGAAAAAGGAGCAAATGAAAGTGGCTCTCATTTGTACATAATGTCTACACATTGTTGTAATTAGATGCACAGGACATATGTCCGCTTTATTGAAAAATAATTGCATAAAATCTTCTAAATGCGTCGATGTTGCCGCTAATTGTTGTAAAAAATTTGTATATTTCTAACTTTTAATGCAGTAAAAGTGTCATAAAGTGTTATAATCGTCAGCGTTCGTTCAGCCTCTTCACTTCGTTTTGCACTCTCGATTTAGAGGTCCGCGCAGCTTATTACAAGGCGCGAAAAATTGGCCGAGCCCGTCAAATGAATTGACGCAACATCATCACCGTTGAATAAGAGTGCATAAAAAAGGTTAAAACCCGACATGAAAGCAATGAAAAGATCTACGTTAGCAACACTTATCAATGCAACGTTGTTCTCTGCCGTAGCAGGTACTTCATTTTCAACTCTTGCTGCAGACGAAGCGCCAGCAGCAAAAAACAACCAACTAGAAGTTATTCAAATCACCGCACGTAAACGTGTAGAAAATGCTCAGGAAGTACCTGTTGCTGTATCTGCATTACAAGGTGACAACTTAGACGCTTACAGCTCAGCTGGTATGGATATTCGTTTTATGAACGCGAAGATCCCAAGCTTATCAATCGAATCTTCGTTTGGTCGTTCTTTCCCACGCTTTTATGTTCGTGGTCTAGGTAACACTGACTTTGACCTAAATGCTTCTCAACCAGTTTCGTTAGTTGTAGACGAAGTTGTTCAAGAGAATGCAATCTTAAAAGGTTTCCCTGTATTTGACGTAGCACGTGTAGAAGTTCTACGTGGCCCACAAGGTACTTTATTTGGTCGTAACACACCGGCAGGCCTTGTTAAATTTGATACAGTTAAACCATCACAAGAATTTGAAGGCTATGGCTCAGTATCATACGGTAGCCGTGGCGCAGTTGACTTTGAAGGTGCTGTTGGCGGTGGCTTAACAGACCGTTTATCAACGCGTGTTTCTGTACTTTGGCAAGAAAAAGACGATTATATTGATAACCGTGCACCAGGTTTTGAACAAGATGACGTTTTAGGTGGTTACACTGAAAAAGCGGCACGTATTCAGTTTTTATACGAAGGTGACGATTTCACAGGTCTTTTCAACTACCACGTTCGTGATATGGACGGTAAGCCAATCGCATTCCGTGGTAACGCTATTAAAGCGGGTTCAAACGACTTAGTAGATAATTTTGAGCACGATGTGGTTTACCACGATGCGGCTTCTCGTGCGACACAACAAGTTGAATCTCAAGGCGCAAGCTTAAAGCTTGAGTGGGATATCAATGATTTAACTCTTACGTCAATCTCTGCATGGGAAAGTGCCGAAATCTATTCTCGCGCTGACATCGACGGTGGTTACGGCTTTTATGTTAAAGACGATCCTTCAGCTCCAATGGGCCCAGGTTTTATTCCATTCTACTCTGAAAGTGCTGACGGCATTCCAGATCAAGACCAATACACGCAAGAACTTCGTTTATCTAGCAACTATGCTGGCGACGTAAACTTCCAAGTAGGTGTTTTCTACTTTGATGAAGCGCTAACAATCGAAAACTTCAGCTACGATACATACGGTTCAACACCGGGTGAGTTAAACGGCTATGTTATCCAGCAGCAAGATACCAAAGCATGGGCGGTATTCGGTTCATTAGATTACACAATCACAGATGATTTAAAAATCACTGCAGGCCTTCGTTACTCAGATGACGAAAAAGAGTTCTCTGCAAACCGTACTTTAAGCCCAGCAGGTGGCGGTGCGTTATACCTAACAGAAAACCCAAGTGACGACCATGTTAGCTGGGATTTATCTGCTAACTACAAGATCAACGATGACGTAAACTGGTACGCGCGTGTAGCTAACAGCTTCCGTGCACCAAGTATCCAAGGTCGTATCTTATTCGGTGATGAAGTAACTGTTGCTGAGTCTGAAACTGTGACGTCATTCGAAACAGGTATCAAATCAGACGTGCTTGACGGCCAAGGTCGTGTAAACGCAACAGTGTTCTACTACACAATGGATGACCAACAATTAACAGCTGTAGGTGGTGGTGCAAACTTCAATCGCTTAGTTAATGCTGATAAAACAACTGGTTACGGTTTTGAGTTAGACACTGAGTGGGTATTAACTGACAACCTAAACGCAACGTTTAACTTAAGCTATAACAACACAGAGCTTAAAGATGATAACCTAGCTGTTGCAGTATGTGGTCAATGTACAGTGACTGATCCAACATTCCAAGTGCCTGGTGCCTTTGGTCCTGAAGATCGTGCAATTTTAGACGGTAACAGCTTACCGCACGCACCTGAGTGGATCTCTAACCTTACATTACGTTATAGCCGCGAAGTAGCTGATGGTGAATTCTTCACTTACGCTGACGTGTCTTACCGCAGCGAAATCAACTACTTCTTATACGAGTCAGTTGAGTTTGAAGGCAAGCCTTTAACTGAAGTTGGTTTACGTGCAGGCTATGCTTGGGCACAAGGCGACAACGAATATGAAGTATCAGCATTCGTTCGTAACATGTTTGATGAGCAGCAGTCAATCGGTGCTATCGACTTCAATAACAACACAGCAATGGTGAACGAAGAGCGTTACATCGGTGCTGAGTTTAAAGTAAGCTTCTTCTAAGCTGAAAAATAAGTCCTATTAAAACCCGCTGTATAGCGGGTTTTTTCGTTTATAATCGCGTTGGTAACTGCTAAAGTGGCAGGATTAATTAAAGAGAAAGAGAATAGCTATGGCTGGATTTTGGAACTACCGTGTCATTTTTTGTGAAGCAACAAAAGATGAAGCGGCACAATATCAAATTCATGAAGTTGAATATAACTTAAATGGTAAAGTGACTAACTGGTCAGAAACCGGTGCCGCACCATTTGGTAATACAGTCGAAGAACTTGAAGCAGATGCAGATCGTTTAAAAACAGCGTTTTCTAAGCCGGTTTTAAAAGTGGTAAGAAAGCAACGTGGCTACGAGCTGGTTGATGTAGAAACCGGCGAGGAAGCGTTTGCTGAGCCTCCTGCGGGCTTAACAGAATAATCATATTTAAAGGTGCCTATGGCACCTTTTTACTTTGAAGGAATGAGGATGACTTTAAAAGCAGTATTGTTTGATATGGATGGCACTTTAGTGGACTCTGAAAGTGTGCATTTTACTATTTGGAATGATTTATTAGCTCCTTTTGGTGTGCAGTATGATGAAGCTACTTTTTGTAAGCGTTTCTCTGGGAGACCAACATTTGAAGCCGCAAAGGAGGTTGTTGAAAGTTATGGGCTTAGTATCAATCCAGAGCAGTTAACGGATGATAAGTACGCGGCATTTGGCCGTTTTGTTAGTACTCATTTACCCGCCTATATGCCTTGCGCTAAAGAAGTGCTAGAGCAAGTAAAAGCCAGTGGTTTAAAAATGGCTTTAGTAACAGGCAGTGCAAAAAATGAAGCCTATCCTATTTTAAAAGGCTATGGCATTTTTGATTGGTTTGATTGTGTGGTTACCAAAGATGATGTTAACAATCCTAAACCTGCTGGTGACCCTTATCAACTAGCTCTTGATACGTTAAATATTACAGCTAATGAAGCCGTAGCAGTTGAAGATACCTATACCGGTGTCACCGCTGCGAGCAATGCTGGTGTTGCTGTGTTTGCTGTGCCGAATCATTTCACGTTAGAGCATGATTTTAGTAAAGCGGCAGGCGTGTTTGCTGATTTGAACGAATTTTTCAAATGGCTAGAAACTAAACTATAATTAGCTGGCAATCACAAAACAGCTATTGTTAAGTGGTTATGATTAAGCAGGAATAGCCACTTTAAAACTTACAAATTTGCAAGGAAGCAAAAATGGTTAAATTCACTCGTGCGCTTTTGTGCGCAATCACGTTATTTATAGGCTTTTCAGCCGAAGCGCAACAAGCCCCTTCAGTCCTTTTAGCAAACGTTTATCAAGCCGAAAAGGTGAATGTAAGCGACTATTTAGTTAGTGAAAAATATGATGGCATTCGAGCTATTTGGACTGGGAGTCAATTAGTAACCCGAAATGGTAACCCAATTTATGCCCCCAAGTGGTTTACCGCGCCGCTGCCAGATGTTTGGCTTGATGGCGAGCTTTGGACTAAGCGCCAAGACTTTGCCAATGTGAGCGGGATTGTTCGAAAAGTCACACCTGTAGAGTCTGAATGGCAAACCGTCAGTTACATGATATTTGATATGCCTGATGCCGCAAAGTCGTTTAGTCAGCGCTATGAAAACTATTCAAGGTTAGTAAACCAGCTGAAAATTGAGCATATTAAAGCTGTTGAGCAAAAACATTTTAACGATAACAAGCAACTTAGTTTGTTTATGGATGAGCTAGTCGCACAAGGTGCTGAGGGCGTCATGCTGCATTTAGCCTCAGCTAAGCACAGTACAGGGCGTAGTGATGCATTGTTAAAGTTAAAGCCTTATTTTGACGCTGAAGCGGTTGTAATCGGTTACATTGCAGGAAAGGGTAAGTATAAAAATATGCTTGGTGCACTCAAGGTGCGTAGCAGTGATGGGACCGAATTTAAAATTGGCTCGGGGTTTACCGATCAACAAAGAACATCGCCTCCAGCGATAGGTAGTACTATTACCTACAAATATCATGGCTTTACTAAAAATGGCCTACCACGTTTTGCAAGCTTTTTGCATGAAACGCCATAGCGTCATTCAAAAATGGCTGCGACTATGGTAAATTTCGCGGCCTTTTTATTGATGTATAGGTGTTAGAATGTTTGCTGGCTTTGATTACGGTAGCTCAAATTGTGCAATCGGTGTAATGGATAATGAGCAACAAGTCTCTTTAGTACCCCTTGAGCAAGGCAAACAGTATTTACCCTCAACACTTTATACTCATCACAGTGCATTAGTTGTCGATTTTGTCACAAAAAATCTGACAGGTAGCCCGTTTGAGCACGACTTTAAAACTGAGCGACAAGCGCTTTTAAATACCATTCCTCGGATTAAATCTGACCTCGATATTCAAGCTGGTGATGAGACCTTATTTATAGGTCGCGAAGCAATTAGCGAGTATGTGCAATTTCCTGAAGAAGGTTACTTTGTAAAATCACCTAAGTCATTCTTTGGTGCAGTAGGCTTAAAGCAAGGGCAAATAAACTTCTTTGAAGACATTGCCACGGCGATGATTTTAAAAATTAAACAACGCGCCGAGCAATCTTTGCAAGACACATTAACAGAAACGGTAATTGGACGACCGGTAAACTTTCAATCAGTCGGTGGTGAAGAGTCTAATCAACAAGCGCTCGGCATATTAGAGCGAGCAGCAAAACGCGCAGGCTTTAAAGAGGTCTCATTTTTATATGAGCCGTTAGCGGCGGGGATTGATTATGAAACCTCATTGCAGCAAGACCAAAAAGTGTTGGTTGTCGATATTGGCGGGGGGACTAGCGATTGCTCATTTGTACAAATGGGGCCGAGCTTTCGTGACAAGCAGTGCCGTGACAATGACTTTTTAGCTCACAGTGGTAAGCGTGTGGGTGGAAATGATTTAGATATTGCGCTGAGCTTTCATGGCTTAATGCCATTACTAGGTTTAGGCACTGAGTTTAAATCGGGACTTCCACTGCCGAATCAACCGTTTTGGCAAGCTTGTAAAATCAATGATGTAAATCTGCAAAGTCAGTTTTATAGCGATGCCCATCATCGTGAGTTACTGACTCAACTTCGTGAAGTCAAAGAGCCTGCGCTTTTTAAACGCTTAATTCAATTGCAGCAAAATAAGCAAGGTCATCAATTAGTGCAGCAAGGCGAGGCGGCAAAAATTGCGCTCTCGTCAGCGAATGAATTTACTACAGATTTACGCTTCTTAGATTCAGACTTAACGCAGTGCTTAACGCTAAAAGATCTCGCTTTAGCCGTTGATGATTCGATAAGCCAGATAGTAAGCCTAGCTAAACAAGCGATTCAAGAAGCAGGCACAACGCCTGATGTCATTTACTTAACGGGCGGTAGTGCACAATCACCGCTTATCAAGGCTGCGTTAAAAGCCCATTTAGGTGATATTGCAATGCTGAACGGAGATCACTTTGGTAGTGTGACTGCAGGTTTAACTAAGTGGGCGCACAAGCTTTATAGCTAATAGCCCCCACTTTGATATATCGACTTATAGAACTAAAGAGTCACTTGGCGCGTTGCGAGGTATTTTTCGTAATCTGGCAACGTGCGGCACAACTCAGTTTCCATCATAGGTGAGCTTAATAGCATATCGGCACTGACTTCATTACAGGCAACAGGAATATTCCAAACCGCAGCTAAACGCAGTAATGCTTTTACATCTGGGTCGTGTGGCTGCGATGCAAGTGGATCCCAGAAAAACACCAGCATGTGCACTTCATGTTCAGCAATTTTAGCACCAAGTTGTTGATCGCCCCCCATAGGGCCGCTTAGCAGCTTAATCACTTCAAGCCCTGTTGTACGCTCGATTAAATGACCGGTTGTACCCGTACCGTATAGCGTGTGCTTACTTAAAATGTCTTGGTGTTTTTCACACCACGCCTGAAGGGCAGCTTTTTTACCATCATGGGCTACGAGGGCAATATTCTTTTTGGCTGGTAAGGCTTGTTGTTTTTGTTCCATAAGTGCTCTTATATCAATAGGTTAATTGCTAATGCAATAAACACCAGTCCCGTGATCCGATCAATCCAAATTTGGGTTTGTGGGTGCTCACGAAAATAACTGGCTATCTTATCGCCGAAATAAATATACGTGCAGTCGATCGGAAAAGCAAAAAGTGGGTAGAGTAAGCCAAAAAAAGCGAGCTGAAAGGTCGTTGAAGATAAGCTCGGATCGACGAACTGCGGAATAAACGCAATAAAGAATAAGGCGACTTTTGGATTAAGTACCTCGGTCATCATTGCTTGAAACATCACATTTTGCTTTTTACTGGTACTTACATGGGGTTTTTCGTCGCAGTCTGGCTCAGGCTGTGTGAAGGTGTCCTTTAACGTCATTACGCCCAAATAGCACAGGTACGCCGCACCTAAATACTGCACCGTGGTATAAGCAACAGTCGACGCTTTTAAGATTGCTGTTAAACCCACCACCGCAAAAAAAGTATGCACCACACCACCTAAGGCAAAACCAAAGGCACTTTGCATTCCGGCTTTACGGCCATTGGCAAAGGTTTGTGCCATTAAAAATGCATTAGAAGGGCCGGGAGCTACGGCAATTAAAAAGCTGGCGCCTAAAAACGACAGTAGAAATTCTGGATTGATCATCGGCACAAAGATAAAAAGCTAGGTAGTTGATTTTAACAAGCTTCTAGAAAAAGAAAAAGCGGGCAATCAATGCCCGCTAATTTGGGTTGGGGAAGTATTAGAACGTCACAGTGCTGTTGTTTGAACAAACAGTTGTGCTTTGTGCTTCACATACTTGGTAAGTGTAAGTGCCACCACCTTTTGTTGTGATAGTGTCAGTATAACTGTTAGTGTTTGCCACTGAGCCTACTTTGCTACCATTACGGTAAACATCTACAGTGCTTGTAGCAGCGCCACTCCAGCTTAAATCAATGTATTTAGTGCCTTTTGACTTATAACCTGAAGTAGAAAGACTAATATCATCACCACCTGGTGTTGTGCCACCGCCATTATCGCCACCACCTGCACAGCCATTGGCTGTTAGGTATGCATCTGCGTCAGCTGCTTTAACAATACCGTGACCGAAGTAAACATCGTGACCAGAAGCACCTTGATCTTCTGCCGTTGCTTTTAGTGCATCACGGATTTCTGTACCCGTACACTCAGGGTGATTTGACCACACTAGCGCTGCGATACCTGAAACAGCAGGCGTTGCCATTGATGTACCGCTCATGAAACCATAATCACTAGTACCAATTGCGATATCAATAGTTGTGCTTGAAAGAAGAGCTGAACGGTCTTCAAGTGCAGCGCCAACAGCAGGAATAGTTGTATCGTTAGTTTCGCCTAGTGTAGCGTATAACATGCCTGCTTCGTTATTGATGATAACAGCCCCGATACCGCCTGAGTTCTCGCAGTTATTTACCTTGTCATAGAACGAAATATTGCCGCGGTCAATCATACAAATTTTGCCCGCTGCGCCAGCATCTACGCTTTCAGCAGTACCCATGTAATACGCCGTGCCTGATGCATTGCCTGAGTTTTCCATTGATGAAGTAGCAAAGCCTGTACCATCAGCTGCTAAGCTAGCTGACGTTGCCATACCTGCAGGGTAAGTAGAAAGAGTATCAACACCACCTGCTGTTACTTCAACACAGATAGTTTCATCTGTAGTAGCACGTTTACCGCGGCCAGTTGTACAGCTAGGGAACTGCGAGAAATCTGCAATTTGGTTGTCCGCATCATTTGCACCAACCATCATTACAGATGGATAACCTGCAGGGTATGAACGTACGCTGTTACCATCGTTACCCGCTGCAGCAACGACTAAACCGCCAGCGCTTGTGAAATTAGCAAATGCGTTAGACTCGGTGCTATTTGAACCACCGCCACCAAGGCTCATGCTGATGATATTTGCACCTGCTTGAGAACATAAATCTGCTGCGTGTGCTAAGTCTGAAGAGTAACCCCAGCCTTCAGCGTTGAATACTTTGATGATGTGCATTGCCACACCGGGTGCCATACCAACCACACCAACATTGTTGTCTGCTGCACCAATTGTGCCAGCTACGTGAGTACCATGTGGGCCACCATTGTCGTACCAGTTACCTGTGCCACTGTCATTATCACCTGTGATGTTACCCCATACAAAATCAGGGTTTGTAGCATCTAAACCAGAGTCAATTACACATACTTTCATGCCAGCATTTGCATCGAAGGTAACTTGATCAGCTTGTGATTGGTAAACTGCGTAAGGCGTTAATTGCTGCTGCATTGCATTACCAGCGTCATCGTTATAAAGCGCCATTGGTACACGCTTTTGGTCTTCTTCAACCAGTTTGATGTGAGGGTTGTTTAATAAGCCTTTTACACTTGCAAGGTCATGACCTGTAAATTGCGCTGCAATAAAGCCATTACCATCAACTTTAATATCACCACCAAGCTTTTTAGCGAGGGCTTTAACTACGCCTTTTTTATTGTTGTCGACTTGGATGATGTAACGATCATTTGCTGCGTTTGCAGTTCCTGCTGCACATAGTCCACTGATGATCAGTGCTAATGCTAATTTATTCTTTTTCATAATTCGTGTCCCAAACCTGTTTTTGAGTTAACCAAATGTTAACGCGAGTAAACAATAGTTTAATGGGGCAGTAGGTACAAGCAAAATAATCCACAAAACTGGAATAAATTATTCTAGAAAGATGCTTTTTATAACGGTAGGAAATAACAGGATGTCTAAACGGGTAAATAGAATATAACGATTCTCATTTACCCGATATAACTAAAAGTATGATAAAACTTTTTATGACAAATGCTTATGTTTGAACAATAAATAGGTAAATGGGATGAGCATTAAAAAGTGCACGCCAATTAATACTGGTGTAGTCAAATTTAACAATTGCGTTATAAACACTAATAAACTTGCGCCACTCATTTGCATTAAGCCTATAAGTGCTGAAGCCGTACCTGCTTGTTTAGGGAACAAACTTAATGCACGGCCTGCTGATGAGCCAAGTGTCAGTGCAAAACCAAACGCAGCAATAAACATCGGAAACATCAACGCAAGCGCAGTACGTTGTTGGCTAAAGGCCAACATTAAGGCTCCTGCGATTACAAGCAGCAGGAGTCCTGCTTTTAGCGCGCGTTTTGGTTGACGTTTGATGTACAGTGGCATTATAAAGCTTGCCACAATGCTCAATACCGCATTACAGGTAAACCAGAAAGTAAAGTCGGTAACACTGCCACCTAATTCTGTAATAAGCCAGCCAGGTGCTAGCGTAACGAAGACTAAAATAGCCGACATAGTTACCAAGCAAATTAAGCTATGGAATAAAAACAATGGTGTGCTGATAATTGGCATAAAACGGCGCAGGTCAAGAATATGACCACTATATACACTATCTGCAGGGCGGGTTTCTTTATACATTAACAAGGTTATGAATAAACCAATGAGTGCAAATACAGCCATGAATAAAAAGTTCATGCGCCAGCCAAACTGTACTGTGAGCCAAGCGCCTAAAATTGGCGCGAGGGCAGGGATAAAGCAAACGATACCGTTAAGATAAGTAATAATTTGGCCGCTGCGTTCACTACCAAATCGATCTCTTACAATGGCAAAGGCTACTACAAATGTGGCACAGGCCCCCAAACCTTGCAGTGCTCTTGCAATCATCAGGCTTGCAAAATCAGGTGCCAGATACGCGCCAAACGCCGCTAAACCATAAATTGTCACACCGGTGATTGCCACAGGCTTACGACCAAATTTATCTGCTAATGGCCCTGCAATGAGCTGTCCAAGCCCGACGGTAAGCATAAAAATAGCGACGGTTTGCTGAATTTGCTTTTCTGAAGCGCTGAATTGTTCTGCAATGGTCGGAAATGCGGGTAAGTAAATATCTATTGCTAACGGGCTAAAGATAACCAGAAGGCCAAGAATAAATAGTAAGCTGAGGTTTTTGTGCTGGCGTGACTGCATTCGCTCTCCTTTAAAACGGTATTTTATGTGCCCCTAAAGGAAAAGAAAAGCGTTCACTTGGCTAAAAGTGTAATACATACGTAATCATTAAAACTGCTTACAAAAAATTTCCATTTCGCTATCTGGTCTGATGTGTTAGTTTTTTATCTTACATCATAAAAATAATGGATAAACGTCGTGAGCTCACCATCATCATTATTAAAAATTTGGACTAAGTGTCAGTCATTGCCGAAAGGTAACTGGTTGTTTAGTAAAGCCGTGTGCTTTAAAGCACCTTACTTTGGGTCTATAAAGCCATTGATCACAAATTTGACTGCTGGGCATTGCAGTGCAACTGTTAAAAATCGCCGCGCGATCCATAATCACATTGGTACCATCCATGCAATTGCACAGTGCAATGTGGCAGAGCTATGCGCAGGTTTAATGGTTGATGCAACGGTACCTGCAAAAACGCATCGCTGGATCCCAAAAGGCATGACAGTGAACTACTTAGCAAAAATTGACACAGATATGCGTGCAGTTGCACAGATAGACGTGCCGAGTGAGTGGCTAGAAAAGCAGGATTTGCTAGTGCCCGTTAAGGTTTACAATAGCCGCGATGAACTTGTCTTCACCGCGGATATCACTATGTATGTAACCGCCAAAAAACGTTAAGACTTATCAGCGGCTTGTTTGTTTACAAACGACAAGTCGTTGTCATCATCAGCCAATATTGAAGTAGTCGTTTGTTCTTCAGGCTTAATAGGCGCCACATTATCTTCTTCGTGACGATGTTTTAAGCTGCCTTCAATGATAGCTCCGGCTTCAATACTTAAAGTGTCGTGAAATACATCACCATGGACTTCAGCAGTACTTTCAATTGTCACTTTGTTGGCAATGAGTGAACCAATGATTTTACCTTTTACGACCACACTGTCTGCTTCGATAACACCTTCAATCATACCTGTGTGACCAATCACTAAGTGTTTAACATGTAAGTCGCCTTCGATACGACCATCAAGTTGAACCTCACCTTGGCTGGTAAGGCTACCTGTTAAGCGTACGTCTTCAGAAATAATAGAAGGAGTATGGTTGGTTCTTTTTAATGATGAGCCAGACGAACTAGCTGTTGATTGTTTTTTTTTACCGAACACGAGAAAGCGCCTTTGTTATTTTAACTGGATTGACATGTTTGCCATTCACTAAAACTTCGTAATGTAGGTGGGTACTGGTACTACGGCCAGTACTACCCATTAAACCGATGACATCATCTTTAGTTACTGTTTGGCCTTTTTTAACCTTAATTTTATTAAGGTGGCCGAAGCGAGTAACGAAGCCATTTTTGTGTTGTAGTTCGATAAAGTTGCCATAGCCGCCATTACGACCTGCACGAAGTACGGTGCCATCGGCTGGAGCAAAAATTTCGGTTTTATGCCAACCTGCTAAATCAACCCCTTTATGAAAAGCACGGCGGCCATTCATTGGGTCTTTGCGTAGGCCAAAACTGCTAGAAATATAGTAGTCAGCAGCAGGGAGTGTTTGTGGTAACTCACTCAGCAAGTTTTCTAGGTTGTTTAACGCTAGTAAGTTGTCGGCAATTGCTAAAAATTCAGCAGGAATTCTTGATTCGTCAAACAAGTCTAACGGGCCACCCTGGGCTGTGTCTGAGCTTTCAAGTATTGAGGTATTGGCTAGACTGCTATCAAGACCAGCGCCTTCGAGCATGGCAACAATTTCTTGATGGCGTAATTTGATTTGTTCATCTAGCACTACGAAACTACGATTATAAGCCGCATCAAGACGTGCTAAACGCTCAGTCATACTTTCTAAGTGTTTTACTTGTTTTGGTTGCTGCTCATCTTCTAAAGGAGCATGAAAATCTTCAGCATTTTCTTTAATCGGTAAAAGTAGAGGTTCAGCATCGTTTGGCAAGGTGGGTTTGTTCATCGATTCTGGTAGTGATTCAATCATGCTTTGCAATAGCGCTTGTTTTTGCTCAAGAATTGCTAGTTGCTCTAATTGTTTTTCATAGGCAGCTTGCTGTTGAAAGTGCTGCTTTTTCCACTCTTGCTGCTTGGTAACCTGTTTTTGCTCAATGCTGGTTATCTTGTCTGCTTGTGAAATGATTTGAAGTGTTGAGATACTAAGCCAAGCAATGGCTATTAAAATAACCATTAAGGTCGTCAATTGTAGCCAAGGCGCTAATACCAAGTGTTTTACTTCGCCATTTTGACGGATCAACAGCTGTCGAGCTGGAAAAAACGTGCGATAAAAAGACTTTAGTTTAACTAACATGGCGTACAAAATTTAACTAATAACCGAGTTAAGATAGCAACCTCAGTTAAAAAAGCCAGCAAAAAATTGTAACTCAGCTGAAAAAGCACAAAAAAAAGGGCAAAAAATGCCCTTAACACTTGTTCTGGAAATAAAAATAGTGAGTTACTTTTATTTAGCAGGTAGCACGGTTCCTTCAACTGAACCAAAACCAATTCGTGCAAAACCGTCTTTTTCGCACCAACCACGCATAATTACGTTGTCGCCGTCTTCTAAGAAAGCACGCTGCTCACCATTAGCAAGGGTGATCTTTTCTTTACCACCGCGAGAAAGCTCTAATAATGAACCTGCTTCTTCGTGCTCAGGGCCTGATTGCGTACCCGAACCTAACATATCGCCTGGTTGAAAGTTACAGCCATTTACAGTGTGGTGAGTCACCATTTGCGCAACTGTCCAGTAAGAGTGCTTGAAGCTTGATTTAGATACTTGTGTTGGTGCTTCGCCGGCTGCACGCATCTTTTCAGTTTCAATTTGCACATCCATTTTGATATCGAATGCACCAAACTCACGGTTATGAGCTGACTCTAAATAGTCCATTGGTTGTGGATCGTTTTCGTCACGTGTCCAGTTTGTTCTAAATGGTGCCAGTGCTTCTGTCGTAACAATCCAAGGTGATACTGTCGAAGCGAAGTTTTTCGCAAGGAATGGACCAAGCGGCTGGTATTCCCACGCTTGTAAATCACGTGCAGACCAGTCATTAAATACACAGAATCCAAATACGTGGTTTTCAGCATTTTCGATGGCAATTGCATCGCCTAATTCATTCCCTTTACCAAGGTAAATACCTAACTCAAGTTCGTAGTCAAGGCGTTTACACGGGCCGAATGATGGTACTTCTGCATCTGGCGCTTTAGTTTGACCATTAGGGCGGTGGAACGTTTGACCAGATACATCAATTGACGATGAACGGCCGTGATAACCAATTGGTACCCATTTGTAGTTAGGTAGAAGTGGGTTATCAGGGCGGAATAGACTACCTACCGCTGTTGCGTGGTAAATAGAGGTATAAAAGTCAGTGTAATCACCAATACGGCACGGTAGTGCAAATTCGATGTCTGCTTGAGCGATAAGCGCTTCGCTTAATTGCGCTTGCTCACTGGCACCTTCACGAAGTGCTTTTGATAACGCTAGACGCAGTGCAGACCAATACTGCTGACCAAGACCCATAAATTCATTGAGTGTAGCTTGGCTTGCAGCTTTAACGGCAATCTGTGCATCACCTGAGAATAAACCAAGTTCATTTACTTTTGCTAAGTCGATAACTTGATCACCAATAGCTACAGCGCCACGGAACGCTTCGTCTGAATTTTTACGACGTACTTCTGCAAAAGGAAGGTTTTGAATTGGGAAGTCACAGTTCGCTTCGTTAGCAGATGCAACCCAGCTTTTTAGATTAATATCGTGGGTTTCGTTAATTAGGCTCATACTCTTTCCTTATTGGTTCGCGCTGATTTATTAGTTATCTATATGGAGGCAATCAACGCAATTTAAACAGTTAGTTTAAAACAGAATTTAAAACGACAAAAAGCAGCGTGTTAAACGCTGCTTTTTAAGCGCAATATGGCGGTTTAGATTACACCACGACGCTCTTGATCACGTTCGATTGACTCGAAAAGGGCTTGGAAGTTACCTTCACCGAAACCGCCGTCATCTACACGTTGGATCATCTCGATGAAGATAGGACCAAATAGGTTCTTCGAGAAGATTTGCAGTAGGTAACAGTTTTCGCTTTGGCTATCTACTAGGATCTGATGCTTACGGATCTTCTCTTTGTCTTCTTTAACCCAAGGTACACGGTCGAAAATGGTGTCGTAGTACTCAGGGATGATATCAAGCGTGGCAATCGTTGATTGGTCAAGCTTATCAAGTGAGCTTACTAGGTCATTCGTTAGGAATGCTAAATGCTGTACACCCGGACCATTGTACTCGTTTAAGTACTCATCGATTTGGTTGTTGTTGTTATCTTTACCTTCGTTGATTGGAATCGAGAAAGTACCGCACGGAGATTTAAGTGCGTAAGATAATAACGCTGTTTTTTGACCTTTAATGTCGAAGTAACGAACTTCAGTAAAACCAAATACGTCTTTATAGAAGTTAGCCCATGTTTCCATCGTGCCTTTATAAACGTTATTGGTTAAATGGTCGATACGGATGAAGCCTTTGTCTTCAACAATGTTTTGCTCGCTTAAATCTTCAAAATCTGACTCATAGATAGAACCTTTGTCGCCAAATTGCTCGATGAAATAAATTAAGCTGTCGCCGATACCGTAAATAGCAGGGTATGGTAAGCTTTTGTGAGTTGAGTCTGTCGCAGGTTTTGCACCGCGCTCAACAGCAACTTCGAATGCTTTTTGTGCATTCTCTACACGCCAGCCCATAGAACAGATTGCCGGGCCGTGGCTTTTAGCAAATTCAGCAGAGAAACCTTCACGCTCATTGTTTAGTAAGAAATGAATGTCATGCTGGTTATAGTAAACAATGTCTTTACCTTTGAATTTTTTTAGCTTTGAGAAGCCAAAATCAGTAAACACTTTGTCCATGTAATCTGCATCAGGTGTTGCGTATTCAGTGAATTCAATGCCCATTAGGCCTAACGGATTATTTACTTCGCTCATTGTCATTACTCCCGCAATTATAAGCACTGCGCTAAAAAGAATTATTGTTATGTAATGAGCGGATGATTAACCAGAAATTCAATTTGGGGAAGATCACAGCGTTATTTAGCCAAAGTCCCTTTTGTAAATTTAATGAGACAATGGTTTTAATTTCATCATGTGAAGTGAAAATAGTAAAAATAAAGATCAAAAAGAGTAAATAAAGCGCCGTTAATAAATATTTAATGAACTGATATTTATAAGCTTTTTTGTATTTTATTCGTTTTGTTTTCGCCAAATAAAGTTAGAGTGAATGTATCGAATTGTTTACAAAGTTAGTGGTTGTCAATTTCAGTGAATATTTAAATAGGGAAGTCGAAAGTACGAAATGATATCGAGTGTAGTTTACTAGTAAAGATCTAACGGCGGGAAGTACGTAGCCCCACAGCATAAACTGTGGGGCTTAAGGTTACTGTTTGTCAGCAGTAATCTCTAATTCTTCTTCGAGAATTTCTAACTCATCCTGAGAGGTATCAGCATCATGCATCCAATCAACAAGTTTGTCTGCCAACAGCCATAAACAAATACCTGCGATGAAAGCCATAATTGCTACACCACCAAAGGTGTTTAGAGGGCCACTTTCACCTACAAGCTGACCAATTGATGCTGCTGCGTAGTTGCCTAAACCAGAGAATAGGAACCACATACCCATCAATAGTGAGGTAAACTTCAGCGGAGCGAGCTTAGATACCATTGATAATCCAATTGGTGATAGACATAGCTCACCCATTGTGTGGAATACGTATGCCATAACTAACCAGATTACATGCGCTTTTGTATTTGCATCATCACCAATTTGTAAGGCTGCACCTACCATAGACACGAAGCCTAGGCCTAGGAATAACATACCAAGAGCAAATTTACGCGGAGAGTCAGGCTCCTTATCTCCCATGCGGATCCATACACTTGCGAAAATTGGGGCTAAAATAATAATGAAGATTGGGTTAACAGCTTGCAACCAACTTGCTGGCATTTCCCAACCAAAGAAAACAAGGTCAGTTTTATACTTTGCAAATAAATTCATTGAACCTGCAGCTTGCTCAAAGCCAGCCCAGAATACAATAGTGAAAAAGCTCATGATTAATATAACTTTAACGCGATCATGCTCTTCAGAAGTTAAAGGTTTGTTTGCAGCCTGTGCGTCATCACCTTGTTTAGCTGATGGAACTTTACCGATATCGGCAAGATATTTATTAGATAATGCTAACTGTAAAATTACACCAATTAACATACCAACACCTGCGGTTAAGAAGCCGTATTGATAGTCAAACTTTTCACCAATTGAGCCTACAACGAAATAACCTAAAATCGAACCAAGGTTAATACCCATATAGAAAATTGTGAATGCACCGTCACGACGCTTATCAGTTTCAGTATAGAGGTCACCAACCATTGTTGAGATGTTTGGCTTAAAGAAACCATTACCAACAATTAGTAATGCTAAACCAAGGTATAAAAACTCTTTTTCTAGACCTTCGATCATACCGTGAGGTGTACCAAGTGCAAATTGGCCTAAAGCCATCACAACACCACCAAATATAATAGCTTTACGTTGGCCAGATACATTATCAGCAAACCAGCCACCGATAACTGGTGTTACGTAAACTAACATTGCATAGAGGCCTAAAATACTCAATGCATTAGAGTTTAATGCTTTTTGGTAAGCTTCATCAGCACCTGCAGATAATGGGTCAATACCAAAGTAGGCCATATCCCAGCCCATAGCAGCTGCAGTTGCGATTGTTGATAAATAAAGCACGAAAATACCGCGCATACCGTAGTAGCTCATACGTTCCCACATTTCTGTAACGAACAGTAAGAAGAGCCCTTTCGGGTGACCCATAAAGTCACCAGCTTTTGGTAGAGAACTCATGAATTATACTTCCTAATTTTAATTGTCGTTGGCCTTATATTATTGCTTTGCTCATTGGTTAATTAATATTGATGAACGGGTGGCCATGTTTTTTTGATGCAGCTAAGATAATGGTTTGTTGCTCAAGTTATGAACTTAAGGGTATAGGACACACCCTTATCCTAGCTACAAGTGCGCTACAGTATACATAGACCTCTTGGTCAGGGGAAGATCTTGCGGTAGGTACACCATTTGTTGCGTTAACTTAACCTTACCAAATACAACTAATTTAAGATTACTTGATACTTGTCAGTAATACTTAGCAATTCATTTTAAGTTTATGTGATGAGTTATTTTTGTTTGGGTAGGTGTAATTCATTGCAATGAAAGCGGATCTTTTGGCATCTGGATAGCTGAGCAAGTACTTTAAATTGTCCAAAATTGTTTACAATAGACTATTCAGCCGCTAGTAGTTAGCGTATTATTCTCATACTATAGGTTCCCGTTTTTTGAGGATGTAATGCGTTTAGATATCCACTGTGCTGACCGAATCGGTATCGCACAAGAGATTCTCAATATCTTAGTAAGTTATCAGGTTGACTTAAAAGGTATTGAAGTAGATTCGGTTAATTGTCGTATGTATGTCAGTTTTCCTCCTATTGAATTTGAGCAATTCCAAAAGATCATGCCTTCTATTCGCTTAATTGACGGCGTGATGGATGTTCGCACAACTGCATTTCTACCTTCTGAGCGAGAGCATAATGAGTTAAATACATTACTGCGAGCATTGCCTGATGGTGTTATATCTATTGATGCTAAAGGCTGGGTGCGATTATGCAATGATGCAGCTTGTCGCGATTTACAGCTATCTGAAAGTGAAGTTATAGGCGCTAATATTAATAACTTGCTGAAAGGCTTTAACTTTACTCGCTGGTTAGAGGGTAAAGAAGTACTTGGTCAAACAACGCGTGTAGAAGTTGCTGGCGAAGATTTTATTGCTGATATTCTTCCTATTTCAGTTCCACAAGGTGCTGAAGGGGATGTGTTAGCGGGCGCCGTTATTAACATTAAATCGCAAAGTCGACTTGGTCAGCAAGTGAGTGCCTTTCGTCGATATGGCCAAGAAAGTTTTGCGACAATCCATAATTTTAGCACTGCAATGCGTCGTGTTGTTCGTGAAGCTCGCAAAATGGCACAGCTTGAAGCGCCAATTTTGATAACTGGTGAAACGGGGACCGGTAAAGAACTACTTGCACGGGCTTGTCATTATGCATCTAACCGTTCAGTAAAACCCTTTATTGCCTTATCGTGTGCATCGTTACCTGATGACGTGGCTGAGTCAGAGTTATTTGGTTATGCGGGCTATGAAGAAAACGCGGCACCAAAACGTGGCGTTTTGGAGCAAGCCGATGGTGGTACAGTGTTTTTAGATGAAGTTGGTGAAATGTCGACTCAATTGCAAACTAAGTTGCTGCGATTTTTACAAGATGGCACATTTCGCAAAGTCGGTGATGAAAACGAAGTAAAAGTGAATGTACGTATTGTTGCTGCAACGCAAAAAGACTTACCGGCCATGGTGCAAGAGGGGACATTTAGAGAAGATCTTTATTACCGGATTAATGTTTTGACCTTAGAAATTGCGCCATTACGTGACAGAAAAGCTGATATTGGCCCGTTAGCAGAACACTTTATTCAAAAGTATGCCCAACAAAATGGTCATTCTGTGCCTGTGATGTCTGAAGATTGTTTACGCTTTTTACAAGATTATCCGTGGCCGGGTAACGTACGCCAATTAGAAAATGCGATTTACCGTGCGGTGTCGTTGTTAGATGATAACGAACTGCGTATTGAACATTTGCAGTTACCAACCTTTACTCATGATTTAGGTTATCTTGAGTCTGACTTTGAAGGAACTTTAGATCAAGCGGTAAAACGCTTTGAAGCGACCTTACTTCGTAAGCTCTATCCGGCTTATCCTAGCTCTCGACAGCTTGCTAAGCGATTAGGTTTGAGCCACACCGCAGTGGCAAACAAACTTCGAGATTATGGCATTAACCGTAAGACAGTGAAGGTTTAAAAGTAACCCCCACAATAATCGTTAATTAAGCAAAAAGCTTGAGTGAAAAGCCAAGCTTTTTGCTACTGTTTGGTACCCATATCCTTGGTGACACCATCAATGGCAATATTTTTGATACCGTCATTGTCAAATTTGATAACAATACTTATGTTATTGCGAGCAAAAAAGTAATCTCGGTTATCTAGGCTTATAACATAATCGCCTTTGACTGAGTCGCTAAATTTGCGCTTTTCAAGTTTTAAGGAGTGATCTGCTATTTGCCAATTGAAGCCTTCAATAAAGCCATTATTAAACTCTTGTACCCAAACTTGTTGTTCGTCTTTACTCAGTGTAATCGCAACGGAGTATGACTCAGGCAAAGACATGTCATAGCTTTTATCACCAATAGTGAATTTTTCGGCAGTTTGTTGCCAAGCAAAACCAAATTTAAAATCTTTTTCCACACCCGTTGGGTATTTTAAAGTACCGTTACCTGGAAAGTTGAAGTCAGCATATGCTGAGCCGGTAAATAAACTTGCAGAAAATAGAGTTACCAAACTGAATAGTTTCATTAGGCTTATCTGTTTTTATAATAATATATGCACAGATTAGAGCAGAATATTCGCCTTAGCAATATGCTGTGATACACTTTGTGAATTATCAACTGGTTAGACCTTTTATTGTGAATCTATATTTTCGACTAATATTATTGTTTTTTAAAATCAAACGTAATCGTGACTATCAAGGTTTACTCGACACGATAGATATTGAATTCAGAGCACTGCCGACTGATTGCGATATTAACTTGCACCTGACTAATTCCCGTTATTTAGCAATGATGGATTTGGCGCGCACTTGGATGACAGAAAGAGTAGGGTTGCTTCAACATATTATGAAACGTCGTTGGTTCCCGATCGTTAATGCGACTGCAATTACCTATATTCGCGATATTAAACCAATGCAAAAATACACTGTTAGTACGCGTTTAGTTGGCTGGGACCATAAATACTTTTACATCGAACAAAAGTTTCACTCTGAGCGTGGATTGCATGCGATTGCCTATGTACGAGGGGTATTTAAACGTAAGAAAGGTGTTGTGAGCGTTGAAGAAATGCTTGAAGTTGCTGGGTTTGAAGGTGTAGCTCCTATCTTGCCAACAGAAGTAATGCACTGGAAAGAAATGTTAGAGCAAAAGAAACTCACAAATAAGTGATACCCAAGATAAATAAAAAAATGCCAGCTAAGCTGGCATTTTTATGGTTTTAAACACAGTTTACTCTGCAGCGCAAACTGCTTCACTAACAAATGTTAAGTCATTAACATGCGAAGGACCATCCATTACAAACGTTGCTTCTGCAGTGTTTTGGTCAAGTGAGTAGATTTTAGCATTTTCACCACTTTCGCGGCCTGAAACATAAATTGTACCATCATCTGCAATCGCAATACCTGATGCCCAATTTACACCATGCTCACCAACAAGTGTCAATTCTAAGCTACCTTCATCTAGCGTATAAAGTGCTTTACCTGTTAACACGTAAAGTACGTTAAAGTCATTTGAGTAAGCAATATCACCATCTGAGAAAGTATCACCAGGGTAAGATAGTTTACCAAGAACTGTCTTATCACCTGTTTCTAAATCAAAGTCGTACATATATGTCTTACTTGTTGCACGAAGAGCAAGACCATCAGCGGTGACTGTTGAGCGGTAAATAGGGAATGAAGTCGCATCAACTACTTCCGCTTGTTGGTTAGTTGCTAAATCTAAGCTGTAAATTTTAGATGCTTTGCTGCTCTTATCTAGTTGCTCCATGAAATAAAGCACACCGTCTTTACTTGCAATATTTGAAGCTGTGTTATTTAGGCCTGCAACAATAGTGACAGAGCTTGAAACTGGGTTGAAATGATAAACATAGCCCTCAGTTTCTGAACCGAAGTTATTAATACCATATAGACCTGTTTCAACTGCACAAGGTTCTGGAATTTCTGTTAGAGAAACATTATCAAGAAATGCGCCTAAAGAGTCTGATTTACCAGCACCAGCAAAGCTCAATACTGAACTAGTATCGTTTGCTTCTACAGTAAAGCTATATTTAGTCCAGCCTTTTGTGCTGCTATTAATGGTCGCTAATTCATTACCATTCCATAAAACTTTGGCAGCGTTTGTTGTCGCATTACCTTCAACACGCGCAGAGTAATAAAAAGTAAGTTCGTACTTTTTACCCGCTGAAGTAGCTACGCTCTGTGAAATTAAATAGTTTGCAGTTGAGTCTAGTTCAAGAAGTTGATTACCATCTTGAGCTGGAACAATACCTAATTTATTAGTTTGTAACTCAAATTTAGCATTGTTACTACGGCTCCAGTTATCGATATTACTGAATAACTGCCATTGTCCACCATGGCCAGTTACAGTGTTATTTTCAAATGACCCGTTTTCAACTAGGTTTGTGCTTGCCATTGCCATACCAGATGCGATAGCTAAAGGTAACACTGCTAATTTAGAAACTAAGCTTTTCATGACAGTCTCCGAAGTTGTTAACATAAAATTAATATTTAATAGTATCATTTTACTGCTTTTTGCTGGTGTTTATCAAATAGGGAATAGATCTAAATTTATACTTTTTTAATTTTTTATATTAATTATTTGATTTTTAATAAGAATTTAGTTTGTAGGAAAATTCTGATTTTTCGATGGGAAAATAATAAAAAACGCAAAACAATCCTTTTGGATTACCTTGCGTTTTTATGCTAGGTTAAAAGTTAATTGGGTTTAGATTTGTTAGCAAACCAGCCTGATTTTTGATTGCGGCTTAATTTGCCTAATATTTTTATCGCCTTTTCTAAGGTAATTCGCTGATCAGCTATATCTTTATAAATTTGATTTGCTCTTTTCTTACGTTTAACAGCTGCTCCTGCATCAAGAAATGACTCAACCACTTGATTTAAATATTGAATAGGCAATGCTTGCTGCTTCTCAACGTTATCTTCAGAACTATATGCCTCAAGTTTTTCAAGTAGATTAGTGATTTCTGCTTGGCAGAACTCATTCTGCGCCAAGTGCATTTTTTTCAATGTGCTCAAATGTTGTTTTAATGTGGCCACTTCTAACCTATTAAAGGAAACAATCATGTTGAGGTTTGTTAGTGCTGTTCTGAACTCCTTAGCTGTACATTGTTGGTCAAATAGATGTTCAAGAGTATGGTTTATTCGCTGCCACTGATGCCAAGCGTAAACATAGTTCAAGCCAGCGCCTTTAATGTTTTGCATACCAACAATAACTTGATGGTTATTTACTAACCCTAATTGGGCAATTGACCGCGTTAGTTCATCAGCAGATAAACTACTGTTTTCATGTAACACAACGTTAGATTTTATTGTATTTACAATAACCTCTTTTAGCTTTTCGCTATTGTTAACGATATCTTGCTTAAGCAATTCTAATGTTTGACGTTGTTGATAAACAAATAGATTTTGTAAAATAGCCGATGCTTCGGCCTCATTTGAGTTCCCGGTAGCATCTTTCAAAAGAGCGTTAATATTAGATTTCTTAAGCGAGTCGCCGTTTAATTTTATGAGCTTATTAGCAAGAGTTAGATCGTATGCGTCGCTCAAACGAGCAATTAATTGTTCTTCAGTTAAAAAGTTGAACTGAGATAAAAGTTTATTAAATTCTTCTAGATCATTATTAGCAATAATTTTATCTAATCGCTCAATGAGTGCGTTAATAAAGTAGCTATAAAACCCATCAACGTTTGTACCAATTACAACTATTTTATCGAAACGCAAATCGTGACTTAAAATATCTGCAAACACTTTTGAGCGAGCCACACGGTCATTTCGGTTATTGATTAAAGCAATAACCTGTTTTTTGGGGTTGTCATTTAAATCATAGATCCCTAACCGTTGCCAATTCTCTAACGTTGCTAAACGTTCATTTGCTGACATGCTATTAATAAATGATTGTTCTACTTTACCCACTTTAGCTTTTTCAAAATGTTGTAAAACACCAATATCGGGAATGATTCTGGCCGATGTTTCTTTGTAAACATAGTCTTTACTTAAGCCAATATGCTGTGCCATTTTACAAACTAGCGCAATATTAGCTGGATGTTCTTGGTATGGGTATAAAGAACGTATATCGTCTGTAATTTGCAAGCCATCGGCCCAATGCACCTGGATCAAACTTGAGTTCTTCTGCTTGGCATTGACGTCTAAAATAGGAGCCATATTTTGTTCGCTGGTAAATACTAAGCTATTCTCGCCAATAAAGTGACTGGTTTCGTTTGCAACATCGATACCTGTCGGACCGAGTATATCTTCATGGTCTGGGTAGGCATTTGTTATGGTTGAGAAATTGTCTTTCATCCAGTTGCGAAGAATACGCACATAACGTGGTGTGAGCCCCATACATTCCCACAAAAATACGTCTGCTTTTACATTCTTAGCAAAGTGCAAAACATCTCCTTGCTCCCAAATACTGGCTTTATCGAATGGACGAAATAAGGGGATTTCAAACTGCTCACCACTTGCCCTTGCATAAATCATCGTAGCCTCACAGCCCGTTGTTTTACTTACTACTTTTAGACTTAAGCTGCTAAAAAGGGCCGCTTTAAGGCGTTCTGTTCCGGATTTCCCACGTGTTCCCCAGCCGCCAATCGATACAGGAATAAGTGCTCTGTCAGATTGAATCTGACGGCTTATTTTTATATGCCTCGCCCAAAAGTAAGCGATAAAGCTAATGACAAAAAATATTAGCTGACCAATGCTGTTTTGGTAAATTGAATACGCATACTCTTTAAAGCTTGACCCAATGTTAAAAATAAAGGGTGTAATTGCGAGCTTTTTATAAAGGTTAGCAATACCTGATTCGACAGGAAACGCTACATCAAACAACATTCCATATGGTTGGAAGTCTAGCGTAAAGCCCTTACTGCGAATGTTTTCTAGGTAGTGTTGTTGTTCTACTTCAGTACCATTTCGTAACTCATTCAATTTTTCGTAGTTCAATGAAATCCAACAGTATGCATATAAACGCTTAAATAAACTTGTTGGTGGTGAAACTATCAAAATGCCATCAGGTGTATAGGATTTAGCTGGCGCTTTTAAATTATCTTGAGACAAGGTACTTAATAAGAAATCAAGTAATGGCAAGTGTGGTCGTGAGCTAAATTGATGCTCATCAAAACGAGGCTCACCGGGTACTTCTGTTTGGCTTATCTCTGCGACAGTGCAACTTGGTACATGCATAAATGCACTAGGCTTTCTGGCCTGTAAATGGTTATAGCTTTGTCTTTTTCCGGTACTAGGGTTTTTAAATTCATGCCATAAGCGCCAGATTCTAAAGCCACGCTTATAACCCAATTGCACCTGCCATGACTTTTTCTTTAGGTTAACATTGAACGCTTCATAATGCTGAGCTTGTTTACTTAGTAGTCGGCCAAGCAAATCTTCATCTACTTCTTTACAGTCAATGGATGTGTCTGAACTTAAGCTCACCTCTAATTGTGCAACTTGTTGCTGATGCATAAAACTGACTAACTGCTCTCGAACACGGCTAATAATACGTTTTACTGCAAGGTTAGTTTTTTCTTCAAGTTGTCGGTTTAATACATTTATAAACGCTTTAAATATATCTTGAGTGTAGTCATGATTATCATTATCAACTTGAAGGTTAAACATGATCCTCGGAGTGAGTTCAAGTAATAGACGTTGTTCTGCAAAGTTATCAGTTTCCTCAAGGAGTTGTTGCCATAACTTAAAGCCTAATTGCTGTTCACTAAAGCGCGGGTCTGATAACTGTTTAATTAATGTTAGTCTTACAGCTGGGCTGTTTTCAAGTTGCATTCGCTCATTGAGTAAATCGGTTACACATGACCAAGGCAAAACGGAACATTGCTCTATAACACTTTGACGAACACGAGGGTAAGCATGTTTAGCAAGTAAAAAAATCAGTTTACGGTTTGCCTCATTTAAGGAAAACTGTTTGCTGATGATTTTGGCAAATGAAGTAATTAAAAATAACTGCTGGCGATCTACTTTGCCGTTTTTATCAACGTCCAGATCAATATGAGAGCGCATAAAGTAGCGAGTAAAAGTGGGTCTAAGATTAATTAGTATTTCTAAAATATCGACTTTTGCTGCGTGTGGTGTTGTTGGCTTCTCTAATGACTGTAGTAAGTTTTCAACTAAATCTGCATTAAACTCAGGATCTTCGACATATTCATTAAGCAAATTTACCTGATTAGCTAACGCTCTAAATAATGAGTTTCGTGTTGCTTCATTGTCTGTTTTTTCTAGTAGGTTTAAAAAGAAGCCTTCTAAATCGAGCCTTGACCATGACTGAGCCATGTCATTTTGGTGATTACGTAAATAACGGTTTGTTAAATCACCGAGCTTTCCTATCAAAAACTTTAATGATTGCTCAAGTTCAGAGGTTTTATCTT
The DNA here is from genome assembly GCF_021532495.1 of Pseudoalteromonas sp. Cn5-37. Classification (NCBI taxonomy): domain Bacteria; kingdom Pseudomonadati; phylum Pseudomonadota; class Gammaproteobacteria; order Alteromonadales; family Pseudoalteromonadaceae; genus Pseudoalteromonas; species Pseudoalteromonas sp. Cn5-37. The sequence goes on along the minus strand of NZ_JAKGBA010000001.1, from coordinate 900,832 downwards.
GGTAACGATTAATCATTGCCCCTTCATCAAACCAACGCTGAAAAGCATCTTGATCCTTTTGCAGTTGCAACTCACTTGCCCCTAATGTTTTTGCATAATCAAGGATATGAAATTGCCTCTCGGCTTTTAATTCCGCATGACTCAAACGCTCAACAAAGCGACGATGATCGCCATCAAGTTTGGTTAATTGGTTTTGCAGCTTATCAATTTTGTGAGTTAAAAAAGCAATAGCTTGAAGTAACAACCAATCATCTTCGTCATTATCATCTGGCTGGTTCTTTATGAGCTCCCACTCACTTAATTCGTTAACGAGTTGCTTATACTTTTGGCGATAAAGGTCTAACCAAAAATTGGCTATATCGGCAAATAGTAGAGACTCAAGGCGCTCTTTTAAAACTTTACTGCTCATAGTCACTCAGCTCTAACAAATGGTTAAGTTGAAGTGTTGGAAAAATAATTTCATCGTGTGCATAGGGAGCAAAGCCCGTATGCAAGTTATTGCCAGATGAAAACTCAACACTAATATTGTGGTTATTCCAAACCCAATCTTGTTGCCAGCTTACTTTAAGCCAGCCTTGTGAGAAGCCCCCTAAGTCAATCTGCTTTTGCCATGCAAAGCGAGAGATATATTGCCATGTGGCAGTAGCACGATGTTCATCAGCGAAGCGGTAATAACTATCTAGCCCCACCTGGAAAATATGGCCTTCATAATATTGATTCCAACTAGAGTTAAAACGTAAATAATCCAAGCTGCTCCAATCATCATTAGAACCGGAAGAAACACCAAAATTAAGGTAGTTATCGACCCAGGGTTGATATCTATATTGGTAGAGCCCTAACCAACCAGATGAATGATTTTCTCTGTAAAAATTAAAAATACCTGAGTTAAGCTTATCATCAGCGAGGTAGTCAGCTAAATCAGCGCTGCTGTAGCGAACATAAGGAGTTATTTGCCATTGATGGCGATGCACTGAGTCTTGTCGCCATATTTGGCCAATACTAATGCTGGCATCAATCGCGTATTGACTATCAAATTGCTCTCGGCTCATTTGCCAGCGACTATTAATTTGGCTATCAATATACCAAGGCGTTGTTTCATCCTCCCAAGAGTAATATCCATTTAAATTAATAATATCAGTTTGCGTATCACTGAATGAGTAATATCCCTCTAACTGATACCATTGATTATCATCATTTATCCGAATTCTAGCGCCAATATCAGTTTCTTCGCGGGTGGGAATATCTTCAGCGCTTTGAAAAATTTGCTGTTGATCATAACGAGCAAAAACTTGCCAGTTGAGTTCATCTGCGTGTAGTTCTGTTTGCTCCTTAACGATTTCTACTTTTTCAGGCGCTTGATAGGTGATCAACTCTGGCAGGGCAGCTTTAGTCTGCGAGTAAGCAGAAATTTTATTGTTATGCTCGCTTAACTGCCAACTGTATAGGCGGACATATTCCAATTTTTCAGCTTTAACTTCGATTTTTCCTGCAGGATGAAAAAAGCGACGTTCTGTTCGTCTTTGTTCGTCGATTTCTTCCAACTTGATCAGCCTGTCGGCCGATAAAGTTGCTATTAGCGGTGTGTCCGGTATTACCGTGTAGAATAATAACTTGGTTGGTAGCTCTAAGTGCTGCCATTTTCCGGCTAGATATTGTTCTGCTTCTATTGTTAAGTATTGCGATAGGTAAGGGTTGAGCCATCTAATACTGATTATGTTGTTATCGAGCTCTTGCTTAGTAAAAGTAAATGGCACACTTTGTTGTTGTGAAACTGACCAGGTTTTCAGTTCATTAGCTAGGCGAAGTGAAACATTTGCGACATTGTCTCGTGCTAACTCTGCAGTAGAGAAGTGAAATTTAAAACGGATTTGTTGTCCAGCAGTTTGAGCTAGATCAATATGCAAAGTATGGAATGGTCGTAACTGTAACCCTTGCTCTGACGCAGACTGGGTGTTAAGCAAGGTAAAACGATCAGCAAAGCTACTTTGTGCAGGAGCTTGCATTTTAAATAGTCGAGTTCCAGCATAATCTAGCATGCTTTCAATAGGTTGCCACTGACCAAAACTTTCAATTCTATTCTTAATGAAGGTCGATCTAGCTGTTGCTGGTAAGGTCTCTAGACGTTGCAGTAGCTGAGTGTATTGATTGTCGTTTAAACGCCTTTTGCTTAATTGGTATAAGCCATTAATTAATAAGTCATACTGTGATGCGGTAGGTGAATAAACTAATGACATAAAGTCTATTGCAGTCAGGTTATTGGCAGCATCAGACTGGTAGTCAAATTGAGAAACTAAATCATTAGGGAGCAGGCTTACATCAAGATATGTCATATGATCAGCGCTCAAAGTCAGAGTTTCTCCGACTTGCAAGCTTATAATTAAGGTTGCCGATATAGATGCTAGTTGCTGATTATCTATAAACTGAATATTTGCTGGAATATCACTAAAAATTGGCATCAATTTATGCTGATATTGGCTATCGGCTTTTAGCCAAGCCGTTTGATATTCACCATTTTGTTTCGCAGCTACCCGAGCTTTGATCGCTAAATGAATAGGGTGCGTAGCAGTAAATTTCCACGGTTTCTTATCACTTAGCACGGTATTTTGTATTTTGCCTTGTCCATCAATAAGTCCAGCTTGCTCTGCTGTTACTAAGTGGTATAAAGGGTCATTTTGTTTAGTATTTGAAGCCAAACTTTGAAAATTTAGTGCTGCGAAACTTGGTTCTGCGATGTTTTGCTGATCAGACTGATGAGCTAGCCACGTCGCTAAACGATTTTTCTGCTGTTTAACAGCAAGCCTGATCAAGATTTTTCTACAATTGGAAATTGACGATAAATTACCAGCGCACAAGGCAAATAGTTTGTAGTCTTGATGCTGCTCTTGGTAAATTTTAATCAACTCTAAACTTGCAAAATGCTGCAATTGAGCCTGTTTTGCACTTTTGTATAAACCTTCTAGATAGCTATTTGCTAAATGGAATTGTTTTTGCTGCCTCAAAATATCAATTCTTGCTTGCCATGCTTTTTCCGCAACTTGATGGTTACTATGCTGGCTTAGCTTTTTCAAAAAGCGAAGGGCATCCAATGGCGCAGATTCTGCTAAATCATTAGCAGTCATTAGCAGCTGTTCCCAATCTGTTATGTTTAATTGCTGCTGTGCGGGTGTATAAGGTTCAATTGATGCTAAATAGTCCGCATGCTGCTTGTGCAAGTAGTTTTTAATTATCAGCTCTGTGGTAGGGCTCTTTGCACTTAACTTGTTCGGCTGCTGGTAGAGTACTTCATCCATGGGGATATTAGCTAGACTTCTTGCGTATAGTGCAAAATCAATATGTTCCGCTGTGTTTTTAAGTGCTTGTATAGAAAGTGATTTTTCTTTTAAAGGCACAGAGAGTGTTAATGTTTGAAAGTGTTCTGTCGCTTTCAGGTTAACTAGCCAGCTTTGCTCACCTGCGGTGAATTTTAATTGTGTGTCATTGTTACTTTTTGCAATTAGGGTAAGCCAAGGCGTAGCTCGTTCTTTTACCGTTAAGTCAAACACTTGTGCAGATTGAGACAGAGCTGTTAAGTGTCTAGTCTGATGATTGATACGAGGGTAAAAATGATGGTCGACTAAACGCAGCTCAGCAAGCTCGGTGATGGTTTCACTTTTACTTTCTACAGGCAATTGGTTTCGATAGCTGCCAACAAGTTGTGAATCGATGCTCATCATCGAAAGCAAATTATAGTATCGCTTTACGTTAAGTGGGTCATTTTCAGAAAAAACAGTGTTACTTAACGGCCCCAACGAGTGCTCTTGGTAAATTGATTTTAAATGATCATTGGCAGTATTTAGCCAATATGGCATTAGTTGCTTTTCTTGTTCTTTTGCGGCTGCACCATCATCATAAATTGCGCGGTGGCTTTGCTCTATTTTAACCAGTGAATTTGTTGCGCTTTTAATGGTTAGGTATTGGCCTGCGTCGATAGCCAAATAATCTGAGTTAACTAAACCAACATTCTTATCTGAATATTCAACAGCGAGACTATTAATCGTATTCACTTTTGCTGTTAAAACGTTATCAACATAGGCGTACACAACACCGTTTCGATCAGGAAGTTGCATATTCTGCCTAACAGATAGCTTTAATTTTTTTGCTGCAGGAAAAAACAGCGTAACTTCTTCATCTTTTTGCAGTTGATAATAACGCTCATTGCCTTGCTGTGTGGTCAATAAAACAGATGGTTTTGCTAGCTTGAGTGCACGTCGAAAACTATCTCTTTTTGCTTGATAGTGACCGACAAGAGCCCTAAAGCTAGCGCTTTCGTCAAGGTGATTCTGAATGGCAATTATACGATTATGGCCTGTTGCCGGAAGCTGGCATCGTTTCGAATTACAAAGTAGATCCCGATGAACTTGTAAACGCTGCTGAATGTATTGTGTGTTTCCGGCGCTGATAATAAATTGATTTAATAAATCGGGATTTATCTCAAGCCAATGGCCTTCTGGTAGCCATAAATACTGATGCTGCTTGGCATCAAATTGCAACTCTTGAGTAGACGTTAAAGGGGCCAGTTTTGGCGTGGTTTGTAACCAAATAGGGGGCTCAAGAACCGCATGCTCAGGCTTAGCAGCATACACCATGTTGATGCTGAATAATGTAAAAGTGACTAAGGCTATTATGATATAAGGCATTGGCTAAACTGCTTTAAAAGTTGGCTATTAGTTATTAAACGCTCACGCATTTGACGGCTTAACTCGATATGAAAAAACTGGCTATTAACAGGCGCCATGTCGGTAAGTATATTTTTTGTCCCTCCGAGCTCAAAAACATCACTACCAAATAGCATAACATTAGAGCCTACTTGATTATTTAAACATTCAGATATTTTTACAGTTGCTTTTGACGGTGTTTTAGAGCCATTGCTAACAATGATATCTGCATTACGCCCTTGTAAAGTTTTTCGCTTTTCCTTTGCAAACCCATGTACCTGATAAATAGAAAAAGACTCTACAGTCTTAGCATAGGCAAGAATAAATGCATTCGCACTACTAACTTTGTATTTGCCAAAATCGAGTTTATTATTACTTTGATCAAGGGTATTTCTATGTTTTGAATTTGTGAGTAACACCTGACATTCAGCAAACACTGCCTTGGCTATTTTTAGCGTGTGTTTATCAAAATAGCGATGAGGTGCATAAGCAATACAGTTATTACCAGTCTTCTTATAATGAATCTCGCCACCGGAGGTAATTGTTTTTTTTGCTTTAAAAACACCATCCTTGTAATTGAAGTGTGTTAGTTCAGTGTTCGGTTTTAATAGCCAAGCATGAAAATCTTCTGTTAAATCATGCAAGCTAGTTTCCTCGGCACTGCATGCCGCCATAAAAGTGCAAAAAACCAGTAACATAGCATTAATTTTCATTATTCCACCACCTTACTTTTTGCTCTTGAGCAGGGTATTCATCGAGAATAGATAGCCAGATTGTTTCTGATGACTCGATTGTTATTGAGTGTAAAGTATCTATATCACTTGATACTAAGTGCGTGACACTTGGATAGCTATTCAGTCGGCTATTCTTTGGGTGAATCAAAAAAGCATTAATTAGTTCAGATGGATAAAGCTGATATTTTTGCTTTTTAATACTGTATTCGCTTGTGAGTCCTGACTTGTATTTTGCTCTTTGTTTGACACTAAGTTCAACGGGAGCCTTATTATTTGATTTAGCAACTTTGAAAACAAGACTAATAGGGCGCTGATACTTATCAAATCTGAGTGTTAGAGGAGTCTTTTTATTTAGTTGGTACAGGCGTTGTTTAACCCAAGGCCGATTACCATACCAATTTTGATACATTGAGCGAGAACTGTCTTGGATTTGCTGTAGTTGTGAAACAGATAAATCCGCCATATTAGCTTCTTTAGCACTATTACCCTTTAAACGATAAATTAGGCTGTTATCTTCAGAGTTAATATACGGCGTATAATTATTCTTATTATAAATACCGTAGTTAAAAACCTGAGCGGGTTGTTTAGGTAAATAGTACTTATTGGGGCTTAGTGTCAGTGCTACATTTGAAATTGGTAGCTGATCAAATAGTTCCCTAGATTGATAGTATGTGACTTGTGGATCTAACTCTGCTGGTGGCGTGAAAGTCCGAATATTCGAAAAGTGCCCCATCAATGTAAGTTCATAATGATTATTGGCGCGCTGTTCATACCACGCAGCGATATCATGAAAGTTTGTAGGTGATTCTGTCACCAAGCCGTGAGTTAAGGTTCTTTGGTAGTTAAAATCAGCAAAGCGGGATTTCAGACGAACATAGACATCTTTATCTGCCTTGACTTCGACTCGCCTTGCATTCTTTGGCGAGCGTAAATAGTAAGTTACTAACATACCAACATCTTGACGTTGCGTGTTTTCGGCAATCAAACGATCAAACTCTGAAGCTTGTCCTTTCAATGTCACAGAATAGCTCTCGATTTGCTCGTTACTTTCATCAAACAAGGTGACATTTAGTTGGCTTGTCTCAAGAGCTCGAACTTCAATATTTAAATGGCTTTGCGATTCAATATCAAAACTTACAGAGGATTGGCTGTTAGCCAAGTAACTGCCTGAGTAACTAGTTAAGATTGCATTACCAGATAATGTTCGCCATTGCGTTAATAAATTATCTTCGCTGCAGATTGTGACTAAGCCCGGATTAAGTGGTTCAGTTTGATAACTATTAGCTTCGTCTATTGCACTAAAGTTTACAGGTAAAGGAGGGGAAAACTGTAGTTTGTCATACCAAATTAACGAAGGAAGCAGCCCTTGTTTGTCTGTTTTGAATATCAGGCTATCGGTTTCCTCTAAGCGAATACTCGCGCAAAGACCCGGTTTCGTGAAATAAGAGCCTAGATCATGTTGCTGTTCACTAAAGTCATATGTGACTACATTGTAGGGTAAACTTTCATACAATATGTCTGATTTAAAATCTATGTCAGGAATTCCCTGTGGTGCAATTTTTTGCCACCAGAATGCCATCGCATTTCTAATCTCTCCATCAGTTAAAGTATTTTCTCCCATAGTAAGGTAATCAGTTGCTCGTCTGCGTCTTTCTAAAGGACGCTTAAGCCAGCTGTTAAGCGGATCAATACTTTGCTCAGGAGTTTTAGCGTGGACCCTAACAACCACACCCTGTAGGTTAGTTTGTTCAGGGATAAGCGTTAGATCGAGACTCGCAGCATTAGGGTAATCTTTAATAGGTAAATAAAAAGATTGACCAGATGCGACGTTCAATGATTGTTTGTTTTCAATTATTTGTTTTACTTGTTGCTCTTGCGAGTTTGTAACCAATTTAGATGCATGATGGTAAACCTTGTCTAAAATGACATCTCCTTCGTGATCATATAGCACGTATTTAATTGCATAATTAACCGGTTGATCAAGTACAACTGACTGATCAAACACGGCATTTGATAAAATGCGTAGTGAGTGAGTACGTTGATTTGAAAACGTAAACTGTAGTGGCTTTTTACTACTAAGCCACTGTACATTTGAACGTGTTTCTTGACTAGTACGCGCATCAATGGGTTCAGCTGAGTTGATCCATACCATTATGTTTCGTGAGAAATAAAAAAGTGCCACTAAAGCAATTGTGATTGCTAAAATAGCAAGTAGGCGTTTAATTAAGTACATATGCGCCTCCAGCCATAATGCTATTAAATAAGCTCAGATCAATAAGCTGGTTATTGGTTGGATTGTAGATTGCCACAATATCGTTATTGTACTTAATCATAAGCGCGTACTTGTCTGCATTTTCCAGCTTAATGGTGTGTAAAGAGCAATCTTTAATTTGCTCGCAGAAACCGCTTAATGATGTTAAACGCTGATGAGCTATATAGTTTTTAACGAGAGTTTGAATTCGTTGCTTTTCTTTAGTCGAGATTGCTTGCCAGTTTAGTGGCGACAAGGTAGCCAGATTTATAGTTTTTACCTTTGTATTGGTAGATATTGCCAATAATCGTTGCAATACGCTGTTTTGGTCGATTGAAAATTGTTCTTTAAAGTCTGATGCCAGCCATAATGTTGCCAGCTCACTATTGCTATTAAATTGTTGGTATCCTGATTGAGGTGAGCTGCCTATTTCAAGACCTCGCGTTGATTTTTGTCCTGATACTACTTGATATTCAACCCCTAAGTTATTCAGTTTTCCGTCGATTTGTTTCATTAGTGGCGAGGCCACATCGCTGATGCGCGTAGCTGAGAATGCAATTGCATTTGGGCGTACCCATGACGGCGCGCTATGGCTGCGGATTTGAATGTGTAAACTAGGCTGATTAGCTGTAAAGCGCAAATAGCTTTGATGAATAACATTAAATAAAGAGTCAATATTATCAGCCCCAAGTACATTAGCTTTAGGGTGCGCATAAGGGTGAGCCCCCGCAATTAATAAATTGGCAGTGTTTGCCTCGGAGAATAATTCAGCTGCAAAACTCAGCGTATTACTTTCAAATAAAGGCCTTGGTACACTGAGTGTGATAGCTTCATGAGCAGTCAATTTAAAAGCGTAAAGCCCTTGTCCTTGTGAGCGTGCTTCATTATTTTTAAGTGGGCTTAACAATAGATATCGACCACTGCTATTGTTGATTAGTTGCAATTGATAGTTAAGTAGTTCGGTTGTGCCATTGATTTGCTTTAACTGATTAAGCTTGTCTTCTGTCAGTGGGGCATTACCTATCTGTGTAATTAATTTATAGAGTGGCTTTAAAACTTCATACTCCCACAGCGCTATTTGGCTTTCTGATAGAGGTTGATACTCAAAACTACCTTTTTTACTAATTTGATAAGCAAACTCGTCAACAATAGTATTTATTTCTTCATTGATAACGCTAATTTGGGGGGTATTGTACTTATAGTTATCGCGATAAATGTTAGCCAAAATATTAGTATAGTTAGCACTATCTAAAAATAGTTCAAGCATAGAGCCCGAGTAATTCGCTGTTGGCAAACTGCTTTGTGTTGCTGCACCAAAATAAGTTGCCTCACTGCCTACAAATTGGTGAATGTCTCTTTGGCTAATTGAAGTTGGTAGTTGGTTATATATCCAATATTGGCTGTCGAATTTATTAGAAGGCTTTTCAACTAGTGCTGCCGTGAAGCGATTAGCTTCTCGAATTTGTAAGATTTCGTCACTTTGTAGTGCGTCAATGAAAGCTTGATAATAAAAGCTTTGTTGATCTTCCGTTGCAATCGTCTTTTGTGGCGTTTTAGCAGTGCCAAATAACATTGCTTTATTATTCATATGTTGAAAAATCAAGCTTGCAGAGTCACTCGCTAGACTTTCTGTAATTGGATAGGGAATAGTTATCAACAAAGGAGACTTTGGCGTTTTATTAAAAATAAATAGCCCTCTTTGCTGACTTTCGTAGGTATCTACCAAGTAAACATATTGCTCATCACTTTCAAGCGAAAAACCCAGCTCGCTAAATAAATAACCAAACTTTGCTATGGATTGCTTATTCTTAAGTGCTTGATTTAACTGGTAAACAGCATGCTTGAAATCATTAATTGCTTGATTAGCTTTATAACTACTGACTGTTACTTTATCTGTCCGAGTTGTGTATAAGTAGCTCTTATATTGGCTTACTTGTTGATTTAAGGTGATGACATGTGGATTGTCGATATCTGAATGTACATCCTGATTAGACAGCAAAGAGGGCACTAACATCACTAAGAAACCTACAGTAATAGCGAAAATGCCGCCAATTACCGAAGTTTGAAATGTTGCTCTGATTACTAATCCAAGCGCGTTCTTTTGATATATTTTTAGTGCCAGTAGAGTTGCAAGCATGTAGCCAAATGCAAATGTGTCTGTCACTTTGAGCGTAGGAAAATACCAAACAACGACATAATTCAGTATTAACTTATAGACAAAGCCTATAGTGAAGAAGAACATTAATAGTCTGGCACCCTCAATGTTCGCATGTCTTAGCCGAGTAAAATGCACCAATGAGCTACCAATTATTAAAATAACGGCCGTTTCTATAAAAGAAGTTAAAAGCTTTGAAGGCTGAGTTAATTGCAGTGCAAGTAATGCCGGTAGCATTATTCCATTGAACTCCCAGCCGTACTTTATATTTGCTCTAGAAGCAATAAATGCAGTGATGACTAGTATGATATATGCTTTTGGTGCCGCGATGATTGAAGCGGCAACGGCTTCGTACATAATGCCCAAATTAGCAATACTAAAATTAGTAAAAGGCATTAAGACAAAACGAACTAGCAAGAAAGTGATAAGTAATTGAATGAAAGTTACTTTAAGCCCGTACTTAAACCCTCCGTTCCACATCACGTTCGCTGTTAGTGCGATAATAATAAGGCCTAAAGAATAAAGCTGAGATGCATAATCAAAAGTAATATCCCATTGGCTTAACTGAGCGGCAATTAAAGGCCAAAACAATGTGTCCATGCAGACACGCACAAGAATACTAAGCAAGATTATGGCGAAAAAGCGATCCCGCCCAAACATTTCTCCATAGCCAAACTTTTCCATCATATAATGAGCACTAAAGCGCATTAATGCATAAACAACGATTGCCTCGATAATAATAACCGCAGCTGAGGTTGGGCTAATAATCAGTAAAGGGACTAGGTAGCCTGGTACAACAAGCCCCGTCAGAGGGAAACCAAAACGCAAATTTAACAAGCAGACGACCGCAGTACCTACCCATACGGTAGTAATAACAGACTGGCCTAAGCCTGTGCCTGCAGGAAAAAGCGCGAGTACAAAGTCCATTAACTTTGGTCCTCTTTAGTGGCTTCTTGCTCGTCTATGACAGCATGGTTATCAATAAATTCAAATAAGATACCTGATACTTGAAATGGTTCGCCTGAGGCAGTTTGCGAACTGTCGGTGTTCAGTGCTTTAATACTTAGCGTATAGTTTCGGTTATTAAGTTTGGCAGGTAAACTTATCTCAGCTTTGTTTAACGTCACATAACGAAGTTTGCCCTTGGCAACCTCAGTATCCAGTTTGCAACAGCGGCATAATAGATCTAATGCAGTCATCTCAAAGACAGCAATTTGATGTTGTTTTGCAAATTGCTCTAATGCGGCATTCGTCTGAATAACTTGGCCAAATAAGTTAAACAAAATATTAGCAGAACGAGTGTGGCTGAATACCATTTCTAAAGTTGTCATTTTTTGCTCCATTTCATCAATAGAGCGCTTAACTCGCTGGCTCGTAGGCTCATGCAGTCTCAAGTTAAGTAGTTGGTTAATTAGAGTTTTATTTTTTCTCTCAGTGGCTTTAAAAATATGGTAATGGAATAGCAATTCAGCGACTTGAGCAGCAAATCTATTAACATTCTTTTCAAAGGCTTGTTGATTGAACTGCGTATTTGGGATCACTGAAAGTGCCCAGAAACCGCGTACATCACCGGCATAAACAAGCGGTACCATAAATTCAATTTCATTCGCACTAACATGCTTAAAAAAAGGTCGAGTTATTTGCACTATCCCCAATGACTTTAACGCATTACTGTAGGGCGTTCGTTGATAATCTCTGCGCATTTCTTGTATGTCATCTAAATTACAATTCATTGCACGAATTTCTACAACTCGGTGATCATCTTCTTTGCGAGCAAGGAAAATTGATTTCTCTAAGTCTAATTGTTGACTAATTAACTGAATAATAGGGTCCCAAGGCGAAGCTTGATCTATAAAGCTTTGTGGTATGAAGCGTCCCATCATCTTTTGTTGGATATTATTTACCACAACATTAAGCTCTGCATCCTCTGTTACTTTGCGGACAACTAGGATCCAGAGAAGGGTGATAAAGGTAAGTATAATGTACTGGCCTATTGGGATATAAATCTGCATTGATTCAACGAAAAAATAACCAATTGTGCACCAGACAAAAATACTCATGAAGGCAATGAAAAATGAGTAAAAGAGTGATAGTTTCTGAAAGCTAAAAAGCAGAACCACCACTAAAATTAATTCAATAACAATAGAGTAGGTTGGTTTTAGCAGTGTTACTACAGTGTTCTTATCAATACTGTCAGCCATGTAAGCCGTGAGTAATAGTGGGTCATGTAAGCCGTTAAGTTTTGGCGCGTGTATTTGCACGTTAAATGAGGAAGCTTTTTGACCCACAATGATGACTTTATTTTCTAATTGTTCACTCATAACATCAAAGTTAAGCACTCTTTGAGCACTAAATTTTGGTAAAGCGGCCACGGCGAGCTTAAAGTCAATCAAGGCTATTTGATTATTTTCATAATCAAATATTTCTTGCCAAATACTTATGCAATTCAAACCCTCTTGAGAAGGAATTTGAATCTGATAGGTTGCCCAAGCAATTACATGAGGGACACAATAGCTTTTGTTTGAGTACGGATAGAATACATTGTCTATCGGTAAGGGCTGCAAAGGTTCATCGGCTAAGACAATAATCGCTTTTGGTTTATAATCATGAAGTTTACTTACCAGCTGCTGGTGATTATTGCTCAAATTATCACTGTTGACTAATACGATATTAGTTTGCTGTGTTTGACCTAATGGCTCAAGTGCTTGGTATAAAAAAGCATTACTTGCCTGAAATAGGTTCAGTAAATTGCTGAACATTACAATCGCAAATAAGCTAACTGTTAACCAAAACGCACGTTGGTGCCTCAATCGTAACAATTGTTGAAATACAGCCACTGCTCCTCCTTAGTCAAGTAAAGTGAAAGTGAGCTTTATACTCGTATCATTACTTGCAGAGACTTTTAAAAAGTCAAATCCATGCATTTTACTGGTTTGCCATTGCTTATTTTCAAGACTGATTGGGTTTTGCCAAGTGATCATCGCGATATTGTCTAAGCGCGTTATTGCTTCGCCATTACTTGGCGCATATTGTCTAAATTGAAGCTTAATACCACGAGGCGGTAAGTTTTTTGGGCCAAGGGTAAAGTCGTCAGAAGGTAAGCTGAAATCATGGCTAAATACTTGCCACGAGTTATCACCTCCGTTGCTGATAACAACTTCATTTTCCGAAAAAGTAAGATCATCAATTTCGGTTGTATAAGTTAACAAGCTTTCTAGCTTGCCACCATTCTCAGATTGTAAGTAGCCATATAATGAGAAATCTTTACTCAATAATGGCGCTCCATTTTCGTCAATCAATTCCATCACTCGCATAGTGTGTCTAAAAGGAATGATTGAAGGGGTATTGTCAAACTCATCGCGGCTAGAGCAAAGAGCTTGAATCCCAGCGTAGGGTTTATCGGTGCAAGGAAAAACGCTATCACTAGTATGATCCCAGCGACTTACCTCAAAAGCTTCTGAGTCGTTATCCCAGTCTTCGAAATCGCCTAATACCATGATGTCTCGGCCTAAAATACTATTGCTAAGCTCACCACTAGTCACTTCAATATTAGACAAGTATGCAGCGGATGATGGTGCATATTGACGTAAGTCAATTATGTCACTGCTACTATCGAGTGTAACGGTCACTTGTGAAGTACGCTTTGTTGCTTGGTCTTTAGAGAAATATACTTCAGCATAATTGTCACGCGGTATTAACGTTACCGAGTCATCTGAGAACTCTGCTAGACGGCGCACTAAATAGTTACTTAAAAAGCCAGTGGTAAAACGAGGCTTGTAGTCTTCAATGTAAATAGGGTAAGCAAAGGCACGATTTACTGTTTGTGTGTCTGCGTTTAGGTCAATCATCACCGCAACACCTAATAGAGTGTCTAATCTAGGTTGATCAAACACAAAGTTACCTAAGCCGAGTACTGCAGGAATATCATTATAAACAGCAAAACCCTGAGCAACGTGAGGGTGATGAGCTATTAATAAATCAGTATTTTGCGAAGAAAGAGCTTGGAACCGACCGTCTATATAACTTGTTGGCGAGTAACTATATTCATCACCGCCATGCATTTGTGCAATTATAAAATTATTAGTATCAAGAGCTTGTAGAGTATCATTTACTGCATTTGCATTGGTAAGATCTGCCGCTCCTCCTTTACTCTGCTCTGCAACATAATTAAATTCATGCTCATCTCCAGTGATAGAGGTTGCAGCAAAGAGTGTTAAGTTAATGTCCCCAAGACTAGCATTCACAGGTGCAAGAGCGTCAGTGTCATTTATTCCAGCACCACTGTGTAAGAACCCCGCATTTGCTACTTCTATAAGTGTGTCTTCAAGACCCGATTGTAAATAGTCATACACATGGTTATTACCGAGCCCCAAATAGTCAACGCCTATGGCTGAAAGTCCTTGGAGTGAATCAGGTAAAGAAAAAAAGCTAAACTCTTTTGTTGGATGAACGGTACTAGGATTGCTTGTTACTGGTGATTCAAAGTTAACGGAAGCAAAGTCTGCATTTAAAAATAGCTCAGCAACATCGGCAGTAATTGCAACACTATCTGCCCCAGCTGTTTCAGGGCGAATAAGTGCATTTTTAACATCGGGGATGTTTGTTCCCATAGTCGATAAGCTTGGATCTAAATAACGGCGTCCAAACATAGTATCTCCAGCAAAAATCAGGCTTTTACTATTTTGAGCTTTTGTTTCTAATTGTACTTGAGAAGTTGCATAATTTGGTTGATTAACGATAACCCCTGCTTTTGCAAAGTAACCGTTTTGTTGCACCATTAAGGCATGGTTACCATAAGGCAAATCGCTAATGTTAACTTTGCCATTGGCATCTGATGTGTAGCTTTGTCCTGCGACTTTTATGACAACATTGCTTAAATTGGCTTTACTCTCATCCACCACTGATAGGGATAAATCAGCCTTACCAGCAAGTAAAGTTTCTCTAGCACTGATGGAATCTTGCTTTTGCTCTTGCGGCTTATCTTCATCAGGGTCTTTCACTTTACATGCTGTTAAGGTTAAACATGAAATTATAAGTAAATAGTTGATAATCTTTTTCAAAAGGCAAGCCTAGTTATCATTTTTTTTACATTGTATAGGTCAATATTATTATTGCTATATTGTATCTTTGTTGGTTATCGGGAACAATAACCGCTGGCTCTGAAAATTCAGATATTTCTTAGTCCGTTGAAATTTAGCAAAATAAATACGTCTTAAATTGAAGTTTAGCTCAAAAAAATGTTTTTTTTCAAAAATATAATTTGTTTACTAGGGTTTAACAAATATGATGCCAGAGTTAAAGAATAAATTTGTAATCGAGTAAATGAAGATGAAAAAAAAGGCCATTAAATGGCCTTTTTGTGCGTATGGGCTTTCACAAAATGAAAGTTAGAATTTGTATTTAACACCGAACATAGCAACAACTGGGTCAATTTCTACCGTTGAAGTTAATGCCTTTGCGCCGTCAGCATAAACTGTTGCGTCTGTATCGATGTCGATTAGTGAAACCATGCCATGTAGGCCCCAGTTTTCACTCATCATGTAGTTAAAACCAGCTTGAGCTGCAAAGCCAAATGAATCATCTAGTTTCACTTCTACATCGTCAGTACCTAATGTTGCTTTTAAAGCCGCAGAAGGTTTCTCATCAAAGAAGGTTGTATAGTTAATACCTACACCCACAAAAGGACGGAACTTATAAGTTGAGTCTAAGAAGTGGTACTGGGCGATTAGTGATGGTGGTAATTGTTTAATATCGGCAATTTTATTGCCCGCTAAGCCACCAGTTCCTTGAACATCATGGCTAAATGGTGTCGCTGCAACTAATTCAAGAACCCAGTTGTCATTAAAAGAGTAATCAATCGTAATACCTAATTGGGTATTGTCATCGCCACGAAGTCCTAACGTTGGCGCTTCATTGATTTTTGAGCTGTCGTTATCAGGGTTTACATTAATTGCACCTACATTCACGCTTAAGTTTGCGTTTGCAACAGGAGAGAGTGCTAATAGTGAAGTAAGTAATGCAATGCTTAATTTAGTTTTCATGTTGTTCTCCGCGAACTACTTGTCTTATTTGGTTGAGGCTATTATTACTAAGTTGCAGCGGACAAAACCTGTTCTAGATCAAAGTTTCAAAAATGTTTGAACTAAGTGAAGCCATTTTTTGATTTAGATTAAGTTTTTAAATGGGAAGATCAAAAAAAGATTGACTCTTATTGACTCTACATTCAGTTGCGGCTGGTAAACTAACGGTGTTATTTGCTTATTAGGTGTTTTGCATGGCTGATCCTCAGCACTTATTTCTTCATGGCTCGATTTCAAAAGCGCTACTTAAATTAGGTATCCCGATCATCTTAATCAATATTTTGCAGTCGGCTTATCAACTGACCGATGCATTTTGGGTAGGCCGCTTAGGGGCAGAGCAAGTAGCTGCCGTTTCTGTCAGTATGCCGGTCACTTTTTTAGTGATTGCTATTGGCTCTGGGTTGGCAATGGCGGGCGCTATTTTATCCGCTCAATACATGGGAGCGGGTCAGCAAGATAAGGTTAATCACGTTGCTGCCCAAACTATGTTAATGGTGACAATTACCGCAACCATACTTGGCTTAATAGGCTATATGCTTTCACCATATTTTTTGACTTTATTAGGTGTTGAAGATCAAGTGTTTGGTGATGCCCTTAAATTTATGCATGTATCTTTTATCGGCGTTGTGTTTGTATTTATTTATGCCATGTTTCAAGCCTTAATGCGTGGTATAGGGCAAACCAAGGTGCCGCTCTATATTGTAAGCGGTACTGTGTTACTCAATTTTGTGCTTGACCCCTTACTGATTTTTGGTTTTGGCGTAATGGGCGCTGCACTAGCCACACTTATCACGCAAAGCTTAGCGGCTGCAATCGGGGTATGGGTGTTTTTGCGAGGGCGTCACGGCATTCAACTTAAACTCTCTAGTTTTAAACCAGACTGGCAGTATATGAAGCAAGCCTTCTTTTTAGGAGCGCCTGGCTCGGTTGAACTCTCTGCGCGAGCCTTTGGTTTAATTATTATGTCGTTTTTGGTAGCTAGCTTTGGTACGCACACGATTGCCTCTTATGGTGTTGGATCTAATATTTTACAAATGGTGATGATCCCGGCAATGGGTCTTTCAATGGCTGTTTCGACTTTAGTTGGTCAAAACATGGGGGCGCGAAATCCACAGCGTGCAGCACAAATAACTCGATTAGCCTCACTTTGGGGACTGCTGGGCCTGACAATAGTGGGTGTTGTTGCTTATCTGTTTGCTGAATACTTGGTGGCTTTTTTCATTCCTGATGATGAGTCTGTGATAGCGGGTGGTGCAGAGTTCATTCGGGTTATGTGCTTAACTTGGGGCGGAATAGGCGTGCAGCTTTGTGTAGTCGCTGCATTTAGGGCTTCAGGCAACATGCTAAATGCGATGGTTGTGTCACTGCTTTCACAATGTGTTATTCAATTTCCTGCCGCGTATATTTTGTCTAAGCATACTTCACTGGGACCACAGGGCATATGGTATTCCTTTGCTATCACCAATGTACTTGTGGCAATCATTACTTATCTTTGGTTCGCAGCTGGTCGTTGGCAACGAACACAATTAACCAAAGAAGACAAAGACATTGCCAAGGTAACTCAAGAAACCCTTATTGAAGAAGGAAATCATTAATTTAAGTTTCACACTGCGGTCATAATCTCTCGTTGTAATAACCTAAGCTTTCTAACTGATTAGGGTTATTATGAGTTTGATATCAAATGCAGAGTTAGTAACGCACCAGTCGGTGCAATCTGAGGTGGTTGAAACATTACAAACCTTGCTCCGATTTAAATCGGTAACGCCCGCTCAAGCTGGTGCAATTGATTGGCTTGAAGGTAACTTAAGCCAGCTCGGCTTTGATTGTGAGGTATTTAGCTTTAATCATGTTACTAATTTAATTGCTAAAATCACCTTTGGTGAAGGCCCTATCGTTGCTTTTTCTGGCCATATTGATGTGGTCCCTGCTGCAGAAGGTGATTGGCGAGTTGATCCTTTTAGTGGCGAGATAGTCGATGGCAGTGTCTATGGCCGTGGCGCAGCAGATATGAAAGGCGGTGTTGCTGCGATGCTTTGCGCAACAAAACGTTTTTTAGCGCAAAATAGCAATAAACGCGGCACA
This sequence comes from Pseudoalteromonas sp. Cn5-37, assembly GCF_021532495.1. Lineage (NCBI taxonomy): Bacteria > Pseudomonadati > Pseudomonadota > Gammaproteobacteria > Alteromonadales > Pseudoalteromonadaceae > Pseudoalteromonas > Pseudoalteromonas sp. Cn5-37. Next base: position 882,836 of record NZ_JAKGBA010000001.1, on the reverse strand, counting down.
TTTTACTGGTTAATAACCTCAGATGAAGAGGGCGAAGCTGAATACGGATCCTTGTTAATTGCTGAGCGTCTAGCCAAACAAGGTGTTGTGCTTGATGGTTGCCTAGTTGGCGAGCCGACGAGTCATCAGCATGTGGGTGATACCATTAAAAATGGCAGGCGAGGCGCGTTGTCTGCTCGATTATCTATTCAAGGTAAAGCAGGGCATGTTGCCTACCCTGAAAACACCATAAACGCTGCACATTTAAGTGCAGAGGTCGTAAAGCGCTTAACGGCAATTAGCTGGCACAAAGATGAAACAAGCTCGGCTACAACACTGCAAGTGACCGGAATTAATATTGCCAATGTGGTCGATAATCTTGTTCCTGCTCAATGTGAGCTCACGTTTAACGTACGTTATAGTCATGGCTACAAAAGTAAAGACATCAAAGAAGAAATTCAGTTTGCATTGGCAGATCTAGCATCACAGCTAACGCTTGTTTGGGAGCGTCCGTGTGAATCATTTTATACCCTGCATCAAGCCAGCAATTGCTTATTGCAGCAGCTTGAACAAGCCGTGCATGAAGTAACAGGCAGCTTCCCTATGCTTAGTACCAGTGGTGGCACATCAGATGGTCGCTTTTTTGCTAATGAGCACACGCAAGTGATTGAATGTGGCGTGCGAAACCATACCATTCATCAAGTTAATGAGCATGTTCCTATCGCAGATTTAAAAGCTATTGAGCAAATATATTTAGCTGCGCTTAGAAATATATTTAGTTAAAAAAAAGTCGGCGAATATGCCGACTTTTTTAAGCTATTTTATAACGACTATTCGCGTGGCTGCCCTAAGTATCGTTTGGCTTTACTCGCTTTTACTTTATCTAAGTCGACAAGCACTAATCCATCAATGCAATTATTGAACTCAGGGTCGATGCTAAAACTTAAAAACTGTACGCCTCCTGGCTCGCAAAGCTCTGTGTATTGTTTGAATAAGGTTGGGACTTGCGCACCAATATTGGCAAGCACATGCTTAAGTTCAACAAAATCTTCTTTAATATCATCCCCAGCAAATAACTGAGCACATTGCTCTTTTTGTGATTCGGTATGGCGATATTCATTGTTTGGAATGGCTAATACTTGTTTAGCACCATAATAATGCTGGTAATAGTGAACCAATAGCGATTTAGCTTGCTCGGGGAGCGCGTTTGACACACTGACCGCGCCAAACAAATAGCGATATTGCGGGTAGCGGTTCACAAATGCGCCAATGCCAAACCACAAATAATCTAGGCTCTTTCTGCCCCAGTATTTGGGTTGCACAAAACTGCGACCGAGCTCAATGCCTTTTTCAAAATACGGTGTCATATCATCGCTGTAGCTAAATAGGCTGTCAGTATATAAACCTTTGCGGCCATGTTTTTGTATAACGTCTTGTGCGCAGGCAAGTCGGTATGCGCCGACTAGTTCAAGTTGCTTAGCATCCCACAGAACGAGGTGTTGATAATCCATGTCGTATTTATCTATATCACGGCGTTTACCACTGCCTTCACCGACTGCCCGAAACGCAATTTCACGAAGTCGTCCTAGTTCACGGAAAATCGGTGAGCTACCACAGTATTGATATAAATAAATTTTCATACCATCAGAGGTTTCACCTAATAGCTCACACTCTTCAATGGCTTTTTTAAGGTCTTTCGTTGCTTCAGGACTGGCAATGGGGGTTTGCGTTTTTAACGGCAGCGGTTTTTTTGTGATAAGTCGATACAGTTGTTTTCTTATCAACTGAGCTATTTCTTTATCTTTTAAATTTTCGATTAAATATGACTCAGGTGGGATGGACGCGCCAATTTCAAACTCTAATGATTTTTGTCGTTGTTTGAACATCTCTTTGACTAATAACAAACTGGCTAAGGGTTTGTAGATCATTGAGGTGCCGTAGAATAACGGGCTGTTTTTCGCTTTGATGTAAATAGGCAAAATAGGTGCGTTGGCTTTTTTTGCCATACGTAAAAAACCACTGTTCCACTTACAGTCTTTAATTCCTGTTGGACTTAAGCGCGATACCTCACCTGCAGGAAAGATTAATAATGCACCGTCTGATTTTAAGTGTTGCTGGATATTAGCGAGTTCTTTCTTTTTACTCGTACCAGAGAGGTTATCAACGGGAAGGAGTAACGAGTGCATCGGAGTGATTGACATCAGCATGCGGTTTGCAACGACTTTTAAGTCGGGGCGCACACTTGATAAGACTTTTATCAGCGCTAATGCATCAAGAGAGCCGATAGGGTGGTTTGCCACAATAACGACATTACCTTCACTAGGAATATGTTCCATTTGCTTTGGCTTGTAGCGCGTGTCAAAGTCAAGCTCATCAAGTACTTGCTCTACAAACTCAAGTCCTTGTAAGTGTGGGTATGCATCACCAAAGGCAACAAATTCTTGCTCATGTAATAAATAACCCAGACCTTTCTTTACTAAGCCTTTTACTTTTGGCGAATTTTCTAATTGTGGTAAATTTGCTTCTATTACTTTATCAACACTGATCATACAAACCTCAAACATAAACGCATTTAGCGATGAGGTTAGGGTAAGAGTTCGCTGTGACAGTTAGGTTGCAGTTGTGTGACTTTTTAAAGAGCGCTTCGTGTTCGAGGCTAAAATGGAGAAGACAATGATTTTACTTGTAGCTGTAACAGGCCGAGATTGCAGCCAATTAATTGCTCGATTACAAGCGTTATTACCAGAGATTGACGTACAGCTTTGGTCTGAGTGCACAGACTACGAAGCCGTAGAGTTTGTACTGGCCTGGAATGCGCCCGCTGATTTATGGCCTAAACTAGTAAATTTAAAAGCAGTTTCTTCATTTGGTGCAGGCGTTGATAGCATCGACTTAACAAAGATAGCAGCGCATATTCCTGTTGTTAGAATTGTTGATGATAACCTTGCTAATGATATGGCAGAGTATGTATTGGGTCATGTATTGGCGCACAAGCTGAGACTCAAAGAATATTATTTAAAACAATCAGCGGGTACTTGGAAGCCAAAGCGAGCGTATTCACATCAACATGTGGGTATCTTAGGTTACGGCGAATTAGGCAAAGCCTGTGCAAAGCGTTTACTCGCAAATGGTTTTCAAGTGAGTGCTTGGTCTAATAGTGAAAAACACGACGTTGAAGTAAGCACCTATTACTCACAGCAGGGGTTAGATGACATGCTCGGTCAAATTGATTATCTCGTGTGCTTACTACCACTTAACCAACACACTCAGGGCATTATCAATAAATCACTGCTGGGTAAACTACAAAGCCATGCGGTGCTAATTAATGTTGCCAGAGGCAAACATGTTGTCGATGAAGATTTACTCGAGGCACTTAATAGTGAGCAATTACGTGGCGCCACCCTTGATGTATTCAGCGAAGAGCCTTTACCTCAGGCGCACTCTTACTGGTCTCATCAAAAGGTGACCTTAACGCCTCACTGTGCTGCAATTTCAGATTTAGAGTCTGTCTCGTTGCAAATTGCAGGTAATGCTAAAAGATTAACTGAAGGTAAAGAGTTAATAAATCAGGTTGATAGAACAAAAGGTTATTGACACATTGTAAATTTGTTTAATAAACGTCTTGTTAACATCTGTAATTTTGCTATTCTGGAGTTGCTCAATAAAAAAACAATAATAAAAGAGGCGTTATGAAATCTAATCAAAGTGGAGCTAAATTTAGTCTGGTCGTCGTGTCAGTTATCGTTTTAGGTGTGTCAGCATGGTTTAACCAAGCTAATGCATCGGAGCAACCAGTTCAGGACATTGAAGTTAGTCAATCATAACCACACGGCATGCTCATCGAGTGCAGCACGTTTAGGTGCTGCACTTTAATCGCTTATTCAACTAACTTCTTTTTGAGTGGATTTCTCTGTTCTCGTGTTTCTTCTCGTCAGATTTTTTAATCATCACATACGTTGCACCACTACCACCATGATGCTTAAGGGCACTGTGAAAGGCTAAAACCGCTGGAATTTCTTGCAGCCACTTATTGGTATAGCTCTTTAAAATACCGGGCTGTGATTTATTTTTGATACCAATCCCATGGCGAATAAGTACGACACGAATATTTCGTTTATGACAGTCATCGATAAAATTAAATAACGTACTACGTGCACGTTGAAGAGGCTGACCATGCAAATCAAGCGTGGCATCGAGTTGATATTTAGCTAAACGTAAGTTTTTATATACTTGGCCTTGTACGCCATCTTTTTTAAATGCCAATATGGCATGAGGATCTAACAGCTCGACGAACTCGCTGCGCAAATAGTTTTCATCAATTGCTAAATCACACTCAGCTGCTTTACGTTTTTCTTGTTGCGCTAAAGAAGGGCCTTGCTTGGTGGAATCAAATTGAACAGTGTCATGTTTAAGAGGTTTTACGTCTTCCATAGATGAGAGAAATAAGTCGAAGTCGTTTAATGACATAAGGTACCTCCAAATTAATTATACCCAAACCACCTCAAGGTGCGAGTTTCAGTTGGAATTAAAAGCGATTTAGGCAAGGCATTGATTGCAAATAATAGTGGTTCTATTGTTAAAATCAATAACGCAGTATAAATCGCTTTTAAACCAACCCTCTGGGCGTTTCACAGGCACTTACTCTCATCGTTGTTACTTCTTAAAAGGGACCACCATTCTTGCAAAGTAACGCCTTGATATTAAGCACCTGTGAAACGCTGAATTCTGCATCTTGAGGTGGCTTGGGTATATACGCCGTTTATGGTATCTCAGTTCAACCATTTTGTAAGCAAAAAAAAGCCCAAGCAGGGGACTGCTTGGGCATAAATGCTGATAGATGATATAGCCTATTCTATCAATTTATCTTAGGGGAAGATTAACCTTGATTAATATTCAACTGGCCAAATGTGTAGACCTTGAATAAATAAAATGTGTTGATCAACACCAAGCTCATGTTTGATATTACGCTTGATGACATCAGATCTAAACTAAACGATAAAAATAATAAACTACACGCGCTAATCGCTGCAAAACGCAGTAATGTTAGCTGGTTAATAAAAAATGCACCTAGTCCTAGTGCAAGTAACGTTAAGTTCAAAAGCCAATCTAGCTCGTTTAGCATGGTCGTATCTGATCGTGTCTGTGTTGAAAAAGGAGCGCCATTATGGTGATCTTTTACACAGCTTTCAACCAAGTAATTTTAAATTTTCGGATTAGATTTTTTAATCCATTATCAGCTTTTTCATCGCTGCAAAAAATCCATTTTGTTCTGTAACTCGGTACTTCTGACAGGTGTCTGGTTTACGCTTATCTTGGCACAGGTAAATAATGTTGCGGCTTAGGTCAGCACGGGGGCTAAGAGTAGAATCAAATAAGTTTGCACCATAACCAAAAACCCCGGGCCAAAATATACTTTGTGAGACCATACCTAGCTTTTCGTAAGTGATTAACACGGGTTTTGGCGTAATTAGCAGAATTAATACAACTGCTGCGAGTGCATACCACCGTGTTTTGCTTTTCTTGAGCTCTACTTCAGGAGCACTGTGCTGAGCAGCTTGTGCGCGCGCTTGTTGTTGGTTTACAGGTCTTTGGCGCTTTGCTTGTGTTGGTTTCTTTCGTGCAGGAGCTTTACCAAGTAAAGATTGTTTTTTTATTTTATTAGACATAAAGCTTATCTGGCCTTTTAAATATAGGTCTCTATAATGAGATTATAACGAAGTTTTTGATATAATAGTCAAATTCAAATCACTCATAGCTTAAATGCGTTACACTCTACAGTGCAATGAGTGTTTATCTTCATAGTTTAAGAGGAATAGTATGGATACGCAGCTTTCAATTCTAATTGTGGACGACGTAGGTACGGTCCGCAGTTTTCTAAATCAAACATTAATGCACCTTGGTATCGATAATGTACGTGAAGCTTCTACAGCCGCACAGTGTTTAAGCGCATGTAAAGAGAAAGAGTTCAATATAATTTTTCTAGATATTGAATTACCCGATGGAGATGGTAAAGAGATTATCACGCAAATAAATGAAATTTCGCCCGAAGCGAATGTCGTGATGGTTTCGGCTCATTCAACAGTAGAAAACGTTAAAGAAGCAATTGAAAAGGGCGCTAAAGGATTTGTAGTAAAACCGTTTACACCTAAGAAAATTGCGGCAATGCTGAAAAAGTTTTACCCAGAACTAGAAATTGTCTAGCTAATTAACTATTGAGGCATTTAGAACAGGTGCCTTGTTAAATTACAAACAAAAAAAAACCGGCAAAAGCCGGTTTTTCATATTCATCAAAAACAAATTATAGCGCTTTGATTTTAGCTGCTAAACGGCTCTTATGACGAGCTGCTTTGTTCTTGTGGATTAGACCTTTAGTTGCGTAACGGTCTAGGATAGGTGTTGCAACAGCGAATGCCGCTTGTGCAGCTTCTTTGTCGCCCGCTTCAATTGCAGCAACTACTTTTTTGAAGTAAGTACGCATCATTGAACGACGGCTTGCGTTATGTTGACGATTTTTTTCGCTCGTAATAGCGCGTTTTTTTGCAGACTTGATGTTAGCCAAGGTTTGCTCCTAACAATCTTAAAATAAGCTTAATTTAAAGGCCGTGGAATATGCCTGTTTTTATCATGAATGTCAACGAAATTTTGACATCTCAAGAAAAACTGCTCCTTATAACGAACATCAATTTGCCGCTTTAGCAGTTAATATCGCCATTGTAACAAAGGGTCGGGTTCGAGCCTAGTGCTTTAAAGATATTTTAGGCATAATCGCCCATCTTAGAAGTTTTTTGATAATGGGTTTAAGGTGGCAAAAGGATTATTTCGTTCTGGGATGATTGTTAGTGCAATGACGATGATCTCGCGTATTTTAGGGTTAGTAAGAGATGCGGTTGTGGCGAATCTGCTAGGTGCCAGTGCTGCTGCGGATGTGTTTTTATTTGCCAATCGAATTCCTAATTTCCTAAGACGCTTATTTGCTGAAGGAGCCTTTGCCCAAGCATTTGTGCCGGTTTTATCTGAGATAAAAGAGCAACAAGGTGATGATAAAGTCCGGTTGTTTGTGGCTCAAGCAGCCGGTACGTTAGGAACTATTTTATTAATTGTTACCCTGTTCGGAGTTATTGCTTCTCCAGTTATAGCGGCCTTATTTGGAACTGGCTGGTTTATTGATTGGTGGCAAGGAGGCGAAAATGCCGAGAAGTTCGTACTGGCCAGTGCACTGTTAAAACTGACTTTCCCTTATTTATTTTTCGTGAGTTTGGTTGCCCTGAGCGGTGCGGTCATGAACGTCTATAATCGCTTTGCTGTTGCAGCGTTTACACCTGTGCTGTTGAATATATCGATTATTAGCTGCGCAGTTTTATTGCACGATAAATTTTCAGTTGGGGCTTATGCCCTTGCCATTGGCGTATTTGTTGGGGGGGTAGTGCAGTTACTGTTTCAGTTGCCATTTTTGTACCGTGCCCGTATGCTGAGCCGCCCAAAATGGGGCTGGCAAGATGAAAACGTTAAAAAAGTGCGAAAACTCATGCTACCAGCCTTGTTTGGCGTGTCTATCAGTCAAATAAACCTGTTGCTCGACACCATGATTGCCTCAATGTTGATGACCGGCTCTATCGCGTGGCTTTACTACTCAGACCGTTTAATTGAGTTTCCTCTTGGCTTATTCGGTATCGGTATCGCGACGGTAATTTTACCCGCATTGTCTAAGCTACATAGCACTAAAAGCACAAAAGATTTTCAGCTAACCCTGGATTGGGGGGTGAGATTTGTTATTTTCTTAGGCTTGCCTGCTATGTTTGGTTTAATGGTGATAAGCCCGCTCATTATTACGGTTTTATTTGATCATGGTGCATTTCAGGACGGTGAAATTGATCATGTAAAAGCGGTAAGTTACGGTGTCATGGCCTACTCAGTTGGACTGGTTAGCTTTATGTTAATCAAGGTGTTAGCACCGGGCTTTTATTCGCGCCAAGATACTAAAACCCCCGTAAAAATTGGTATTAAAACACTGGTGTTAAATATGGTGTTTAACATTATGTTAGCGCCCTTTATTGGTTATTTGGGGTTAGCGTTAGCAACCGCGATGTCGGCCAGTTGCAATGCTTACTTGCTGTATCATCAACTACGTAAAGAAGGCGTTTATCAGTTTTCTGCGATGAGCCTTGGTTTCACCTTTAAGTGTTTGTTTTCAAGTTTATTAATGGCCGCATCTGTATGGTATGTGGGCCAGCAATTTGCCTGGAAAGCATGGCACTTTACTGAGCAAGTGCTGCTGTTGAGTGGATTATTAGTGCTGGCGGTTTTTGTTTACTTTGCGGCCTTATTCATTCTAGGTGTGCGACTAAATACGATAAAAAGTGTTGCAACTACTGAATCAAACTAAAAAAAAGATTATAATCGGCGCTTCAAGCCCGATATCAATGTTTTGGGCTCGCTGATAAAGGCAAAAAGGTGGCATGGAGTTAATTAGAGGTATTCACAATATTCGCGCGCAGCATTATGGCTGTGTGTTGACCATTGGTAATTTTGATGGCGTGCACTTAGGTCATGCAGAAGTGATTAAAGGCTTGCTGCAAGACGCAGAAAAGCATCAATTGCCAAGTACCGTGATGTTATTTGAGCCTCAGCCACAAGAGTTTTTTGCCAAAGATAATGCACCCGCGCGTTTAACTCGACTACGTGATAAGCTCAGTTTGCTTGCTAAATTAGGCGTGGAACGAGTGATTTGTATTAGCTTCAATCAGCAATTTGCCAACATGGAAGCAGAACAGTTTGTCAGCCAAGTACTGGTTGAAAAGCTAGGCGTTAAAGCATTAACTGTTGGTGATGACTTTTGTTTTGGCAAACGTCGTCGTGGAGATTTTGCGTTACTAAAAACCATGGGCGCTGAGCTGAACATGGATGTGAAAAGTACTGCAAGTTTTCGCAGACTCAATGATAGAGTAAGTAGTACCCTTATTCGCCATGCGCTTGCTGCAGGGCAATTGGAAGATGCAAAAACCATGTTAGGTCATGGCTATGCGATTTCTGGGCGTGTTATTCATGGCTGGGCGAAAGGTCGTGAATTAGGGTTCAGAACGGCCAACATAGCGCTAAAACGCCAAGTATGCCCAGTAAATGGGGTATTTGCGGTAAGAGCAAAAGTGGGTGATAAAGAATTATATGGGGTTGCAAATATTGGCAACAAACCCACATTTAATGGGACACGCGCATTGTTAGAGGTTCATATTTTCGACTTTGCGCAAGACATTTACGGACAATTTATGCACGTGGAGCTAATTAAAAAGCTTCGCGATGAGAAAAAATTCGAGACATTAACACAACTGACGGCGCAGATTGCAGATGATGTAACCGCCGCTAAGCAGTGTTTTGGTTTAAATTAGGTAGCCGATACGGAAAGTAGGATTAATGAGCGACTACAAACATACTTTGAATTTACCGGAAACAGCGTTTCCAATGCGCGGCAATTTGGCACAACGTGAACCAAAGATGCTTAAGACATGGTATGAAGACGATCTTTACGGTCAAATTCGCAGCGCTAAAAAAGGTAAAAAAACCTTCATTTTGCATGACGGCCCTCCGTATGCAAACGGTGATATCCATTTAGGCCACTCGGTAAACAAAATTCTTAAAGATATTATTGTTAAGTCAAAAACCTTGTCTGACTTCGACGCACCTTACGTGCCGGGTTGGGACTGTCACGGTTTACCAATTGAATTAATGGTTGAAAAGAAAGTAGGCAAGCCAGGCGTGAAAGTGTCTGCTGCTGAGTTCCGTGAAAAATGTCGCGCATACGCCAAAAAACAAGTCGAGGGTCAAAAAACAGACTTTAAACGTCTTGGTGTATTCGGTGACTGGGACAAGCCTTACTTAACAATGAACTTTGACTTTGAAGCGAACGCAATTCGCGTGCTTGGTCGCATCATTAAAAATGGTCACTTACACAAAGGTGCTAAGCCTGTTCACTGGTGTACAGATTGTGGTTCAGCACTTGCTGAAGCGGAAGTTGAATACCAAGATAAACAGTCTCCAGCAATCGATGTACGTTTTCAGTTTGCTGATCAAGATGCTGTAATCAATGCGTTTGAACTTGCTGAAGGCCATGAAGGTACCGGTGCAGTTAGTACTGTTATCTGGACGACAACACCGTGGACATTACCAGCTAACCGTGCAGTAGCCGTTCACGAAAAGCTTGAGTATGCCCTTGTTCAAATTGATGACGAAGGTGCACAGCAACGTCTAATTTTAGGTTCTGAGCTAGTTAAAGATGCTATGGACCGTTATGGCTTCAAACATTACCACGTACTCGGTTATGTAAAAGGTGCTGCACTTGAGAACTTACAGGTTGCTCACCCGTTCTATGACTTCACAGTGCCTGTGATTGTGGCTGATCACGTAACGACTGATTCTGGTACTGGTGTTGTTCATACTGCACCAGGTCACGGTCAAGAAGATTTCGCGGCAGGTCTTGCTTATGGTTTAGAAGTAGCTAACCCTGTTGGTGCTAACGGTGTTTACTTACCTGACACACCAATGTTTGCAGGTCAGCACGTATTCAAAGCGAATGCGAGCGTCATTGACGTATTAACTGAAAACAATGCGTTATTGCATCATCATGCGCTTACGCACAGCTACCCACATTGCTGGCGTCATAAAACACCTATTATCTTCCGTGCTACGCCACAGTGGTTCGTAAGTATGGACCAAGCTAACCTTCGTCAAGATTCATTAAGCGAAATCAAAAAGACTGAGTGGTTACCTGAGTGGGGCGAGAGCCGCATTGCAAACATGGTTGAAGGCCGTCCTGATTGGTGTATTTCACGTCAACGTACATGGGGTGTGCCAATTGCATTATTCGTTGATAAAGACACTGGTGCGCTTCACCCGAATACACAAGAGCTTATCGAAGAAGCGGCGAAATTAGTTGAAAAATCAGGTATTCAAGCTTGGTATGACTTAGATCCAGCTACTTTACTTGGCGATGACGCTGAGCAATACATGAAAGTTCAAGATACGCTAGATGTATGGTTTGACTCAGGTGTGACTCACGCATGTGTGGTTGATGCACGTGAAGATTTAACCGGTCCTGCTGATCTTTACTTAGAGGGTTCTGATCAACACCGTGGTTGGTTTATGTCGTCAATGATGACATCGGTTGCTATCAATGGTCATGCGCCATACAAGCAAGTGCTAACACATGGTTTCACGGTTGATGAAAATGGCCGTAAGATGTCTAAGTCATTAGGCAACGTAATTTCACCACAAAACGTGATGAACAAACTAGGTGCTGACATCTTACGCTTATGGGTTGCATCAACTGACTTTACAGCTGAAATGACTGTATCTGGTGAAATCTTTAAACGTTCAGCAGACCGTTATCGTCGTATTCGTAATACGAGCCGTTATTTACTTGCGAACTTAAGTGGTTTTGATCCAAAAACAGATCAAGTTGCTATTGAAGACATGGTTGAGCTTGACCGTTGGATTGTGGGCCGTGCAGCTGAACTGCAAGATGAAATCTTAGCGGCTTACGACAAGTACCAAATGCTACTTGTAACGCAAAAGCTAATGAACTTCTGTACTGGTGAGCTTGGTTCGTTCTACCTAGACGTAATCAAAGATCGTCAATACACAGCGAAAAGCGACAGCCATGCGCGTCGTTCATGTCAAACTGCGCTTTATCACATTGCTGAAGCAATGACCCGTTGGATGGCACCGATCTTAAGCTTCACTGCGCAAGAAATCTGGGAAGCATTACCAGGTGAGCGTGACAAGTTTGTATTCACTTCTGTGTGGTACGATGGCTTACAAGCTTCTTCACAAGGTAAGTTCAGCAACGATGATTGGTTAACAATCCTAAACGTTCGTGATGAAGTAAACCGTGTGCTAGAAGCGGCGCGTAAAGAAGAAGTTATTGGTGCAACTCTACAAGCAAACGTAAGCATCTATGCAGGTGAAGAGTTAAGTGCGAAATTAGCTGCATTAGGTGATGAACTGCGCTTTGTACTATTAACGTCAGGCGTGACAGTTGAAATTGTGACAGCACAGCCAGAAGATACGCAAGCTACAGAAATTGATGGCTTATACATTAAAGTTGCTGCAACAACCGCTGAAAAATGTGAGCGTTGTTGGCATTACTGTGATGATGTAGGTGCTGATCCTGCTCACCCTGAGATCTGTGGCCGTTGTGTAAGCAATGTTGATGGCGATGGTGAACAGCGTCAGTTCGCATAGGAGTTGTTTGTGAGCAAACTAGCCGGAAAAAGTGGCTTGGTTTGGTTATGGCTTAGTCTACTGCTTTTGGTAGTAGACTATGCGACAAAATCACTTGTCGTTAATACCATGGCCTATCAAGAGTCGATAGATATTCTGCCATTCTTTAACTTCACCTATGTACACAACTATGGTGCGGCATTTAGCTTTTTGAGTGATTCAGGTGGCTGGCAGCGCTGGTTCTTTAGTTTGATTGCAGTGTCGATCAGTGTGCTTTTAGTGTGGTGGTTGAAACGTTTACCTGCGTCTAACAAGGTATTATGTTCTGCTTATGCGTTAGTTTTAGCCGGTGCAATAGGCAATTTATACGACCGAATCGCGTATGGCTATGTTATTGACTTCCTGCATGTATATTACGAAAACTGGCACTTTCCTGTTTTTAATATTGCCGATTGTGCGATTTGTATCGGTGCCGCATTACTTTTATTTGATGCCTTCACAGGCGAAAGTCCTAAGGAGCAACAAGCATGAGCCAAGCTGTAATTGGTGAAAACTCTGAAGTGATCTTTCATTTCTCAATTAAGTTAGAAGATGGCTCAGCAGCCGATTCAACTAAAGTACATAATAAACCTGCAAAATTGCGAATGGGTGATGGCAGCCTGACAGCAAACTTTGAAAAGTGTTTACTCGGTTTAGCGGCTGGTGAAAGTAAGTCATTTGCATTAGAGCCAGAAGATGCATTTGGTCAGCCAAATCCAGATAACATCTACTATGTTGACCGCAGCAAGTTTGGTGCAGACACGCCTGCTGAAGTAGGTAATATTATTGCCTTTACTCAGCCTGATGGTACTGAGTTACCAGGTCTTGTTCGTGAAGTGCAAGGTGAGTCAGTTACTATTGACTTTAACCACCCACTTGCAGGGCAACGCTTAACCTTTGAAGTCGATATTTTAGAGGTAACAGGTTAATGGATATTTTATTAGCGAACCCACGTGGTTTTTGCGCAGGCGTTGACCGTGCAATCAGTATTGTGGAGCGCGCACTCGATATCTTTGAAAAGCCAATCTATGTGCGTCATGAAGTCGTTCACAACCGATATGTTGTTGATGGCTTAAAAAATCGCGGTGCAGTCTTTGTTGAAGAGCTAGATCAGGTTCCTGACGACAGCATTGTTATCTTCAGTGCGCATGGTGTATCACAAGCTGTTCGAAGCGAGGCAAAGCGTCGTGACCTTAAAGTATTTGATGCAACCTGCCCGTTGGTAACAAAAGTACATATGGAAGTAACACGTGCAAGCCGTAAAGGTACTGAGTGTGTGTTAATTGGCCATCATGGTCATCCAGAAGTAGAAGGTACAATGGGGCAGTACGACAACGAAGCGGGTGGTATTTACTTAGTAGAAACGCCAGAAGATGTTGCAAACTTAACGGTTAAAAACCCTGAGAACCTGTTTTACTGTAGCCAAACAACGTTATCTGTAGATGATACAGCAGATGTGATTGATGCATTACGCACTAAGTTTCCAGCAATTGATGGCCCGCGTAAAGATGACATTTGTTATGCTACGCAAAACCGTCAAGATGCAGTGCGTGACTTAGCTGATAAAGTGGATGTATTGCTTGTAGTTGGGGCTAAAAATAGCTCTAACTCTAATCGTTTACGTGAGCTTGCCGATAAAATGGGCACTATGGCTTATTTGATTGATGATGCAAGTAATGTTGAAGCTGATTGGTTCAACAATGTAAATGCGGTGGGTGTTACTGCAGGTGCATCTGCACCAGAAGTTTTAGTTCAACAAGTTATTGCTCGTCTAAAAGAATTGGGTGGCAATCAAGTTGTTGAAAATCCTGGCGAAGAAGAGAACATAGTATTTGCCGTTCCTGTTGAGCTACGCTAATCTAAGCAAATAGTAGTCAACAGTTAAAAGAGGAGCCCATGAGCAAACAGCCTAATTCAAACGGCTTGCTGATTGCGGCTCTTTTTCAATCTCGTGGTGTCCTTGCCACACTGATCGTCAGCCAAGTCATTGCTATTTTACTCGCCTTTTCACCAATGAGCTTAGGTGATGTTTGGTTACGTCTAGCTATATTTAGCTGCTTTTTACATCTAATTTTTCTTTCAAGCTTGTCGTTACTGTATGTATGCCGGGCTCTACTTACAAAGCTGTCGCACCCTAAACAGTTATTCATTCTGATATCCACTTTACTGGCATTAACGTCTGTTTTTAGCTGGCTGTTTTTGTCTGTGTTTTCAGATGTGTTCGCTATGGAGTCGAGAGCTAACTTTATTGTCAGTAATTTACTAATCATATTTTTGGTCACCGCGTTGTTCAGCCAATTCCTGCTTATTCATAATCAAAAAGAGCAACAAACGAAAGCGTTAGCGCAGGCTGAACTTGATGCATTACAAGCAAGAATACGCCCTCACTTTTTGTTTAATAGTTTAAACACTGCTGCTGAGCTTACCCATTATGATGCTGAGGCGGCTGAACAAGCAATTTTGGCGCTGGCGGCGCTGTCGCAGGCCGCAATGCGCAGCGGTAAAGCCATAAAGCTTGCTGATGAAATCACTTTATGCCAGCAGTATGTGGCACTTGAACGTTGGCGCTATGGCGAACGCCTAGCATTAAGCTGGAAATTACCTGACGAGTTGCCAGATATAGATATTCCGTGTCTAACTATACAGCCGATTATTGAAAATGCGGTTTTTTATGGCGTAGAGCCAGCAGAGCAGGGCAACATTTCTGTCGAGATGTATCAATCGAACAAAGCTTATACTTTCATTATAACTAACCCTGTAGCGAAGCAAGGGAGCCATTCACGAGCAGGCAACGGTATGGCACTTGAAAACATCCGCCAGCGTTTGTCACTTTTCTATCATCAAAAAGCGCAACTGACTACGACTGTTCGTGATGAGATCTTTAGGGTGAAACTGGTGATACCTAAGAAGAGAAGCGCATGATAAAAATTTTAATTGCTGATGACGAGCCTTTAGCAAGGGCGCGTATTAAACGTTTATTAGCTACCAACGAACTTTGCACAGTTGTAGGTGAAGCCAGTAACGGCGAACAGGTGATTGAACTTTGTAAGCAGCTCCAGCCTGATTTAGTGATGCTGGATATTAATATGCCCAAGCAGTCGGGCCTTGAAGTAGCTGCTGAACTAAAACAGTTTTCGATCCCCCCAGCAGTGATGTTTTTAACAGCGCATCCTGAGTATGCGTTAACTGCATTTGAGCTCGCAGTAGATGGCTATTTAGTTAAACCTGTATCCGAGCAAGCTTTAACAAAAGCAATGGCGCAGCTTAGTAAATTAAACCGAACTCAAGTATTAACACCTGAAAATAACTATATTTGCTATCAACTTGCAGGCGTATTAAGAAGAGTAAATATAGATGATGTTATTTGCTGTATTGCAGAGCAAAAATACACGCGGGTGGTGTTTTTTGAAGGTGAGGCACTTGTTGAGCAAAGTTTAAAACAACTTGAGCAAACCTATCCTCTGCGGCTACTGAGAATTCATCGTAATACACTTGTCAATAAGCAACAAATTGTAAGCCTTAATAGTCCTTCTTCAGGTGGGCATACAGTTACGATGAAGCAGTATGAAGAGCCTTTGGCAGTTAGTCGCCGAGAGCTTAAAAATGTTAAAGCTGTCATGGGTAAATAATAAAAACCTTCATTGCAGCATCTTATCTTCAATAATTACTTTCTTTATTAGTCATTATCTAACTTTGAGCAAAGTTTAAGTACCGTTTATCGCGCATTTTGACCGCTCGTCCATATACAGATTGTTATTTATTTGTGCCGTAATACTCTTACTGTATGTAAAAGTATCCATGAAACTTACCATGATTAAACATTCTGAGCAGCAAGGCTTTACCCTTATAGAAGTGCTTATTGCCTTTGTTATTTTAAGCTTTGGCTTATTAGGCGCTGTTGCACTGCAAGCAAAAGCTAAACAGGCAAGCTTTGACTCTATGCAGCGCGCAGCAGCAATAGCGTTAGGAAATGATATTATTCAACGCATTAGAGCAAATGACACCGTTGATATAATAAAAGATTACAAAGCCGTTATAAAAAGCTCAGCGAATAGTAATACTTACTCGAGTTGCTTTGGTGCAATATGTAGCTCTTCTGATATTGCCAAATTAGATATAACGCAATGGAAGCGTGCCATACGAGCCAGCGAAAATACAGGGACTTTAGATGATGCGACAATATGTATAAATCCAACTTCAGTGGCAGATACTGGAGGCAAAGGATTTAACATTGAAGTAATTATATCATGGCAAGGCCGCCAAGAGTTTAATGCGAATGCAGTTACAGGAAAAGTTACCTGTGGTGATGATCCTAACAATAAACGCCGTTTAGTGGTTCTAACAAGTTATATATATGTGAGGAGCTAACATGAAGCAAAAAGGGTTTACTCTTGTAGAAGTTATGATTTCACTATTTATTGGTGGTTTGATTTTAGGTGGTGTCATGTTTACTTTTATTAGTATGAAAATAAGCACAAAAGACACGATGAGCATCGGTGAACTTCAAGAGTCAGGCCGCTTAGCCATTAATATTATGCAACGCGATATAGAGCAAGTGGGCTTTTGGGGAACTTATTACGATGATTCATTTACTACAGCAAACACAACTGTTACCGCGACAGGGGTCGACGGTGATTGCTCAGAGGGAGCTAATAACGGCAGCTTCCCAGATTTAACCAGTAGTAGTAATTTTCGTACTATTTATGCAAAAACGACTACCAGTAAAGATAACCTAAATTGTATTAACGATGGCATTATCTCTGCCGATGATAAAGAAACCGATATCCTTCAACTAAAGTTTTTACAGGGTGATCCTCAATATGATGCTGTTGCAGGTACAAATACAACAAGCGATAAAATAAATTATTTTATCGCAGAACAAGAACAAGCACGTTTTGTAACCGGCAAATATATCCCGACAAATATCAATGCAACTATTTGGCCATACAGCCATCATGTTTATTACATTAAAGAAGAAGAGTATTTAGTAAATAATCAAAAAATAAAAGTTCCCGCATTAAGACGAAAACGATTAGTTAATGGAAAAATGACCTCTGAAACGATAGTGGAGGGAGTCGAAAATATGCGTTTTTTGTTTGGGTTAGACACGAACAGTGACAGTCGAGTTGATACTTACAAAAGCCCCAGCACAATTACTGCTGCTGAATGGGAAAACCGCAGAGGTATATTAACGGTGCAAGTTTTTTTATTAATCCGTGCACTTCAACCAGACCCTGGAATAAAACTTAAAAACCAAAAATATACTTTAGGTGAGGGAGCTGAAAAGCGAGAATTAAATTTTAATGATAACTATAGAAGAACAGTTTTTACTACAACTATTCGTTTAAGTAATGTTGGAGGTAATTTATGGAAAATCTAAAGTCTTTACCAACTAAGCAGCAAGGTGTCGTGCTTATCACGGCATTAATAATGGTAATAGCTGTAACTGGTATTGCTGTCACTCTTATGAGTAGCAGTACGATTGATATTAAAATTACCAATGCAGCGCAAGAGCGAGAAGTTGCAGAAAATCAACTGATTGGTGAAGTGCTAAGAGTGATTGCGTCAGAAGCTAAAAAGGGTGCTGATAGTAACTTTTTTCTTACTCGAGATGAGACAAAAACAGATACCGGTAAGTTTGATAGTGACGGCAATAAAAAATATAAATTCGAGAAAGATATTACAGAGGCAGGAAACGATATGAAAAGCATAATGACGAACATGAATCGTGGTTCCTTAGAGCTTAACTGCCCTCGTAGCTATAGTTATACTGCCGGGGTTTCGTGTAACATGATTCAAGTGGCTACTACTATAGAGTATGGCTCTAAAAGTAAACACTCTCTCACTATAGTTACAGGAATTGCGCAAGAAATGGCGAGTGTAGGTAAGGGGATTTAAGATGGAATTCACGTTTAGAAATATATTCGCTTTATTATTATGTTCTATCTTTAGTTCATTTGTTACCGCAGAAGATATAGAGTTATATGTAAATAAAGATATAAAGCTTGATGAGAAACCGCGAGTACTATTAATTTTTGATACCTCTGGCAGTATGGCATTTTCATCTAAGACAGGTAAGGATTGCGGACAATATAACAATGGTGATTGGGTAGTGTGTAATGACAGCCGATTAGGTGTGGCCAGAAATGCAATGTCCAATTTAATTACAGGTAATCCAGACATTGACTTTGGCTTGATGCGCTTTAACGGCAATGACGGTGGCTATATTTTAAATGGTATTGGCAGCTCACCTGAGTCTATAAAAACCTCAATAAGTAATCTTCCTGCTAGTGGTGGTACTCCATTGGCTGAAACACTATGGGAGGCTTATTTATATATAACAGGACAAAGCGTGTACTATGGCGAGCAAGTTAGTGAATCAAATAGGGATAGTAGTGTTGAAAATAAAACCTTTATTCGTAGGGAATGCCAACAATGGGGCTGGTATAGTTGTCGGAAGTGGAAAGATGTATATAGCTACACTTACATCTCTCCTTTTGCTGATAGCGTAGCTGAAGCTAAACGTTGTGATAACTCAGTTAATATTATTTACATGACGGATGGGGACCCTTCTCCCCGATATGTGTATGATCGTTGGGGAAGACGTTACATTAACGAAAATAGTGATAATGGCAGTGATGCGTCAATAAGCGCAATACACAATAATTATTTTGGGCAACCTTTGGTCGAGGGGGACTACGTTTATAATAATTATTTGCACCAATTAGCTAAAATAATTCATGGTACCAGTAATACGACAGTTGATTTGTATCCATCAACACCTGATATTCATGAAACAGGCCGCATATACACCATAGGTTTTGGGTCAGGCATGAGTGACGAAGGGCAAGAGTTGTTGCGACAAACAGCTTTATTAGGTGGGGGGAAAAACTTACCAGCAAGCACACCTGAAGAATTATCTAAGTCGCTAAATCAAGCTGTTTCTGATATTAGAAGTGAAAACAGTACATTTACCTCCCCATCTTTTGCAAGCAACATGGTTGATCAAACACGCAGTGGCGATGCTATCTATCTTGCCATGTTTTTTCCCGATAAAAGTACGCGCTGGCGTGGTAATTTAAAAAAATTAAAAGTGTCTGGCAGTACAATTATAGATGCTAGAAATAATGCCGCACTAGATGATGATGGTTTAATAAATACAGATGCGGCTACATTTTGGGACAAAGATAAGGCCGCGGATGGTAACTCAGTGAAAAGTGGTGGTGTGAATGCTATGTTTTCAGACTTGGCTGTGGATGATATTGATGATCGTCAAATATTTACAGATATGGGAGATTTTAACTACGGTAGCCTTAGTAGCCAGCCAAGTCTAAAAGAAATTGACGAAAATATACCTTACTTTAAAGTTAAAGTGGATGAGCTTGAGAATCTTATAAGATGGGCTCGCGGTGTAGACGTTGATAATAAAAATTCATCGTCATCTGTTCGCAATGATATTTTTGGCGACCCATTGCATTCAAAACCCGTTGCCATCGATTATGGTAACGGCGATATACGAATCTTGATTGGTACCAATGCGGGTTTTTTGCATATGTTTAAAGACGATAATGTTAATAATAAAGTAGAGGAAAGTTGGGCATTTATACCTTCTGCACTTTTTAACATTTTGAAACCACTTCGAGATAAAGACTCGGGTAAAAAGTACGGCATGGATGGCCCAATAAGCGTGTACTCTAAAAATGAAAGCCTAGTTAGCGATGATGACGATAGTGGAACTGGAATTATTGATGCTAGGAAGAAAGAGGAAGTGTGGGCTTTTGCTGGCATGCGACGTGGTGGAAGAAACTATTACGGCTTTAATATTACTGACCCAGATGACCCTAAACTAAAATGGACAATACAAGGTGGTGAAGGAAAATTTGCTAAGCTTGGCCAAACATGGTCTAAACCACAGGTAGCATTTATTAGAGCATTTGGGGATAAACCAGTACTCGTTTTTGGTGGTGGGTACGATGAGAATAAAGATACAGGTTCAGGTCAAGATTCTGTAGGCAATAATGTATATATAGTTGATGCAAATAATGGAAATAGATTATGGTCGTTGCTTGATGATGGCAATTTTAATGGTAAACATAGCATTGCAGCCGATGTAACTTTATTGGATTCTGATTATGATGGCTATATTGATAGAATATACGCCGCAGACACTGGAGGGGATATCTGGCGCATCGATATGCCTAGCGATAAAACCACAGACTTCAGCCACCACAAATTGGCTGAGCTAGGTGTTGAAGCCGATATGCGTTTTTTTTACAAGCCTTTAGTTGCTAGAACTATGTTTAGTAAGGTGACAATAAAAGGTGGAGAAACTACCCGCTTAGATACCCCTTATGATGCTATTGTTATTGGTAGTGGTAAAAGAACGAACCCTAATGATACTAAAACCTCAGATCAATTGTTTATGATAAGAGATGAAAATACGGTTACGCAATCATTTAAAGGCATAGAACCTTCCGTTATCAAGCCAGCTGATTTAATGAAGATGAATGATGACCCCTTTGGTAATACTTTAGATGACTTAGATGGTTTCACCCTTGTTGAAGCTAAACTGGCGAAAAAGAAAGGGTGGCGTTATGAGCTAGCGAAAGGTGAAAAGTCATTAGCTGCAGCTACCGTTGTTGGTGGCGTTGCTTATTTTACATCTTTCACACCTGCATCTGAATCATCAACTAAAAATCAATGTTCTTTAAGTGGCGGTGGCGGCGCACTTTATGCTTTTCATTTGCATTACGGCACTAAAGTTTATGAGGATCTGAAGTTCACTACCAGTACTGAGGTGCCAGATACACCGCAACTTTACTTTGGTGCAAGCTGCGCAGACAGTGACAGCAATGGAAAGTGTGATGATGATTCTGATGAAGAAGTAAAAAGTCAGTTTTATTTAATTGGCCCAGGCATCAAAGGGCAAAATGCTGAAAACCCGCTGGAACCACTTGAAATTACAGGGCCAGGATTAAAAGTTGTAGACGATAAAATACAACTTGTAAAAGATGAAAAATTAGGGTTTGGTTTTAAAACACAGCAAACGTATATATATAAACGCGAAGAAAATGATGAAAATATACAGAACGAATAAGATTAAGGCGGCTGAAATGATAAAAAAACAACGTGGTTTTACCTTGATTGAGCTAATGATAGCTGTAGCTATTGTAGGGATTTTAGCCTCAATAGCACTGCCAAATTATACTGAGTATGTAAAACGCTCTTCTAGGGCAGAGGCCGCAGCGGCGCTTTTAGACGCTGCTAACAAACAAGAGCAGTACTTTGTAGATAACCGTGAGTACACAGAGACATTTTCTGACTTAGGTATACAAGACACCACAGAAAACGGCCATTTTGAGCTATCGATTGATGTGGATGATGACGACAATACCTTTATAATTACAGCTAAACCTATTGCGGGTGCAGTAAAAGGCGACGGTGATTGCACACAAATTACAATCACTGACACTGGTTACAAAGGCGCTAAAGGAACAAAAGGTAACTCAGATGTTGAGTATTGTTGGGGACGTTAACTAGTTGCTCTGACACTTATCGGTTGTTTTAATTCGTATACGGCCTGTTTGACTTACAGATAAAGCCAAACCTACAAGGTTTGCTTTATCTTTATTGGGGCAATATATAAATGTTCCGTTTTGAAAACCATTCAAAGAGCCGTCAGGTCTAAAGGTAATTGCACTACGAGGGTATTGCATAGAATCTGCATCATGAATTTTTTCAAAAGTGCTTATTAATAGGTCGTCTGTATCTAACGAGGTCGATTTATCGTTATCAATAAACAGCGACATTTGCCCATCCCACTCATCTTTAGTGCATTGATTATCTTTTAAAGCACACAAAGTTACATAAGTGCCATTTTCAATGGCGTAAAGGCGGCCATAGTTTATGTTTCGGTGAAGTAAACTAACATGATTGTCGGCACGGTTTTTCGCTAAAAAGTCAGGAAAAACCGATAGAGAAATTTGGCTAACAATACTCACAATAGCAATAGATGCCATCAATTCTAAAAGCGTATAGCCAGCCTGAGTTTGGGTAGATAACCTCATCCCTGAAGCCCTGAGTCAAAAAATGTATTAGCTCAGTGTAGTAAATGATAGAAATATGACAATATAAATCTGTGTGTTTTTTAACCGCAAGTTTGAGTTGTATCACCTGTATAAAAAGCCGTACCCGATTGTGATAAAGTTAGTGCTTTATTATTTTCAGTGCCACCATTAGGGCAAAAAACAAAGTCACCAGGGGTTGTGGTAATTCGTCCACTGGTATTAAATCGTAAGCGGAGGTCATTCCCTGTAAAGGTTAACTTGTCGTTATCTGATATTTCTTCCATAGCACGTAAAAGCGTATCTGTTGCCTTGTTAAAATTGCCATCGTTATCTAGATCAATAAACACGGTAATAATTTTATTCTCATCCCATTTATAGCTGCAGCTAAATGTATCTGTATTGTTTTTAATTTTCCCCTGGCCTGTAGGGCATACAACAACTATTTCGTCGGTACTAGCAGCTTGCGAACGGGCAAAACTAATATTACGTTTTAGTTCAAGTAAAAAGCTCTCAGCACGGTTTTCCTCAAGCATATCGCTGCTGTCCCAAAGTGCTATAGAGGCAATAATACCCACTATGGCAACTGCCACCATAAGCTCTAATAAAGTTAAACCGGTTTGGAATTTTTTCATATTATTTATACCTACTACATTTATTATAGCTAGTTGAAAAAGATTTATAATTCAGGCTTATAAATAATTATACCATGTTTGGTTGTTTTATCAGCGAATTCAATTGCTTTGTTTGCCATAAGCATTGTGATTGTCTAAAATCGAGGCAATCGAGAAATAATAAGTACCCGTAAAATGAAAAAAATAGAAGCAATTATTAAACCATTCAAACTTGATGATGTTCGCGAAGCATTATCAGAAGTGGGCATCACAGGGATGACGGTTAGCGAAGTCAAAGGCTTTGGCCGTCAAAAAGGACACACCGAGCTTTATCGCGGTGCTGAGTACATGGTCGATTTTTTACCTAAAGTGAAATTAGATATCGTGTTAAGCGACGAAGATGTTGACCGTGCTATCGATGTTATTGTTAAAACATCGCAAACAGGTAAAATTGGTGACGGTAAAATCTTTGTCACTGACGTTGAGCGTGTCGTACGTATTCGTACCGCTGAAGAAGATGAAGACGCGATTTAATTCCAACTGAAACTCGCACCTTGGGGTGGTTTGGGTATATTCGATCGCAAACATTAAAAAAGGCGCCTAAGGCGCCTTTTTTGCTTTTAGTCTATTTTAACGCTTGTTAGCTTCACGTGTTGCTTTAGCGTGTTCACTTAGCTCAGGCAAACCAAGTTTGTTGTAGCTTTTTTCCATGATCTCTAGTGCTTGATCAAGGTAGCTGCTTTGTGAGTAGTGCTCAACCACATATTTACCACGGTTTGCTGCAGCAAGGTATGCTTCACGCTCATAGTAGTATTCAGCAACTTTTAACTCGTAGCGTGCCATTTTATTCAGTAGCCACACTAAACGTTTTTTCGTTTCTGGTGCGTAGGCACTGTTAGGAAAACGTTTTAAAAGCGTTGATAAATCAGTAAATGCGACACGAGTACGGTTTGCATCTCTGTCAGCACGGTCTACACCAAAATATTCTTGGAATGCGTTTTCATCCGCTTTGATGTTTACCAAGCCACGCATGTAGTACATGTAGTCTAAGTCTTTATGGTTTGGGTTTAAGCGAATAAAACGGTCGATTGTTGCGAGTGCTTGCTCAGTATTACCTGCTTGATAATGCGCATACACTAAGTCCATTTGTACTTGTTTTGATAAAGGACCAAAAGGGTAGCGAGAATCAATAGCGCTTAATAGCTCAATTGCACGGGCATATAAGCCAGAATCTAATGTTTGTTTTGCATCTTCATATAAAGCTTGCGCAGATTTATTAGGAACGCGTTGGATATCTTCTTGATCCGGTGCTGATGAACAGGCACCTAAGCCAAGTACAGATACTGAAAAAACTATGGCGAACGCACGTTTCCCTATTTTATTTATCATTTTATTTCTTACCTTCGATGTCTTCGGCTAGGCCAAGTGAGGAAAACCGAGTAAACTATACGTATTATATTAAAGCGATTCTAACCCAGTCGAGCACAGCTTGCACTGGTAAATTGGGTAAAGTTACTAATGTCAGAGCAAATTTCTCTCCAAGCCGAGGTTCCAATTGACCTTGGCGGTAAACGTCTAGACCAAGTATTAGCGCAATTGTTCCCTGATTATTCTCGATCACGTATAAAAACGTGGATTTTGGATGATAAAATCACTGTAAACGGCGAAATATTAAACACGCCGCGCGAAAAACTACTCGGTGGCGAAATGGTGAGTGTAGAAACAACCATCGAAGCCCCTCGTGAATATGAGGCACAAAATATCAAATTAAACATCGTTTATGAAGACGATGATATTTTAGTAATTAATAAACCAATGGGATTAGTCGTTCATCCAGGTGCAGGTAACCCAGATGGCACGGTATTAAATGCTTTGCTACACCATTACCCAGACATCATTAATGTGCCTCGTGCGGGTATTGTGCATCGTCTAGATAAAGACACCACAGGTTTAATGGTAGTGGCGAAAACTATTCCGGCACAAACACATTTAGTGTCTGCTTTACAAAAGCGTGAAAACTTCACCCGTGAATACGAAGCAATTTGTAATGGCACAATGACTGCTGGTGGCATGGTTGAAAAACCAATTGGTCGTCATGCGACAAAGCGTACTCACATGGCCGTGCATGAAATGGGCAAACCAGCGGTTACGCATTATCGTGTTGCAGAAAAATTCCGTGCACATACACGCTTACGTTTACGCCTAGAAACAGGCCGTACTCACCAAATCCGTGTACACATGGCTTATTTAAACCATCCATTAGTTGGCGATCAACTTTATGGTGGTCGTCCGCGCCCGCCAAAAGGTGCTACACCAGAGCTGTTTCAAATGCTACGCGACTTTAAACGCCAAGCATTACATGCTGTTAAGCTATCAATTGCACACCCAATTACGGGTGAGCTAATGACTTGGCAAGCGCCAATTCCAGATGATATGGCAGCTATGACAGAAGCATTACGCGCTGATACTAAAGCAAACCCAAATATCGAGTTCTAAGCGTTATGATCACACCAGCATGGACTGCCCCAAACACTGTTAGCGCGCTGAGTACCACCCGACAGGGCGGTGTTTCGGTTACACCCTTTGATAGTTTTAATGTGGGTTTACATGTTGGTGATGATGAGCAAGCCGTGCTTGCAAATCGCGCCTTACTTACAAATCAGCTGCCTAATCCTGCTGTGTGGTTAAACCAAACACATAGCAGCGATGTAGTCGTAATTGATGAGCAGTCTGACTTAAGCCAAGTACGCTCTGCTGATGCGCTTTACACCCGTTTAATAAAGCAGCCTCTGGCGATAATGACCGCAGACTGTTTACCAGTATTACTTTGCTCGAGTTCAGGGGATGAAGTCGCAGCTGTACATGGTGGCTGGCGTGGTTTAGCGCAAGGTATATTGGCAAACACGGTATCGCACTTTCAAGTGCCAGCAAGCGATATTATTGCTTGGTTAGGCCCTGCTATTGGTCCTTCGCAATTTGAAGTCGGGCAAGACGTTAAAGATAGCTTTTGCTTACAAAACCCTGTGCATCAACAAGCCTTTACAGCCAAACATGAAAAATACATGGCTGATATCTACTTACTGGCACGTCAGCAACTGGCACAATTAGGCGTGGTCAAAATTCATGGTGGTGAGCACTGCACCGTCACTGAAAAATCACAGTTTTTCTCTTATCGTCGCGACGGACAAACAGGCCGAATGGCGAGCTTGATCTGGCGCAATTAATACGCCTTTATACGCATTTTATACGATTAAATTTTCTTCTTTTACTTGAACAAATCACTAAGCATACCCATTAATTAAGCAATTAGATTTTTTAATAGGTAAACCCTTTATGCGTTTAGATAGATTTACAAGTAAATTTCAATCTGCGCTTTCAGATGCGCAGTCATTAGCACTTGGGCGCGATCATCAATTTATTGAGCCTGTGCATTTAATGTATTCATTGCTTCAGCAAAATGGTTCAAGCGTGCGTGCGCTACTTGCACAAGCAGGTGTCAGTGCTGATGAGTTAAATACCAAGTTATCTCAAGAAATCGAAAAACTGTTTAAAGTTGAAGGTATTGGTGGTGATGTTCAGCTGTCAAATAACCTGATTTCGTTAATTAACTTATGTGATAAATACGCTCAAAAACGAAAAGATAAATTCATTTCGAGTGAGTTATTTGTCCTTGCCGCGTGTGATGATAAAGGTCCATTAGGCGAAATTTTTAAAGCACTGAATATTACTTCTAGCAAGATTGAATCTGCAATTGAAGCCATTCGTGGCGGCCAAAAAGTAGAAGATCCAAATGCTGAAGAAACTCGTCAGGCATTAAAAAAATTCACCATCGATTTAACTGAGCGAGCAGAGCAAGGTAAGCTTGATCCAGTCATTGGCCGTGATGACGAAATTCGTCGTACTATCCAAGTATTACAACGCCGTACTAAAAATAATCCGGTGTTAATTGGTGAGCCGGGGGTAGGTAAAACGGCAATTGCCGAAGGCCTTGCGCAACGAATTATCAATGGAGAAGTACCTGAAGGCTTAAAAAACAAGCGAGTATTATCGCTTGATTTAGGTGCTTTGGTTGCGGGTGCTAAATACCGTGGTGAATTTGAAGAGCGTTTAAAATCAGTATTGAATGAACTTGCCAAAGAAGAAGGCCAAGTCATCCTCTTTATTGATGAAATTCATACTATGGTAGGCGCAGGTAAAACAGACGGAGCAATGGATGCGGGTAATATGTTAAAGCCTGCACTTGCCCGTGGTGAGTTACATTGCGTGGGTGCCACAACCCTTGATGAGTATCGTCAATACATTGAAAAAGATGCTGCACTTGAGCGTCGTTTCCAAAAGGTATTTGTTGATGAACCATCGGTTGAAGACACCATTGCGATTTTACGTGGTTTAAAAGAGCGTTATGAGCTGCATCACTCAGTTGATATTACCGATCCGGCTATTGTTGCTGCGGCGCAGTTGTCGCACCGTTACATCAGCGATCGCCAATTACCAGATAAGGCAATAGATTTAATTGACGAAGCGGGTTCTTCAATTCGTTTGCAAATTGACTCAAAACCAGAGTCTTTAGATAAGCTAGAACGTCGTATTATTCAGTTAAAACTGGAAGACAATGCGCTGGCGAAAGAAAAAGACGAAGCGAGTCAAAAGCGCCGCACCGAAATGCAAGAGCTGATCACTGAACTTGAAGCACAATACCGCGAGCTAGACGAAGTGTGGAATGCCGAGAAGGCCTCATTGCAAGGCACGCAAGTTATTAAAGCTGAGCTTGAGCAAGCGCGCCTTGATTTAGAAGTGGCACGTCGTGCTAGTGATTTACAGCGCATGTCTGAACTACAATATGGTCGTATACCTGAGCTTGAGCGTAAACTCGACCTTGCTTCGCAAGCTGAAATGCAAGAAATGAGCTTGCTTAAAAACCAAGTAGGTGAAGACGAAATTGCGGAGATTTTATCGCGCTGGACAGGCATTCCGGTATCGAAAATGCTGCAAGGTGAACGTGAAAAACTACTGCAAATGGAAGATCAATTACATCACAAAGTGATTGGTCAAGATGAAGCCGTTGTCGCTGTTGCGAATGCAATTCGTCGCTCTCGTGCTGGGCTTGCTGATCCAAATCGCCCAATCGGTTCATTTCTATTCTTAGGCCCAACAGGGGTGGGTAAAACTGAGCTGACAAAAGCACTAGCCAGCTTTATGTTTGACACTGAAGATGCCATGGTGCGCATTGATATGTCGGAGTTTATGGAGAAACACTCGGTGGCACGTTTAGTGGGTGCACCTCCGGGTTATGTTGGCTATGAAGAGGGCGGCTATTTAACTGAAGCGGTACGCCGTCGTCCGTATTCAGTCATTTTATTAGATGAGGTCGAAAAAGCGCACCCTGATGTATTTAACATCTTACTGCAAGTGCTTGATGATGGCCGCTTAACAGATGGTCAGGGTCGCACCGTTGATTTTAAAAATACGGTCATCATCATGACCTCTAACTTGGGTTCAGATATTATCCAAGAGCAAGCGGGTTCAAATGATTATGCCGGGTTGAAAGAAAAAGTGATGGGTGTATTGGTCAGTCAGTTCCGCCCTGAGTTTATTAACCGCATCGACGAAACCGTGGTATTCCACCCACTTGCTAATGAGCACATTAAAGAAATTGCTGATATTCAGTTAAGTAAGCTACGTGAGCGATTAACTGAAAAAGGCTACATTCTTGAAGTTACAGATGCAGCTTTAGACCGCATCGCAGAAAGTGGTTTTGATCCTGTGTATGGTGCAAGGCCTTTAAAACGTGCTATTCAACATACCATTGAAAACCCATTAGCACAGCGATTATTAGGCGGGGATTACCAGCCAGGTGCCATCATTCATATTGATGCTGATGAGAATGGACTTGTATTCTCGAGTCGTTAATTAGCCTAAAAAACAAAAGCCGCATCATTTATGATGCGGCTTTTTTGTATTAATCAGCTTTAAACTTTAAAGGTTAACAGCATATCGTTAACTTTGCGTGAGCCTTCAACAAGCCCCGCTGCATCTTTAGCCACATTGTAGCTAAGCTTTAAGTTCTCTTCGCTGTGTCCTTTTATGCTTTCTACATTTTCGCGAATATCGGTGCTGACAGCTTGTTGTTCCTCAGCAGCCGTCGATATCTCAGTCGCAAGGCCTGATATTTCATCAATTTGCGCGAAGATGCTCGCTAGCTCAGTTTGAGTGTGAGCAGTCGTATCAACACAACTATCTGCTTGCGCTTTAGTTGATTGCATCACTTTAGACCAGCTAAATAAAGTATCTTGAATTTCTTTAATTGAGCTGTGTATTTGTGCTGTCGCATTTTGAGTACGTGAAGAAAGTGCGCGTACTTCATCTGCTACAACCGCAAAACCACGGCCATGCTCACCTGCACGTGCTGCTTCAATGGCGGCATTCAGCGCTAATAAGTTTGTTTGTTCAGCAATGCCTTCAATCTCACTCATTACTTGGCCTATTTTGTCAGCTTCACTAGCAAGAGAGTTAGCAGTAGTGGCAGCTTGCTCTACTTGGTTAGCTAGATCAGACACCATGCTACTGTTATCTTCAATATGCAGTTTGATATCGTTACAGCTTTGATAAGTTGTCTTAACCTTATCAGCTGTATGATGAGTATTAGCAGAAATTTCGCCAATCGTTGCGCTCATTTGCGTCATTGCTGTGGCAATATCACTCAAACGTTGACTTTGTGCAGCAATGCCTTGCTCAGTTAGTGACGATTGTTTATCTAAGCTGGTGGCAATATTTTTAAACGAGTAAGTAGAGTCTTTAACACGACCGAGCACCGTTCTGAGCTTTGCAAACAGCATTTGCTGATTAAAGGCAGCAATGCTAAATGGATGTGATCCTGAATAGACATACCTTGATACTGAATCAAACTCTGCACGTTGCTGCTTTAAATGGCTAGGCGTAACAACCAGTTCGTCATAATTTAGAGCAAAAAGTAGCGCTATAAGCGCACATGCGGCTAAAGCAATCATCCATGACGCGGCCACAGCTAAAGCAACAATACCTGCAACCAATAAAATCGCAGACACTATTTGTCTTAGTGAAATATTCTCTCGCAATGATGCGATTGATTTACCATCATTAATTTTAGTGTAGAGCGCTTTTGCACGACTCTTTAATTGCTCAGTTGGTTTGGTACGTACAGATTGATAGCCAACTAACTGCCCATGTTCGTAAATTGGCGTTACGAACGCATCGACCCAATAGTAGCGACCATCTTTGCAGCGGTTCTTCACCATGCCACGCCAAGAGTGACCTTGTTTTAGTTTTTCCCACATCTCTTTAAATGCCGCTTTAGGCATATCAGGGTGGCGTACTATGTTATGGTTTTTTCCGAGGAGTTCTTCTTCGCTGTAACCAGCAATAGCACAAAATTCCTTATTTACGTATGTGATAACACCACGTAAGTCAGTGGTAGAGACAAGCTCTTGATTGTCAGAGTATGTTACTTCCTGATTAATGATTTCTTGCCCACGACGCATATGAGTCCTTGAAATATACTTTTTTATGGTGCGCGGATTATAAACTCAGAAAAATGTAAGGGAAGAGCTTGAAGATTGATCTTTGTTAAACTTTTAAAAATTGTTTAAGAGAATTGATCTAGAACAATAACGAAGCAGAAAAAATATGGTTGCTCTAGTTCTTTAGTATTGGATGAAAGAATTGTTATCTTGTTTCGGTCTTTGTTTGCACTAATAAAATTTATACTCGTCACAGCGGTCACTAAAGCAATTGTATAATATGACTTACAGTGGCAAGATTAACTTTCAGTGTAAGGACTTTTCAGAAACTTATAATTGGCTCTTGAGTAATTATTTTTAGCCCCCATACAGTTAGGATTAAAGCCACCTGGCTCGAGGAAGCATTTTTGATAAAACATGATTTAAATAAAACGCTAGCAGCGTTAACAGCTCAATTTCCTAACGCAATTAATGGGATTAAACGTGGTATCGAGCGAGAAGCTTTAAGGATCAAACCAAGTGGTCACATATCAAAGCTGGGGCATCCAAAAGGCGTGGGGAGTGCGTTAACTAATGAGCATATCACGACTGACTTTTCTGAATCTTTGCTAGAATTTATCACTCCAGTGAGCACATCAGCTGAGCAAACCCTAGCCCAGCTAAAAGACTTACAAAAGTTCACATTGTCACATATGAATGATGAACTTCTATGGCCGATTAGTATGCCATGTTTTATTGAGCATCAAGACGACATTGTATTGGCGCAGTTTGGTGATTCAAATATAGGGCGTATGAAAACACTTTATCGTGAAGGCCTTAAAAATCGTTATGGCAGTATGATGCAAGCGATTGCTGGTGTTCACTTTAATATTTCATTTCCTGAAACCTTATGGCAGAGCTTATATCAGCTAAATGAAAGTAAAGTAAGCTTGTCGGACTTTATATCACAAGGTTATTTAGGTCTGATCCGCAATTTTAAGCGTGAGCTTTGGCTTATCAGTTATTTGTTTGGTGCTTCACCGGCTTTGTGTAATTCGTTTCTACAAGGGCGTGAAACAGATTTACCCTTTAAAAAATTAGGTAAAGGCACGCTTTATTTAGAAGTCGGTACAGCACTACGTCTGGGAAATCTTGGCTACACAAATAGTGCACAATCGTCTTTGCGTGTTATGTATAACTCATTAGAAGAATATGTAGCTGGGTTAAAAGAAGCAATCCACTTATCTTCGGATTTGTATGGTCATCTTGATGATTATAAAAGTGCCGAACCAAAGCAGCTAAACAAAAACATACTGCAAATCGAAAACGAGTTTTACTCGCCAATTCGTCCTAAGCGTAATGCAGCTTCGGGTGAAACACCCACTGATGCGTTGTTACGTGGCGGTATAGAATATATAGAAGTACGTGCATTGGATGTTAATCCGTTTAGTGAAACTGGAATTGATCTACAGCAAATCCGCTTCTTAGATGTTTTCTTAACCTATTGCCTATTAAGCGAATCTCCAGAAATGGATTGGCAAGAGCAAAAATTAAGTACTGCAAATTTAGATGCGGTTGTTAATGATGGTCGTGATCCAGAGTTAATGTTAACAAAAGAAGGGCGGGCTACTAGCTTAACTGAGTGGGCGCATGCTATTTTTGATAAATTACACCCAGTAGCACAGTACATGGATAAAGCTTACGGTGTGAGCTATTACTCTGAAACTATAAAAGAAATGGTAACCTGGGTCGAGGATCCTAGTAAAACCTTTTCTGGTAGATATGTAGCAGCACTTGCAAATGAAAACCAGGATAATGGTCATTTCGCTTTAGCACTTGCACAGCAGTACAAGCAAAGTCACCTTGATGCAGATTACCAATTTTATGATCAAGCATTTTTGGCAGAGCAAGCGGCTGACTCGGTGCTTAAAGAGCGTGAAGTTAAAGCGGCAGACAGTGTATCTTTCACTGCATTTTTAGATGACTATTTTTCTAAAGCTTAGTATGTTGTAGGCATAAAAAAACGCAGCCTAGGGAGGCTGCGTCAAAGATTCTTCAGGGATGAAACAATGCTATACTGCTGCATTCATAAGTTCAGACTGACCTGACGAGAAAAAGTTCAGCGAGATCCATAAAAAAATGAAAAAAAGTATAATTATTTTATCGCTGGCCGCATCATTGGCTGGTTGTGCAACGGCTCCTCCTGAGCAACCTCATGATATTTGTAAAATTTTTGAAGAAAAACCCGATTGGTATTACGATGCCCGTGATGCACAAGAAAAATGGGGCTCGCCAAAACATGTACTGATGAGCATGATGTATCAAGAAAGTTCATTTCGTCATGATGCAGCGCCGCCAATGGAGTACTTCTTGTGGGTAATTCCAATCGGCCGTGCCAGCTCGGCATATGGCTACTCACAAGCAAAAACCCCAACATGGTCTGATTACATTCGCGAAACAGGTAATAGCGGTGCAGACAGAGATGATTTTGACGATGCAATCGATTTTATGGCTTGGTTCGTTTACAAAACCCATAAAGTAAATGGTATATCAAAGTGGGATGCCTATGCGCAGTACCTTAATTATCACGAAGGGTGGGGCGGCTACAAGCGAGGCACTTACAAAAGTAAGAAGTGGCTAATGAGTGTTGCAAATAAAGTTAAACATCGAGCAAGCCGCTATGGCGCTCAACTTAAAAAATGTGAAGCAGATTTAGATAAGAACTGGTTTGAGCGTTTATTTAGTTAGTACATAAATAAAAAGCCCGCATCAATTAGCGGGCTTCTTTTTCTTTATTTACCAGGAAACTGGTGAATATGAACATCCCTTTGCGGGAATGGGATAGTGATATCTGCAGCGTCGAAGGCAATTTTAACTCGCTCGTACAAGCCAAAATACACTGGCCAGTAGTTATCAGACTCCACCCACGCCCATACCAACATGCCGATATGGCTTTCACCGTGCTGGCTAACATGAACAGATGGTTTCTTATCTTCAATGTCTTTTAATACCAAATCATAATCATCAAGCACGCTCATAAGCACATCACGTGCTTTATGAACATCATCTCCGTAACTAATACCAAATTCGATTGCAACACGGTGTAGAGGTTCTGCGAACTTATTCTTAACGCAGCCGTTTGATAGCGTGCCATTAGGGATAATGATTTTTTCATTGTCGTAGGTGAGTAAAACGGTGACAAAAATTTGTATTTCAACAACTTTCCCCATATAGCCTTGTGCTTCGATTACATCACCCACTTTAAAAGGTTTAAAGAATAAAATAAGCACGCCACCTGCAAAGTTAGCAAGGCTACCTTGCAGTGCCATGCCCACCGCAAGGCCAGCAGCACCTAGCATTGCAATAAATGACGTGGTCTCTATACCAATCATCGAAGCAACAGAGATCAGTAATAGTATTTTTAGAATGACTGAGATAAAAGAGACTAAAAAGTGCGTAAGGCCAACTTCGAACTTGACCTTATTAATTGATTTTTCAGCCATATTGGCAATACGACCAATTAGCCACCAACCTATGATTAGAACCAGAATTGCCAGAATAAACTTCGGCCCGTAAAGCATCAGTAATTCAATGGCTTGGTTATAGATTTTCTCGATTGATATTTCGTCCATTATTTTCCCTTTTATATCAATATATGCAAAAGAAAATAATAGTAGAGGAATTTGTGTTTGGTTGTGCGGGTTAGCTTTTAAAATGTGAATCTTCAGAGGTAATTGAGCTATAAGTAACAAAAAGGAGTAGTAAGCTACTCCTTTTGTTTAAGTTTAGTTAGCAGTCAGTCAGTGCGTTTACTTGGAATAACTTTAACTAACTTCACCATATTTTCTTTTATCTCAATAACTTCAATAGGGTAGCCGGCAAT
Source organism: Pseudoalteromonas sp. Cn5-37 (assembly GCF_021532495.1). Taxonomy (NCBI): domain Bacteria; kingdom Pseudomonadati; phylum Pseudomonadota; class Gammaproteobacteria; order Alteromonadales; family Pseudoalteromonadaceae; genus Pseudoalteromonas; species Pseudoalteromonas sp. Cn5-37. The sequence continues at coordinate 848,569 of NZ_JAKGBA010000001.1, read as the reverse complement.
ACGCAAGCTTAGGTTTGAGTCTGGGATGTCCTCTAAGTATTCAACAATTAAACCACTTAGCGTTTTCGGGCCATCAATCGGTAGCTCCCAACCCATTTCTTTATTTAAATCACGAATATTAGCACCGCCATCAACAAGTACTGAGCCATCATCTTGCTCTGTTACTTCTTCACTCGGTGTACGCGTTTGAGTTGTAGTGAAATCACCCACAACTTCTTCAAGAATATCTTCAAGTGTTACTAGACCTTGAATATCACCATACTCATCCACGACTAAGCCAATACGCTCTTTTGATTGCTGGAACTTAAGTAGTTGCGTGTTCAGTGATGTGCCTTCAGGGATAAAGTAAATTTCACGTACTGCACGCAGTAGTGATGGTTTATCAAACTGCTCTTTAGTTAGTAGGCGCAGTGCATCACGTGAGTGAATAAAGCCAACAGCATCATCAATTTGATCACGATACAACAAAACGCGAGTGTGTTGTGCATGAGTAAGTTGGCGGCTGATAAGCTTCCAGTCATCATTGATATCGATAGCAACAATTTCGTTGCGTGGGATCATGATATCTTCAACAGTGACTTGCTCTAAATCTAAAATTGAAGTCAGCATACTTTGGTGGCGAGCAGGTAATAGTGCACCTGATTCGTTCACCACAGTTTTTAATTCTTCTTTGCTTAAGCTGTGCTCTTCAATTTGTGCTGTGGTAATACCAAACAAGCGTAACATGCCGTTAGTCATCCAGTTTACGATAACCACAAACGGGAAAAGGATTTTCAAAAGGCCTTTAAGCACAATTGAGCTTGGAAAAGCAACCTTCTCTGGGTAGAGCGCAGCAAGTGTTTTTGGCGTTACTTCGGCAAAGATTAAAACAACCAGCGTTAGCGCGCCGGTTGCAATAGCGATACCGAGATCACCATACAAACGAATACCAATAATCGTTGCAACCTGTGCTGCAGCGATATTTACAAGGTTATTACCAATTAAGATCAGACCAATGAGTCTGTCAGGGCGACTTAATAGTTTGCTGACGCGCTTCGCTGCACGGTGATCTTCTTTAGCAAGATGACGCAGGCGAATACGGTTGATTGACATAATTCCAGTTTCAGAACCAGAAAAATAAGCAGAAATAAGTATCAATAATCCCAATATAATAAACAGGGTACTAGTCGATATGTCGTCCAAGGATGGATCCTTTTTTTATAAATCAGTGCATATTAAGCTAGAGACAGCTTGCTGAGTCAAGTTAAAACTTATTTAGAACCACTTCTTGGATGAAACGGCTGCCAAAATAAGCAAGTGACAAGATAAAAGCGGCTATCATGATCGAAAACACCACAGGCTTTCCACGCCAGCCTTGGCGTAAATGACCTACAGTGACCACGGTGAAAATGAGCCAAGCAATTAGTGATAAGACTGTTTTGTGGATAAACTCACTGGCAAACATTCCCTCTAAGAAGATGAACCCAGAAAGGAGAGCAAAAGTCAGTAAGATAGTACCCAGCGTGAGTAATTGATATAGCTGACGCTCAACCACCATTAAAGGAGGGAGGTGGCTGTGTACAATTGCCAAGTCTTTGCGTTTGAGGCGCTTATCAATAAAGTAGAACTGTACAGCATAAAGTGTTGAGATTATCAAAACACAATAGGCTAGCAGTGATAACGATATGTGAGTAACTAAACCAAGCTCAACATCGATTGATTGCAAAATCACATGATGTGGTATAAACAAGCTGGCAAGAGTCAGTAAGGCTGCAAAACCATAAACAACTGGCAACAATAAAGTCGCAGGGAATTTGAGAGACACAGCAGTTACCGACACCACAATGACCCAACAGGTTAATAAAGCAACGTTGACGATACTTAAATCTTGGCCGTCAGCACGAAAAACTGAATTAACCAGTAATAGCATATGAGCAAGGATAGCCACAGTGCTAAGAATGACTGTGAGTTTTTGGCTTGGACCTTGTTTGTGAAAAAGGCGTGATAGCACATGTGACGTTGCTAACACATAAAACAAACTAGCAATAATAGTTAAACTAATAATCATCGTGTTTTGGCCACTTAATTTATATCGATAAATCCTTGTCTCTTTGATGCCATTGTATTTTATAGCAAGGCAAAAGCATAGAGTTTGTAAAAAGAAACTCAAACTGCGCACTTGAACACTGTATTGTCGACCACCATTTACGGTATACTGCTAGGAATTAAATTTTAATATTGCCTGTATTGTCACCAAACTTGTTTGATTTATGTACATTGCAGGTGCAACACGTTTTATCGGAACCTTTACATGTTTGAGAATCTCCAAGAACGCTTAGGTAAAACCTTAAAAAATATCAGTGGCCGCGGACGCCTAACTGAAGACAATATAAAAGATACATTACGCGAAGTCCGCATGGCATTTTTGGAAGCGGACGTTGCATTACCTGTTGTTCGTGAATTCGTTAAGCAAGTTAAAGAACGCGCCGTAGGTGTTGAGGTAACAAAAAGCTTAAGCCCTGGCCAAGTCTTTATTAAGATCGTTCGTGAAGAACTTGAAAAAGCCATGGGTGAAGCTAACGAAGAGCTAAGCCTTAATGCACAGCCGCCAGCGGTAGTGATGATGGCGGGTTTACAAGGTGCTGGTAAAACGACCAGTGTTGGTAAACTAGCTAAATTCTTAAAAGAGCGTAAAAAGAAGTCTGTATTAGTTGTGAGTGCCGACGTTTATCGTCCGGCAGCAATCAAACAGCTTGAAACACTGGCTGATGAAGTGGGTGTTGAGTTCTTCCCAAGTGACATTTCACAAAAGCCGGTTGATATCGCAAACAATGCGATTTCTCACGCGAAGAAAAAATTCATTGATGTGGTATTAGTTGATACTGCAGGTCGTTTACACGTCGATAACGACATGATGGACGAGATCAAAGCACTTCACAGCGCGATTAACCCAATCGAAACCTTATTCGTTGTTGATGCGATGACAGGTCAAGATGCGGCAAACACCGCAAAAGCATTTGATGAGGCACTGCCTTTAAGTGGTGTGATCTTAACCAAGACCGATGGTGATGCCCGTGGTGGTGCTGCATTATCGATTCGCCATATTACTGGTAAGCCAATTAAGTTTATGGGTGTGGGTGAACGCACTGATGCTCTTGAACCATTCCACCCTGACCGTATTGCTTCTCGTATCCTAGGTATGGGTGATGTACTTTCATTAATCGAAGAAGTCGAAATGAAAGTAGATAAAGAGAAAGCAGCTAAAGTTGCCGAAAAAGTATTTAAAGGTGATGGCTTCACATTAGATGACTTTGCTGAGCAACTTCGTCAGATGAAGAACATGGGCGGTATGATGTCGATGCTTGATAAGCTGCCAGGCATGCAAAACCTACCAGACGCTGTAAAAGGCCAGATGGGTGATAAAACTTTCGTACAAATGGAAGCCATCATCAACTCTATGACGCCAAAAGAGCGTGCCCGTCCTGAAATCATCAAAGGCTCGCGTAAAAAACGTATTGCGGCAGGTTCTGGTACTCAGGTGCAAGAAATCAATAAACTGCTTAAGCAATTTACGCAAATGCAGAAGATGATGAAGAAGATGAAAGGCAAAGGTGGCATGAAGAAAATGATGCGCGGCATGAAAGGCATGTTACCACCAGGGATGATGGGTGGTGGCCCTAAATTTTAATAGTACTGTCTATTAAATGTATAAAAAGGAGCATATAGCTCCTTTTTTTGTAGATAATTTATGCGTAGTAGTTAGCTGCATGTAAGATTTAAGGCCCAGATCAGTGTTTAATCAACTAAACTTACATTTTGCAGCAGTTCTTACTTGCAATGTTGCAAAAAACTCGTACAATTCCCCAGCTTCCCGTATTGGGGAGTAAATCTTATTAATGAAAACAGTCAATCTAATGTAGAGGACGGTATGGTAACTATTCGTTTGCAACGTGGTGGCGCTAAAAAACGCCCTTTCTATCAAATTGTGGTTGCGGATAGCCGTTTCTCGCGTGACGGTCGCTTCATCGAGAAAGTAGGTTTCTTTAACCCAATCGCTTCTGGTCAGGAAGAAAAAGTACGTTTAGATTTATCTCGTGTTGATCACTGGGTAGGTCAAGGCGCATCTCTTTCAGATCGCGTAGCTAAGTTAGTTAAAGACGCTCGTAAAGCGGCTTAATAGGCGTAAGAGTAACCATGAGTCAAGAGAACACCTCGTATATTACAGTAGGAAAGCTCGGTGCCCCGTATGGTATAAAGGGCTGGCTTAAGGTGCATTCATTTACTGATGATCCCGAAGGGATCTTCGATTTCAGCCCATGGTTGATAGGGCAACAAGGTAAATGGCAGACCTTAGAAGTGGTCGACTGGCGTCGCCACAACAAAGGCTTTATCGCTAAAGTTGCGCAAGTAAACGACCGAGACGAAGCAATGGCTTTAACCAATGCAGAAATCTCAGTAGATGCAGCGCAGCTACCAGAATTACCGCAAGGTGAATTCTATTGGCGAGATCTGATCGGCATGTCTGTTATAACTGATAAAGGTTATAACTTAGGCACTGTTGATGACCTAATGGAGACAGGGTCAAATGACGTTTTGGTTGTGAAAGCAAACAAAAAAGATGCATTTGGCCAAGCAGAGCGTTTAATTCCTTTCTTAACAGATTCTGTTATTAAAGAAGTTAAACATGATGCAAGAGAAATTACCGTAGACTGGGACCCAGGGTTTTAATGTCACAAACGAGTTCGCTATGGGTAGGGGTGATAAGCCTTTTCCCGGACATGTTTGATGCGATTACCACCCAAGGGGTAACAGGTCGCGCAGTTAAAAATGGTCTAATCGACTTTAACTGTTGGAACCCACGTGACTATGCCACTGATAAGCATAGAACTGTGGATGATCGTCCTTACGGGGGCGGTCCTGGCATGTTAATGATGGTTGAACCATTGAAACAAGCTATCCTTGACGCCAAAAAAGCGGCAGGTGATGGTGCAAAAGTAATTTATATGTCCCCGCAAGGGCGCAAATTAGATCAGCAAGGTGCAAGCGAGCTTGCACAATCAGAAAAGCTGATTTTAATTGCAGGTCGCTATGAAGGTATAGATGAGCGAATCATAGAATCATACGTTGACGAAGAATGGTCAATTGGTGATTTTATTTTAAGTGGTGGTGAGCTACCCGCGATGACGCTAATTGATGCAGTAGCACGATTAGTACCAGGGGTGTTAGGTCATAACCAGTCAGCTGAGCAGGATTCATTTTCGAATGGCTTGCTTGATTGTCCTCACTATACACGGCCAGAGACATTGGATGATAAACAGGTGCCTGCTGTATTACTCAGCGGAAACCACCAAGAAATCGCTAAGTGGCGCACAAAGCAATCACTTGGTAGAACTTGGCTTCGTCGTCCTGACTTGTTGCATAACCTAGCTCTGACTGAGGAGCAAGCGGCACTCCTTGCTGAATTTCAGCAAGAGTACCAACAAGCTTGTGGCTAGAAGACAGTTACACCTAGGAAAGTGAGAAATATAATGGCAAAAGTAAACCAAAATATTATTAAAGCGCTTGAAGAAGAGCAGCTTAAAACAGACGTACCAGCATTCGGCGCTGGTGATACAGTAGTTGTACAGGTACGTGTAAAAGAAGGTAACAAAGAGCGTCTACAGGCCTTTGAAGGTGTTGTAATCGCTAAGCGTAATCGTGGTCTTCACTCAGCATTCACAGTTCGTAAAATCTCGAGCGGTGAAGGTGTTGAGCGTGTATTCCAAACGCACAGCCCTCTTATCGATAGTATCTCAGTTAAACGTCGCGGTGCAGTTCGCCGTGCGAAACTTTACTATCTACGTGAGCGTTCTGGTAAATCTGCACGTATTAGAGAAAAACTTAACTAATACGCGCTGTTTTACAACGCAAAATAAAACGGGTTGCAGCCTTAGGTTGCAACCCGTTTTGGTTTTTATACCACAAAAATAATTTACCTCTCTGAGAAATACTCCCTTCTAACCTATCTACTTACTCCTATTTATCCCTTTATAAGCTATGCTACAAGAACGTTGGGGCTTTGTGCTTTGGCTGTTATCCTGTTACTATAATTTGTATTAAAAGCTTTACTTTTTTGTATATAAATATTTACGTTTATAGGGTTTGAGGTGTAGTAACGTGGTAACAGTGAATGATCTAGCTGATTTAAGAGCAGGAATAGATGAATGTGATGCGCAATTGGTGGCATTACTGGCAAAGCGTAATGGGATTACAGAAAAAATAGGCGCAATTAAGCAACAAATCGGTGCACCATTACATGCCCCAGATCGCGAGGCTGAGTTACTTGCAGCTCGTCGTCAAGAAGCTGTCGCACAAGGGGTTAACCCTGAGTTAGTTGAAGATATATTGCGTCGTATGATGCGTGAAGCGTATCAAAACCAACAAGGTAGCCTTGCCTGTGTTGCACCCCAATTATCACCCATTGTAATTGTGGGTGGTGAAGGTGCCATGGGCCAGTTATTTGCTCAACAATTTACTCGTTCAGGTTATGAAGTGCGTATTTTAGATAAAGCACAGCAAGCACAAAGTGAGACGATATTAAAAGGGGCAAAATTGGTTCTTGTCAGTGTGCCAATTAATGCACTTGAGCAAGTTGTCGCTGCGCTACCGACACTTGATGATGACTGTTTGCTGGTTGATATTACCTCTGTTAAGCAAAAACCTTTAAAAGCACTTATGGCGGCTCATAGCGGCCCTGTAGTTGGCTTACACCCCATGTTTGGCCCAGATATTTCACATTGGGTAAAACAAACGGTGGTCGTGTGTGAAGGGCGAGATCATGAAGTAGCTAAAGGGTTAATGGCACAACTACAAGTTTGGGGCTGCCAAGTAGTTGAAATGGATGCTAAAAAACACGATGAAGCAATGCAGATCATTCAGGTTATGCGTCACTTAACAACTTTTGTATATGGCCAGTTTCTTGCCAAGCAAAGCCATACACTTGCAGAGCTTCGCAGCTGCTCATCACCCATTTATCAGTTAGAGTTAATGATGGTCGGGCGTTTATTTGCCCAATCGCCAGAGCTTTACTCTGACATCATGTTAGCACAATTCGACGATGTAGAAGCACTGCTTGCCAACTACCAAGATACTTTTGCAGACACGCTAGAAAAGCTAAAAGCAGGGGATAAAGCATCATTGATTGCCGCATTTGCTGATGCAAAAGAATACTTCTCTGATGCAACTGCACATTTCTTAACGCAAAGTCGCAGCTTACTCAACAAAGCAAACGACGCGAAAGTGCTTGATTAAACAGCTAATCTAGCAAAAAAGAGCTCTATCAAAAAGCCCGCATCAAGCGGGCTTTTTAGTTTCAAATGTTTTGTTTTAAATAATCGTTTTAATGACCACCTAATGAGCCAGGTAACGCACCGCTATGGTGATTGATTAAGCCCCATTGATACAGCAAGTCAGTCATATCTGAAAGGCTGAATAAGGTCATGCTCAAGCCAACAATCGTCAACACTATGGTATAAGGTAGCGCCATGTATACCATGCGTCCATAAGATAGTCTTAACACAGGGGCTAATGTTGATGTAAGCAAGAATAAGAAGGCAGCTTGTCCATTAGGCGTAGCAACACTTGGTAAATTAGTACCTGTGTTAATTGCCACAGCTAATAGGTCAAATTGATCACGGGTAATTTGACCTGCCTGTAACGCAGCAGCCACTTCATTGATATACACAGTACCCACGAACACGTTATCGCTGACCATCGAAAGAATACCGTTGGCAATGAAGAACATCACCAGTTGCAGCTGACCTTCGAAAGTAAGTACCCATGCGATCACAGGTGTAAATAAATGCTGGTCGATAATAACTGCAACAATTGAGAAGAATACGCAAAGTAACGCTGTGAATGGTAGGGCTTCTTCAAATGCTTTACCTAATTGGTGCTCTTCAATAATACCGGCACTGGCCGTGGCAAAAATAATAACAGACAAACCAATTAAACCAACAGTGGCTAAGTGAAGGGCTAAACCTATGATCAACCAAACAGCAATGAAAGCTTGAATCGCTAGGTTTACTTTGTCGCGTGTAGTGCGTTTTTTCTCTAGCTTTTTAGCATGATCCGATAAAATCGTGTGGATGGGGGCAGGGAGTTTTGCGCCGTAACCAAAGGTTTTGGTTTTTTCGAGTAAGAAAGTAGTGGCAATACCTGCAATCATAACGGGTAAAGTAATAGGCAACATTCGGAAGAAAAATTCGCCAAATAACCAGCCTGCACGCTCTGCAATGATCAAGTTCTGTGGCTCGCCTACCATAGTACAGACACCGCCTAAGGCAGTACCTATGGATGCATGCATTAATAAATTACGAAGAAAAGCACGAAACTCTTCAAGCTCTTGACGATTGACTGGGCGAACTTGGTTATCGTCATTAATATCATGCTCACTGCTGGAGTCTTTGCCTGATGCTACCTTGTGGTAAATACTGTAAAAGCCCATCGCGACGGCAATAACAACGGCCATCACCGTTAACGCATCTAAGAAAGCAGATAAAAATGCGGCAGCTATCGTAAACGACAGAGATAATACGGTTTTACTTCGTACCGAAACAACCAGCTTTGTAAAGATATATAAAAGTAAGTCTTTCATAAAATAGATACCAGCAACCATAAAGATAAGTAACAGGATCACATCGATATTCTGTACTATCTCATGTTCAACTTGACCTGCTGTTGTCATGCCGATAAACAAGGCTTCAATTGCCAGTAAACCACCCGGTTGTAGCGGGTAACATTTAAGTGCCATGGCGAGTGTAAAAATAAACTCTAACACTAATACCCATCCTGCCAGATAAGGATTAAGTTGAAATAACACCGGGTTGATTAGTAAAAACGCAATAATGGTGTATTTGTACCACTTTGGTGAAGTTCCTAAAAAATTTTTAAATAGAGCTGGTAAAACGCGCTGCTGCATGGCCATACCTATATCAGTGCTGGTTATTATTGTTAATAAATAGAAATTGATTATATCGATAGTATTGTTATTTGATGTACTTTTAATCCAAAAGGCCATTTATTTAACTAGATCTTATAGATTTTTATGTACTGCCGAGTTAGTTTACTTGTTAGTTGCTTATCATCTGGTACAATCAGTGAGTTGAACACCAAATGCGGTAAAAGTAGTTGCTAACTCAAGTGGAAAGTGAATGAGAATTTTTAAAGCGAAAAGCCCAGCAGGTTTTGCTGAAGAATACATTGTTGAATCTATTTGGAATGGTGACTTTCCGCCTGGCTCAATTCTTCCAGCTGAGCGTGAATTATCTGAGCTGATAGGTGTTACACGTACAACCTTACGTGAAGTACTTCAGCGTCTAGCCCGTGATGGCTGGCTAACGATTCAGCACGGTAAACCTACCCGTGTAAATAACTTCTGGGAAACCTCGGGCCTGAACATTTTAGAAACGCTAGCGCGACTAGATGAAGACAAAATGCCAGAGCTTACAGATCAATTACTTTCTGCACGCACAAATATCAGCGCAATTTATACCCGTGCAGCTATTAAGCTTGCTCCTGAGCGTGTAATTGAAATTTTATCGCAAAGTGAAGAGCTAGAAGACAGTGCGCAAGCATTTGCTGATTACGATTATAAAGTTCACCATGAATTAGCAGTTGCGGGTAATAACCGCATTTACGTTCTTATCCTAAATGGCTTTAAAGGTTTCTACTCAAAAATTGGCTGCCACTACTTCTCTGATTCTCGAACTCGTGAATTAGCGCGTCAATTTTATAAAGATTTAACAGAACTGGCAGAGCGTCGTGAACACGACGGTGCGATTTCAATGATGCGTAAATATGGTCATCAAACAGGTGAAATTTGGCAACAAATTCGTGGTGATATGCCAGAAGATATCATGGACTAAGCGTCTGTATTGATATTCATTTAAGAACCCAGCTAAAAGCTGGGTTTTTTGTTAGTTACTTTTAAGCACCGGGAGTACTTCAGCGCTTTCATCATCAAGCATTGCTAAAACACTATTAAAATCATGTTTGGGATGCCAGCCAAGTTGCTGCTGCGCTCTAGTTGAATCGTATACTCGGTCTAAACTCGTTGGTAATAGCCAGCCTCGCTCCTTGAATGCTTCTGCTAATGCTGGGATTTTTTCAATAATGACTTTATCTGCTTGCTTATAAAGCGACTGGCAATCTTTTTTTGAATAAGGCGTAACGCCTGAAATAATAAAGCGATTAAAACCACTTAGTTTTTTCTCGATTGCACATAAATGGGCATTGGCAACATCGCGAGCGTCGATGCCACGGCTATTACGAAATAGCGCCATAATATCGGCAGGTTCAGGAAAACAGCGAGACATCTGTAATACTGTGATTGGTAATTTGTGCTTTATTGAAATAGCTTCAAGCTTGGCTTCGGCGGCAATTTTAGTTTTATGGTAAATGGATTTTGGCTTCGGAATAATATCCTCGTTTACCCAACCCGCTTGACCTAATGGCGTTGAAGCTGAACCATAGAGCGCTGTGGTGCTGGTAAAAATAAACTGTTTTACGCCTGCTTCTATACCTAACAGTGCCAGTTGTTCTGTCGCCTCCACATTTATAGTGTAAAAATCGTCGTCAGAGTGCAGGCCAACATGAGGGGCATGTAAAGCGGCTGTATGGATTATCACGTCGATGTCTTGAAGAGCTCTCTGAATTAAGTGTTGGTCACGAATATCACCCACAAAGTCAGCTGTAGAGCAGGGCGCTTTATCCATCCCAACGACATTATAATTGCTCATTAACTTGATATAAATTGCACGGCCAACCCGACCTGCTGAACCTGTGATCAAAACTTTCATTTTTCTACCTAGTTGCTTAGCTCGGCATATTTTATCAGATTTTAGCTGCTGATTTTGCAGCTCTTTGCGATTGTTTGCTTCAAGAGTTACGTAATATTTTAATAAATCAATTTTTCCGATTAGGCATATCGCTTTTTTCGATTGTTCATTTGTCTGTAACCTCATTACACTATCTTGCAATTTATCAATACTTACACTTGGTTTTTGCGTTTTAGTAACCATATCTATGTGAGTATTGCTTAGGCAATTGGAAATAAACTCAAATATTTGGAGATAAAAATGGGTGTATTAGTTGGCCGTCAGGCACCAGACTTTACTGCAGCAGCTGTTCTTGGTAACGGTGAAATCGTTGAAAACTTCAACCTAAAAGAAACTATCAAAGGTAAAAAAGCAGTTATCTTCTTTTACCCGTTAGACTTCACTTTCGTTTGTCCTTCAGAGTTAATCGCTTTCGACAAGCGTTTTGAAGAGTTCCAAAAGCGTGGCGTTGAAGTAATTGGTGTTTCTATCGATTCACAATTCTCACACAATGCATGGCGTAACACTGCCGTTGCTGACGGTGGTATTGGTCAAGTTAAATATGCACTAGTTGCAGACGTTAAACACGAAATCTGTCAAGCATACGATGTTGAGCACCCAGAAGCAGGTGTTGCTTTCCGTGGTTCTTTCCTTATCGACGAAGAAGGTAACGTACGTCACCAAGTAGTTAACGACCTTCCTCTAGGCCGTAACATCGACGAAATGATCCGCATGGTTGACGCGCTAGCGTTCCACAGCGAGCACGGTGAAGTATGTCCAGCTGGTTGGACTGAAGGCAAAAAAGGTATGGACGCAAGCCCTGAAGGTGTTGCTAAGTTCCTTTCTGAAAACGAAGGCGACCTATAATTTAGGCCTTAGTTAAAGAATTAAAAAACCCGCCAATTGGCGGGTTTTTGTTTTTAAGCACAACAAGATTAATTAAAACGCATCGTTAGTTTAGTATAGAAATAACGACCACGTGGGTTATGTACGCTTGATACATAGCCATATAAGTCGCCATCGCCATCACCGATTGCAAACGGAGGATCTTCATCAAACACGTTATTCACACCCACAGAAAGTTTGATTTTCTCTGAGAAGTTATACGCTGTTTGTAAATCAACCAGCGTTTGTGAATCAACCATACGTGATGTGTTGCTATCAAAGTCTAAATTACCGTCAAAGTCGATATCTGGCGTATCTTCAAACTCGCCCGTGTAACTAACGTTCACATTCGTGTTGAAGTCACCCATTTCCCAATTTGTTGAGAAAATCCAACGGTTTTCAGGATAACGATACTCGCCAGTGTAATCGCGGCCATCTTTCTTAAATTCGTTTTGGTAAGCCCATTCTAAATTGAATTTTAAGAAGCCGTAATCGTTCATCGCATGTGTGTAGTTAGCCGATACATCGACACCTGATACTTCTTGCGATGAGACGTTTTCAAAGGTGCTATAAACTTTTTGGATCACACCTAAGCTTTGACCATTTTGTGGTGCTAAACGCACGCAGACAGTGCTGTTTTGATCATTACAGTTTTCATCATAGATAGGGCCGAACTCTTGCTCATCTATCTTATTATCTTGTGTAATGCTCCATACATCGATTCCAAAACCAAATTCAGCGGTTGGTGCCCAGATAAAGCCAACATTCCATGACTCTGACTCCTCAGCTTCAAGGTTTGGGTTACCTGCAAATTGGATATTGTAATCTAGAGCGTTACAGTCAAGCCCTGTTGCCTGACAGCGGTAAGTATCTACAAAGAATTGACTTTCTTCCGACGGACCTAAACCAATTTGTGCCAGTGAAGGCGCGCGGAAACCTTGAGCCCACGAACCACGAACAGTGATTGAATCAGTTGGTGCCCAGCGAACAGCTACTTTAGGGTTTGTAGTTGAGCCAAAATCGCTGTAGTCATCGTATCGACCAGCTAGTTGCAGTTCTAGGTTATCAGCCAGCGGAATTGAAAACTCAATGTAAGCTGCGTATTGGTCGCGTTCAGCAGCGGCTGATACAGACTCAGTACCAAAAATTAAACCACGCTGGAATTGGTCGTCTGGAATATCGCTCACATCTTCTTCACGGTATTCAATACCTGCAGCCATCATTACTACATCATCGCCAAAGCTGAATGCTTCACCACTAATATTTGCATCAAATGAGGTCATATGAGACTCACCACGGCGCACTAAGCTTGTGGTGATACGGTCAATCACTGCCTGGTCATTATAGGTGCCACCAAATGTATTATAGTTACCTGCATCGATTTCTTGTTGTAGGAAATCAGTGCGCACCCAACCTTGGCTTCTATTACCTGTTTGCATTGATTCACTGCGACCTTTTTGAACAGCTGCTTCCCAGCTCCAGTCATTTATTTCACCTTTTAGACCGGCAACAAAGCGAAGCGTATCAGATTCAATATCCCATTGGCGAGGGCCGGCATCTACGGTTCTGTAGCGACCAATTTCGATATCTTGGCCAAACGGGTTGTTAGGATGGCTTGCAGGAACTGTAAGGCCTGCATCTTCATCAAGCGGGGTCGGTGCACCTGCTGCTTGCGACGTATTATGTTGTACTGCAACCTCTAAGAAAGCTGAAATACCATTGTCGAAGTTATATTCAAATTGTGAGATAGCACCGACACGCTCAGATGCTGGGGTTACGTAACCATACGGGCCGTAGTCAAATAAGCAGCTGCCACTTGCGGTTGCATTTTCTGCTGGGCAGGCTGGATCAATGGTTTTTTCACCATCTACATAGAAGTAGCCCGGAAAGCCACGCGATGAGCGAAAATCCATACCACCGTATGGTTCTTGGTTGGCTGTGCCTAGGCGGCCCATTTCATCAGATGAGAGTGCTGTGTTGTTAAAGTAATCAATAATAATTGATGCGCTGCTTTTCTCTGTACTGGTACCCCATACTAAACTTGCTGTTTTTTCTTCGTAGTTAGGACCATCAGTGCCGCCATATCCAAGGTTTACCTCTAGGCCGTTAATATCTTTCTTTAAGATAATATTAACTACACCAGCAACTGCATCAGAACCATAAATAGCTGATGCGCCATCCTTTAAAATATCGATACGCTCAATCGCAGAGACTGGAATTGAGTTGATATCAACAAATGAATTGGTAATGCTCTCAGCAAAAGCGCTAATAGATACACGACGTCCGTTAATTAGTACTAATGTAGCATCAGAGCCTAAACCTCTAAGGCTAACAGCTGCAGCACCATTGGCTGTAGAGTCTTGGTTATTACCGCGAGTAGAAAAAGTACCATTACCGGCAACAGGCATACGCTCTAATAGTTGTTGTAGGTTGTCGTAGCCCATGTTATCGATGTCTGCACGACTGATTGATTGAACCGGTGATGGCCCCTCAATGTCCGAGCGCTTGATGCGAGAACCTGTAACTTCAATACGCTCGACCTTTTCAGCTCCATCTTCTTGTGCAGCAACAGACATAAAACTGGTGCCTGCTAATGCGGCAACTGTAAATGCGTAGAGAGGTCGTTGTATAAAGCGATGGGTGTTCTTCATATATTTCAATCCTTGTATAATTGTGAAAGTGTTGTGAATTAATCACGACAAAGATTGATACCATGTAAATAGCGGTGAATGAAATAGCAAAAAAGTATGGGTTTATTAAGATGTTAAGGTTCTTAAGTGGTAAGAGTCAGGACTGGTAGGGGGTACGAGCCTAACAAAAAGGTTAGGCTCATTTCATAAATTAAGCTTTATGTTTCATCAGGCGTTCTTTTTCACGCGCCCAATCTTTATTTTTTCCGTCTTCACGTTTGTCGTGCATCTTTTTACCTTTAGCAAGGTGGAACTCCAACTTCACCCAGCATTTTTTCCAGTACATTGCAGTTGCGATTAATGAAAAACCTTCGCGTTCTGTAGCACCGATAAGACGATCGATTTCACGCTTATTTAAAAGTAACTTACGATACCTTAAAGGATCGCAAATTACGTGAGTAGAAGCACTGTTGAGAGGCTGAATTTGACTGCCAAGTAAAAATGCTTCGCCGTTTTTAATGTGAATATAAGTCTCAGAGATGTTTACTTTACCAGCTCGGATACTTTTTACTTCCCAGCCCTGTAGTTCAACCCCTGCTTCGAACTTATCGTGTAAAAAATACTCATGACGCGCTTTTTTGTTTAGCGCGATGGTATTACTTGTCGATTTAGATGATTTTTTCTTAGCCATAGTGACTCATATTATACGTAAAAACAGCGTTTTTACATCGCTTTTTTAAGGCTTTGCAGAAATTTTCGCGTCACTAATATTTGGGTAAATAGTCAAAGCTTGCTAAAATTCGCCGACAAAGTTGGGAGTGAATATGCCGCAAATAGAAAAAAGTGCGCTGGTAATGTACAGCAGCAAAGAAATGTTTGATTTAGTGAATGATGTAGATGCATATCCAGAGTTTTTACCACATTGCTCTGATGCTAAAATCATTACACAACAAGCCAGTGGTATGACAGCTAGTCTAGAAATATCGAAAGCAGGTTTAAAAAAGTGGTTCACTACCGAAAATACCTTTATTGATGAGCAAACGGTTGCGCTACGCCTAGTTGATGGCCCATTCAAAAAGCTACAGGGTAAATGGCATTTCTTACCGCTGGACGATAAAGCTTGTAAAGTGCAACTGCATCTTGAGTTTGAATTTGCTAGTAAGCTTATTGAGCTGGCTTTCGGAAAAGTATTTAACGAAGTCGCTAAGAATATGGTTAATGCATTTACTCAACGCGCTAAAACTGTATATGGAGTTCGCCCATGATCACTGTTGAAGTGGTTTTCGCCTTACCAACAACAGCAACCAGTTTACTGGTCGAAGTGCCTGTAGGTACTACCGCTGAGCAAGCGGTGATTAAGTCGGGCATTATCGAGAAGTGCCCAGAAATAGACGCAAATAATTTAACGCTTGGGATTTGGAATCGTACTTGCAAACTGAATCAAGAAGTAAAAGATGGCGATCGTATTGAGATTTATCGACCTCTTATTGCTGATCCAAAGGATGCACGCAGGCGCCGTGCTGAAAAAGCCAAAGAAGAGGGCCGAGCTAATAAAATTACAGGCGGGCGTCCGCTTAATAAGGCATAAATAAGGGTAGCCTAGGCTACCCTTAATAATTTGCGCTGCTATTACTCTTGTTCAAGCGGCGTATTAAATTCGCTAGGTTGTTCATAGTCACCCGATAACGAAACAAGCTTATCGTTTTCGAAGTTAATAGTGAGTGATTTACGTTGCTCGTTGCTACGACCAAGATTGAATACGTAAAGGTAGTGCCAGGTATTTTTATCAAATGAGTCTTCAGCGACTGGCTTGCCTAGTACATACAGTACTTGCTCGCGCGTCATATTAACACGTAGCTTATCTACATCTGATTGCTCTAAGAAGTTACCTTGAGGAATGTTGATTCGGTAAACCCAGCTTGAACACCCTGCTGTAGCACTTAAAGTAAGGGTAAGTACTAACCAAAAAGAAAAAGTTTTAAACGACTGCATTATTTGTTTGAATCCTTATTTTTTATACACTGCATGATACCGATTAGTCACTGAAGGTAAAACCCTTTTCAGTAATTGTTTTTACACAAATGCGATTAACAATCAAGAGGCACAAATTTGACCACAGCAAACCCAGAAAGTTTACAGCAGCCTATAAAAAACAATGATAATTCAGAGAGTCTGTGGCATTTGTACATAGTGCAAACACGTTTGGGTCATTGGTATACGGGGATCACCACCAATGTTGAAAAGCGATTTATGCAGCATCAAGCGGGAAAAGGGGCTAAAAACCTCAAAGGCAAGGGGCCTTTAACACTTATCTATCAACAGCAAGTGGGTAACCGTAGTGAAGCAACTAAACTTGAAATAAACGTAAAAAAGCTTAGCAAAGCGCAAAAAAGGCAGTTTGTTTTAACCTCTGAGCTACCAAAGTAGCTAACTTGCAAGCTTTTCAATAAATAGAGCTATTTTCTTCATCGCAGCTTCAAATAAAATAAAGTTGATATGTTCTGTTGTATCGGTAGTTTGATGATGATGTTTATCGTGCCCGATACCAAAGTAAATGTATGGGATCTTCGCTTTAGCGAATGAATAGTGGTCGCTTGCTCTGCGCCAATCAACTTTGAGATCAAATAATCGATTCAGCCTCGCCGACGAGCTAGTTGCCATAAAGGTTAGCTGCTCATCAGACAAAGCTTTAATGTCATCTTTATAGTGCGCTAATGATTGCTTATCTAAAAATGCATAGATACGAGGTCTACGTGGGTTCACAACAAGCATATCTAAATTAATGTTAAGTTTTATTTTGTCTGTATTAAGTGTCGATACCAAGTAATCGCTACCATGTAGGCCATTTTCTTCGGCATCGGTTGCAACAAACACTAACTGATAGCGCTGAGGGCTTTGTGCAAAGTGGTCAGCTAAATAAAGTAAAGCTGCAACGCCGCTGGCGTTATCATTGGCACCCGGGTAAAGCCGACTGCCTTGTTGCCCAAGGTGGTCGTAATGGGCTGTAAAAATAATTTTTTTACACTTTTCACAAGGGCTATTTTTTATCGCAACAATGTTTCTCCCAACCGCCTCACTAAAGAAACCTGATTGATAAGTAAAAATTTGTTCATTTACTGAATAGCCAAGAGCGACAAAGCGCTCTGCTATGAAATCGGCGGCTAATTTAGCGCCCTCGGTATTCGTTTTTCGCCCAGCAAATTGAGGCGATGTTAGCGTTATAACGTCTTGTGCTAAGTTTGTATTGGCAAAAGCGTGCCCTGTGCTTATCATTGCAGCACTAGCGGTAATCAATAAGTTTTGCAGTATGCGAGCGAAGCGCTTGTAATTTACTTTCGTAACGCTGTTTATCATGATCAAAGTCAGCTTTATTGTTTGCCATAGTTAAATACTTTTTAGCCAGTTTTAAGTCACCCAATTGATAATAGGTTCTGGCTAAACCAAAATCAGTATCATGCAGGGTTGAATTTAAGTCACGGGCTTTTTTGTAGTGTTTTATGGCATCTTGGTAACGGCTGGTTGTATAGGCATCATTACCTAAAGAAATATGGTAATAAGGGTTTGCTTGGCGTTTCTTGTCAAGCATGGCTAATATAGCTTGGCCTTGCTCTTTACGATCGGTCAGGTTATAGAGTCTTGCTAAATTGCCTAGCGCGGTGTTGTTGTCAGGATCTAAACTAATCGCATACTGATAGGCTGTTTCAGCACTTTGGTAGTCACTCGTTAATCTGAATAATACCCCAAGGTTGCCCCATGCACCTGAGTAGTTGCTATCAATATCAACTGCTGCTTTGTAATAGCTAAAAGCAGTGTCGTAATCATGTTTTAACATCGCAGCTGCGCCCTTATTGTTATAAAACATCGCTGTGATGCGGGCTTTGTTGATGTTGCTGGTTTTAAACGCCTCTTGGCGACTGTTAGGGTCAAAGTCTATCACCAAAGAGCGCTCTTGAGGGTATATAACTTTACGATTTAACACTTGTTTTGTTGATTCACTCACTTTCAAATTGATATGCCCTGTGAGTAAGTTAAAACCATTATCCAGCGCCCAATACTCTGGGATATGCACTTTTTGAAATTGCCCTTCGAGGCCAAGGTAGTCAGCTAGGCTGTAGGCTAAAATCGATAACGATAAACAGTTAGCATTTAAATTTTCGTAGGCTTGATTGGCCGTTAAGGTCGCACCAGATTGATAAGATAAAGACGCATCGCCATTTTGCAATAGAAACCTGAGTAAGCCTTTAGTGCTTTGCAATGATCGACCATCTTTGGGAAAAGTACTGTCAAGTTGTTGTTTGACATGTTTGCTTAATGCAAAAATTTCTTGTTGGGTTTCAACTGAGGTTTGGGTAAACGTATTACTTTGCACCAAAGCAAGTGGTGGTGGGGCGGTGTTATTTTCTGTACTACTACACGCTGTTAATAAGCAAAAGCTTGAGGCGAAAACAATGCTAGGTAATTTCATTTGACCCTCTTAATTCTTGGCCTAATACCATTAAAGTATAGGCCGTGAATGAAAAAGGGTCAGGGTTAACTGTTACAAAACGTGTCAGCGTTTATCAAAAGTTGCAACAAGGTCATCAAGGGTTTGCGCACTGTTTGCTAAGTCTTTGATTGCTTGTTCACTATCAATTTGTTCACGCATAACGTTATCACTAATGTCACTTATTTGCTCAATGTTACGACCGACATCTGCCACTACATTACTTTGCTCTTCAGTTGCAGTTGCGATTAAGGTTGCCATATCGTTTATTTCATTGGCAGCATCGTTAATGGCATTAAGTAATTCAACAGAACTCTGCATTGCATCAACGCTCAATTGAGCTTGTGATTTCGAATGATTGATATGATTAACCACTAAATCAGACGTATTTGTTAGTTCACTGATCATGGTTTGAATTTCAGTTGTTGATTGCGACGTGCGATTTGCAAGCGCTCTAACTTCATCAGCTACAACAGCAAAGCCTCGACCGTGCTCACCCGCACGAGCAGACTCAATTGCCGCATTAAGTGCTAATAGGTTGGTTTGCTCCGAAATCCCTCTGATAGAGTCGACAATACTGGCAATCGCTTGTGTTTTGTTTGCCAGCTCGTTTACTTGCTCGGTGATATTATCGATATCACATGCCAATTCAATTATTGCTTCTTTACTTTGCGTTACCTGAGTATGGCTTTGTTCAGTGTTTTGCTTGCTATTCTCAGTGAGCTTAGCCGTGTTCGCTGCGCTTGAGGCAATTTCTTGCACTGTCGCACCCATTTCATTAATCGCCGCAGCAACCGAGATAGTTTGCTCTTTTTGATTATCAAGCGCCACTGAGTTCTTTTGTGCTTGCTGAAACACATGATCGGCGCTTTGTCTAATTTCACTACTTTCTTGAGCAACTTGGCTAATTGCTGTTTCAATCTTAGAGATAAATTGGTTAAAGCCCGCTGATAAGTTTGCAAGTTCAGGTTGCTCAGAGTCAGGAAGTCTATACGCTAAATTAGCATCACCAAAGCCTAAACGGGTGAACAACTCAGCCATTTTCGACAGCGGCGATGAAAGCGTACGTGCCAGTACTAAACCTGCAAAGCTTGCAATCAACGCAATCACAATCGCAAAGCTGATGATTTGCCATTGTAAAACTTGAATGCTCGAAAACACTTCGTGCTTTGGCACTTGGGCAATAACAAACAAATCAGTGTTTTTAATTGGGCTTGCCGCCACTAAGGTTGCTTCACCATTAAGGTTGATTTCTTGTAAATTGAAGTCGCTTTGCGTTAGTAGGGCCCGTGTGATGTCCGTTTTGTAAACGTCATCCAACTTAGCTTTAGCGACTTTGTTTTCGTCTTTATGCAGCTGAATTAGGCCGTTTTTATCTGCAACAAATACAAAACCGGTTTCTTCTATTTGAAAGCGTTTAAGCATGCCCTGCATATCGTCGATACTTTTTGCAAGGCCTGCTAAACCAATGCCATTAGTTTGCTGGTGGTTCACAAACATTTTTACATCAGTCGGTGACTCTTGATAGATACTGATCGAAAAGGGTTGTGCGGTGTTAGTAAACGCGAAAAACCAACCATCTTGCTCTTTAGTTAAAACGCGCAAGAAACCGTCTTGGTTCCAATATTGTGCTGTTTCACGGTTAGCCCAAGAAGCCGTTGCTAGATCGTACTGGGTAACAAGGCGGTTAAGCTCTTTTAGCAGTGTTTTATCATCTGTATTGCCAGAGTTAGCCCACTCTAATACAAACTCGTTACTGGAGAGTTGCTCAGCTGCACTGATCATTTGATTTATATCGTGAGTAATATAATTATCAATTGCTTGTAGTTTGCTCGGTAGTTCCGATTCAATCATTCGCTGTTCAATGATTTGTTTTGCACTGTATATCGCTGTAGCGCCGATTAACGCAGCAACAATGAGGGCGATAGAACTGCCAAGTAGGGTAATTTTTTTAGTGATGGTGAATTGATTTAACGCCATGAAAGTGTCTTAGTTTACAACATTTAAGTCAGTAATTTTAGCATACACTTTACAGATGACGAATCAATGTAGGGACAAAAAAAAAGCCCAAAGCATATAAGCAATTGGGCTTGGTTTCTAACAAGCGAAACTTACTTTCCAGGGTTAAACAATTTTCTTCATTGCTGACATGTAACCACGTAGTTTGCTACCAATGATTTCAACCGGGTGCTCGCGTAGTGCTTTATTCACGGCAATCAAGGTTTGGTTATCGACTTGGTTGCTTGCACTATCAAGACCTTTACCAATCACATCTGTATCGATGTCTTTCATAAAGTCTTGTAAAAGTGGTAAACACGCGTGGTTGTATAAGTAACAGCCATACTCTGCAGTATCTGAAATAGTTCGGTTCATTTCGAAAAGCTTCTTACGAGCAATGGTGTTTGCGATAAGCGGCGTTTCGTGTAGTGATTCATAGTAAGCAGATTCTGCGATGATACCTGCTGCAGTCATGGTTTCGAAGGCAAGCTCAACACCTGCTTTAACCATTGCAACCATTAAAATACCTTGGTCGAAGAATGCTTGCTCGCTGATTTCTTGGTCGGTATTTTGTTGCTTTTCGAATGCAGTTTCAGCCGTTTCTGCGCGCCATGCGAGTAATTTTGCGTCATCTTCAGCCCAATCAGCCATCATACCGCGTGAGAATTCGCCGCTGATGATATCGTCCATATGCTTGTTATAAAGTGGGCGCATGATTGTTTTAAGCTCTTCACTTAATTCAAATGCTTTCACTTTTGCGGGGTTTGATAAACGGTCAAGCATGTTAGTTACACCACCATACTTAAGTGCTTCAGTGATCACTTCCCAACCAAATTGGATTAGTTTTGACGCGTAACTTGCATCAATGCCTTTTTCGACCATTTTATCGAAGCAAAGTAGTGAACCAGTTTGTAACATGCCACATAGAATCGTCTGCTCACCCATTAAGTCAGATTTAACTTCTGCAATGAATGATGATTTTAGTACACCCGCACGATGACCACCGGTACCTGCTGCATACGCTTTAGCTTGCGCTAAACCATGGCCTTGAGGGTCGTTTTCTGGGTGAACCGCGATTAATGTTGGTACGCCAAAGCCACGTTTGTACTCTTCACGTACTTCTGAACCAGGGCACTTAGGTGCAACCATAATAACAGTTAGATCTTCACGGATTTGCATGCCTTCTTCAACAATGTTGAAGCCGTGTGAATAAGCAAGTGTTGCACCTTGTTTCATTAATGGCATGATGGCATTAACAACAGCCGTATGTTGTTTATCAGGTGTTAAGTTTAAAACTACATCTGCTGTTGGAATAAGCTCTTCATACGTGCCTACAGTAAAACCGTTTTCAGATGCGTTTAAGAAAGATTGACGACGCTCAGTAATTGCTGATTCACGTAATGTATAAGAAACATCTAAGCCTGAGTCACGTAAATTTAAACCTTGGTTAAGGCCTTGTGCGCCACAACCGACAATAACGAGTTTTTTCCCTTTTAAAGCGTCTACACCATCAGCAAACTCTGCTGGGTCCATAAATTCACACTGCGCTAATTGCGCTAACTGCTCTCTCAAAGGAAGAGTATTAAAATAATTCGCCATTGTTAGTGTCCTATAAATACAATTTTGTTAGAAAATCAAAGAACCGACGTGGTGTTCTTTGTATGTATTAACACTATGCAATTTTTTACCTTGCGTAAAATGATATATTTGAATTAAAGTATTTCATAAAATGAAATGGTGGCGGTATGGATCACAAACATCTTAATTACTTTTTAGCGTTAGCCAAGACGCTACACTTTGCCAGAGCGAGTGAGCTTTGCCATATCAGTGCGCCAACTTTGAGCCGTAATATTAAACAGCTCGAAGAAGAGGTTGGGGTGGTACTCTTTAATCGGGATAATCGCACTGTCAAATTAACTCGCGAAGGTGAGTCATTCATTGAGTACGCAAATGCGACGCTGGCTAACTGGCATCGTTTTAAGGCTAATGTGCAAGAGCCGCAACAGCATGTTTATGGCAATGTCAGTATTTATTGTTCTGTAACTGCCTCATATAGTTTTTTACATCAAATACTCGAGCAATTGCGAATGCAACATCCATATATTGAAATTACCCTTAATACCGGTGATCCCGCTCTTGCAATAAACCGTGTTTTAGATGGCCATGAAGATATGGCAATTGCCGCAAAACCTTTAAAGCTACCTGGGCAAATTGCCTTTACCAGTGTCGGGTACTCACCATTAGTATTGATAGCACCAAAAATAGCGTGCCCGATCAGCGAAAAGCTTTCTGCCAGTGAACAAATTGATTGGTCAGATTTAGAGTTTATTGTTGCTGAGCAAGGATTATCAAGGCAACGTCTTGAGCAGTGGTGGCGTAAAAAGAATATTCACGGCCGAATTTACGCTCAGGTTGCAGGCCATGAAGCGATGGTGTCTATGGTGAGCTTAGGTTTAGGTATTGCCATGGTGCCTAAGATAGTTTTGGACAACAGTCCGCTTAAAGATAAAGTGCAAATCGTAAGTGATGCTGAGCAGACTGTTGCTGGTTTCGAAATTGGTTTAGCTGTTTTGAATAAAGAGCGCCATGATCCTGCGCTCAATGCTATCTGGAGCATTGCTCAATCACTTACTCAGCAAGCTATTTAGCGTTAACGATTTGATGTTGGTATAAAAGGTTTAATTTTTGATAGTTATTTAGTATTGGTTTTTGCATTTATTTTTCGTGTTTTTTACTGGTTTTAAATGGATAAAATCCATTTTTATTGCTTTTTTTCAAGGTGTTGTTAACGTAATTTAAAATAATAAAATTTTCATGGCCTAGAATCATGATACTTTCTGCGCAAGCCGAGCATTCACTAAGTTATTCAAGTCACTGTTTAAAACAAGCTATTCCTCTCATGGTTAAGTACAAGATGCCAATAACACCGCTAAATTATGCGATTTGGTATGCGTATGTCAGCAATAAAACCCCCGAACTTAATGATGCTTTAGATAAAATTATTGATGAATTTAAAACGTGCAGCCACGAGCATGCTAAAGCGCTGTTCAACCAGTTTCTATCTAGTGATGATTTTGCATTGTTTTATCAGTTATCAGGTGGTTTTAATGATGTTGTTGGAAAGGTACATCAAGACATCAATGAAGCAATAAATTACTCAACAGAGTTTAACCAAACGCTTCAAGAATGCCATTTGAAACTAAAAAATGCAGATATCAGCCAAGAAACAGGCTTTGATGATGTACTTGATTGTGTAGAACGTCTAAGTGACGAGTCAGCGACCTTACAAAGTAGGGCACAGGACTTTCAAAATCAACTAGCACAAGCTTATGCAGAAATTACCGACTTAAAACAAGAGTTGATTAGATCGAAAGATAAAGCGCAAAGAGATCCATTAACAGGGTTATTGAATCGTGGCAAGTTTGATGAGGATATAAAGCGTTTTTGTAAAAACAATGAATTAGCTCAAGTATCAGTATTAACCATGATAGATATTGATCATTTCAAATCATTTAATGATAACTTTGGACATCAAAAAGGGGACCAAGTATTACGAGCAGTGTCTGCTAAGCTATTAAAGCATGTTTCCAGTATTGGCCAAGTCTATCGTTACGGTGGTGAAGAATTTTGCTTTACGGCCCAGTTTGCAAGTATTAGTGATATGACTAATTTCACACAGCTACTTCGCCAAACTATCGCTAAATTACAAATCAAGAAGCCAAATTCTGATAAGGTGTTGAGTCAAGTAACGGCTAGTTTTGGTATTGCGATAAAAGCTAAAAATAGTAACCCTGAACAGCTCATTGCTAAAGCTGATAAGGCGCTTTACTTAGCTAAAGAACATGGTCGCAATCGCATAGAGATTGTCGAGGAGTAACAAACTTAATCGAAATATGTATCAAATTTGTGAATACTTGTAACCTGCTGAGGACAGTTTGTTCACATCTTGATATTATGCTGACATTGCAAAATTTTCTTTGGTCGTAAAATAATAATGAAGTTTCTAACGATCAGGTTCTGCGTAGTTTTCTATGCTTTGGCGCTAGTATGTGTGGGTCAAGCGTATGCTGATGATTCTACTCGCACTGAACGTGAAAGCCGTATGGCAAATCAACAAATTGATACTGAGCAGTGGCACTTAAGTGTTAATACTGGGGCTGGGGTAATTACAAACCCATTGCATGGAGGTGACAATTTACCTTTAATACTGCTACCAGAGGTTGCTTTTTATGGTGAACAATGGTTTTTTGATAATGGTCGCTTAGGCTATTCCCTTCATGAAAGCGACACACATGTTGTTAACATTGTCACTGAATTTAACCCCGAGACCCGTTTTTTTATAGATTTTCATCCTAGTAATGTATTTGCCTTGCAAACGTCAAATAGCTTCGTTGTTGAATCAACGAGTAGTGATGAATTAGTTGAAAAGTCTGTTGTCACAACAAATGACGTAAAAAAAAGACGCTGGGCTTTAGATGCGGGCTTGAGCTATCACTATATCCGCAGTAATCATGTATTCTCTGTTCAGGTTCTAGCTGATGTCTCCGGGGTTTATAAAGGGGCTCGCAGTGCCTTACAATGGCAATCTCACCATCAGTTAGGTCGTTTAAGTATCGCACCGAGCTTAGGTGTTTGGTATAAATCGAACGAATTAAATGATTATTTTTATGGTTTATCGGCCGAAGAATCATCATACGGAGAAATAGAGGTTGGCAGTAGCTGGCAACCTTATGCTAAAATCGACGCCCGTTGGCCTCTAGGTGAGACTAACTCTCTTCGTTTTCATTTAGCATATTATGACTACTCAGCCGTGGATGACAGTCCGCTTTTTGAACACACGTATTCGATGACTGCTTTTATAGGATTCAATCATATTTTTTAATATGAAGTATTTTGTTTTTAGTCTGTGTGTGTTTGTTGCTGTTATTTGGGCTCCCCCAAGCTATGCACAAGCGACTCAGTTTGATATCACACCAAAAGTGTGTGTTGTATTACAACAGCACGAATTTTGTGATCTTGAATTAAAAATTAGCTGGAAAACTGCTCAACCTCAAGATCTGTGTTTATACCAAAATAACCAGCAAATTCAATGCTGGACTGATAGTAATAATGGGCTTTATAGCCATAAAGCGCGGGTTCAGGTTGAAACAATATACTCCTTAGTCAATCCGCACACGGGGAGCAAAGTTGCGACCACAAAAGTCGAAGTGCAAAGCACTGAAGCAAAAACAACGAGGCGTAGGTTACGTTCACCGTGGAGCTTTTTTTAAATCAGGAGCAACCAATGGCAAAGATTTTACTTGTTGAAGATGATCTCGGCTTACAGCAGTTAACACGCGATTACCTTCAGCATAATGGATTGGATGTTGCGGTCCTTGAACGCGGCGATGAAGTTTTCGAATACCTTGAGAACAATCCAGTTGATTTAATGATTTTAGATGTCATGTTACCGGGTAAAGATGGCTTTAGTGTTTGCCGTCAGGTACGCGATAAATTCAACTTACCAATTCTAATGCTTACAGCAAAAGGTGAAGACTTTGATCAAGTAATTGGGCTTGAACTAGGTGCAGACGATTATGTTATTAAGCCTGCAGAACCACGCGTATTATTAGCGCGCATCAACGCATTGTTACGCCGTGGTCAAGCTGCAAACAAAGCACCAGAAGAGCTTAGCTTTGGCGATTTAACCATTGATAAAACTAGCCGCATTGTTACACTTAAAGGCAGTGAAATTACACTGACTTCTCATGAATTTGAGCTGCTTTGGTTGCTTGCTTCAAATGCAGGTGAAGTGTTAAGTCGTGAGCATGTTCATCAACATATGATTGGTCGTCAATATGATGGTTTAGACCGAACCGTTGACGTACGTGTATCGCGTATCCGTAAGAAATTAGGTGATAACAGTGATAAACCATACCGAATTAAAACAGTTTGGGGGCAAGGTTACCTGTTCGTTTCTGATGCATGGGATATGTAATCATTAATGGGGAAACTGTTTGCTAGCTTATATCTTTACATAATAGTTTCTCTGTTTCTTGTTAGTGGGGTCATAGAGCAGTTATGGCCCTATGAAGACACACAGCAACAAATCGCTCTAGATCAAGAGTTTGGTAAATCATTATGGCTATTAAGTCAAACTGATAATGGCTTAGCTAAATTACAGCAAGAGTTTAATAGCGAGCTAATTGATTTAACTGATCTCGCTCTACCAACAGACCTCAAAACACAATTACAAAATGATCACTACTTGTATCTTTTTAATCAGCAGCAGAAGGTAATTTGGTACATTACTATTAATGAGACTCAGCTATTACAAGTTGGTCCACTCTCAATATCAAATCCTAACTTTAGCTCTGTTTGGCCCTATTTTTTATTACTAGCCATTATTGGTCTTCCTATTGGTCTTTGGAGCTTGTTACTTTGGCGAGACTTTAACAAACTCACTTTAGCTTGTGAGGCGGTAGGCGGCTCGCAAGATTTCGAGTTGCGTGATGCATCTAAATCATTTTTTTTGCCAATTACAGGCACGCTTAATGCTATGCAAGAGCGTATTCAGTACCTACTAGCTGCGCAGCAAGAACTGACTTCTTCTGTTTCTCATGAGTTTAGAACGCCGTTGGCGCGTTTAAAATTTGCCGTTGCTATGCTTGAAGAGCAAATTGAAAATGAGAAATCTTATAGTTATATAGATAATATGCAGGCTGATATTGCTGAGCTTGAAGCGCTAGTGTCTGAGATGCTTGAATACGCACGACTTGATTCGCATCAACCAAGCTTAAAGCCACGTTCGTGTGACCTTACAGCGCTTATTAACAGTGTCGTGAATAAGCTCGAATTTGCTACTGATATCGATGTGGCAGTGAGTGCGCCTAGGCAGCTTTACTATGAGTGTGACGAGCATTTTATGGCGCGTTGTATTCAAAATTTATTAGGCAATGCACAAAAATACGCAAACCATAAAATTCATGTCAGCCTTGAAGAGTTGGGTGATTCAATACAAATAAGTGTTGAAGACGACGGCCCAGGGATAGCTAAGTCTGAGTGGCAAAGTATTTTTAAGCCATTTACTCGTCTAGATAAAAGCCGTGACAAGAAAACCGGCGGCTTTGGCTTAGGCCTTGCGATTGTTGCTAAAATTGTTAGTTGGCATCAAGGGCAGTCTGAGGTGTGTGATTCACCATTAGGTGGAGCTAAATTTACTATTCATTTATTTAAAAGTAACTCGCTTTAAATTGCAGGCATAAAAAAAGCGCCTAGGGCGCTTTTTAAAGATTAAAACCAAAAATAAACAAGTAGCAAAGTAATAGACCGCACCAATTTATAAAAGTTCGTAAAAAGTTTAATTATTTTCATTTAATAATGGCATGAGCATTTTTTCTAGGCCATTTAGCTTCACTTCATACATCATCGCCAGTTGTGCTCCTAATTTAGAGTCTGGAAATCCTTGCTGTTTAAACCAAACTAAATAAGGCTCAGGGAGTAACAATAAAGGACGGCCAGCATACTTTCCAAATGGCATCTTAGTATTTATGGCACGTTTGAGTTCAGCTGTATCCATCTTTATCTCAAAGAAACTTTAAAGTTAGATGATACGGTAAAAATAAGAGAGAAAATAGGCTGTGACGGGCAAGAAACAGCCTATTTAGTGAGGGAGGTAGGCCCTCAGAATAGATACTACTAGAGTAATGCCTAGTAGTTAGTGTAATTGATATCGAGGTTTTTTTGAAAAACCGAGCTGTTGCAATTGCAATGCAATAGACGGATCATCAATTCTTTCTGGTGTTTCTGCATCTCTCAGAAAGTGATCATTAGGTACCTGATAGATATCGAGCATCTTGTTAAAAAGCACCGCCCTTATATCCATTGGGGTCATGCCATTTTGTTGTAATTCATCAAGCTGCTGCTGAATGTCTGAAAGTTTCCCAGAACGCGCATCATCCGTGTCTGCCAAAACTTCGTTGGTAAACTTATTCTTCATTTAAACAACCCTAATCAGTTTACAGTTACGCATATGCTAGTCGTAATATGCTTATACTGTGTCACTTCTTTGTGTTAAAAATAGATACTAAGCTATTAGTACTCTTAGGATTCTACTCTTTTTTTATTGGTGATTGCTAATCTACATGTAAAGCTTTGTAAATAGAGTTGACCTAATAAAGGGAACTAAAAAACAGGTGATTTTAACCTGACTATGCAACTTGCTGAAAATTTTAGAGATAATTATTGGTACCATCCTTAAGTACCAATAATAATTTTAGGTGCTAATAAAAAAGTTTTTGCTTTACATGCTCTGCAAAACCACTTCCTGCCTCTAAATAAAAGTTATAAGTAGAGTCAACGCCCATATCTTCTAGTTCTTTTTGCTGATCTGGATAATTGGCAATTGCGGTAACTTGTCCTTGATAACCTGAGGCTCGTAGTTGCTCCAAAGCAAAAATATTCTGCATATGTTTAGGCATAGCGAGCATTACCATACCTACATGTGAATGATTTACACGTTGCCAAAAATCAGGGTCTGTTGCATCAGCGAGTAATACCCGACGACCGCGTTTGATGTGCTTTTCTACTACATCAGGTTTGATATCAATACCCGCGACAAGATTTGGATGGGTTTGGCTAATCGTTTCATAAGCACCCGTGCCAATACGGCCCATGCCAAATATCACGATTTTAGTATCATTTAAATTAACAGGTAGTTCCTCAGCAAGACGGCTGTCACTTTCAAATTTAAGTAGCCAATGTTCGATTTTGACATAAATCTCATTAGATCGTTTGTTAAGAGGCGAGGCTAAAACAAATGTGATTGAAACTGCAATAGCCATAACTGCCAGCCATTCAGAAGTAATTAAATTGCTGGTAGCTGCAACTGCGCAAACGATCAGGCCAAACTCACTGTAATTGGCTAAGCTAAATGCACTTAATAACGAAGTACGAGCACGTAACTTAAATGCGTTTGTCAGTACATAATAAAGTGCAACTTTTAGTGGCAAGACGAGTATAATGATAAGTGCAACAATCACTGCGTGACTTGTCAGTTCGGCATTCAAACCAATATTTAAGAAAAAGCCAACCAGTAACACATCTTTTAAATTCAGTAATGACTTTGATAACTCACCTGCTTTTTTGTGTGATGCGAACATCATACCGATAATCAACGCACCTAAATCACCTTTAAGACCTGCAAATTCAAATGCTTGGTAACCTAAAACTAATGCAAAGAAAAACCCGAATAAAGGTAATAGTTCACCGTGTTTTGAGCGATTTAATACCCAAAACATCACTGGACGTAAAATAGGCAATCCCACTAATAATGCCAGTGCCCACATGTTCGGTGCTTTACCTGTACTGATGGCTAAGAAGATAACAGCGAAGATATCTTGCATAACTAGAATGCCAATGGCGATTTTACCATGCAGGCTTGCCATCTCACCGCGTTCTTCCAATACTTTTACGGCAAATACGGTACTTGAAAAGCTAAAAGCAAAGCCGACTAACAATGCACTTTGCCAAGTAAGTTCACTAAATAAAGGCAGTGCAAGGGCACCTAGCAGTAACATAAAACCACTAAACAGCGTGCTGCTCAGAACAATGTGCATTGAGGCAGGCGCCCACACTTGCGGTTTCATTAAATTAGACACTTTAAGTTTTAGACCTATGCTAAAAAGTAATAGTGTTACACCGAGGTTTGCTAATGTATTTAGTAGTTCGGTTGTTTTATAGCCATAAAGATTAAGCGCAAAGCCTGCTAATAAAAAGCCGATGAGAGGAGGTAGCTTTAATTGATATATGGCAAAGCCAAACACGAAAGCGGTAGCAAAGTAGATAAGTTCCATAATTGTTCTTTTAGCTTCATTTGCTAGCAGTGTAGCGAAATATTCGTTATTGGAAAACAATATCGAGCAAGAAGAGTTCAAAAAATAAGCACTTGTCCATGATTTATTGATTAATCCGCCAAAAGCAACATTTTTTCGCTGACAATAGCTTTTAATTGTGGTTAAGATGCATTAACAAAGGAATTTAAGCCATAACTAAGAAGCTGGCTTAAGGAGAATAGATGTTTAAGAAAATCCTTGCATCAGTAGGTATTGGTGCAGCAAAAGTTGACACTGTACTTGAGACAGAGCATTTACAACCTGGTCAAAAATTTAATGCCGTGATAGTCATCAAAGGTGGTGATGTTGATCAAGAAATTTCGGGTTTAGACCTAGCACTTATGACCCGTGTGAAAGTTGAAAGTGATGACGGTGAGTATTTTACAAACCATGTGATAGAAAAATGGCGAATTACAGATATTGGCATGATTGCAGCGGGCGCTGAAAAGCATATCCCATTTGAAGCACGCCTACATTCTGAAACCCCGATCACTGAAATTAACGCTGGTTATAACCAATCGCATGTTTGGCTTGAAACAGGCTTAGACATTGATCTAGCCCTTGATCCAACTGATCGTGATGCATTACACATTTATCCTAATGACGCTGTAAGCACGTTAATGGAAGCGATGGATAGACTTGGTTTTAGCTTAGTGAAAGCAGATGTAGAAAAGGGTTATTTAAAAGCGCCTACTTTTCAATCGCATTCAGGCTGTTATCAAGAACTTGAATATCGTCCAAACAGCCGAAGCCTTTTTGGCTTACAAGAGATTGAACTATCATTTGTGCCTGAAGCACATAAAACTCATGTATTAATCGAGCTTGACCGTGCCTTTAGAGGGGACGGTTATGTCGATTTAACTATTGAGCATGATCATGTAAACCTATCGCAGCTGTGTGATCAGTTAGAACGATTATTTGCTTAAACTCATGTATTAAAAAGCTAGAAACCCAGCTACGGCTGGGTTTTTTGTCTTCAAAAAGGAGCGTTATGTTTTCTGTTAAAAGTTATAGCGAACTCAGTAAAGATGAGTTATTTGCCATTTTACGAGTGCGGGTTGATGTATTTGTGGTAGAGCAAACTTGCCCTTACCCAGAAATTGACGAAGTGGATAACAATGCACTGACCCAACACGTGTTCTTGTTTAAAGGTCAGCAGGTGGCAGCCTATGCACGATGTTATAAAAAGAATGAGCAATTTAGCGCATTTGGTCGAGTGCTGGTTGCAGAGCAATTTCGTGGTGAAGGACTCGCAAGCAAGCTAGTGCAAACCGCGATTGATACATGTAAGAGGCATTGGCCTGATAAAGCGATTATGATTGGTGCTCAGTGTTACCTAACAGGGTTTTATCAGCAATTTGGTTTTGAAAATGTGGGGAATGATTACTTAGAAGATGGTATTCCACATCAGAATATGTGTTTGAAGTAGCCTATGGGGCCACTTCAAACATAAATGCTTACTAGCTTAACAAAGAGTTCGCGAATACGAGTGCAATGGCGAGTGGGCAAATAAACTTGATATACCATGGCCATACTTTCCAAAAGAAACTACTAGCAGCTTCTGGGCACCCTTGTTGAATTTCTTTTAGTAACGACCCGCGATGCCAAATCCAACCAACAAAAATACAACACATTAAGCCTAGAATAGGTTGACCAATCTTAGTTGTTAAGGTGATCACAAAGCCAAACAAGGTGCCTAGGTTAAAGACAATTGTAAAACTGATAAGGGCAATAATACCGCCAATGATCCAAGTCGCTTGTACTCGCTTTAGCGCAAAACGTTCAACAGCATAAGAAACAGGTGCTTCTAGCATCGAAATTGATGACGTTAATGCTGCAATACTCATTAACGCGAAAAAAGCAAAACCAACAAAAATACCCACATCACCCATGCTGGTGAAAAGCGCCGGTAGCACTTGGAATACTAAGGTATCTTCTGAAAGTAGTGCACCTTCTGCAGAGAAAATCTCAACACCTTGTGCCTGGGCTACATACATCGCAGGAATAATAAGTAAACCGGCAACAAATGCAATGAACACATCGATTAAAGTCACATAAGCGCCTAACGATACTAAGTTCTCTTTTTTGCTGATGTATGAGCCGTAGATGATCATCACACTAGTACCAAGCGATAGTGAGAAAAATGCTTGCCCTAACGCATTCACTAATAACTCAGGGTTTAAAATCGATGAAAAGTCTGGCACTAAATACGCTTTTAGGCCTGCCATTGCGCCATCTTGAGTCATTACATAGATGATCAGCATAAACAAAATACCTAACAGGGCAGGCATTAAGCGCTTCGACCATTTTTCAATGCCGTTTTCGACGCCTTTAGAGATAATCGCAACGGTTAAAATAATAAATGTAGCAGTAAATATAAGGTTTCTTGATAGTGACTGCTCACTAAGCCAAGTGCTAGCTTGCTCTTGCCCCACTAATTGTGCTGCGGGTTCAAGTGTAGCGCTCAGCATCCAGCCAGCCACTATCGCATAGAAGCTTAGGATTAGGCCCGCACAAATAATACCGCCAAAGCCAACTATGAAGGCAAACTTTTTTTGCCATGCTTGATTTGTTACTTTTCGAAGTGAAGTAACTGCATTAGCTTGACCATGACGACCAATCACTAACTCAGCCATTAAAGCAGGATAAGCAAGACAAAATGCTAACACTAAATAAGCCACTAAAAATGCGGCACCGCCATTACTTGCAGTTTGTGTTGGGAAACCCCAAATATTTCCTAAGCCAACAGCAGAGCCTGCTGCAGCCATAATAAATCCAAAGCGGGAGCTGAACTCCCCACGTGATGCGCTCATATTGTTGTTACTTCTCTATTTGTGACGGCGCTGACAATCTACTTGAATTAACGCTAAATAAAAAGGGTTAATCATCCGCATTTTCGTTGTTCTTCGATATGTGCGAGTTGTCAGCTTAGATTTCGTGCAATTGATTCTAACAATAGAACCCCTATTACTTGCAATCAATGCCTTGCCTAAATCGCTTTTAATTCCAACTGAAACTCGCACCTTGAGGTGGTTTGGGTATACATAAAGTAAAGCACGCGCCACCTAGCTGCTTACTTTTTGATACTTCGACCGTGCCATGATGCCAATCAACCACTTTCGCAGCGATAGCAAGGCCAAGCCCATAGCTTTCTCCATCTCGGTTGCGGTGTGTCTGTTCTTGGAAAAATGGACTAAAAACTTTTTGCCAGTTTTGCTCGCTAACACCCGGGCCGTCATCTTCAATCTTAATGATAATGGATTCACTGATACTGGTTGCACTGAGTAAAATTTCAGATTCAGCAAAGTCGCAGGCATTACTTAATAAATTAACAATGGCCCGAGCTAACCAGTGTAAATCTGCAAAGATCTCACCCCCTTCAACGCGGTGATTAATGCGTAAGCCATGTTGTTCTACTTTAGGTTCAATTTGATGAATGAGTGTAAGGATGTAGGTTTCTAAATCAGAATGATTGAAGGTCAATTGATTCGCTTTTTGCTCAAGGGTAGCAAATGCCAGATAACTTTTTAGCATTGACTCCATTTGATCTAAGTCGTTTTCCATGCGAGCAAGATACTCAAGGCGCTTTTCTTCACTACTACAATCTTGCGCTGCTTCAAGACCAAACCGCAAGCAGGCGATAGGTGTGCGAATATCGTGAGATAAACTCGATGCCATCAACTTATTCTCATCAAGCAGTTTTTCGATTTGGCTAGCCATACGGTTGAATGTTAGCTCAACATCTTTGATATAGGTAAAATGAGATAAGTGAATACGACTTTTTAAATCGCCTTTGGCAAAGCGTTTTGCTGCTTCGTTTAAAACGGTTAAACGTTTAGCTAGTGGCGCAATGATAAAGCCCATAAATACGCATAACCCAGCGTAGAACAACAAGGTGAGTAACACATCGTTGCCTTGTTCGTGTGTTAAGTCTTTATCTAAACGCATTTTTAAGTGGTGCGTGCCTAAAGCGGCTTCACTATAAAGTAAATAGTAGCCTTGTTGATCTTCGAGGATCAGACCGCTAGGTTGGGTCATTTGTGCTAACAATGAATGAGGTAGCGCAAGCGATTGCGTCGGGCGATACTCAAGTTGCACTGCAAAGTCTTGATTAATATCCGTGATAGCTTGCTCGCGCTGTTTAGCGTCAAGCTTGGCGATTTGTTTTGCAAACCCTTTAATCATTTGTGTTTCGCTAGAAAACACATCTTGAGGAGCTTGGGTTTGCTGACTGAAAGCATCAATTAGCCAACCCAAAACAATGATTGAAAGTAAAGCACTACCAAGTAGCGAAAGATAAAACTTTTTCACAGGCGCTCAATGCTATTGCCATGCCGTGGCAACAAGTAAATAGCCTTTGCCCCAGATGGTTTTAATTTTTTCAGGGTGTTGTGGGTCATCATTAAATTTTTTACGTAACGATGAAATGAGCACATCCACACTTCTGTCTAAGCCATCATACTCTCGATCTTTCGTCGCTTTAAACACAGAGTCGCGGGATACAACTTGGCCTGCATTACTTGCTAAGTAGTGGAGTAGAAGGTATTCAGCACTTGAAATATGAACTTCTTCATCTGCCAAGTAAACGGTACGTGATTCAGTATTAATTGATAACTTACCCACATTTATTAGTTCAGAGTTGGCTGTTGACTCTTGCGTATCAGTTTTAGAGCGCAGTGCCGCTTTAATACGTGCTAATAATGCACGGGGACGAACGGGCTTCATCATATAATCGCTTGCACCCACTTCAAGACCAATCACTTCATCCATTTCATCATCACGAGCGGTTAGCATAATAATTGGGGCTTGATAAAACTGCCTTAAGTCACGGCACACACTAATACCGTCTTGCCCTGGTAGCATAATATCTAACAAAACCAAGTCTGGGTTTGTTTTACGTACTTGCTCAACAACTTGGTCACCGCGTTGACATAGTGTTGTTTGGTAGCCTTGTTCGATTAAATATTCTGCAACCCAGTTGGCAAGAGATATATCATCTTCAACCAATAAGATGGTCCCATAATGTTCCATTATTCACTCCTAGTTAAAACAATCGCCAGCGTCGTTTCTTCTGACGATTTTTATAGACCCATTGCAATTGTATTTCTGTGCTTGCGACAACTTTACCGTTATTACTATTTATTAGCTCGAAACCAACACTTTCAGCAGAATCAAACTGGTATCTAAATAGCCCTTTTTGTTGCATTAACCAGCATTGCATGATGTGCTTACTTTGAGCGTTGCGTAAGCAGTAATTGCCAGTATTATGTTGTTGCCAGGTTATATCCACCTCGGCAAAGCAATTTCTACCTTCACGTAAGGCTACGCATGTATCAGGCAATGCAACTAACGCATTATCTGTATTTGCTTGATCTTGGGCAAACACGGGTTTTGCAAATAATATTGTTAACGTTACACAATACTTAAAAAACATAACGCACGCCTACCTTGGCTTTATGCTGATACTCTTGCGAAATAATTGGGCTTTGATGAATGTCTTTAGAAAACCAGGTTGAAAGCCAGCCAGTTAGAAACACCCAATGCCTATTTATAGGGTATTCAGCATGGAATTCAAAAATTAAACTGTACGAGGTATCAGGATCATAGACAGGGCGTGTTAATAAAGATTCTGATGGTGAAATTCCAAAGTAATAGTCAGTAAAATCATTAGAGTAAGCACTTAAGCCAACACCAGAGCGGAACTCCCAATTTCGCCAAGGGATAATCTGACTAAAAAATGAATTCATCACCCAGCCGTTGTGGGTACCAGAAACATCATGTAAATACTCAAATGAGATTTGTGAGTTTTCGAAACGGCGTGATAGGCGAAGGCCAACATCAAAATCATAATTACGGCTTTTTATACCTTCGAGTTCTGCGATGACTTCGTCACCGTAAAAAGTTAAGCCTGTATCATCAAAACCAGATTGAACATTTGTGCCTACTAGGTCTAAGCCCCATTCAAATTTGTCGATAACACTATAACCCAGAGTCAAACCACCACTAAGTTGGCTTTGATCATAATCAAGGTAAAAATTGTTGTAAGTAACGGCAAGGTGAATATCTGGTTCAAAGCCATCATTGTAAGAGTCCATGCCTATTAGATACGAGTCTTCAATGTAATACCCAGCGCCTATGCCCCAATCCCATGCAAAGCCTTGGCTAGGCTCTAGTGTATTGTCGGCATAATAGCGATTACTTGCTAGGCTTGGGGTACTTAGCAAGGTTAAACATATTAAAAATAGGGTACTTTGAGCTCGCAACGTGGCTTCCTTGTCTGTCTGTAAGAAAGGGTAATAGCATATAGTATATTGTTAATGAGTTCCTGTAATCTGTAAAAAAATGTAGCAACAGACGAATGAAATGATGTTGAGGAGATGGTGAAGGGCGCTGTTTGCCTATGGGCAGACAAACAGCGAAAGTTATTTATTGAACTTTGATTTTATCGATTAAGATACTGCTAAGATAGTATTGCATCATAGGCGTAAGAGCACTAACTTCAGTACGGGTACACGGGCCTTGTTCTTTTTTTAACATGTCCATGCGTGTAATGGTCTGATACTCAGGTATCGTCACGCCTTTATTCACACGTGCCATACGTGCTTGCTCTGAATTTTGCTCATGCACAAAGCTGGCTACTTCAAGTTCATTCTTTATTAGTTGTTGTTGCTCAAAGCTGTAGATTAGCGGCTCGCGGTGAAAGCTTGCGCTATCAATTGACGATTTTGCAAACCAGACAACGTCACCTGTTTTTTTATGAGTTAGGCGCATACTTACTTGGCCTAAAATAGTCGCACATTGTTGAACAGGGTATTGCTTGGCGACTTCATCGAATAAAGAAAGTGGCTTTTTTGGTTTCACCAATTGGTATTCTGTTTCTTCAATAAGCTCAAGATCAAGCTGATGGATAGATAGGGTATAATCTGCTTGTGCGCCTTCGGCTACGACTTTTAACTGCTTAGCTGTAAGTGCCTCAGTTAGTTGAGAGTACAGTGTATCTGTGACACTGGTTTTGTCAGCAACTATCATGACGGTTTGATTTTTACTTACTGTATGAGCTGGCAGCTGTACCGATTTCACTTTAGGTGATGCATGCTCTGTTTGATACTCAACTTGAAAACGCTGGCTCTGTAAGCTCGGTTTTTTTGGCATTGTAAGTAACGGCGCTGGCTCTGGTTTAAGGGCGCAACCGACTGAAATTAAAACAAAAAATAAAAGCACGAATAAGCGCATAAAAAATAATCTACCCATAAATAATTAAGATTAAGCGTATTGTACGTTAGTCGAGGCAAAAGTTCATGATATTATGTTATAAGAAACTTCCTAAACAGACTTAAAAAATAAATAATGAAGTACAGCTTATTTTTAATTTCCTTTCTTTTTTCTTTAACACTGCTTTTTGTTAGTGGTGAAGCTGCTTCGAGTGATAAGCAATGGCAAACATTCGTTGCTGATTATAATAAACACCTCACCCGAAAACTAAAAAGTAAAGGGATCCCAGGTGGCTCATTGGCAATTGTAAATATTGGTCATGATGATTTTATTAACGGTATTGGTCGAACAAAAATAGAAAAAGGCCGCAGAGTCGATAAACATACCCGCTTTCGATTGGCATCCGTCTCAAAAACCTTTGCGGGTTCATTAACCGCTAAACTGGCAGCACAAGGGGAGTTTAATATTGATGACCCTATCAGTAAGTTTATTCCTGCTTTTGCTAATACTGCTTATAAAGATGACTTAAAAATTTATCACATATTGAGTCACTCTAGTGGCTTGGTACCTAACGCATACGATAACCTAATTGAGTCGCGTATGAGCTACCCAGATATTGTCGAGCGGCTATTGACTGTTGAGCCTATCTGCAAACCAAGTGAATGTTACGGTTATCAAAATGTGATGTTTAGCTTGATTGATTCTGTGATTTATCAATCAACACAGATGGATTACTCACACTGGATTTCGGAGTATATTTTTGCACCATTAAAAATGGCGGATGCGAGTGTTGGTTTTGAGGGGATGGTGAAAGATGATAATTATGCTCACCCTCATGTGCGCGGCAGAAAACGATGGTATACATCACGCTTGAAGAAAAACTATTATAAAGTGCCTGCGGCTGCAGGAGTGAACGCCAGCGCAAATGACATGGCGATTTGGTTGAATGCACAGTTAGGGCAATACCCTGACGTATTACCACTTGAGGCATTGATCAAACAAACCCGCCCTTACACACATACTAAAAAAGAAACTCGTCGTAGGGTTTGGCGTGAACATGTAAAAGATGCTTATTATGGATTAGGTTGGCGTGTTTATGATTATGATGATGAAGTGCTTTACTACCATAGCGGTTGGGTACAAGGTTATCGCAGCGATATTGTTGTATTTCCGCATCTAAACATCGGGTTTAGCTTAGTTCTTAATGCCGAAACTGGGTTAATTAACGAGCTTACTACCGAGTTTATCAATCGGGTTCTTAAATTCACGCGAGAGCAAAAATAGCTTAGGTAAAAAAGTTTAGTTACAAATTAATGGAAAATTATTTTTGCCTACAAAAAAGCCAGCAAATTTGCTGGCTTTTTCTGATTCGAAACTCCACAAGGCAGGATTAACCGCGCGGTAATTGAATCTTTTTCTCTTCGCTTTGACGATACAGTACAATTGTATGACCAATTGTTTGTAGTTTTGTTGCGCCTGTCTCGCGAACAATTGCATCAAAAATCAATGTTTTAGTTTCACGTTCATCTGTAGGAACTTTAACTTTGATTAACTCATGAATTTCTAGAGCGCTTTCGATTTCAACTAAAACGCCTTCGGTTAATCCGTTTGCACCAAGTAATACAACAGGTTTTAAACTGTGCGCTTGGCCTTTTAAAAACTGCTTTTGTTTGTTCGATAATTTCATCATGTTACAAATTTTGCTGAATATGGCTTGAATTAAGGGTATTCTAACGCCATCTAGAGAATATTACTAATTAGTTACGTATTAATTTTATGGCAAATAAAAAACATTCAGCCAGTTCTAAGCGTTGGCTGAAGGAACATTTCGACGATCCTTATGTTCACGAAGCGCAAAAGAAAGGTTGGCGCTCTCGTGCGGTATTCAAATTAGACGAAATTCAAAACAAAGATAAATTAATCAAACCATCGATGACGGTGGTTGATTTAGGTGCTGCGCCAGGAAGTTGGTCACAGTATTTAGCTGAAAAGGTTGGTGATAAAGGTCAGGTTATTGCTTGTGATATCTTGCCTATGGATTCCTTAGCAGGTGTTGATTTCTTGCAAGGTGACTTTCGTGAAGAAGCGGTACTTGATGCACTATTAACACGTATTGACGGAAAAAATGTTGATGTAGTTTTTTCTGATATGGCACCCAATATGAGTGGTAATACATCAGTGGACCAAGCGGGTAGTATGTATTTAGTCGAATTAGCA
Source organism: Pseudoalteromonas sp. Cn5-37 (assembly GCF_021532495.1). Lineage (NCBI taxonomy): Bacteria > Pseudomonadati > Pseudomonadota > Gammaproteobacteria > Alteromonadales > Pseudoalteromonadaceae > Pseudoalteromonas > Pseudoalteromonas sp. Cn5-37. Next base: position 808,437 of record NZ_JAKGBA010000001.1, on the reverse strand, counting down.
TTAGATATGTGCCACCAAGTTTTAAAGAAAAATGGTGCGTTTTGTGTCAAAGTCTTCCAAGGTGAAGGATTCGATCAATACTTACAAGAAGTACGTAATAGCTTTAAAGCAGTGAAAATTAGAAAGCCCGATGCGTCACGTGCCCGCTCTCGGGAAGTATATATAGTGGCGACAGGTTACAAACTGTAGTACAGTTGTGCTGCGTTAAGTTGAATTTAAATTAATTGGATACAAGAGGTTAACTCCTTGAGCGATATGGCGAAAAATCTAATACTCTGGCTGGTCATTGCAGTAGTGCTAATGTCAGTGTTCCAGAGCTTTAATGGTGGTGATCAGGCAGATCGCCAAACAAGTTACACTCAATTTGTTAGCGACGCTCGCAGTGGCGCTATCCAAGAAGTCTCAATTGAAAGCACCACAGGTACGATTACTGGTACTAAAACAAATGGTGAGCGCTTTCAAACCATCATGCCTATGTATGATAAAGACATCTTGAATGATCTTTTAAAAAGCAACGTTAATGTAAAAGGCGTTAAGCCAGAAGAGCAGTCATTCCTCGCCAGCATTTTAATCTCTTGGTTCCCGATGTTACTGCTTATTGGTGTGTGGATTTTCTTCATGCGTCAAATGCAAGGTGGTGGCGGTAAAGGCGCGATGTCTTTCGGTAAGAGTAAAGCGCGCCTGATGAGTGAAGACCAAGTTAAAACAACGTTTGCTGATGTTGCTGGTTGTGACGAAGCGAAAGAAGATGTAACTGAACTTGTAGACTTCTTACGTGACCCATCAAAATTCCAAAAGCTAGGTGGTAGCATCCCGAAAGGTGTGTTGATGGTTGGTCCTCCTGGTACAGGTAAAACATTACTAGCTAAAGCGGTAGCTGGTGAAGCTAAAGTGCCGTTTTTCACAATTTCAGGTTCTGATTTCGTAGAAATGTTTGTAGGTGTTGGTGCTTCACGTGTACGTGATATGTTCGAGCAAGCGAAAAAAGCAGCACCTTGTATCATCTTTATTGATGAAATCGATGCAGTAGGCCGTAAACGTGGCGCTGGCATGGGTGGTGGTCACGATGAGCGTGAGCAAACACTTAACCAAATGCTTGTTGAAATGGACGGCTTTGAAGGTAACGAAGGTATTATCGTTATCGCTGCAACGAACCGCCCAGATGTGTTAGACCCTGCGTTATTACGTCCTGGCCGTTTTGACCGTCAAGTTGTTGTTGGTCTTCCTGATATTCGTGGTCGTGAACAAATTCTTAAAGTTCACATGCGTAAAGTGCCACTAGGCGACAACGTAGAAGCTGCGGTAATTGCACGTGGTACGCCTGGTTTCTCTGGTGCTGACCTTGCAAACTTAGTTAACGAAGCCGCTTTATATGCAGCTCGTGGTAATAAACGCGTTGTAAGCATGGCAGAATTTGACGCTGCAAAAGATAAAATCATGATGGGTGCAGAGCGCAAGACCATGGTGATGAGTGAGCAGGAAAAAGAAATGACTGCTTACCATGAAGCGGGCCACGCGATTGTTGGTCGCATGGTGCCTGAACATGATCCAGTGTATAAAGTGTCTATCATTCCTCGTGGTCGTGCTTTAGGTGTCACTATGTACCTGCCTGAGCAAGATCGTGTAAGCCATTCAAAAGAGCTATTAGAGTCAATGATCTCGAGTCTTTACGGTGGTCGTATCGCTGAAGCACTTATCTACGGTGAAGATAAAGTGACAACTGGTGCAAGTAACGATATTGAACGTGCAACAGATATTGCTCGTAAAATGGTTACCCAATGGGGCCTCAGTGAAAAACTTGGTCCGTTACTTTACGCTGAAGATCAAAACGAAATGTACATGGGTGGCGGCGGTAGCCGTGCTATGAGCATGTCTGATGAAACAGCAAAAGTTATCGACAGCGAAGTTCGTTTATTCTCAGACCGTAACTATCAACGTGCAGAGCAAATCCTTAAAGATAACATTGATATCTTACATGCGATGAAAGATGCACTCATGAAGTATGAGACGATCGATGCGGGTCAAATTGATGACTTAATGGCACGTCAGCCTGTACGTGAGCCACGTGATGTTCATGACCGCCGTTCAGACGATAAAAAGCCGAGTGCGAAAGCTGAGCCTGTAGTTAATGAAACTAAATCTGATGATTCAGTAAAAAAGGATGAAACAAGCCTTGATGACAAAGCTGAATAATCGTTAGAATATAAAAAGCAAAAGCCCCGGATGCCGGGGCTTTTTTGTAGCATAAAATTGGCTCACTATTCCAGTGGAGTCCAGTGAAGCAAATGCATGGAAGTTTAAGTAAAAATGACCGCTCTTAAATTACCGCGAGGTCGCATTTTACGCCTCGATTCCCCTGTTGTTATGGGGATTTTAAATGTCACTCCTGATTCATTCTCTGATGGTGGTAGTTATTGCCAACTCGACAGCGCTGTCAAACAAGCTAAAACGTTATTAAATCAAGGCGCAAAAATAATTGATATAGGTGGTGAGTCAACCCGCCCTGGGGCACCTGATGTATCTCTTGAGGATGAGCTTGATCGCGTTATTCCTTTAGTTAAAGCGCTAAGAGCATCCAGCAACTGTATTATTTCTATTGATACCAGCAAAAGTGAGGTAATGCGCCAAGCGATAATTGCAGGGGCTGATATCATTAATGATGTCAGAGCTTTGCAAGAGCCTGGTGCGATAGAGGTATTGGCACAATACCCAGAAGTAGCAATTTGCTTAATGCATATGCAAGGTCAGCCTCGTACGATGCAAAGTAACCCACACTATGATGATTTATTTGCTGATATTAACGAATTCTTTGCAGAGCGTTTAGCCGCGTGTGAGCAAGCGGGCATTCAGCTTGAGCGTATTATTTTAGACCCAGGTTTTGGCTTTGGTAAAACACTGGCTCATAATTACGAAATTTTAGATAAGTTTGATGTATTTAACCAATTCAAGTTACCGGTACTTGCGGGGTTATCTCGTAAATCAATGATCGGTAATTTATTAAAAAGAGACACACATGAACGTTTAGCGGGAAGCCTTGCCGGCGCGCTGATTGCAGCACAAAATGGTGCTAAAATCATTCGCGTTCATGACGTACAAGAAACAGTTGATGTGCTTAACGTTTGGCAAGCATGTACTAAAGGAATTACAAATGAGTAAAACAAGAAAATATTTTGGCACGGACGGTGTACGAGGCATGGTTGGTGAGTACCCAATCACTCCAGAATTTGCGCTAAAGCTTGGTTGGGCTGCAGGCCGTGTATTATCAAAAATCGGCACTAAAAAGGTCATTATTGGTAAAGATACCCGTATTTCTGGCTATATGCTTGAAACATCACTTGAGGCAGGCTTGATTGCTGCCGGTATTGATGTTGTTTTGTTAGGTCCAATGCCAACGCCGGCGGTTGCTTATTTAACGCAAACGTTCCGTGCTGAAGCGGGTATTGTGATCAGTGCATCTCATAACCCTTACCATGATAACGGTATTAAATTCTTTTCAAGCAGAGGCTTAAAACTACCTGATGAAGTCGAGCTTGAAATAGAAGCCATGATGGATGAGCCAATGACCTGTGTTGCCTCTGACAAGCTTGGTAAAGCGCGTCGTTTAGAGACAGCGGATGGTCGCTACATTGAGTTTTGTAAAAGCCAATTCCCACAAGGCTTATCGCTTGAAGGTTTAAAAATTGTACTCGATTGCGCAAATGGTGCTACATACCACATTGCACCGTCAGTAATGCGTGAGTTAGGTGCTGAAGTAATCTGTCATGCCTGTGAGCCAAACGGGGTAAATATCAACCTAGAGTGTGGTGCAACCCATGTTGAAACCCTTAAACGCAAAGTATTAGAACATAATGCTGATGTTGGTATTGCCTACGATGGCGATGGTGACCGAGTAATGATGGTTGACCATAATGGTCGTGTATTTGATGGTGATGACATTGTTTATATCATTGCTTGCCAAGCTGCAAATGACGATATTTTAGGTGGTGGTGTCGTTGGCACTGTGATGTCAAACATGGGCCTTGAAAATGCCTTAAAAGCGCGAGGTATTGGTTTTGCTCGCAGTAAAGTAGGCGATCGTTACGTGATGGAACTACTGCAAGAAAATGGCTGGAAAATCGGCGGTGAGAGCTCAGGTCACGTATTAAATCTTGATTTAATCAGCACGGGTGATGGCATTATCTCAAGCTTGCAAGTGTTAGCTGCAATGGTTGCACAGAATAAAACGTTGCAAGACTTAGGGGCTGGTTTTACAAAATACCCAATGAAAATGATCAATGTTCGTTACCCACAAGGTACTGATCCGACGCAAGATCAAGCTGTAGTTGATATGGTAGCGCAGGTTGAAGAGCAATTAGGTGATACAGGCCGAGTATTACTTCGAAAATCAGGAACTGAGCCTGTTGTGCGAGTAATGGTTGAAGCTGAGCAGGAAAAAGTTGTGCTTGATAGTGCACGTAAAATAGCTGAAGTTGTCGAAACTGTGAGCAAACAAACCCAGGCATAACAATAACCTCTTGTAACTTTGGGCAAGTCGAGTTAGTATCTTGCCCGCTTTCTAATGTGGAGTGGAATAATGGCAACACGTAAGCCGATGGTCGCAGGTAATTGGAAAATGAACGGCTCTTTAGAGCTTGTTGAACAGTTATCAACTGCTATCAAAAATGTTCAATCGGATGAACTGGATATAGTGGTGTTTCCACCATTCCCATTGTTGAGTTCTTTGCAGCAACAAAACGTCACGTTTGGTTCGCAAACAGTCTCTGAAAATCAAGCAGGCGCATTTACGGGTGAAGTAGATGCTCAGCTAGTCAAAGACCTAGGCGCAGCTTATACGTTAGTTGGCCATTCTGAACGTCGTAGCATTTACGGTGAGTCAGATGACGTTGTTGCAGATAAGTTTGCGCGAGCGCAGCAAGTTGGCTTAACTCCTATCCTATGTGTGGGTGAAAGCGAGCAGCAACGTGAAGCAAACGAAACTGAATTAGTGGTTGCAGCTCAAATTGATGCTGTAATTAGCAAATTAGGTGTAGCAGCACTGAAGAATTCTGTGGTAGCATACGAGCCCGTTTGGGCCATTGGCACAGGTAAGACTGCCTCTCCTGAGCAAGCGCAAGCCGTGCACAAGTTTATCCGCGAGAAGGTTGCTTCTTCGGATAGCGATGTAGCACAGCAATTAACCATCTTATATGGTGGTAGCGTGAATGAAAAAAATAGCGAATTATTATTTGCACAACCAGATATAGACGGCGGCCTTATTGGTGGTGCCAGTCTTAAAGCAGATTCATTTACTGCTATCTGTGAAAGTGCAAAAGGGACCGTATAAGATGTACGAAATTTTATTAGTAGTTTATTTAATTGTTGCTTTAGCATTAGTTGGTATGGTTTTAATCCAACAAGGTAAAGGCGCAGATATGGGTTCATCATTTGGTGCTGGCGCTTCTGGTACCGTGTTTGGCTCATCAGGTGCTGGTAACTTCATGACTAAAACAACAACAATCTTAGCAACGATCTTCTTCGTACTAAGTATTGTTCTAGGTAACCTTACTGCAGGTCAAATCAAAAAGACTGATGAGTGGGAAAACCTAGAAGCTGCGCCAGCTGTTGAAACTGTAACGCCAGCACAATCTGATGTGCCTGCGACAGAAGATAAAACGTCTGACGTACCTAACTAATTAGCTTTGCTAATTAGCGTTAAGCAGTTTTCATTCCTCAAGTAAACTTAAAGCTTAACAACATACAGAATTGTATGCGGATGTGGTGGAATTGGTAGACACGCCATCTTGAGGGGGTGGTGGCTTCGGCCGTGGGGGTTCAAGTCCCCCCATCCGCACCAAAATTAAAAAGCTGTAACTCACTGAGTTACAGCTTTTTTCGTTTTAGTGCTTCATAAAACAAAATGCGCACCTTTATAGTGCTTTTATTCTAATGTCATTCCCGTGCACGAAATTAACTAATTGATTATTAATAGAAATAAAAATTGGAGTCTTCCTTGCTTAACTAGAGTTGATATCATTACTTTGAGGAAGCAAGATGGCCAGAATGAGTTATTTAAGTGCTATAGAACGATATGAAGAGCAACAACAGCTTATTCATGAACTGCTTCTTTCTATACTTGCCAGTGTTCAGGCATCGTTGACTAACAAGCAAGCCTATCAACAGCTCGTCAATCAATATCCATTTCTAGAATTGCAATATTGCTTGAATGAACAAGGCATTCAGCAAGGTGATAATGTCTGCTTTAAGCGTCAATATAAAAAGAAACTCACTCATATTGGTGCAGGGCAGGATTTAAGCGCTCGACCTTATTTTTTACTAGCTTCTGCTACGCCGGAGCCGCACTTTACATCGCCCTATATTTCCACGGCGACAAAGCACTTGTGTATTTCTGTTATTAAAACAATTCCTGCAGGTAATAATTTGCAGCAGTTCTTAGTCATCGATGTGTGTTTAACAGAACTGATTGAATTTATTATGGGAGACACCAAACGAGCCAGAATGACACCTTACTTTAAGGTAGGTTATGGCTTGATTGTCACTTGTTTGTTTTGCTTGGTGTTCTATCTGTTATATAAAGTGTTTGCCGGAATGGTGGACTTAGTGATTAGCGAAGACACCCAGTCAGACCCGCTTAAACCATTTACTATTATTATCTTTGTTACTTTAGCGTTGGCTATTTTTGATTTAGGTAAAACAATTCTAGAAGAAGAAATCCTCATGCATAAGGATATTTTTCGCCACAGTTCAACAAGACGTACGATCACACGCTTTATCTCAACAATTTTGATTGCAGTATCGATAGAAGCCTTACTAACCATGTTTAAAGCAGCACTCGGGCAAACTGAGTATGTTATACCTGCTGTATTGATGATGTTTGCTGTGGTAGGTTTGTTGATTGCACTGGCAATTTACGTTTACCTAGGCGCCAAAGCTGAAGATGTGCTGACCCAGGTACAGCGCTTAAAAGTAAAACACTAATGATAGGGCGCTTTGTTTAAAACGCAGCGCCCTGAAATTGATTAAAGTGTACCGCCAATGCCAATACTTGGGTTAACGTACACAGGGCCTACTTTAAACGGCGCATTAATATCTAGGCTTGCATAGGGGGTGCAGGCATTTAAAACTAACACTACAGCCGCAAGAGCAGCTAGGCGAATTATTTTTTTATTCATTACATTTGCTCCTGAATAACAATACCAGCACCCGCTGGATCACGAATAATTGCGACACTGCCACTTCGTACTTTGTCACTTGGTGCCATCAATACGATGCCGCCTGCCGAGGTTACTTTTAATAGGGTTGCATCAATATCGGCTACTTTAATGTAATTCACCCATGTATTACCAATCTCGGCATCTGGTTTTTTTACAAAGCCAATCGCAGGTGTGCCATTTAAGGCTAAGTAGCTGTAATTGCCATTTTTAAGCGGTTTACTTTGTGCTGAATAATTACCAAGTGATTGGTAAAAGGCTTTGCTCTGCTCTGGGTTATCACTCCATACTTCTTGCCAAATCCAGCCGTTATCAGTTTGCTGAGTTTCAGGGTCACCATTTACGGCATTGATCAGTGAAAAAACAGCTCCTTGTGGATCTTCTAATACAGCAATAGTGCCACGGCCTTTAATTTCGGTACTGCTTACTAAGACTTTACCTCCGGCTTTGATAGTTTTTTCACTAACGCCAGCGATGTCTTTACTACTGATAAGGCTCAGCCAATGGCTGGCATTTTGTTTATTATCGAGTTCTGCCATACCTGCAATTAATTTTCCATCTAATGATGCCAGCGTGTAGCTGTCGTTAACGGCTTGAAATTGCCATCCAAACACGCTGGCATAAAATGCTTGAGATTGTGCCAAATTAGGTGTGATCAAATCATGCCACACTACGTGACCTGAGTTCTTTGTTCCTGAATCACTGATTGCGGGTAGTTCGCTTGAAGAAAGCTGGCAACCGGCCAATGAGACCGCAGCGACTGCCATTAAAATTGCAGCACGTAAGGGGGTGAGTAATTTCAAAATTTGCTCCTTGCAAAATGGGATCAAATAAAAGCATAGACTATTACTTGTTTGAAATTCAATCACATTGAAGTGTTACGATAGAATAATCTAACTACTACTAAATGCGTGGGAATAGGATAAATTTATACTTCTGTTATGTTACTCTTTGAATTTGCGCAATAATTTTAATTGCAATAGTCATTTAATTGAAGAGATTATTCAAATTGTCATACATTTAATTGTTTAAATTAATATAATCAGCATTAAATTAAAAAAATTATACATATTTTCACAAAACTGACATATAATACCCCTCCAGAGGAAAGATGCTTACACCTAAGCGTCTTTTTTTATGCCTGAAATTTACGGGTAAAAATACACACACACGGTATCCTTTGGAGTTTTAATTGAAATTACGTCACCTCTCACAGTTAACTGTAGCTATTGTTGCTGCATTATCTACTTCAGCCTTTGCTGAGCAAGAAAAAACCACTGCTAAACAAGATGCTTTCGAAAAAATCGAAGTAACAGCGCGTAAGCGTACAGAAAGCATTTTTGAGTCGCCAACAGCAGTGACATCAATCGGTGAAAACCTGATTGATAAAGCGAACATGAGCAACCTAGAAGACATCGGTAAATACGTACCTAACCTAAACATCACTCGTTACGGTGTAGGTAATGCGGCACATGCATCTGTATTCATTCGTGGTATTGGTTTACAAGACCATGTGATCACAACTGATCCGGGTGTAGGTGTTTACTTAGATGGCGTTTACCTTGGTCGCCAAATGGGCTCTAACTTATCATTACCAAATGTTGAGCGTGTAGAGGTATTACGTGGTCCACAAGGTACTTTGTACGGTCGCAACACATTAGGTGGTGCAGTAAATATTATTACTAAGCAACCGGGTGATGAAGGCATTGTGACTACAAATGCAAAAGTAGGTAGCCGTGGTCGTTTAGCCGGTGACGTTTACTTTAATAACAGCCTTACAGACACTGTAAGCATGTCGGCAAGCGTGTCTTATAAACAACGCGATGGTGTAGGTGAAGCGATTAACCTTGCTAACCCAGAGAAAGAAATTGGTGAAGAGCAAGAGTTAAGTGGTCGTATGGCGCTTAAATGGCAAGCAAACAGCGACTTATCTTTTGTGTTCTCAATTGATGGTGTTGATAACGAATCAGGCCAATCACCATACACAATTGAGCTAACGGCGCCACTTGACCCGAATGACCCATTCAATGGTGATTTCCCATTACTTACAGAAGACATGTTACCGAGCGATCCTGATGATTTAGCAACGACGGTAGCGGGTATTGAGTCGACGGCTTACTCAGGCTGGGGTACTTCATTAACAGCTGATTGGGATATCAATAACACCTATACAGCTAAGTTTATCACAAGCTACCGTAGCTCAGAATACGAAGGGGGTCTTGATGATGACGCTGTTGCCCTTAACTTATCAGAGTTCCCTGAAGAAGGCGGTGCAGATCAATATTCATTCGAAATCCAGTTAAATGGTAGCTTCGATAATATGGACTTTGTGTCTGGCTTATACTTCTTTAATGAAGATGGCTTCACAAGTTCTGGTCCGTTTGTATTTAGCCCATTCAACACACCTGATGGCCTTTTGAATGATGGTACTACAGCGTCTTTTGGTGATTATGGTTACTTTGATATCAACCAAGAGACTAACTCATACGCAGCTTATATCAATGCAAGCTATGACCTAAGCGACGATTTAACAGTGGGCGGTGGTCTGCGTTATTCGAAAGATAAAAAAGAAGCCGATGCCTTATTCCCAACGTTTGCAACACGCAAATACGTAAGTGCTGATTTTGATGCAGTAACATGGGATTTAAATGCGTCTTACCAGCTTAGCAATAACATGAACGTGTATGGCCAAATCCAAAAAGGTTATCAAACAGGTGGTTTCCCACCGCGTCCATTTGGTGGTCCTGATCAATTTGTTTCTTTCGATGAAACAAAAGCAATTAACTACGAGCTAGGCCTTAAAGGTCAAGTACACGAAGACGTATCTATGATGCTTGCGGTGTTTGTTACTGACTACACAGACCTTGCATTACCATTCTCAGATCCAACTGCAGGTGGCGGTTTCGTTACTATCGTAGAAAATGCGGGTGAGTCTAAAGCACAAGGTATCGAGCTTGAAACAACAATTGCATTTACAGATGACTTTACGCTACGTAGCGCGATTGGTTACCTAGATTCAGAAATCACAGAAGTAGATGACGGTGTATTAGGTATTGGTAAAGGCGACTCACCAGCACTAACACCACGTTGGACTGTTATGGTCGCACCTTCTTATTTCATTGATTTAAGTAACGGTGGCACAGTGGCAGTAAACGCTAACTACTCATACCGTAGCGATATGCAAGGTCAATCAGTATACAACCAAAGTGAACACATTGACTCTCGTGAATTAGTGGGTTTCAACATCTCTTACTTAAACCCGAACGGTGACTTTGAAGTGACTCTTTACGGTGAGAACGTGTTAAACGAAGTATACGATGTGGGTCGTTTACAACAATCTGGTTTTGTTGGCGTAATGCGCAGCAATGACCGCAGTGAATTTGGCTTAAAATTCAAAAAAGAATTTGAGCTTTAATTACTAACAAAAAAGGGCAAGTAAATACTTGCCCTTTCTTTTTAATTATTTTTCTCTTGCTCGCGTTTTTCGCGCGCTTCTCTTAATTCTTCAGCCAGTTCTTTTGCTTTTTGCTTGGTTTTCTCAGACAGTTCACCAGCCGCTTCTTTACTCTCAATCCATGCATCTAAGGCAATTTCTTTACCGTCGTCATACATGCTTAAGCCCATTTTCTTACTCTCTTCGAGTAACTCTTGCAGTGAGTCGTCGTTAAACTCATTGGTGGCGTCTTTTACGTCGCTCCAAGCATCACTTAGCGCTTGCTTTACTTCCTCTTTTGCTTCGCTGGCATCTTTCTTGGCTTGCTCTGCGTCATCACAACCTGTTAAGGCAATACAGCCTAATAAAACTAAGCTTGCTAATTTGTTCATATTTTTCTCTAATGGTTAATTAACTATTAAGCAGTATAAGCAATAAAAAATGAATATAGCTAGAACAGCACGATTAAGTTTTCGGTTAATGGATGAAAATGATGCCGAGCTACTTTATGAGCTCGATAACGACCCAGAAGTAATGAAACATCTCACTCGCGGCAAAGTATCCACTATGCAGACCATTAAAGAGGTGTTTATTCCACGCTTGAATGCGTATCGAAATGAGCAAAAAGGCTGGGGGCTTTGGCAAGTAAATATCATCGAGAGTAATGAATTTATCGGTTGGGTATTAGTCAGGCCTATGGGCTTTTTTGAACAGCCTGATTTTAGTGATTTAGAAATTGGCTGGCGCTTTAAAAAAATGAGCTGGGGCAAAGGCTATGCGTCTGAGGCGGCACTTGCCATTACTAAAGCCGTAAGCGAGCCAGAAGAAATAAAGTCGCTCAGTGCCACAGCACTTAAAGATAACCTAGGCTCAATAAAGGTGATGGAAAAACTAGGCCTTAAGTTTGTAAAAAACTATACCCATCAAGATGAGCAAGGTGAATTACCTGCAGTACTTTATTCATGTCCTAAAGAGCAGCTTAGCTAAGTTAATCGTAACTAATTGACCTTATGGGCTTCACATGTCTAAATGGTTAAAATAACATCAAGAAAAAGGAAGTACCATGGCAAGTTTAGTCAAATACGCGGCACATCTATTTATCGTTACCGCGATATTCTTTCATCCATCAAGCTTTGCAAAGCAAGCGGCCGTCGCGATGCCTGATAGCTACAGCAGTGATACGGCGCGCGCTATTTTAGAGCAAGGCGGTAACGCCGTTGATGCGGCAATTGCGGCACAGTTTGTATTAGCGGTTACTTTACCTGAAGCCGGTAACATTGGTGGTGGCGGGTTTATGCTGATCCAAAAAGATGGCAAAGGTGATTTTATTGATTACCGCGAAACAGCCCCTGCTGCAGCTCATCGCGATATGTACCTTGATGATAAAGGCGATGTTATTGATAACATGTCTGTGTATGGTATTCACGCAAGTGGTGTACCGGGCAGTGTTGCTGGAATGTGGCTTGCCCATCAAAAGCACGGCAGCTTAGAGTGGAAGACTCTGCTAGAACCTTCAGTTAAATTAGCTGAACAGGGCTTTATTGTGCACCCTAAGTTAGCTGCGAGTATCGAGCGTTACATTGCGCGAATGGCTAAAAAATCGGTAAACATTAACTTTGCTGATTACTTTGCTGAAGCCAAAGCAAATAAGGTATTTAAGCAGCCGGAACTTGCCGCCACACTGAAACGTATTCGCGATCAAGGTAAAGCAGGTTTCTACGAAGGTGAGACAGCGAAGATCATTGCGACGTTTATGAAGCAACACGGCGGCATTATTACTGAGCAAGACTTAAAAGCTTATCAAGCTAAATCGCGTACACCGATTAAAGGTAATTGGCGCGGTTACGAAGTGCTCACATCACCACCGCCAAGTTCAGGTGGTATTGCTATTTTACAGTGGCTAAAAATGTACGACTTGGCAAAGCCAGAAGGAACGCTTGAGCACAACTCAACCACCTATGTTCATATTTTGGCTGAAGTTGGTAAACGCGTATTTGCCGACAGAGCTGAATATTTAGGTGACCCAGATTTTTATGAGGTGCCAAAAACAGCTCTACTTGCAGATGATTATCTTAGTAATCGTGCAAGTACAATTCGCCCAGATGCCATTTCAACTACCGAGAACATCAAACCTGGTTTACACGAAAGTGAGCAAACAACGCATTTTTCTATTCTAGATAAGTGGGGCAATGCCGTTGCGAATACCACGACCATCAACTTAAGTTTTGGTAGCGGTGTGGTTGTATCAGGCGCAGGGTTCATTTTGAATGATGAAATGGATGACTTTAGTGCCAAACCCGGTGTGATGAATGTATTTGGTGCAATTGGTGGTAAAGCTAACGAAATCCAACCTCATAAACGCATGTTGAGCTCAATGACACCGACCATTCTACTTCAGGATAACAAAGTTAAAATGGTAACTGGCTCTCCGGGTGGTACCACGATTATTAGCTCTGTGTATGAGTCAATTTTAAATGCGGTTGAATTTGATATGACTGCAGAGCAAGTGGTAGACAGCCCACGCTTCCATCACCAGTTATGGCCTAAAAATGTGATTAGATACCACACAGGTCTTGAACCAAAGGTTGTTAAAGCGCTTGAGAAGATGGGTTATACACTTGATGAACGCCATTTTGGTGATATGCATGTGATCATCAATAAAGACGGTAAATTAGATGCAGCTTCTGAAGCATCAGGCCGAGGTAAGGCGATGGTGTTTTAATTATACCAATCCGCAATAATATTTAATCATTTTGAGGGATTAAACCTGTCGCTACCTGCGTTAAAAATTTCTCATTTAGAACAACTAAATAACGAAATTTTTGCCTTGTTATCAACAAGGTTTTCTTGCCTCAAAATAGACTACTTAATTAAGCGAATTGGCATTACACCTTAAACACAGGTACAAAAAAAGCACCCGAGGGTGCTTTTTTTGATGGGCTGTTTAACCAATCGCTGGAATAAGCCCCGCCATTTGTAAACCTTGAGCACTAATAATAAGCACACCAAACAGGGCGGCCAGTGCTAAGCCAATATTGCCGCCTTTAACTTGGTAACCTGCATCAGGTTTGCTGCTTCGTTGCTTATAGACCATAGCAACCGGTAAAAACACCGCTAAAATAACCAGCGCAATGGCGGCGTAGCCAAGTGCCATAATAAACCCTTGTGGATAGAATAGCGCAAAGCCTAGGGGTGGAATAAAGGTGATCAAGGCTGTTTTGATACGATCTTTACTGCCATCACCTTTTTTAAATGCATCAGCAAAAAAGTCGAATAAACCTAAACTCACCCCTAAGAAAGACGTGGCCAGCGCTAAATCAGCAAAAATGTTCACAGCGGTGGCAACATGTGGGCTGTGAGCAATGCTAGCAACACTGCTTACAAAACCGGGTAACCCTTGGCTTTGTAGTAAGTCGCTTTGACTCATCATGCCTTGGCTAAGTAATTGCCAAAAAATGTAAATCACTAAAGGCAATGCTGCACCTGCCACCATTACTTTACGAAGTGTTTTGATATCTAAACCCACGTATTTCACTATCGACGGAATAGAGCCATGAAAACCAAACGAGGTAAACACCACTGGGATTGCAGATAAAATCAGACCTTGTTCAATCGGCATTTCAAGTAAGTGTTGGCCGTGTACATAAGGTGTCAGCATATAAAATAAGCTGGCTAGTACGCATACTTTAATAGTGAACAGTACGCGGTTAAGCTTATCGACTTTGCTGGTACCGAGTGTCACCACAGTACCAATCACAACAGCCAGAATAACTGAGCCAACTTGCGGCGCTAAAGAAAGCGATAAACCATTGTTGAGCTTTTCTTGTAATTGCGCACCACCACCTGCGATATAGGCAGCGCATAATGCGTAAAACAAAAACATCACTGAAAAGTTAGCGACCCATTGGCCACGTTTACCTAACCATGACTTAGCTAACGTATTGAGGGTTGCATCTCTGTCGGCATATTGATGTAGCTCTAGCATCAGTAATGCTGTGTAGGTCATTAAAACCCATGTAAGTAAGATAAGTGATAACGCTGTTGTGAAACCAAGCCCTGCGGAGGCGATAGGCAATGCCAGCATCCCTGCACCTATGGTGGTGCCAGCAACAATTAACATGCTACCTATTGTTTTATTTTTAAGCACTTTTTGCCCCTTAAACTTCGTGAGAGGCAAGCAAGATATAACTTGTTTAACAAAACTTAAATAGTTTTGTTATAAATCAAAGAAATTAAATGTAACCTATGATTTACATGTGCAAACAGGCAGTTGAAATCAGCAAATAACTTTTTGCCAAATAGCATGAGTATTCGTGTTGACAAAATCACCATTTAGGCGGATTCTTAAGCTTCTTCAACTTACTTTATTAAATACCATGATGCAGCTAAACCAACGACCAACAAACAATTGTATGCGCCTGACCTCATCAGTCGTATGGTCTGTTATTTGCTGCGGTTAATTAAGTAAGTTTTACTAACCGCGTTCTAAGCGGTTGGTTATTTCCCTTTTAAATTTTCTTCCGCTTTTTTCGCCTTTTTAAAGGAATAAGCTAGTGCCTGTTAAAGCCTCATATTTTTTAATGGTGGTGATTTGGTCAACAACACCACTGGGTATTGTTTGGAGTAGTGAAACGGTAGCACCAACCCTGGCTGTGTTTTTACGCATGCTGGTGGGGCTGGTGTTGGCTTCGTTTGTCGTTGCTGTTGCCAATATCCGAGTGCCCTGGCATCGCCGTGCTTTATTCCTTTATGGCTATTCAAGCATAGGTATTTTTGGCGGTATGTTATTAAGCTACATGGCCGCTAAAACAGTGCCTTCAGGGTTAATATCATTGATGTTTGGTCTTGCGCCAATTTTATCGGGCTTACTTGCGCAAAAGATCTTGAACGAACCTAAGTTCAGCGCCATTAAGCTTGGCGCACTTGGCTGTGCCTTAATTGGTTTATTTTTAGTAAGCCAGCGCCATATTCAAGGGGGAGTAGAGCAGCTTAGTGGCCTGTTATATGTATTTATGGCAGTGTGCTTTTTTAGTTTGAGCGGTGTGATGATCAAACGGGTAAGAATTGCTATTCATCCAATGGCCACCACATTTGGTGCGTTGGTTTTTGTAACGCCTCTGTTTTTTATTACTTGGTTGCTGGTAGATGGCCAACTTAATAGCCAGATGTGGAGTGCAAAATCACTGTACTCAATTGTTTACTTAGGCGTGTTTGGATCATTAATTGGTGCGCTGGCGTATTTTCATGTATTGCAAAAGTTGAACGCCAGCACGGTCGCATTAACAACCTTGATCACACCAAGTTTTGCAATTGCTTTAGGTGGTTTGCTTAATGATGAGCCCATTGACCAAGCTCTGATTGTTGGCGCGACCATCATTATGATTAGTCTCGCATTTTTTCAGTTTGGCGATAAGTGGCTTAAGCGCTTTAAGCGTGTGAAGTCAATAGAACTGAGTTAAAGCTAGTAGCCGCTTAAGCGGCTACATTTTTGCAATTTGAATGACTAAACGACGGTTTTTGTTTCGGTCTAAAATGTTGTCGTTGCTAGCAACATGGCGCTTTTCACCGTAACCATCGGTATCTACTTTGCTTTCATCAACCCCTAAGCTAACAATGTAATCTTTAATCGCTTTAGCACGTTTTTTTGATAATTCGAGGTTATTCCAGCGACCACCGTAGCTATCGGTGTAAGAAGATATTGAAATAGATTCGATTTTGGTGTCGTACTTTAAGTATTCGCCAATTTTATCTAAGCGTTTTTGTGATGATTTAGTCAGTTTGCTGGTATTAGGCTCATAGTTCATCACTGTGAACGAAATATCTTCAAAGCTGTATGGCAGCATTGCATCTCGGCACTGTAAAAACGCCCAATAGGCTTGCTTAAAGTTGACACTCGATAAACCAACGGCAATTTTATCGGCACTGTTTTGCCAGTCTTGGTAATAAAATGTCGGTTGGTAACCTTTTTCTAGTTCGGTCAGCATTTCCCAAGCAGTTTTGTTACCAAGCTCGCCGTCAAACTTACGTAATAGCTTCATGTTTGCTAAGTCGCGAGCAGGCATACCTGCACGCCAACTAGGTGGTACGGCTTTTAGACCAGCAATACTGTAGTTGTCTGGGCGTACGACCATATCAAGGTTAAAGTTTACGTCTTTATTTTTACTGGCAGTGGTACTGAAAATTGCTTCACCATAGTAAGGAACTTCATGATTTAATTGGCATTCTAAGCGAGAAGTTTTAACCATTTGCCAGTTCGACATATCAGCATTAGCGGTATACTCACGCATGGCTGCATGCGCATTTATACTTGCAACTGAGGTTAATAGGCCTAGGCTTAAAGGAAGTAATGAAAGCTTCATCACGGTAATTCTCCAACAAATCATCAATGCCAAATAATTGGCAATTTTTGTGTTTAATTGCTTTAGCACACTAAACACAGGGCTAGCTGATTAATATAAAGCAAGTAATGTGCCTAAAAACTCAGTAAGAATCTGCGATTTCACACTATTTACTCTAGCAGAGTAGCCGTGGTTTTTGACATAATAGCCAGCTTACACTGGCAAACCAAGAAGACTATGGAAAATACTGAACAAACTCTTTTCGCAAAACGCTTTCGTGGCTTTTTTCCTGTTGTGATTGATGTTGAAACCGCAGGTTTTAATAAAGAGACCGATGCGTTATTAGAAATTGCTGCATCTGTACTGAAAATGGATGACGACGGCGTGTTAAGTATTGATCATACTGTGCATTTTCATGTTGAGCCATTTGAAGGCGCGAATATTGAACAAGCGGCCATTGAGTTTAATGGTATTGATCCTTTTTCTGCGCTGCGTGGTGCGGTGCCTGAAGAAGAAGCGATTAAAGAAATTTGTAAAGTCGTGCGCAAGGCACAAAAAGCAGCGGGTTGTCAGCGTTCAGTGGTAGTAGCACACAATGCAGCGTTTGATCACGGCTTTTTAAATGCCGCCATTGAGCGTTGTAAAATTAAGCGCACGCCATTTCATCCATTTGTTAGCTTTGATACCACATCATTGGCAGGCCTTGCACTAGGGCAAACAGTATTAGCTAAAGCGTGTAGGGCGGCAGGGATTGAGTTTGATAATAAACAAGCTCACTCAGCATTATATGATACTGAGCGCACAGCAGAACTGTTTTGTTTAATCGTTAATCGCTGGCAACAACTCGGCGGTTGGCCATTGCCTGAAACTGAAGCGACAGAAGAGGAGCAAGACTCAGCCGTTAAAACGACTGAGTAATTTTGCCTTCAAAAAATCGTACCATGTTAGGAGGGTAAATACGTGAAAACTGTTTACTCTCTTGCGCTATCTTAAGCTCCACCCCAGGATGCATTAATTCATTCACTTTTAAGCGGCTTGTTGCTAATAAGCGCGCAATCTTAATTTTCACTAAGTGTTTCTTTTTCTTTGTGCTGGCTGTTTTGATTTTAATCTGCTGCTCGCTGGCAGTGATCTTTTTAATATAATGCGCACGTTGAGCTGGGTCGGGTATTTTATTGGCCTTTTTGCGAGCCTGTTGTAAGGCAGCTGCTTTGGTCGCTAATAACTTTTCGAAGTCATTAATTTGCTGCTGCTTTTGGCGTAAATCATGCCAGTACTGAGCAATGAAAACCCGTGTTTTAGTGCCTGACGGCGCACCAAGCTCGCCGGTTTCAATTCGCATCGCATCTAAAATATTGCCACCAATAATTTTGCCTCGCGGATTATTGGCTTTGCCAACGCGAATAAGGCGACGAGCGCTTAAATCACAATGCAAAGCCTGACGTTCAATGAATAAATCTTGCTCTGTTTTTATATGGCAGTACTGAGCATAACCAACAGAGATAGTGCGCGATGCCGTGATGTTACAGGTAAAGTTTTCAACGTTTTCACGCTTTCTGCCAACAGCCCCAAGCATCACGGTGACTTCACTTTTACTTTCAATTGTGGCTGATTCAACAAAGCCTAATACAGTGATATCACCCGTTGCTTTGACGCGCATTCCATCTTTTACATCACCACTGATAATAACACTGCCATCAAATTCGACATGGCCCGTACTTACATCAACATGATGAAAGCACAATACATCGTCCACGCGCATACCGCGGGGTAGGGCAACAGGCACGCCTTTAGCATCGGCAATTAACATATTGCTATTGTTTGGATCGATACGCGTTCCTTCAAATGGCTCAAGAGGTAAGTCTTTACCGGACTTAGCTGGCATCACATCACCAAACACCGTAAAACCATCTTCTCCGGGTGTTGCAGGGACTCGTTGCATTAATGGCGTGCCAGGTTTAACGGTAATAATGGCGCCTAAATTACGCATGTCGACTTTACCGCCAGAGGTCGCTTGCGGGCTAAGAACACGGTCTTGTGCTGTTGAGCATAAGCGCACGAATTTAGCATCAGTGCCTTCTTTAGGCATTCGGCCATGGGCAACAATCGCGGTGTAATGGGCGCCGGGTGGTTGCTTAAATTGTTGGCCTAAGAAGGTATCGAGAGCACGTAAACTAATGCCTTTAATCACGCCCGCCTCTGCAAGCACCTCTTGCGCCATATCCATGCTGACAATTTTACCGCCACGGGCTGTTGTTAGGCTTGCTTCAACCACCATGTTTTTAGCATCAACTTTCACTTCAAGGTGAGCATCAACGGCTTTAGCAACCACTAACGATTGGTTTTGATATTGGCTGCTAGGTATAAACAACTTACCTATATTGGCATCAATATATTCGTAGTTGGCATAAGGCGACTGCTCAAGTAATTCAATTAATTGAGAACTCGTAGTAGGAAAACCCGCATCCCTAGGATGCTCACACAAAGAGACATAGCCACTTTGTTCATCGAATGAAAACATCGACATCTGAAAAGCCCTGTAAAAAACTGCCTTTTATTATAGTTATGTGTTGTTACAGGTTATTTTTGGAGAAGGGTAACAACGTTTCCTATTTCAGCACAACTTTTGTACTATGTTAAGGATTTGTATGATTAAAATGTGAAAATATGTATAAAACTGACTTTTCCTGCTTGAAATTTCAGCAGTCAAAGGCACTTAGCAAAAATTTCCCGATTAATGCCTTGAGTCTGAACAGGCTACTCAGTTATACTGCAAAAACACTCTGAATGAGATACCAAATTCAGGGGCTGATTAGGATTCGACGGAATTCAAGACGCCCGAGGTGCATGTCGAGGTGCGGTTGGCCTCGTAAAAAAGCCGCAATTTAAAGTAATCGCAAACGACGATAACTACGCTCTAGCGGCATAATAGCCCGCTAGCACTTCTCCGGTGTATGTCTGTGGACCCGGTTCTGAAGTGTCACCCTACACGGACTCGCTACGGAAACCCTGGCCGGGGTTGAAGGGCTAAAATTAAGCGGCCTCGCCTTTGCAGATCGTGTTCGTCCGAGCTGTATAAGGTTAACTAAAAGACGATACTAAGCATGTAGTACCAAAGGTCGAGGCTTTTCGGACGGGGGTTCAAATCCCCCCAGCTCCACCAAATATGAAAAAGGCTGCTCTCAGAGCGGCCTTTTTTATTGCTAAAACTTTTTTCTAAAGCTCCTCTAAAGAAGTCCAGAGTCTAGAATCAAACAACCAACTGAACAGCATCAATAATCGGTTTGTTTTCTATATCAATGGTGTCGATGATGTGTTTGTGTAGGCGCTTTTTGTGCTCGGCGAAAATCGCGCGTTTTTTATCGAACTGGCTGGCAAATTCGAGGGCGGTATTAAATAAAGCTTCGTTGTCTGGGCAAGCTTGTTCAATAACATGATCCGTGGCAAGTTCGCCTGCGGTAACGCGGCGGCCAGTTAGCATCATCTCGTTAAAACGATAGTCTGGAATGGCTTTTTTAATAAAGGCGAGCATGCCCGGTAAAAACGGGATTGATAAGTCAACTTCTGGAAAGCAGAAGAAACCACGGTCGCTTTGCATAAACCTAAAATCGCAAGCACACGATAAAATGGCGCCATTACCAAACGCGTGACCATTAATTGCTGCAATTACTGGCATTGGGAAGAGTAATAGGCGTTTAAATACCGCATCCATCGAGTGCATAAAGCCACTTACTTCTGCAAATTTTTGTGTTTTTAATGCCGGCATTAGCCAATCGGTATCTATGCCCAAACTCCATGATTTTTCGCTGCTTGAAGTGATCACGAGTGCTTTGTGTTCAGGATTACGTTCGATTTCGTCAAGGCAAGTTAAAAAAGCCTCTGCAAAAGCAGGATTATGGCGATTTTCAGCTGTTGTCATAGTTAAGATAGCAACAGATCCTTGTGTACTTACATTCATCAGTGTCATGCTGTGCCTTCAATTTTATTGTGTTGTGGGCATAGTTATAACCCATAGGTTTAACAAAATAAACAACAAGTCTGACCAGTTGTGAATTTAGGGGCACTTCTCTTTTGGTTGATATGGTCTTTTAGTCGAAACTATTTTCCAATATATCGCTAATAGTGGTGAGTCATGATAGCGTTAGCTCAAACACACTATTTAAAGCGTAACAATGGATTTGATCAGTTGGCAGTTTTTGGGTGGAGATTTATTAAGTCCGATCAGCACTATAATGCTCATTGTGGTTGCGGGCTTTACTTCAATGATTTCAGCAGCTTTTGGTGCGGGTGGCGGCTTAATGCTGCTAGTGATCATGGCATCCATGCTTCCTATGAGTGTGGTTATTCCTGTTCATGGGTTAGTGCAGTTAGGCTCTAATGCAAACCGCTTTTTGTTCACGTTTAAACATATTGATGGTGCTATGTTTGTGTACTTCTCTTTAGGGGGAGTCATAGGAGCGCTGGTTGCCTCAACGATTGTCACATCAATTCCCCTTGAATTAATGAAAATAGTGGTCGCTGCCTTTGTGCTTTATTTACTTTGGGGTGTGACGCCAAAGCTCAGAGAAACTTCAAAGTTATGGCGTGTTCTTGCAGGGCTTTGGACCACGTTTATCTCGATGTTTGTAGGGGCAAGCGGGCCTTTGGTTGGCAGCTGCTTATATGTAAATAATTATAATAAGCTTAAATTTACCGCCACATTTTCAAGCTGCATGACAGTACAACATACCTTAAAAGCGATTTTATATGGGGCTGTGGGCTTTGCATTTTGGCAGTGGTTGCCGCTGGTTATGCTCATGATATTGAGCGGTGCTTTAGGTACTTGGCTTGGCCTTAAGTTATTGCACCGCATTTCGTCAGATAAATTTAAAAAGATTTTTCGTTTAGTGTTAACAGTGCTTTCCCTGCAACTTGCGTGGCAGGGGATCATGGCTTTTAGTATTTAAACAAACCCAATTTAGCAACGATGCCGCGTTCCAATTCATTGAGCTGGCCTATAGTGTTATCAAGGTGCTGAGCTTCTTGCGATAGACTCTTAGCGCCTTGGTTAATAAGCTGCATAGTATTTAAGATATCAGCGGTGACACTGGTTTGCTCTTCAGAACTTGCTGCCACGCTCTCGTTCATTTGATTAATGGTATTGATTTGTTTAGCAATATCTTTAAACACCGCTTGGCTTTTTTGATTCGCTTGGCTTACTTTATCACTCAGTGACTTACTTTGCTCCGTTGCGGTTACACAATCAGAAGTATTATTGTGTAGCGATACAATAATCGACTCAATCTCAGATGTTGAATCATAGGTTTTACTAGCAAGCGCTCTTACTTCATCGGCGACCACGGTAAAGCCTCGACCAGATTCACCAGCACGAGCCGCTTCAATAGCAGCATTTAGAGCCAGCAAATTGGTTTGCTCGGCAATGCTTTTTATAACATCGAGCACTTGGCTAATTTCATTGCTGCTGGCGTTTAATTGTTTAACTACATTTGAAGTGTGGTCTAGTTGTGCAGTTAACTCATCAACAATATTGCCATTGGCATTCATGTTTTGTTCGCCTTGTTGGCATAAGCGATGTACATCGGTTGTTTGCTGCGCGGTTTGGTTGGCTCCTTGCGCAATCTCTTTGGTTGCTTCACTTAACTGACTAAGCGCATTGGTTGCTGAATCAGTGCGGTTGTATCCAAGTTCGGCCTCATTTTTTGAGCGAACAGATGCTTCGTTTACTGTGCTGGCAATCATTTCAAGTTCGCTGGCAGTGCTGCCTAACTCAGTAATTATTTCTTGTACTTGCGCTATAAATCGGTTGAAGCCATTAACCAAATAGCCTATTTCATCATTAGATTGATAGCTAATACGTTTTGTAAGGTCGCCTTCACCTTTGACAATTTCATCAACAAGGCTGTTTACGCTATCGATTGGTTTTATCACTAAAAGCCGCACGATATAAATAATCACGGTACCTAGGGTGATAAATGAGACCAGCAGGGTAATAAACATAGTGCGTGTCGAATTAGCAATGGTGCTATGCAGCGCTTGTTGTGAATAACCAATTTTAATGTGGCCAATTAAATTATCTAAATAGTGCAAATCAATAGTTTTGCTAACCGATGCGCTGTTACTTTGTTTGATGATTGAGGCAAGAAGCTTATTACGATGGTCTGTCACTGAAATGCTATGTATATGTTTGTTTTGCGAAAAGGCTTTAATAATCTGATTGATTAACGGCTCATCATAAGAGAATACCGGCTCAGCTAAAATAACCTGCATTTGCTCATTAAGGGCAGTGATGTCGTCTTGCCATTGTTGTGTTTGACTCGACTTTGCAAGCAGATAGTTTGCGCTGATCACGAAGATCACGCTTAAGAAAAGGCACAAAGATAGTGCTAAGGTCATTTTATATTTTAGTGATTTCATTATGCGCTCATTGAAATGGGTTAAACCACAAAGGGCTATTTTTATTTGGTGTGTTCGACGATAACGTTGGGTTTTCAAGCTCAATGACGCGACGCGAGCTCAAGTTGGCTTTTGATAAAACAGTTTGTACTTGGCTGTCTGCCAAAAACATCGCGTTAAAAGTGCCATCATCGATCATCTCGTTAAGGGCATCGCTTAGTTGTTGGTGTAGTGTAAGGTTGTTTTTATTGACGAAAAAGTAAAGAGGTGCGGTGTACTTTATGATCAAGTGCGGCTCAACAATGAGGTCAAGCTCCGAATGATTGGCAATTTCATCCCAAGGTTCATTTACACCACGTGGGAAATAATCAAAGCGCTCACCCTCAAGCATTGGGAATAAGTTAGGGTATTTTAATGTGGTAACAACGGGCAGTTGGTTCGCTTTTAATATTTTCGTATCTGGCCAGGTTTTACCTTGCCCTGCGGTGTAGCGCTTTAAATCTTGCAAGCTAGTTACCGAGCTAAACAGCTCGCGATTTTGTGCTTTCACTAATGCTACTCGCATGCCAAGTAAGCCACGAAACAAAGGAATATAAACGGCTTGGTAATCTTCCTCTAATTGTCTTGAAGTCATGCTCCAGATAACGTCAAGCTGCTTATTTTGTAAGTCGTTTAACATTCGAGCATCGGTAATATCTTTAAAGTTATTATATGGATGCGAGTAGCTTAAACCCGCTCGCTCAATTGCTTGGGTTAACAATTTATAGGGTAAAGAAGTGTTACTACTATTACTTTGTATCTTAACTTCTTGGGAATAACTTACAGAAGCAAAGGCCAGACATAGAATAATGAGGGTGTAATGCATTGGACACCATTGTTGTGTTTTTGTAAATAATATATTAATTCCATGTGGCGTTTAATGTCATTACTGCTTTATCATTAAATAGGGCACAGCAATGCTTATTTGTAAGCTAATTTAAAATAAAAATAATTAGAGCATTGAAATATAAAGTTTTATTCATTGCGACTTACAAAAAATTAATTTTTTGGGTGGGTATTTAAGGAGGGAGCTGGATAAAGTTAACTTTATCCAGCTAAAGTTTATAGTTTAAATTAGGCATCCAGTAAGTCATAGATTGACTTATCACCATTAAACAATTCAAACACTTGTGGTTTTTTCGGTGTATGTTCAGCAAGGTATAGCAGGGTATTTGCTACATCTTCACGGTTGATAACCGCATCTTGGCGCGTTGCAGGGCGCGTGGTGGTTAATCGCCCCGTAGCTGCATCATCGAATAGCGTGCCGGGTCTGACTATACTGTAATTTAATTCGCTATTGATTAAATGTTGGTCAGCCATGTGCTTTGCAACTAAATACGGTTTTATACTGCTCTCAATGTTGTCTGGGGCATCAGCACCGATTGAGCTCACCATAATAAAGTGCTTAACCTTGGCATCTACCGCATAATTAATCGCTTTAACTGCGGCCCATAAATCTATCAGTAAGGTTTTATCTGCACCTGTTGCACCACCAGATCCAGCACTAAAAATTACTTGTTCAACACCCTCGAAGGCACGACTAAAATCGTTTTCGAGGTCTTGCTCTACAATCGTTAAATTATTACTTTCAAGCGCAGTCAGTTTGCTTTTGTCTCTAACCAGAGCCACTACGTCATGGCCACTTGCCAGCATTTTTTCGGTGGTCATTTTACCTATTTGGCCCGTTGCGCCAATGATTAAGGTCTTCATATCAAACTCCTTCTAATTGCTGTGTAACTAAAGACCTTGGGGTGTGGATTTATTTTTAAAGGGGTACAAGCAAACTTTGAATAAAAAAGTATTATTTGGCATAGTGTTGAATTAGGTACAAACTCAATTAAAAGGACTTAAAGTGAAAATATATTTTAATCTTTTGGTGGTGGTAACATTAGCATTTTGCAATGCGGTATCTGCCAATCAATGGCTATCGCCTTATCCAAATAGTGAGGTTGAAAAGTCGGTTAAACTCAGTGGCGAACAGACACAATTAATGAGCCAGTTTGATGACAGTAAAAAGTCGTCAGAGCGATTTAGTTACACAGACTTTATTGGCGATGTAAACCACACATTGTACGAAATAAACAATGTTGCCACTCTCAAAGTATTTGAAAACTATAAACACGCTCTACTCACTGATGGTTTTAATATTGTTTACTCTTGTCAGCTAGATGCTTGCGGTGACAGCAGTGATTTTGCAGAGGAAGTCGGTTACTTTCAGCTCTATAATTATCATCGTAAGCCTTATTATCTGCTTGCTACTAAAGGTGAAAAGTCTGAGTTTGCTGTGTCGTTATTTGTTGGCCAGTACAACAGTAAAACGCGTGTTATGAGTAGCTCAATTGCGATTAAGGAGCTTGAAACAGGTCTGATAAAAGCCAATACAGCTGCTTTTGCAAAACAGCAATCAAATCCAGTTACCAAAGCACCTAAAGACGATATTAGAGGCTCAAGCGATCATCCATTACTTAGCCGTTATCCTGGTAGTTTTATTGAAGACTACGAGCAAATTGATTACGAAGAATTTTCACTACCAACAGGAATATTTAACCGTAAGAACAAAGCGCTACCTGTTGAAGATGTGACAGGCGATATCACTCGTATTACTTATGAAATTAGAAAAGTATCAACCCTTAAGGTTTTTCATAACTATGTGTCTGCCTTAACAAAAGAAGGCTTTGAAACGGTTTTTAGTTGCGAACGTCAAGCATGTGGTGACGACCGTAAGGCAATACAAGCACTTGGTGATCACTTGTCGGTAAAACAAGTTTATAACTATTATCGTCAGCCGCGTTATCAGTTAATGAAAAACACCATAGAAAATCAAACAACCTTTGTCGCATTTTTTGTGGGTAATTACCAAGGCACTACGCGAGTGCAACTTGTTATAATTCGAACAGAGCCTTTACAAGGCGATTTAGTTAAAACCAATCCGGATCAGGTGTTAAAGCAACTAGAGCAAAAAGGTAAAGCAGCCATTTATGGCATTTACTTTGACCATGATAAATCAGACATTAAACCTGAGTCAGCCGAGTCATTAAAAGTGATTGCGGATGTTTTAAATAAAAACAATAGCTTAAATTTGTACGTTGTTGGTCATACTGATGATAAAGGAAGTCCAGAATATAATTTAGGGTTGTCATCTAAACGAGCAAAAGCGGTTGTTAAAGCGCTCGTGAGTCAATATGGTATTAAAGAGTCGCGTCTAATTGGTTATGGCGTAGGCCCTTATGCGCCAGCTGCCAATAATAAAAATGATTTGGGTCGTCAGTTAAACCGGCGCGTAGAGCTAGTTGAGCGATTAAGTAATTAATCAAAAGGGGCTTTTTAGCCCCTTAAATTTTATTACGAATTAGGTCACGAACAATAAAGCGGGCGGGGTGAATAGCTTGACTCACGCGTTCACTAAATGGTCTTGGTTCATTGTTTAAACAAGCAATTAAATGTTCAGCACAAAGGGGGGCACTGCACAGCCCTCTTGCGCCAAAGCCTGTGAGTACATGCAAGCCTTGCTGAGGTTTTGTTAACGTTTGGTACTGATAACGCTTGCCCAAGCGAAGATTAGCAAACGCGCTTACATAATCACTTTGTTCGGCCCATTCACCAGCCATAGGTAGATGGTCAATGAAGGTACACCTTACAGCTGCTTTCGCGGCTGTTATCTCACCTAAGGTCGTTGCAAACTCGCTGTCTGTGTAAAAACTTAACAGTTGTTCGCGATTGATGTGGTTGTCTTGCTCTTTAACTTCACGGCTTTTTGAGTTTTTTTCAAAGGTCGCGCCCATGCAATGATGGCCCTGATATTCAGGAGTAAAATAGCCCTTATGGCAAAGCACGGTCTTTAAGCGTTTTGACTGCTCGCTTGCTTGCACATGCGAGACTTGGCCGCGCACACCAACAACAGGTAGAGCTTGAGTTTGGCTAAACTGGTCACTGTGTTCACCTGCACAATTAATCACATCGCTAAATGGCCCGAATGTTTGCTCTTTGCTGTGTAGTAACCAGCCGTCAGCGGTTTTTTCGAGCTTTTCAATATGGCAATTAAAGTGACTGTCCATTTTATTATTGGTAGTGGCAGTTAACGAATTTGCCGCATTAAAGAGTGCTGTAACCAGGGCTGGTGGATTTACCCAGCCGCCTTTTGCAAAGAATACGCCTGAGTAACCTGTATCGACACCGGCAATTTCGTCGCCTTCTTCAGCGCTTACATTACGCATTAATTCTGTTGGCCAAAGTTCTTTTTCAGCAAGGTTTTGATGTTTATCAGCTAGGCCTTGTTTAACTGCATGTTGTAATACACCACACCATTTGTGAGGGTAGTCAAAACCATCATCAAGTAATTGTTGGTATAGACGCATCGCATATAAAAAACTATGGGCGAACATTTCACTGTGTGGTGAATTTTTCGCTTGTAAATGCGGATACACAGCCCCTTGTACATTGTGAGAAGCGCCCATGGCAAGCGCTTCATCTTGGCAAAAAAGCGTGGCTTTTAGGCCTCTTTTTGCTAGTGAATACAGTACACTGCTACTGGCAATACCACCCCCAATAACAGCCACATTACTCAGTTCACTTTGCTGATGTGCAAAATACGCTGGCCCTGACTGTTGCTCATTAGGCTCAGTGAGCTCGCCAATTAGCATTTCGCGTTTTTTACCATAGCCTTTTGCTTTACTCATGCTAAAGCCAGCTTCGATGAGTCCTCTTCTGACAAAGCCTGCGGCAGTGAAAGTGGCGAGTGTGGCATTTGCTCTTGAGATAATACGCATCTTGTTGAACAAACTCTGTTGCCACATGTCTGGGTTTTTGCTCGGAGCAAAACCATCTAAATACCACGCATCGACAACTCCTTCACTTGGGTAACTAATGGCATCAATGCTGTCTTGTACGTCACCAAAATAAAGGTCGAGTATTAGTTTTCCGCCTGCAAATTCTAGGCGATGACAGCCGGCTAAATTAATTGGGTATTGAGCAATTAGTTGCTCACTATACTTGCTTAAACTAGGCCAAGCTTTGAGTGCTTGAGCAAGGTCATCACGCTTAATTGGAAACTTTTCAAAAGAGATAAAGTGCAAGCGGGTAACACTATTTTTACCACTATGGTCGGGTTGATTTTGAACTTCTTGCTCTGCATGCTGCCTATCAAGATGAGCAGCAAAGTGCTGCCAGGTATTTAAAAAGTTAAGCCCCGTACCAAAGCCTGTTTCAGCAATCGCAAAGTGGTTACGGTCATGATTTTGTAATCGTTGCGGGATATGGTTTTGTTGATAAAACACATAATGTGATTCGGCTAAGCCATCGTCATTAGAGAAATAAACATCGTCAAACTGATCGGCGACAGGGGTACCAAGGTGATTAAAATGAATATGTGCGTTTTTGATCATGGTTTAACTAATTAACTACAAACTTTTTTCATTATTTTACGTGTTTTCTTTGAAATAGTCTGGCGTTATTTATAAGCTAGACATTCAGAGTACATGTGTACGCTAGAAAGCTGACCACTTCGAAAGTAATTTCAGCGTAAAATAGAACACAATTTAGTATAGAGCTAAGGTAATTACCCATGAGAAGAGCCGTTATTACGGGCATCGGTGTTGTTTCAAGCATCGGTAACAACAAAGAAGAAGTATTAGAATCATTAAAACAAGGCCGTAGTGGTATCGCGTTCAACCAAGAGTTTGCTGACTACAACCTACGTAGTAACGTATCTGGCAAAATCGATATTGATGTTAAAGAGTTTGTTGATCGTAAAGCAATGCGCTTTATGGGCGATGCTGCTGCATACGCTTATATCTCTATGGCACAAGCGATTGAAGATGCAGGCCTTAGTGAAGATCAAGTTTCAAACGAGCGCACTGGTTTATTAGTGGGTTCAGGTGGTGGTTCATCTAAGTGGCAAGTTGAAGCGGCTGACATTTTACGTGAAAAAGGCGTAAAACGTGTTGGTCCTTACATGGTACCACGTACTATGGCGAGCACGACTTCAGCGTGTCTTGCAACACCATTTAAAATTAAAGGTGTTAACTACTCACTAAGCTCTGCATGTGCGACATCTGCACACTGTATCGGTCACGCGGTTGAGCAAATTCAATTAGGCAAGCAAGACGTAATCTTTGCAGGTGGTGGTGAAGAGCTTCACTGGACGCTAGCAATGGAATTCGATGCAATGGGTGCCTTGTCTACTAAGTACAATGAAACACCAGAGAAAGCATCACGTACATACGATGCAAACCGTGACGGTTTCGTTATCTCTGGTGGTGGCGGTATCGTTGTTGTTGAAGAGCTTGAGCATGCACTTGCTCGTGGCGCGCACATTTATGCAGAAATCACTGGTTACGGTGCAACGTCTGACGGCTACGACATGGTAGCTCCATCAGGTGAAGGCGCTGTACGTTGTATGAAGCAAGCAATGCAAGGTCTTGAAGGCGGTATTGATTACTTAAATACTCACGGTACTTCTACACCTGTTGGTGATGTGAAAGAGCTTGGCGCTATTCAAGAAGTATTTGGTGGTAACTCACCAATGATCAGTGCAACTAAAGCGATGACAGGTCACGCTTTAGGTGCAGCAGGCGTTCATGAAGCAATCTTCTCGCTATTAATGCTTGAGCATAACTTTGTTGCTCCATCTATCAACATTGATGAACTAGATGAGCAAGCTGCAGGTCTAAATATTGTAACTGAGCGTAAAGACGTTGAACTAAATACAGTTATGTCTAACAGCTTCGGTTTCGGTGGCACTAACGCCACATTAGTAATGAGCAAATATAAAGGTTAAACCTCTCCAGTATTTGCTTAAAGCCGAGCAATAGCTCGGCTTTTTCATTTGTTATAAATAACCCCAAAATCGTCTTAGTTGTTACCTATCCGAATACTGATAAATTCGCTACAATAGCGCCACTTTCTGCCTCTCGGACACACAAATGAAAATTCTTGCAGATCAAAATATGCCATTGGTTGAGCAGTACTTTGCCGATTTTGGTAATGTTGAGCGATTTGATGGCCGTAATCTTCAACCCGAGCAGCTAGTCGGGGTCGATATTTTGTTAACCCGTTCAGTTACTAATGTAGATAAAGCCTTACTCACTCAAGCAGATAAATTAAAATTTGTGGGCACAGCAACCATAGGTGTTGATCACATTGATACCGAGTTACTTGCTGAGCGAAATATCGCATTTAGCAGCGCACCAGGTTGTAATGCTGTGGCGGTTGCTGAATATGTTATTAGCTGCTTGTATGCCTTGAGCCAAGAAAATGCCAGCTCGTTACAAGGCAAAACCATCGGCATAGTAGGTGTTGGCAGTATAGGTAGCTGTTTACGTGATAAGTTAAGCTTGCTAGGCATGAATGTATTGTTATGTGATCCACCAAAACATGAAGCCGGTGAGCTTGCAGAGCATATTGAGTTAGACACATTACTAGCCCAAGCTGATATTGTGACTTTTCACGTGCCATTGGTTAAACAAGGGCCACATAAAACCTTGCACATGCTAGACGAAACACGCTTAAAAGCACTTAAGCCGGGCATGACGATTATCAATGCAAGCCGTGGTGATGTGATTGATAACCAAGCATTGCTAGCATTGTTTGAGCAAGGCGCAAAATTAGATTGTGTGCTTGATGTTTGGGAAAACGAACCCAATATACTGACACCTCTGCTTGATTATGTACGTTATGCCAGCGTGCATATTGCAGGGCATACACTTGAAGGCAAAGCCCGCGGTACACAAATGCTGTATCAGCAAGTATGTGAGCTTGAAGGCAGCGCAGCACTTAAGTCGCTGGACGATTTTTTACCAGAGCCAATTAGCCACTCTGTCACGCTAGGTGAAACCTTTAACCTAGATGATATAGGTCGCTTAGTGCACTTAATTTATGATGTGCGTCGCGACGATGGCATTTTACGCAGTAAATTAGCAAGCGAAGGCTTTGATAGTTTACGTAAGAATTACCCGCCACGACGCGAGTTTAGTACGTTGTCGGTGGCTGCCAACAGTGCATGCGAAGGCGCATTAGCTGCACTGGGATTTAGAATTAACGAATAAAGCCATTTGCTTTATTCAAAAGAGGAAAATACATGTCGCAAAAATTTAATGTAGCCGTATTAGGTGCCACAGGTTTAGTGGGTCGTCAGATTATCGAAACGTTAGAAGATCGTAAGTTTCCGGTAGACCAGTTATTTTTACTCGCAAGCAGCCGTAGTGCTGGTGAAGAAATTCAATTTCGCGGTGAGAGCATTGAAGTAATCGATGTTGAAGAGTTTGATTTTAGCCAAGCTCACATTGGTTTATTTTCAGCAGGCGGCAGTGTCTCTGAAAAATACGCACCGATTGCGGCGGACGCAGGCTGTGTGGTAATTGATAATACCTCACACTTTCGTAATGACTACGATGTGCCACTCATTATTCCTGAAGTGAATGCATCAAGCTTAGCGGATTTCAGAAACCGCAACATCATTGCAAACCCTAACTGCTCAACGATTCAAATGCTGGTGGCGTTAAAACCAATTTATGATGCTTATGGCATTGACCGTATTAACGTATCAACTTATCAAGCTGTATCGGGGGCGGGTAAAGAAGCCGTTGATGAACTAGCCAAGCAAACAGCAAACTTAATGAATGCGCGTCCGATGGATAATGCCGTTTTCCCTAAACAAATTGCTTTTAACGTGATCCCACAAATAGACAGTTTTGAAGATAACGGTTATACCCGCGAAGAAATGAAAATGGTTAACGAAACACAAAAGATCTTAGGTGATAACAGTGTTGTGGTTAACCCGACCTGTGTTCGTGTTCCCGTGTTCTTTGGTCACAGTGAAGCGATCAATATTGAAACGCGTATGCCAGTAGATATCGAACATGTGAAGCAGCTATTAAACGATGCACCAGGTGTTGAGTTTATTGAAGACTTAGCCGATTACCCAACAGCTGTGTCTGATGCAAGTGGTAACGATACAGTATACGTAGGGCGTTTACGTGCTGATATTTCGCATCCACATGGTTTAAATATGTGGGTTGTAAGTGATAATACGCGCAAAGGTGCAGCAACAAATAGTGTGCAGATTGCTGAAGAGCTTATCGCAAATTATTTATAAATCTGATGATTTAGACTGAGCTAAATTTGACAGAAAGCGGCAATTTGCCGCTTTTTTTGTGAATTCACTGCCAAATTATTGCCGCATACGTTGTAAAAGCGTATAAACTTAACGATAACAATAAAAAAGTCTCTCAGCCGCTAATATTTAAGCTATTTACTATCAAGGTGTTGCAATAGATATTGCAAGGCAACTAAGTTATAGTTTGCAGCTGGAATAGAGCTTGCAAGAAAACATAATTAAGAATCAATTCTGCAAGAATTACTTGATGTTTAAGCAACCAGGGTTGCTGCGTTAACATTTAAAACATAAAGGATCAGCATGCGCGGTTTAGCAACACTCTTCATATTAGCGTCTGCATTGGTGGTAACACCGACATACTCTGATGAAGGCACCACACTTAAAGGCCCTAGAGGTGTCGATTATGGTGCGCAGGGGCGCTCTATTGGTCCAATTAAACCGACCGATACACTGTGGCGCATTGCCGCTAAAATTCGCCCTGACAACTCTGTAAGTATTTATCAGGTCATGCAAGCTCTGTATGACAAAAACCCATCGTCATTTTTAGACCAAAACCTTAACCATATGCGCGATGGCGCATACCTAAAAATCCCAACCATTGCTGAAATGCGCGCGGTCAATCCAACGTTAGCAAAAGCGCGTTCTGAACAAGATGATGAGCTATGGGAGAAAAAGAAAAACGGCACGCTGACTACTGCTGAAATTAATGAATCGCAAAAGAAAGTAACCCAAGCCCGTAAAGTTGATGTAGACGAAGCAAAGCAAGAGCTTAAGCAAGAAATCAACACCATTAAAACAGAGCAGGGTACGCAGCTAGTCGAGCTTCAAAAGCAGTTTAAATCGTCGGTTGAAAATGTTGAAGAAATCTTAGCTGAGAACAACAAACTCAAAAAACAACTGAGTGGTATTTCTAAAGAGCTTGAAACCGTTCGCGATCAGCTTGGTCAAGACAGTGAAATTCAAAAGCAGCTGAAAGAACTGATCACTAAACAAAATGAAATCATAGAGCAGCAAAGAGCAAAAAAGATTGAAGAGGACAGTGGGTTTAGTTTTTCGAGTTTACTGAGCAACCCATTTGTTCTCGGTGCATTAATGTTTATTCCGGCATTACTGATCATTGCTGCCGTTGTGATGTTTTTGAAAAAACGCAACAGCGCCAATGATGATACAGATGCCAGCGATGACGATGAATTTTTACCTCAAAGCCCAAGTTATAATGCTGATGATGATTTAGAACCAATTATAGAAACTGATCCACTAGTTCCTGATCCAGTCGAAGACAATGATGACTTGAGTGTGCGTTTAGATGACGACTTAGACCAAGACATGCTGCCAGATGATGACATCATTTTTGACGACAGCATTGATGATAGTTTCGATGAAGATGACAGTGTTTTAAATCAAGATGAGCTAGAAGGGCTTTTAAGTGATGATATTGAGTTTAGCGATGATTCATCTAATAGCGCTGACGATAATGATTTAGATGCATTTTTACAGCAAGATTTCGATCAAACCGATGACGACAGTTTAGGTGATGAAATAGACCTAGATAGTGAACAGTCTCCAGCAGATTCATCGGGTGATATTTTAAGTGCTGATGACATTGATGACCTATTTGATACTGATGAAGGTGACTCGTTAGATAACGCTAATGATGAAATGGCAGCGCTTAGTGAAGAGCTCGCAGAAGATGACGCTGAAGATGATTTTGACATTGATAGCTTAATTGATGAGCAAAACAACACGGATTCTAATCAAGACGTAAACCTAGACGATATTGATGACTTACTCGATGAAAATAATGATGCCTCAACAACTAACGTAGAAGCAGAACTAATCGATGAAGATGATTTCGATATCGACAGCTTAATTGATGAAGCGCAAACAGACGAGCCAGCAGCCGAAGCTAACGATGCATTAGAAAACGACGATCTTGATGATGCGCTGGATGTTGATGACATTGACTCGCTATTAGATGAAGCTCAAGAAGAAGCGCCAGCCGAAGAACCAAGCGCGGATGAACTCATCGATGAAGATGATTTCGATATCGACAGCTTAATCGATGAAGCACAAACAGAAGAGCCAGCCGCTGAAGCTAACGATGCATTAGAAAACGATGATCTTGATGATGCGCTAGATGTTGATGACATTGACTCACTATTAGATGAAGTTCAAGAAGAAGCGCCAGCAGAAGAACCTAGCGCAGACGATTTAATCGACGAAGACGAGCTTGATGATGATTTAGATGTCGATGACATTGATTCATTGCTAGATGAGACACAAGCAGAGCCTGAAGCGGAACTTGTTGAAGAGCAGCCTGAAGAGCTTATTGAAGAGCTTATTGAAGAGCCTAGCGCAGACGATTTAATCGACGAAGACGAGCTCGGTGATGACTTAGATGTTGATGACATTGATTCATTGCTAGATGAGACACAAGCAGAGCCTGAAGCGGAACTTGTTGAAGAGCAGCCTGAAGAGCTTATTGAAGAGCCTAGCGCAGACGATTTAATCGACGAAGACGAGCTCGGTGATGACTTAGATGTTGATGACATTGATTCATTATTAGATGAAGCACAAGCAGAGCCAGAGCCTGAAGAGCTTGTTGAAGAACCTAGCGCAGACGATTTAATCGACGAAGATGAGCTTAATGATGACTTAGATGTTGATGACATTGATTCATTACTAGATGAAGCTCAAGATGAGCAACAGCCTGAAGAAATACAGGAACCTGAAGAGTTAACTGAAGAATTAGCAGAAGAACCTAGCGCAGACGATTTAATCGACGAAGACGAGCTTGATGATGCCCTCGATGTTGATGACATTGATTCATTGCTAGATGAGACACAAGCAGAGCCTGAAGCAGAGCTTGTTGAGGAGCAGCCAGAAGAGCTTACAGAAGAACCAAGCGCAGATGACTTAATCGACGAAGACGAGCTCGATGATGATTTAGATGTCGATGACATTGATTCATTATTAGATGAAGCTCAGACAGAGCCTGAAGCAGAGCTTGTTGAAGAGCAGTCTGAAGAGCTTGTAGAAGAACCAAGTGCAGACGATTTAATCGATGAAGATGAGCTTGATGAAGCCCTAGATGTCGATGACATCGACTCACTATTAGATGAAGCTCAAGAAGAGCCTGAACCTGAAGAGCTGGTTGAAGAGTCAATTGAAGAACCAAGTGCAGACGATTTAATCGATGAAGGTGAGCTTGATGATGCCCTAGATGTCGATGACATCGACTCACTATTAGATGAAGCTCAAGAAGAGCCTGAATCTGAAGAGTTGGTTGAAGAGTCAATTGAAGAACCTAGTGTAGACGACTTAATTGACGAAGATGAGCTTGATCATGATTTAGATGTCGATGACATCGACTCATTACTTGATGAAGATGCTAGTGATGAGCAGGACTCTGACGTTGATGATGAGCTTGAAGAGCTTATTCAGCAAACAAATGAGCTGAAGCAAGACACTGAAGCGCAGATCTCAGATTTAAGTCATGAACAGAGTGACAGTGCAGAGCATGATGAGAATCTACAAGAGTCGCTAGAAGATTTAGCCGATGCTGATCAAGCGGTTGATGACATGAATGTTGAATCGATTGCATCAGAGTTGGTTGATGATACGGATGATAGTGACGAAGTTGATATCGATGAAGCGCTTAATCAAGAGTTTAATGAAGATAGCGATGAGCTATTAGATGAAGATGATAGCCTTGACGAGTTTGATGATCCGTCACTGAAAAGTGTTGATGAGTTATTAAATGAAATTGGTGAAGAAGATGACTATGTCGAAGCACCAGACTGGTCAATAGATGAACCAGAGCAAGACATAGAAGAAGTTGAAATTGATTTAGGCGATGATCCGCTAGCAGATGAAGACCTAACTGATGAATTTGATTTAACCGCCGACGAAGAGCCATTACAGCAAGATACCGTGACTCCTAGCCAAGAGTTGGAAGAGTATCCAGAGCTTGAGCTAGATGAAGCCGGTTTTGAATTGGATGAATCTGATGAAGACACTTCTGGTGAGTTAGATGAAGATGCACCATTACAGCTAAGTCAGGCAGAGCAAGACCTTGCTAATTCATTAGCAACGGGTAATGAGCTTGATCAGCTAGACGATGATTTTGATGATGGGATCTTGCTTGATAATGAATTTACAGAAGATGATATTCTTGACCCTGAGGACGACTTATCGGATCAATCACAGAGTGAAGGCACAACAGAGTTAACGAGCGAAGCGCCAATTGACGATGAGGTGGCTGATAGCCAAGACGAATTAGAAGAGTTCCCTGAATTCGAATTGGACGATATTGAACTTGATGATGCCGTAGAAGCTGAGCAAACATTAGCTGATATCGAGTCTAATTTAGCTGACGAGGCTGATTTAAGTGAGCTGTCAGACGATGAAATCGATGATGATTTTATGGCTGACCTTACTCAAACAGACTTTGATGCACTGTTAAATGAACTAGCAGAGCCAGATGAAGCTGATATTGCTGATGCAAGTGAATTCGACGTTGATTTTAATGCACTATTAAATGAAGACTTACAGGGTGAAAGCGAACAGCCAGTTGAACCTGAAGTACAGGTATTAGATGCCGAGGAGCAACAAACTACTTCAACGGATGAGTTTGTAGATATCGATTCATTACTTGAACAAAGTGACGATGAAGCACTCGACCATGAACCTTATGATGAGGTTGATATGGATGTAGGGCTGAGTGATTTTAATGACTTGCTAGCAGGTGATAACCCAACTGATGTTGATGCCGAAAGTGGTGGTTACTCAGCAAAACTGGACTTAGCTCGGGCATATATCGAAATAGACGACTTTGACTCAGCTCTGCAAGCCGTTGAAGATGTTATTGCCAATGGCCCAGAGGAAGTGCAAGAAGAAGCACAATCACTTAAGGCTAAAATTAACGAGTAATAAGTAAAACTGACAATAAAAAACCGAGCAACTAGCTCGGTTTTTTGTATCTAAGCGAAGGTTATTGCTTGTCTTGTAAGCGACGAGCTTTGAAATCAGACTCGGCTTTCCACTTAGGCCAATCGCCGTTATCAGCAAGTTTGGCGGCAATATCAACAATCAGTTCAATATCTTGCTCAACACCGCCCATAGACCAATCTGCTGAATAGTCGTCAGCTTCTTTATGATATTTGTGCGCGATGTAATCAGGATCTGTATCACCTAAACTCATAAATAGTAAACTAGGAACCCCTTTCTTAGCCAGCGAGAAGTGATCAGAGCGGAAGAACAAACCATTTTGAGGACGCGGGTCCATTTTTACATGACGACCTTGTGCTTTCGCTGCATCTGCAAGGTAGTCTTCCATTTCAGACATGCCTTTACCGTATTGTAATATGTAGTCAACGCCGTCTAGCACGTTCATACCATCAATATTAAGCAGCGCGACCATTTGCTTGGTTGGTACAATCTCGCCAGTTGCGAATTGCTCTGAGCCAATAAGCCCTGTTTCTTCAGCCGTAAAGTTGGCAAAGATAATAGAGCGTTTAAATGGTTTTTTCTTATGCATTTCAGTAAGAATACGGGCTATTTCAACCGTTGCTGCGCTACCTGATGCGTTATCAACAGCACCATTGTAGATTTTCACTCCGTCATCAGTTTGCTTGGTGCCAAAGTGGTCCCAGTGCGCACCAATTACAATGTACTCATCAGGGGTTTCGCTACCTTTAAGCGTTGCAACAACATTATGCGATTGCGCTTGAGAGATATCACTTTTCAGTGTCAGCGCTGCTTTCGCTTTTAAGTCGACAGGTTTAAAGTCAGCTTTTAGTGCGTTGGCTTTTTCAGTTTGATAATCAAGGCCTGCTTGAGCAAAAATTTCATTTGCCGCTTGTTCGTCAATCCAACCCATTACAGGGATGTCAGAAGCATTCTTATCTTGGTCGATTAAGGTATATTTGCTACCCGTGTTCGAGCTTTCTACAACGCCCCAAGGGTATGCGGCAGGAGCAGTTTCGTGAACGATAAATACTGCTTTTGCACCTTGGCGAGCACCTTCTTCATACTTGTAAGTCCAACGACCGTAATAGGTCATAGCATTACCGGTGAAAAGCGCGTCGTCTTGGGTGGCAAACCCAGGATCATTAACAAGCACGATAATTGTTTTGTTTTTTACATCAATATCTGCAAAGTCATCCCAATTATATTCAGGTGCATTGATACCATAGCCAACAAATACAACATCAGAGCCATCGATGTTGATTTCAGGGTTAATTTGTTGGGTACGGGCGGTAAAATCACTGCCAGCATTAAAGCTTAAATCACCCACTTGTAAGGTCATGTTTTGATCTGGAGTGAGTTTTGCCATCGTAACTGGCTGTAAAAACTCGCCATTAAAACTACCGCTTAAGCCGAGTTTTTTATATTCATCGGCTAAATAGTTAATAGTGAGCGTTTCTCCTTCAGTTAAAGGGCCACGGCCTAAGAATTCATCAGAGGCGAGGGTTTTAATATGTGAGCGTACATTGGCAATGTTTACGGCTGCATTGCTTTCAGCGTTTGGTTCATCAGTGCTTGTTGTTGGTTGCTCAGAGCAGCCGAATAAACCAATTGCAAGTGCCAAGCTTGCATACTTAAGGTGAGTTGTCATAGTTTTTCTGGTTGATTGCACAGGGTTTCACTATATGGGACACGAAGGGGGGCTGTCCAGAAAGAGTCTACAAATAACTAATTATTCAGGATGAAAGGATAATAATGCACCTTTCATCCTGTCAATTTTACCACCACGCTTTATCAATGGCGGTATCTTGAATTTTAAATACCTCACCAACTAACGGAGTACTCAGTGACACTTGCTCCTGTCCTGCTTTTTTAGCGACACGTTTAAGTGGGTCATACCAAGCATGAAAGGCAAGATCGAATGTACCATTATGCACGGGCACCATCACATCACCTTGTAAGTCGAGGTGAGCTTGTACTGATTGCTCTGGTGTCATGTGAATGTCAGCCCAATCTTTGTCGTAAGCACCGGTTTCAATAAAAGTGATATCAAATGGCCCATAGCGATTACCAATTTCTTTAAAGCCAGCAAAATAACCAGAGTCACCGCTAAAATAAAAGCGCTTGTCATTTACTTTAATAGCCCAAGAGCCCCAAAGAGTTTTATTGCCATCTGTTAAACCTCGGCCAGAAAAGTGCTGGGTTGGTGTAAATACAATTTGGCTATTTGCCATATTTTGCTCTTGCCACCAATCAAAACTATGGACTCTTTGTTCATCAACTCCCCATTTTTTCAGGTCGTTTTCGACTCCTAATGGCACATAAAAAGAATCTGTTTTACCAACAAGCTGTTTAATCGCCGCTTTATCTAAGTGATCATAATGGTTGTGCGAAATAAATACCTTGGCAATGTTTGGTAACTCTTTAATGCTGATAGGTGTTGGCTGAAAGCGCTTTGGCCCCATGAATGAAAAAGGCGAAGCGCGCTCTGAAAATACCGGATCAAATAGCCAGTATTCGCCATACACTTTCGCTAAAATAGAGGAGTGACCTAATTTTACAAAATGCACTGTGTCATTAGATAAACGCTCAAGCTGTGCATGAGAAACAGAATGCATAGGCAGTTCACCTGTTGGCTCTGCATCAATTTTCTTTTCAGTAATAAAGCGTTTGAAGATACCTAGCGTTTTCTTAAAGCTGGGTCTTTCTACCTCGGCGCTATTGTGGAACTTGCCATCAGATAATTGCGCAGAGTGGCTGTTATCACTCACGCCATCAGCGGCTAATTGATTATTCATAATAAACACTCCTATCACGATGCATAGAGTGGCGATTGCGAGCCATTTTAGAAATTTCATATCGTCACCATAAGTAAACTACACGGTGTAGTTTTTCATGGTTTGCTATAAAAGTAAACTATCTAGTGCATTTTTTATTTTTGCGTTACACTAGTAACCCTTATCGGAGGGGTCCATGAAATTATCACAGAGAAAACGATTAGATATTTTGAATGCAGCTGAAACGTTGTTTTTTCAGCAGGGCGTTGAGCATACAAGTATGGATCAGGTTGCAAGCTTAGCAGGTGCCTCAAAACGTACCGTCTACAATCACTTTGAAAATAAAGATGTGTTGTTTCAAGCAATTCTAGTGTTTATGTTTGAAAAAGTCCGCCAAGAGCAAGCGGTTGTATTTGATGCCGCTGTGCCAATTGCACAGCAGTTAACACGCATTGCTGAACAAGAAGTGGCACTTTTGACCTCTGAAGAGTTTTTAAAAGTAGCGAAAGTCGCTTTCATGCAGATGTTACAGCAGCCTGATTTAGCAAAATCATTAGCCAGTAATAACATGGGCTGTATGCAAGATCTGGTGGCGTTTTTAGAAGCAGGTGTAAAAGCACAGGTTTTAACGATTGATGATGTTGAGTTTGCAGCAAAACAGTTTGTGTATCAGTTAAAGTCTCTGATCTTCTATCCGTTGCTGTATGGCTTTGAGCGCCAAGAAGGCGACTCCGATAACAAAGTAATAAGCGAAACTGTAAAAATGTTCTTAGCGCGTTATGGGCGCTGATATTTTGGAACATAAAAAAGCCCGCTTAATGCGGGCTTTTAAATAGTTGTAAAGTATTACTTCACTTCTTTACCAGCTGCTTGTTGGTCAGCATGGTAGCTTGAGCGAACAAATGGACCACAGGCCGCATGTGTAAAGCCAATTTCGTCTGCATAATCTTTTAAAGCATCAAACTCTGCTGGCGGCACATAGCGTTTAACCGGTAAGTGGTGCTTAGAAGGTTGTAGGTATTGACCTACTGTTAGCATATCAACGTTATGCTCGCGTAAATCACGTAATACTTCTTCGATTTCGCTAATTTCTTCACCTAAACCTACCATCAAACCAGATTTAGTTTTCACATCTGGATGTGCTTCTTTAAAGCGGCGTAACAACTCAAGTGACCATTTATAGTCAGCACCTGGACGCGCTAATTTGTATAAACGCGGTGCTGTTTCTAGGTTGTGGTTAAATACATCTGGCGGCGTCTCGATTAAGATATCAAGGGCTCTGTCCATACGACCACGGAAGTCAGGTACTAGAATTTCAATCGTGATTTCTGGGTTATGCTTACGAATTTCACGAATACAGTCAGCAAAGTGCTGTGCACCACCATCACGTAAATCATCACGGTCTACTGACGTGATTACAACATAGCTTAGCTTCATGTCTTTAATAGTCAGCGCTAGCTTTTCTGGCTCAGCTGCGTCTGGCTTTAATGGACGGCCATGGGCAACATCACAGAATGGACAACGACGAGTACAAATAGCACCTAAGATCATGAAAGTCGCAGTACCATGGTTGAAGCATTCAGATAGGTTAGGGCACGAAGCCTCTTCACACACTGAGTGTAAACCATGTTTACGCATCGCTTGTTTAATACCATCAATACGTTCAGTTGATTTTGGTAAGCGAATTTTTAGCCACTCTGGCTTACGCAACATTTCGTTTTTTTCAGTCGGTAAAACTTTAACTGGGATCAGTGCCATTTTTTCTGCATCACGCAGTTTTACGCCTGGTTCCATTTTGACTGGTTTATTCATTCGTTTTCAAACCCTTCAGTGTGCTTAACCACAGTAGCATTAAGCTTTTTAATCATGTGTTTTACAAGCCCTGCACCTGCTTGCTCGAGGTTTTGCGGACCGTTTAGATCGGTTGTTTGCACCATGTTCATGCCAGCATAGCCGCATGGATTAATACGTAAGAATGGACTTAGATCCATACTTACATTTAGTGCTAAACCGTGGAAAGAGCAACCGCGGCGAACGCGAAGGCCTAGTGAGGCAACTTTGCTGTCGTTAACGTAAACACCGGGTGCGTCCGCTTTCGCGTAGGCATCAATGTCGTAGTCTTTTAACGTATCAATAATGCACTCTTCAAGCCAAGTTACCAGCTCCCTTACACCAATGTTTAAACGACGTAAGTTGAATAGCACATACATCATTTGTTGGCCTGGTCCGTGATAGGTAACTTGACCACCACGATCCACTTGGATCACTTCGATATCACCGGTATTTAATAAGTGCTCAGCTTTGCCTGCTTGGCCTTGCGTAAATACTGGCTCGTGCTCTACAAGCCAAATTTCATCTGCTGTGTGCTCATCACGGGTGTCGGTAAAAGATTGCATTTTTTGCCAAATTGGCATGTAACGCTGACGACCTAGTTGACGAACGATTAATTCTCTTTCGCTCACGAGTTACTCCGTAATCGGCCTATAGCATGTGACGTACGTCATCGATGTTGCTGATCACGTTATAAATTTCTTCAATGTGCTCTTTACTTGTAACCGTTGCTACAAGCGTTACAGATTCGTAATTACCTTTGCTGCTTGGTTTTACCTTTGGCGCATAATCGCCAGGTGCAATTGGTTGCAGCTTTTCTAGGATCTGATCTGTTAGATTTACGTTAGCTAAGCCCATGATTTTAAATGTGAATGGGCATGGGAAATCTAAATACTCGTCAAACTTAGTATTTTTTACAGGTTGAACCACGACGGTGACTCCTCAAACAGTGAGTGTGCTTAATAGAGGTGTTCTCTGCCATTTCTTGGCGTTAAGCAAACTTAGATTACGACGCACTCGACCCAGCGCGACTGATATGGGGCGCATTCTATCATTTTTCAGACAAAAAAAAACGCCTTGCGGTGCAAGGCGTTTATAAACTTTATGACCAGATTACTGAATTTGTAAACGTAGGTAATCGTAGATCTTGCTAAAGAAGCTGCCTTCTTCCACTTCTTCTAGTGTAACTAGTGGATATTGTGCAATTTCTTCACCTTCAAGCTGTAAGAATAGCGTGCCTACTTTAGTGCCTTTAGCAAGCGGTGCTTCTAATGTTTTATCAAGTTCGAAGTTCGCTTTTAAGTTTTTACGCTGACCACGTGGAATCGTAATAGGTGTGTCTTCTAAGATACCTAACGATACGTTTTCTTTGTTACCCATCCAAATACGTTGCTCAGCAAAGCTGTCGCCTGCTTTATATGGCGTGATTGTTTCGAAAAAGCGGAAACCGTAGTTCAATAGTTTTTTGCTTTCAACTTTACGAGCACGTTCGCTTTCAGTGCCCATTACTACCGCGATTAAACGCATGTCATCTTTAGTTGCAGAAGTTACTAAGCTATAACCCGCTTCTGATGTATGGCCAGTTTTAATACCGTCAACGTTCATGCTTTCATCCCATAACAATGAGTTACGGTTGTATTGCTTGATACCGTTAAAAGTGAATGATTTTTTCGCGTATACTTCGTACTCATCTGGTACATCGCGAATAAGTGCAGCACCTAAAGTTGCCATATCACGTGGTGTCGTG
Organism: Pseudoalteromonas sp. Cn5-37; assembly: GCF_021532495.1. Taxonomy (NCBI): domain Bacteria; kingdom Pseudomonadati; phylum Pseudomonadota; class Gammaproteobacteria; order Alteromonadales; family Pseudoalteromonadaceae; genus Pseudoalteromonas; species Pseudoalteromonas sp. Cn5-37. The sequence continues at coordinate 764,592 of NZ_JAKGBA010000001.1, read as the reverse complement.
AAGTGTTCGTTAGTATCTAAACCATGGCTATTTACGAAGTGGCTGTTAGTCATGCCAAGTTTTTCAGCGTGGGCATTCATTAAATCAGCAAATGCGCTTTCGCTACCAGCAATGTGTTCAGCCATGGCTACACAGGCATCGTTACCTGATTGAATAATAATACCGTGGTTAAGGTCATCAACGCTGATCTGCTTACCTACTTCGATAAACATTTTTGATGATTCAGGAAAATTCTTTGCCCAGGCTTTTTCACTGACTGTAACCATATCAGTTGGTGCAATATTACCTGCTTTGATTTCAGTACCAATTACATAACTGGTCATCATTTTGGTTAAACTAGCCGGTGCTAATTTTGTATCTGCTTCGCCTTCGGCAATCACTTTACCTGTGGTGAAATCAACCAAGAAATAACCTTTCGCATTAACTTGAGGTGGGGCAGGGATAATTTGGGCTGTTGCAGAAAATACGCTAGCAGTGCAAACAAGGCCACAAACGCCACTTAAGATTTTATATTTTATAGATTTCATCGTACTCATTAATGGTTAAAGTTAAACATGTTGCGTTGACCTATTCTAAAGGTCTTACTCACTGTAAAGCAAGAACGCGTTCTGAAATTGGTTTTGTTTTAGCTTTTCTAAAACTGCTTGTGCTTCTGCGGCATCTTTTATTGGACCAAGACGTAACCGATAGATTCCATCTTTTTCAACAATGTTTGTTGGCACATGATATTGCTGACGAAGTTGAAACGCGAGCGCTTCAACATTAGCAAGAGTACTTCCCGCTGCAACCTGAATGTAGCTTAAACGAGGGGCAGAATTGGCAAGGGTAACAGCCTCAACCTTAACACGGGCTGTACCTTGTCGGTAATAACCTAATTTATAGGCCGCAGAATAAGATAAATCGATAATCCGGTCATCATGAAATGGGCCACGGTCGTTTACACGAACAATTACTGATTTTCCGTTATCTAAATTTGTTACTCTGGCAAAGCTCGGTAGCGGCAGTGTTTTATGAGCTGCTGTCATCGCAAACATATCGTACACTTCGCCGTTTGAGGTGTGATAATTGTGAAACTTTCGACCATACCACGAAGCAATGCCTTCTTCAGAGTAGCCAGTTTCATCGAGCATCGGCGTGTAGCGTTTACCACGGACTTCGTAAGGGCGACTAGCGCTTGCACTTTTAACAACCGCCGTGACTATGGCATCTTGCATTTCAAGTTCGGTTGGTTTTCGAAGCGGGGCTGCATCATGCTCCATAGCATAACGGCCTTGCTGAGATGAAGAACTACATGCTGCTAGCAGCACAGAAAATAACGCTATAAGTAAGTAATTGACTCGTTGTGTCATTATTTTAAAAGCATCCTTTTATCGGTGGCGATAGACATGATAATGCCAAATCCGGCCATCAAGGTCACCATTGAGGTGCCACCATAGCTTATTAGAGGTAACGGAACACCTACTACAGGCAGTAAGCCCGAAACCATGCCAATATTTACAAATACATAAACAAAGAAGGTCAGTGTTAATGCGCCGGCAAGCAGTTTACCAAACGCATCTTGCGCATTGACCGCAATATATAAGCCACGGCCAATAATAAACAAGTACATACAAAGTAATAAACAAACCCCAAACAGGCCAAACTCTTCGCTCAGTACAGAAAAGATAAAATCGGTATGACGCTCAGGTAAAAACTCTAATTGTGATTGGGTGCCTTGTAGCCAGCCTTTACCTTCAATGCCGCCAGAACCTATCGCAATTTTCGATTGAATAATGTGGTAACCCGAGCCAAGCGGGTCGCTTTCAGGATCTAAAAAGGTCAGTACCCGTTGTTTTTGATAATCAAGCATTACGTAATGCCAAAACGGCCATGCTGCCAAACCAACAGTAGCAGATAAAAAGCCAATAAGACGCCAACTTAGCCCAGATAAAAACAATACAAATATCCCTGAACTGGCAATCAAAATAGAGGTACCTAAGTCGGGTTGCTCTTTAATTAAAATGGTTGGCACCATTACAATCGCAAAGCCAATAATTAAATGAATGATTCTTGGCGGTAAATGGTTACGCCCGATATACCATGCAACCATCATTGGCACGGCTATTTTCATTAACTCTGACGGCTGGAAACGGGTCACTCCTAAATCAAGCCAACGCTGTGCGCCTTTTGAACTAACCCCAAATAACAACACCCCAACCAGCATCAAAAGCCCCACGCAGTAGAGCGGAATAACCATACTCTTTAATGTGTTAGGTGAAAACTGCGCGAGTATAAACATACCTAAGATAGCGCCAAACATACGTGTTGCGTGGCGTATCATCATTGCAGAGTCTTGGCCGCTAGCACTGTAAACAATTGCTAGGCTGGCTACCATCATCGTCATAAGGGCGATAAGGAGTGGTAAATCGAGGTGTAGGCGCTGCCAAATTGAGCGTTTTTTATTTAATGGGATCATGGCGCGTCACTTTGGGCTATTTGAATCGGGTTCGCTGAGAAGTAGTAATCCATTAATTGACGCGCAATAGGCGCACCAACTGTACTACCACCACCGGTGTTTTCAACCACCACAGAGACCACAATTTGTGGATCGTTATAGGGTGCAAAACCAACATAGATAGCGTTATCACGTTGGCGCTCTTTAAGTGATTTTGCGTCGTAACGCTCACCTTGAGCAATACTCACAACCTGAGCAGTACCTGTTTTACCTGCTGGGTCATAATTCGCCCCTTTAAATGCTTTATGTGCAGTACCTGTGACTTTATGTACGGTGTTGTGCATCGCATCTAGCGCAATTTGCCAATGATGTGGATTTTTTAATACTACAGGTGGCTTTTCATCATTATTAATTTGCGTTACTTCGTTTTCTTTTTTAGCGACTTGTACAAGGTGCGGAGGATGATCGAGTCCACGGTTCACTAATATGTTAGTTGCATTAGCTATTTGCATTGGTGTTGCGGTCCAATAACCTTGCCCGATACCTACAGAAATGGTGTCGCCGCGCCACCATGACTCTCTAAAGCGGGCTTCTTTCCATTCTCGCGATGGCATAATGGCAGATGTTTCTTCGTGAATATCGATTCCAGAGAGTTCGCCAAAGCCAAACTGCGTCATAAAGTCACTGATTTTGGTGATCCCTAAACGGTAAGCAACATCGTAAAAATAGGTATCGCATGACTCTTCAATAGCACGATAAACATCAACATGGCCATGGCCCCAACGTTTCCAGTCACGCCATTTGTGCTCCACGTTAGGAATTTGGAAAAAGCCCGGATCCCAAATTTGTGTTTGCTCGGTTACCAGTCCTTCTTCAAGGGCAAGAATTGACATATGAGGCTTAACCGTTGAGGCAGGTGCATAACGCCCTTGCGTGGTTCGGTTAATTAGCGGTCGGTCTGGGTTTAACAACTTTTTGTAATCTGTGCTGCTGATACCATGGACAAATAAATTCGGGTCATAACTTGGGTTGGAGTAAAGCGCTAAAACGCCGCCATCTTTAGCATCAAGCACTACAATGGCACCACGCATGTCTTTTAAGGCATGTTGAGCAATTTGTTGTAAGCCTATATCGAGAGTGAGTACTAAGTCGTGACCAGGCTCAGGTGGCGTGAGGCTTAAAGTGCGGATAACTCGGCCACGGTTATTCACTTCAACGCGCTGCGAACCAACCACACCATGAAGAAGTTCTTCGTAATACTTTTCGATACCCAGCTTACCAATGTCGTGGGTTGCACGGTAGTTCGTTGCTTGGTCTTCTGCTTCCAGTTTGGTGAGTTCTTTTTTGTTGAGTTTGGCAACATAACCTAGGGCATGGGTAAGGGTATCACCATAAGGGTAATAGCGAGCTAAACGCGCTTCGATACTAAAGCCAGGAAACTTATGCTGATTAACCGAGAACTTTGCAACTTCGGTTTCGTCTAAACGGGCTTTTAATACTTGGCTTTTAAAGCGGCGATTGTGCTTAATGTCATCTAGAAAGTCAGCTTTTTGTTGCTCAGTTATTTTAATAACTTTTTCAACTTCGCTCAGTGCCTCTTCAAGGTTATCAACTTCCTCGGGTATTACTTCTAAATTATAAACAGGTTTGTTTTCAGCCAGTAATACGCCATTTCTGTCGTAAATAAGCCCACGGTTAGGGGCAATTGGAATAACTTTGATGCGGTTATCGTTCGAACGTGTTTGATAATCTTGATGTTCGATAACTTGGATGTTGTATAGGTTAGATAACAACACACCAATTAACAGTGTAACAAACACAAAACCCACAAATGCTCGGCGAGCAAACAAGTTTGCTTCAGCCGAGTGGTCTCGAATCGTGGGTCTGTGTTTTCGCATTGGCTTTACTACTCGCGATGATAAGGGTGGTTGTTATTCAAGCTCCAGCCTCGGTATAGGCTTTCTGCAACAATGATGCGCACTAGCGGGTGCGGTAGTGTCAGGTTTGATAATGACCACTTTTGCTCAGACGCTGCAATACACTCAGGTGCTAAGCCTTCTGGTCCACCAATCAATAAGCTAACATCGCGACCATCAAGCTGCCACTTTTCCATACTTTTTGCCAGCTGATGGGTATCCATTGGTTTACCCGTCACCTCTAGCGTTACAATGCGGTTACCTTTAGGGATCGCAGCTAGGGTCTTTTCGCCTTCAAGTTGTAAAATACGTTTGATATCCGCATTTTTACCACGTTTACCTGCGGGGATTTCAATTAGCTCAAGAGGCATATCACGCGGGAAGCGACGTTGATATTCTGTGAATCCGGTTTCAACCCATGCTGGCATTTTGGTGCCAACAGCAATCAATTGTATTTTCAAAATGGTTACCTATGTCCTTGCTAAGGGTTAGCCCCAAAGTTTCTCTAGATCATAGAAGTCGCGAGTTTGGTCTTGCATAACATGCACAACCACATCACCTAGGTCTACAAGCACCCATTCACCTTCGTTTTGGCCTTCGTAACCGAGAGGTTCTTCACCAGCATGGCGTGCTTCTTTAGCAACATGATCAGCAATAGATTGTACATGGCGTTTAGAGTTACCTGAGCACACTAACATGTAATCAGTAATGTCAGACTTACCACGAACATCAAGCTGTACCACATCACGGGCTTTCATATCGTCGACTTTATCAAGGGCAAATGCGAGTAGTTGTTTAGAATCCAAAGTGTTTTCTCAAAAATAAATAATCTTAATTTGTTATTTTATCACGCAGGCAGTATTTATTCATCTGTTTGGTAAAGATGATGCTGCGCAATATAGTGACTTACATTGGTAGGTAAAAGTTCCGCTATATCATTATTTAAATGCAGCTTTTTTCTTATTTCGCTTGAGGCGGCATTAACTTGTAAGCCATTTAAAAAGAATAACTTACCCGCAGGGGCTTGTTGTAGCTGGCTAAGTTGCTCTGTTACGGCATTCTCTTTATAAGCTGCAAGTTCACCAGATACTTGGCAGTGCTGCCCCGGACGCTGGTACACCACAATATGACAAAGTTTGACAATTTCTTGCCATTTAAACCATTTATCTAGGCTATTGAATGAGTCCATGCCGATTAAAAACATAATCGGCGCTGCTGGGTTTTCTGCACGAAGCTCTTCTAAACTCAGCAAAGAATAAGACGCACCTTCTCGGTTTAGTTCGCGGTAATCGATAGCAAAATGCGGATTGTCGTCAATCGCAAGTTTTAGCATATTAATGCGATGCTCATTACTTATTCCTGGCTTGGCTTTATGAGCAGGAATAGCACAAGGCATGAAGTAAAGGGTATCGAGTTGGCACTGCTGAACACACTGCTGGGCCATATTAATATGACCTAAGTGAATTGGATCAAAGGTGCCACCAAAAATAGCAATCATCAATTGTTACTCTTAGTTAAAGACCGGGTGGCAAGGTAAAGGTATCGCCACAGGTTGGCAAAACACTAAGCATATTTGCATTAATGCTTGGTAGGGGGCTACAAGGTTGCCTTGTTTATATGCGGCATCAAACTGAGCTAATTGTTTGGTAATTTGTTCGAGTACTTGGATGTTCAAGCGGTTTAAGGCCTGTTGTACAACAGCTTGTTGGTTTTTCCAAATATTATACTTTTTGTATAAATCAGCCATATTGGCACCATTCAAGCGCCCGTGTTGCATTGCCAGTAAGTTAGCTGCTTCTTTATTGATGGCCCAAAAAATACTCATGGCTTCAGTGTTATCGGCAGCCAGCTTAGTCATTACTTTAACTGCTTGTTCGGCGTGGCCATTTAATAAAGCATCACTCAAATCAAAAATATCAAATTTTGACTGATTTAGTAGCCCTTGCATCACAGCTTGTTGGTCAATTAGCTCACTACCATAAAGCAAAGACAGTTTTTCTAACTCTTGATGACAGGCAAGTAAATTTCCTTCAGTGGCATCAATTAAGCTTTGTTTCGCGTTGTTATGAAGGTTTAAGTTTAAACGGTAGCATTGCTCATCTAACCAGCGGCTCAGGTGATTACCTGTTAATGGGTAACAAGGAACAAATAAGCCTTGCTTATCGAGGGCTTTAAACCAAGCACTGCGTTGAATATCTTGGCTGGCTTTGGCACCTTTTAAAACCAAAATAGTATCGGGGTTAGCAAGCTCAACAAGCTGCTTAAAGATTTGGCTGCCTTGCGTACCAGGTTTTTGCTCGTTTAAATCAAACTCAATTAAGGTACGAGCGCTGAACAGTGACATACTTTGATATTGAGCAACAATTTCTTGCCAATCAAAACCCGGCATTAAGGTAAATTTGATTACCTCGTCAAAGCCTTGCTGTTTAGCTGCTTGGCGAATTTGCATGATGCACTGAGCAATTTGATAAGGCTCTTCACCAAACACCATGTAAAAAGGCGCGAGGCCTTTTTTTAACTGGCTAGGAAGCTGGTTTGCATAACAACGCATTACAGTTGTGATAACTCACGAACAATACGACGACTCGCTTGCTTACGAATTTCGCCTAATAGCAAATCAAGCTCTTTTGCTTTTGCAAGGGCATTGTCTGGGTCGTCTTGGTAGTTACGATACAATTCAAAGCTTTGATTAATCGCTTTTTGTCCAGGGCGCTTCAGGGTATAGCTTACGCTGTAGGCAAGTTCATATTCAGCAACCTGACCATTATCAAACAATGACAGAATTTGACGCTCTAAACGATCTCTGTGAATCTTTAACTCAGGATGTTTACCAACTTGGTTAAGCTCAACTTTACTCGCAATCAGTTCTTTTTCGACTAATTCGAATAAGGCTGACTTTTCATCATCACCAACAAGGGTGATTACTTTCAAGTCGTCAGGCAAGTTAGAGGCTTTCTTTAAGTGAAAGCCACAACTTGTCAGCAGTAAACAGACTAGCGCAAGGGCTAGTCCGTTTTTCAGTGCTTGAAGCGCTGCCATCTTAGTTAGCAACCACGTTAAGTAGTTTGCCAGGTACGTAAATTACTTTACGGATAGTCGCGCCTTCAGTGAACTTAGTCACGTTTTCTTCAGCAAATGCTAATGCTTCAACTTGCTCTTTGGTTGCATCTGCAGGCACTGTTAACTTAGCACGTAGCTTACCGTTAACTTGTACAATGATTAGCTTCTCATCTTCAACAAGTGCTGACTCATCAACTGTTGGCCATGCTGCATCTAAGATATCGCCTTCTTTGCCAAGGTCTTGCCATAACTGGTGACACATGTGCGGTGTGATAGGCGCAAGCATGATAAGTAATGCTTCAAGTGCTTCATTAGCAATTGCCACATCTTGTTTATCAGCAAGTGGTGCTTTAAGTAACTTGTTCGAGATTTCCATGATTGCAGCGATTGCAGTGTTGAACGTTTGACGACGTTCAACGTCATCAGTCACTTTTGCAATTGCTTTATGAAGTTCACGACGAAGTACTTTTTGGTCGTTATTTAACGCTGATTTATCAAGCGCTTGATAACCTACTGTTTCAACATCAACAGCGTATTTCCAAATACGTTTTAAGAAACGCATTGCACCTTCAACACCTGAATCAGACCATTCAAGAGTTTGCTCTGGTGGTGCAGTGAACATCATGAATAAACGAACTGTATCTGCACCGTACTGGGCGATAACTTGTTGCGGGTCGATACCGTTGTTTTTCGATTTCGACATTTTGCTCATGCCCGCAGAAAATACCGGCTCGCCATCTTCTTTGTGCCACGCTTTAACAACACGACCTTTGTCGTCTGTTTCAGTTTGAACGTCTGTTGGTGAAATCCAGATATCACCGCCTTTCTCATCTTTACGATAGAAAGTATCAGCTAGTACCATGCCTTGACATAATAAGCGCTCAAATGGCTCATCTGAGTTTACTAAACCAAAGTCACGTAATAGTTTGTGGAAGAAACGCGAGTAAAGTAAGTGCAAGATTGCATGCTCAATACCACCAATGTATTGGTTTACTGGTAACCAGTAATTTGCAGCACCTGGCTCGATCATGCCTTCGTCAAAACGTGGGCTACAGTAACGAGCGTAGTACCAAGACGACTCCATGAAGGTATCGAAGGTATCAGTTTCGTGGAATGCAGGCGCGCCATTTACCGTTGTTTTAGCCCACTCAGGATCAGCTTTGATTGGTGAAGTCACACCATTCATAACTACGTCTTCTGGTAAGCGAACTGGTAGCATGTCTTCTGTTGCTGCAAGCTCATCACCATTTTCGTCGCTAAGCATTGGGATTGGAGAGCCCCAGTAACGCTGACGGCTAACACCCCAGTCACGTAGACGGAAATTAACTTTACGCTCACCTACACCCAGCGCTTCTAGTTTGTCTGCAACGGCATTAAACGCTGCTTCAAATTCAAGGCCATCGAACTCACCCGAGTTAACTAACACGCCTTTTTCTGTGTAAGCATGGTTGTCTAAATCAACCGTTTCTTCAGAACCTGCAGCTGGCGCGATAACTTGAGCAATCTCAAGGCCATACGCTGTTGCAAACTCGTAGTCACGTTGGTCGTGCGCAGGAACAGCCATAACAGCGCCTGAGCCGTAATCCATTAATACGAAGTTAGCGACCCAAATTGGTACTTGCTTACCTGTTAATGGATGAATAGCATAAAAGCCAGTTGCAATGCCTTTTTTGTCCATGGTTGCCATGTCTGCTTCAGCGATTTTCGTGTTTTTACACTCATCAACAAACATAGCTACAGCGTCGCTGTTTTTAGCGGCTTCTTGTGCAATTGGGTGACCGGCAGCAACCGCTACATACGTCACACCCATGAAGGTATCTGGGCGCGTTGTATAAACACTGAATGTATCTTCGTTATCTGCACGCTTAAATTCGATTTCTAAACCTTCAGAGCGACCAATCCAGTTGCGCTGCATGGTTTTAACTTGCTCAGGCCAGTGGTCAAGTTTATCTAAATCGTCTAGTAGCTCTTGTGCGTAATCAGTGATTTTGATGAACCATTGTGGAATTTCTTTTTGCTCAACAATTGCACCTGAACGCCAACCACGACCATCAATAACTTGTTCGTTAGCAAGTACAGTTTGGTCAACTGGATCCCAGTTAACTGTTGACATCTTTTTGTATACTAAGCCTTTTTCGTAAAGCTTAGTGAAGAACCACTGTTCCCACTTGTAGTATTCTGGGTGACATGTTGCGATTTCACGATCCCAGTCGTAACCAAAACCTAGTTGCTTTAACTGGTTACGCATGTAATCGATGTTTTCGTAAGTCCACTTAGCAGGGGCCGTGTTGTTTTTAATTGCTGCATTTTCAGCTGGTAGACCAAACGCATCCCAACCCATAGGTTGCATTACGTTTTTGCCTTGCAAGCGTTGGAAGCGTGATACTACGTCACCAATGGTGTAGTTACGAACGTGACCCATGTGGAGTCGGCCGCTTGGGTATGGGAACATAGATAGGCAGTAATACTTTTCTTTGCTCTCATCTTCAGTGACTTTAAATACTTGGTTTTCTTCCCAATAGGCTTGTACTTTTGACTCAATGTCTTGCGGGTTATATTGCTCTTGCATCTACGATTCCAGACTTCTTGCAAATTAATAAAAAATTGTCGATAAGGATAACCCAAAATACATGCTAATCACAGCGGCAAATAGGCGCTTTTGTTAATTTTCCAAGGAAATATATTTTCAGGGCAGGTTAACCTATACTCAACTAGAATAACGGTTGATTTTTCATCATTTTTGAAGGAGTAAACGATGGCAGATTATAAATCTTGGCTTAGCGATTTAAGTGCATGGCTCAAAGACGTAAAAGATCATGAGCTAAAAGATGCAATGGAAAAATTTGTTGAATCAGAGCAAGCACTTAAAGACTTAGGGCAAGAAAAGCTCAATCAGTATCGTGACTATCTACAACGCGATATCGACCACATCAAAGAAAACGACAGTCACTATGATTCACTCGCATGGCTCGAGCTTAAAGAGTCGCTTTGGTACGAGTTATCGCACATTGAAGATAAAACTCAGCTCGAATGGCAGGCCTTAAACCAAGATTTTCAACACAATGGTGTTTATCAGGAAGGAGAATGGATAGCCATGGGCACATTAGTATGTAAAAATTGTCAGCATAGTTACGATGTTTACCATGCTACGCAAATTACTCCTTGTACTGAATGTGGCGGTATTTATTTTCGCCGTAAGGCATTACAACCTTAATCAGTGACGCAGGCTTGTGCTGGGCGTTACCTATAATGCCCAGTCAAGACTGGGAAATAAGAAGTTAGAATGACAAAAAAACTAATCCCTCTACCTATTTCTGCGTTAGCGCCTAAGATTGCAGCAAGTCATGTTGCGACTTGTATGCAAAACCCATATCCAGAAGCGTTGCCATTTATTGGTCAGCAACGTGCACAAAGTGCCCTCGACTTTTCACTCGGCATGGAATTACCGGGTTACAATGTTTATGTGATGGGTGAAGCGGCTCATGGTCGTTACACCTTAGTAAAAGACAAACTCACAGCCCATTCAAAAGACCGCCCAACGCCTAATGAGTGGTTGTATGTTAACAACTATGATGACCACCGCGAGCCAATCGCGTTATTCATGCAAGCAGGCCAATCAAAGCAGTTAGCTGACGATATAGATTCATTTATCGACGAAGTACTCGATACATTCCCAGCGGCTTTTGATAACCCAGGTTATCAACGCAAGAAAAAGTCAATCGACCGTGAGTTTACCGATACTTACGATGCGGCAATTACTGCTGTTGAAATTGCAGCACTTGAGCAAAGTGTGGCACTGATTGAAGAAAATGGTGTTGTGGGATTTGCGCCTTTAGTGAATGGTAAACAACTGAGCGACAGTGAATTTTCAGCCCTTGATGAGCCACTGCGTATCGAATTTTATGAGGTTATCGAAAAGCTTGAAGATGCGTTAATCGAAGCATTAATTGAGCTTCCTCGTTGGAAGCGAGAGTCATCTGAAAAACTGCGTAACCTTAAAAAATCAACTGCTGAGCTTGCCACTAAGCCACTCATTAAAGCCCTTGAACATAAATACGCGACGCACATCGGTGTGTTGCGTTATTTAAAAGATATTCGTGAAGAAATCATTGATGCGGTACTTGAATGGCTCGACGATGATGAAAACGACGAAAATAAAGAAGACTTTGACCGTAAAGGGATGCTCACAGACTTCTTTGCGCCAAATATTCTAGTCGAATACAAAGAGGGCGATGCAGCCCCTGTGGTGTATGAGCCAAACCCGACCTTTGGCAATATTTTCGGCAAAATTGAATATGCGACCTCACAAGGCTCGCTTATCACCAGTTACCGTTCAATTCAGCCAGGTGCACTGCACCGTGCTAATGGTGGCTATTTGATTATGGATGCTGAAAAAGTCATGGCGAACCCACAAGTGTGGGATGGCCTTAAGCTTTCTCTAAAAACGCATCAAATCAAAAACGACTTACCCTATCAAGACAGCTCTGTGGGAAGTAGCTTTACGTTACGTCCGCAGCTTATTCCTCTTGATGTAAAAATAGTGCTGCTAGGCTCTCGCGACCTTTATTACACCATTGGTGAATATGACGAAGAGTTTGCAGAGTTATTCCGTGTACTTGCTGACTTTGATTATTACTTACCAAGTAGCGATAAACTGCAATATCAGTTCATTACCAAGGTGACTGAATATTGTCAGCAAACACTTAATTGCACCGTAAATGAAGCTGCAATGGCAAGATTACTAAAGTTTAGTTATCGCCAAGCTGAGCACCATAACAAGCTCTCAGCTCGCTTTGCAGATGTATTAGAGTTAGTGGCAGAAGCCAGTTTTTATGCCAAACAAGATGGCCAAACCGTGATTGATGCTCATCACATAGATGAAGCCATTGTTGGTAAGCAATACCGCACAGGGCAAATTTCAGAAACTATGCTGAGTGATATCAAAGAAGGGCAAATTTTAATTGCAACCGAAGGTCACGCAGTGGGCAAAGTAAATGGCTTAACTGTGCTGCACATTGGCGATACCTCATTTGGTACACCTGCACGCATAACAGCCACTGTATACGCAGGTGCAGATGGCGTAATTGACGTTGAACGTGAAGCCGAGCTGGGTAAAGCCATTCACTCAAAAGGGGTGATGCTATTAACCGGTTACTTAGGTAATAAGTATGCTCAGCAATTTAGCCTAACGCTCAGTGCCAATATCGCAATAGAGCAAAGCTATGGCTACATCGACGGTGATAGCGCCTCATTAGCAGAGCTCTGTGCGCTTATATCAGCCATTACAAACTTACCTATTAGCCAATCTATTGCACTGACAGGTTCAATTAACCAGCATGGTGATGTGCAATCAATTGGTGGTGTAAACGAGAAAATAGAAGGCTTCTTCAAGCTTTGTAAAATGCGTGGCTTAACCGGTGAGCAAGGGGTGATTATTCCTAAATCAAACCAAGTTAATTTAGTGCTTGATGACGAAGTACTCGATGCGGTTGAAAAAGGGCGCTTTAATATTTATGCCGTTGAAACGGTTGATCAAGCTCTCAGCTTATTAATGGATAAAGACGCAGGTGAAATGACCGCAGAAGGTTACCCTGAAGGCTCTATTAACGCGCTAGCCTTAGCAAGGCTTGCCAATATTGCAGATATCGTAAATGGCGACAATGACGATGAGAAGGACGCAGAATGATTAATTTAATACTTTTACTGATCATTGGTATTTTTTGTTTTTTAATCTTTAAAAATAGTAAAAAAGCGAAGCTACAAGCCCTTGAAAATGAAAAACTCGCCGCGGACTTTTTAGCGAATAATAGTAAAGCTGACGATGTTCATGAAACCGCATCTGGGCTGCAATACAAAATTGAGCAAAGTTCTGGTAATGACACAAAGCCAAGTGCAACCAGTAAAGTAAAGGTTCACTATCACGGTACGCTTATGGATGGCAGTGTTTTTGACAGTTCAGTGGTAAGAAACTCACCAATTAGCTTTGGTTTAAACCAAGTCATTGCAGGCTGGACCGAAGGCTTACAACTCATGAGCGAAGGAGATAAATTTACCTTTTATATCCCGCCTCAGCTTGCTTACGGCCGTAAACGCGTCGGCAGTATTCCAGCAGGCTCGCTACTTATATTTGATGTAGAGTTGATAAAGATTAATGAATAAATATCTTTTTTAGCAATTTATCGTTTTGTTCGCTGACTTTCAGATTTTAGGAATATTCTGATTGTATATGTATATGTATATGTATATGTATATGTATATGTATATGTATATGTATATGTATATGTATATGTATATGTATATGTATATGTATATGTATATGTATATGTATATGTATATGTATATGTAGATGGTTTTATTTATTTCGTTTTTAAAATATAAGGGATTTTTTATGAACAAAATTATAATGTTATTGATTGTTGGTCTTTTTACTGGTGTATCTTTGTCTGTATTTGGTCAGGCAAATGTTGAAATTTGTAACAATTGTTCAAAGAGCCAACAAGAAAGAGTAGCAAGGTTTAGTACTAATTATAATACTGAAGCAATAATTGTTGTTGATATGATCAATGAACGGGCTACAAAGTTCGATACCTACTACTCTGAGGACCGCTTTGGTGAACCAGTTGCAGATGTTTATGAAACTAGCTTGAGCAGTAATGAGCTTCACGATTTAGCGCTCCTTTACGAATATCGGAAAGAATTAGTCCGTGTGGTAACACAGGCTTCTGAAAAAAGCATGCTCGCTCAAGGGACAAACATGCGGAAAAATAATCATACGACCATGCAATCTAGCCCCAGCTCTAATGATAATTATGCGTTAGGAAAGGAAATAGATGTAAAAGGTAGTCCGTATGATTTTTTAGTGTACAGTTTTGTTCGAAATGATGTTTATGATTTTTATTTTGGCGGGAAAACGTCTGGACTCACCAGAATATTGTCACAAACAATGCGAACAATTAAGTTTCCTAATATGAATAAGTTAGAGGTATACGTCCGTATAAACTTTTACAGTGATGATTTAGCACAGACTGGAAATGGCTTTATTAGTGTAACGTTAGATCAAACAACAGAGTCATTCAATATCTTAGGTGGTAGAGATGGGGACAATAATTCCATCCCACTAAATCGTAGTCAGGTAAATGGAAAAGGATTCGTATTTTCAAATGGTGGCGGTGAGCAGGTTAAATTCGGATACTATATTCTTTCATTTGGTGGCGGTGGCGGTGGCGGTGGCGGTGGTGGCGGCTGTCGAGTTGTTAAAACTGAAACTAAGGGAAATAGAACAATTTATACTTATCAATGCTAGTATTGAGATTGGTTTTCTGGTTTTGAACCACCTACTTAGTAGGTGGTTGTCGGTTAAGATTTGACCAAAAATTATTAATGTTCATTTCTTAGGTGTTATTTCTTAACCCTAACAAATACACCAACAGCACTCAGTAATATCACTACTGCCCACACTGGCCAATTGCCGTATTGGCTATAGATACTATCGCCTTTAATCAAAGTGATATTGGCCTCAAGTACATCCGCTTTAAATTGTGGCATAGATAATTGTGATTTAGCGATAGGGTCGTAAACGGCGCTAATACCGTTATTCGTCACGCGGATTAGCGGGCGCTGTAACTCTAAGGCGCGCATACGCGCTATTTGCATGTGCTGATGCGGGCCATGTGAGTCACCGAACCATGCATCGTTACTCACAGTGAATAAAATGTCGGAGTCACTGCGATAATTACCACGAACTAAGTCGGCAAAGGCAATTTCATAGCAAATAGCCGGTAAAATATTTAAACCATTTGCGCGTAAATTGTTTTGCACTTCATCACCGCGAGTGAAAGATGACATAGGTAAATCAAACAGTGGCGCAATTGGACGCAAGAAGTCCTGAAACGGCACAAATTCACCAATAGGTAATAACTGATGCTTTTGGTAGCGGTTTTTACCTAAATATTGATAGTGGCCTTCGCTGTCATCGTGTTCTTTTTTACCAAGCACTATTAAGGTATTAAAAATGTTACGTGTGTCGTATTGGTAATCAACGATACCGGTAATAAGTGCTGTGTCATTAAACGTTGCAGCACTATCAAGGCCTGTTAAATACTCGGTTGATAATGCTTCAAGCTCCGGCACAGCAGCTTCTGGCCAAACAATTAAATCAGCATTCCAATGCAGGCGAGTCATATCTTGGTATTTGCTCATCGTCGTCCAAAACTCAGACGGCTCAAAGCGAAGATGCTGTTTAATATTACCCTGCACCAGTACAGTTTTAATAGTTTTATCTTGGTAGTGTAGCTGGCTGCTGCTTGCAATCGTATATAAGCCAGCTAATAGGGCTACAGAGGCGATAAGAGGTTTACCATCTTTATTTGCTAGGCGATATAAAGCAAATGCAATAAGCACGCATACCTGTGTAATACCAAACTCGCCAATTACTGGGGCTAAAAAATTGAGTGGGCTATCGGTTTGTGTGTAACCAAAGCTCAACCACGGAAAGCCTGTTAGCAATGTGCCACGTAAGTACTCTGTAGTAGCTACAGCGGCAAGTAACCAACATATAAAGCTGTATGGGCCTGTAGCAAGGCGTGTTGCCAGCCAAGTAGCTAATGCAGGATAAAGGGCTAAATAAGCACAAAGCAGCACCATTAACGAAAGTGATGCGATTAATGGCATGCCACCAAAGGTCGCTATTGATACATGCACCCAGCTTATACCTGCACCAAACCAACCTAAACCAAATATAAAGCCATATTTAGCACTTTGCTTAGCTGCTAATTTACCGTTTGCGAGAGGGTTAATGCAGTAGAGTAGAGCACCAATGGAAAGAAAAGTTATAAACCATAGGTTATAGGGGGCGTAACTCAAGGTTAAAAAGAGGCCCGCAACAAGTGCGAGCCAGGCTTTTTTATCTTTTGCAAGGTGACTTAGGTTAGTTAGCAGTTTCTTCACTGTCGTTATCATCAGCCTTTGGAATGGTGACTTGCAATTGTAAGATACGGCGGTTATCTGCGTTAGTGACTTTAAATTGTAAGCCTTCTACCTCGATTGTTTCACCACGACTTGGCATGTGACCAAATGCATGTAAAACAATACCACCTATAGTGTCAGCATCTGAGGTGCTGTAACCAGTTTTAAAATACTCGTTAAAGTCATCAACTTCAGTCAGTGCTTGCACAGCGTAAACGTGCTTTGCAACTTGGCGAATATCTTGTAGGTCTTCACTTTCATCGTGCTCGTCTTCGATTTCACCCACGATGATTTCAAGGATATCTTCGATAGTGACAAGACCAGACACACCACCATACTCATCAATAACAATCGCCATGTGGTAACGTTGTTGACGGAACTCATTAAGCAGCGTGTCTACACGTTTACTTTCAGGCACTACAACTGCAGGACGCAAATATTCACGTAAAGAAGGCAGTTGCTCATCTTTGTTGATGATCAGTGGTAATAAATCTTTTGCTAATAAAATACCTTCAACATGGTCTTTGTCTTCACATACCACGGGAAAACGTGAATGTGTTGAATCAACCATCATAGGTAATAGCTCTTCTAATGGTGTATCAACCTCTAAGGTTACCATTTGCGAGCGTGGGATCATGATGTCCCGCACTTTTAGCTCTGATACACCTAGCACCCCTTCAATCATATCTTTGGTTTCAGGGTCGATAAGGTCGCGTTCTTGCGCATCGGCAATTACTTCTACCAGCTCTTCTCTATTCTGGGGTTCCCCTTGCAACATTTGGGCTATGCGGCCCAGCCACGTTTTGCCAGAAGAACCCTGGCTAGTTTGCGAGTTGTCGTCGCTCATTGCGTCTAATTGCTCCGTTAATTTAAATATCGTCTCGATATGGGTCAGCGATGTTCAGATCGGCAAGTAATTGCTTTTCTATGCTTTCCATTTCAAGTGCATCTTCGTCCTTTATATGGTCAAATCCAAGTAAATGCAAGCATCCATGGATAACCATATGGGCAAAATGGTCGTGAAAGGTTTTTTCTTGCTCAATTGACTCGGCTAAAACAATAGCTGGGCAAATGATTAAATCACCCACTAAAGGTAACTCAATGCCCGGTGGTGCTTCAAATGGAAAAGATAAGACATTAGTCGGTTTATCTTTGCCGCGGTAATCATTGTTGAGCTGCTGGCTTTGTGCTTCATCGCTGATCACTATAGTCAGCTCTGCATCTTCACGGTAGTTGCTAAGGGCCTTGTCAGCCCATAGCTGGAATTGTTCAAAGCTTGGTAAGTCGTCAAACTCACAGGCTATTTGTAAATCTAATTCGGTCACGAGTTTGCTTCTTGTTGGTTTGCTTGCGCTTCTTTCGCACGTTGCTTCTCTGCACGTTTTAAACGTTCTGCTTCATCGTTTCGCTCATAAGCTTCAACGATACGAGCAACAACCGGGTGGCGAACCACATCGTGTGATTGGAAGAAGTTAAAGCTAATTTCATCGACACCGTTTAATACTTCGATGGCATGACGTAGGCCTGAGCGGGCACCGCGTGGTAAATCGACTTGTGTAATATCACCGGTGATCACCGCTTTTGAATTAAAACCAATACGGGTTAAGAACATTTTCATTTGTTCTGCTGTGGTGTTTTGGCTTTCATCGAGAATAATAAACGCGTCATTTAGCGTACGACCACGCATGTAAGCAAGTGGCGCAACTTCAATCACGTTTTTCTCAATTAGCTTTTCTACACGCTCAAAACCCAGCATTTCAAATAATGCATCGTATAGAGGGCGTAAATACGGGTCGATTTTTTGGCTTAAGTCACCTGGTAAAAAGCCTAGTTTTTCACCAGCTTCAACCGCAGGTCGAGTTAATAAAATACGGCGAATTTCTTGACGCTCTAAGGCATCAACGGCTGCAGCAACCGCTAAATAAGTTT
The DNA here is from genome assembly GCF_021532495.1 of Pseudoalteromonas sp. Cn5-37. NCBI lineage: Bacteria > Pseudomonadati > Pseudomonadota > Gammaproteobacteria > Alteromonadales > Pseudoalteromonadaceae > Pseudoalteromonas > Pseudoalteromonas sp. Cn5-37. The sequence continues at coordinate 746,289 of NZ_JAKGBA010000001.1, read as the reverse complement.
TACCTGTACCGGCTGGGCCAATACCAAAGGTAATATCGTGGTGCAAAATATTTGCAACATACACGCCTTGATTATCATTGCGCGGTTTAATAACGCCACGGCGAGTTTTAATCACCATGTCTTTGCCATATACACCTGGGTTTTCATCTTGCTCAAGCGCATTTGATTCGCTAATTGCCAAATGTACGGCTTCAGGTTCAATCTCGCCAATCAGGCCGCGAATAGGTTGAGTTTCAATATAGAGGTTTTTTAGTATCTCAACAGCCGCTGCTGCAAGGTGCAGTTTACCGGTTACTCTGAAGAAATTATCACGGTGTGCAATCTCAACACCAAGGCGGCGTTCAATTTGCTTAATGTTTTCGTCAAACGGACCACATAAAGATGAAAGGCGTTTGTTGTCGGCGGGTTCTAAATAAATCTCTAATGTTTTTAACTGATTACTCAAAATTGCTTCCTATTGATGGGTGCAGGCTGTGCCTGCACCAAGTGTCACCCTAAGGTACGAAAGTAGCAACGCCAATTTCGTTAGGGGCCGTAGCGGCCTCAGCTTCAGCAGCTTTATTTAAAATAGCTGAAGGTGCCACATCACGGCGTAAGTTCATTTCTGATTCTGTACGAATTAATTCACCACGTAAAGAGTTTGGCAATGCTTCTGTAATACGTACATCAACGAATTGACCGATCACTGAGTGAGGGCCTTCAAAGTTAACCACTCGGTTGTTCTCAGTACGGCCACGTAATTCCATTGGGTTCTTCTTAGAAGGACCTTCAACTAGGATACGCTGTTCTGTATCAAACATTTGGCGGCTGATTTGCTGCGCCATTTGCGTGATACGGTTTTGCAGAATGTATAAACGTTCTTTTTTCTCTTGCTCTGTTACGTCATCTGGTAAATCAGCAGCAGGCGTACCAGGGCGCGCACTGTAGATGAAGCTAAAGCTCATATCAAAACCAATGTCATTGATAAGGTTCATAGTTGCTTCAAAGTCCGCTTTGCTTTCGCCTGGGAAACCAATGATGAAGTCTGAAGACATGCTTAGGTTAGGGCGAATTTTACGTAACTTACGAATCGTAGATTTGTACTCGAGTGCAGTGTGACCACGTTTCATAAGGTTAAGAACACGGTCTGAACCACTTTGCACTGGTAAGTGTAGGTGGTCAACAAGCTCAGGTACGTCTGCGTACGCATCAATGATATCTGGCGTAAATTCTACTGGGTGCGATGTGGTATAACGAATGCGGTCAATACCGTCAATCGCAGCGACATAACGTAATAAATCAGAGAAGTAACAAATTTCACCGTCGTGAGTTTCACCACGATACGCATTTACGTTTTGACCAAGTAGGTTTACTTCGCGAACACCTTGCTCTGCAAGTTGGGCAACTTCAAGTAATACGTCATCAAGAGGGCGGCTTACTTCTTCACCACGCGTATAAGGCACTACGCAGAATGTACAGTATTTAGAACAACCTTCCATAATTGATACAAACGCAGTAGGGCCTTCCGCTTTTGGCTCAGGTAAACGGTCGAACTTTTCAATCTCAGGGAATGAAACGTCAACTACCGAGCTGCTGTCACCACTTTGCACTTGCTTAATCATTTCTGGTAAGCGGTGTAATGTTTGCGGGCCAAAGATTACATCAACAAACGGTGCACGTTGACGAATTGAATCACCTTCTTGCGATGCAACACAGCCACCAACACCAATGATTAACTCTGGTTTGTCGTCTTTTAATAGTTTCCAACGGCCTAGCTGATGGAATACTTTCTCTTGTGCCTTTTCACGGATTGAACAGGTATTGAGTAAGATCACGTCAGCGTCTTCAGCTTCTTCAGTTAACTGATAGCCGTTAGTCGCATCTAGTAGATCAGCCATTTTCTGAGAGTCGTACTCGTTCATCTGACAACCCCAGGTTTTAATATGCAGCTTTTTACTCATTGAAATATAGCCTCGTTTTCAATTCGGTAGTGACACAAAAATGTGTTAGAAACAGGATTAAGTGGCAAGTATGCCGACTTAAAGGACGCGTATTTTAGCTGGATACCCGCACAGATCCAAGTATAGTTTTTATCTTTGTGGTGTGAAATCAAACAAGTCACTGTTTTGAAATTCATAAGCGGTAAATGCACTGACACGCAATATTGAATTACGTTACAATTTATCCCGTATTTAAATAGCCAAATGAGCGAATATTAAATGAATAAAAATAAGGTAATTGTTGTCGGTGGCGGCATGGTAGGTGCTGCTACTGCTGTAAAACTGGCCAAGCAGGGTAGGGATGTCACCGTTATCGAAAAGCACCTTATCGATGCTGATCATATTTTAAGCTCAGATAAGGTAGATATTCGCATTTCGGCTATTAATCGTTTTTCAGAAAATTTACTCGATGAGCTTGGTGCAATGCCGTTACTAAGACAAAATCGTATCGCACCTTATCAACAATTAGAGGCCTACCAGCAACAAGGCGAGAATTTATTGTTTGATTGCCATGAAATTGGCGAAACGCATTTAGGTCATTTAATCGAAAATAATTTAATTCAAGCAAGTCTTTGGCAGCAATTCGCCAAGTACAATATCGAAGTGATAGAGCAACTAACAGCCATTACGGATATTACTCAAACGGCTGATTCAATCACCTTACATTATGGCGATACTCAATATACCGCTGATTTAGTTGTTGCTGCAGATGGTGGACAGTCACAATTGCGAACTAAAGCTGGTTTAGGTGTAACGGGTTGGCAATATGGCCAGCATTGCATGGGCGTGTTAATCAAATTAGATGCCCCGCAGCAGGTAAAAACGTGGCAACAATTTACGCCAAGCGGCCCAGTAGCATTTTTACCGATGCAGGCGCCTTATGCTAATTTAATTTGTTATCACGATGCTGCGGTTTTAAAGCAGTGGCAAAAGTTGTCGAATGAGCAACTTAAAGCAAAACTCATTGAACATTTTCCTGAACTACCGGGCGACTTTGAATTACTTGAGCATGCTGTTTTTCCACTTGCACGCCAACACGCCAATGATTACTCGTACGGACGTTTAGTTTTAGTGGGTGATTCGGCGCACACAATTAACCCGCTTGCTGGGCAAGGTGTGAACCTAGGCTTTCAAGATGTGGTAGCACTGGCAGATATTTTGGCAGATCAACCTGATGTTGGTCAGCAAGCATTATTAAAGCGCTACGAGAAAAAACGCCGCCACGCTAATTTACTAATGATGAGCATGATGGATGCATGTTATTTTGGTTTTTCAAACGAGATTAAACCACTGAGCTGGGTGCGCAGTAAGTTTTTAAAGCTTGCTAATAACACAGGCCCTGCAAAGAACTGGGTTTTAAAATATGCGATTAGCGGGACATTAAGTTAAATTCATTGTTTTAAAAATTTAAATTTTGAAGTACAAGTGCCTAATAGCACTTGTACCTTACAGCTTACTTTTAATTCCAATTGCCACTTCTAGAGTACATATACTCCGCATCTGCACACCAATTTACATCAGCCCATGTGTAGTCTGTGTAATAAATTTTATCTACACATCCTCTTACTGAACTCTCAACTTTGTATACATCAACTAAACAAGTAGTGCCAGTACAATCAGCAACGCTTGCACTGTTGTAAGTACCGCTAAATACCCATTCAACGCGTGAAACTTCTTTAGAGGTATTAACCTTAAAAGCAACTTTCGGTGCCCAGTTAGGATTTGTCTCACCACCAAAACAATGATTTTGGGTATAGTTATCGTAAGCCATTGTATCTACGTAGCACGATACAGAATTTGCAAAGGCATTTGTAGCAAATAGACCACTAACTAGCGTTAAAATTGTAAATAACTTTTTCATATAACTTTCCTTATTAGAATATAAGCTCGTTTTTTGAGCACTTTTAGAGTATCAATAAGGGTAGCTTTGTCAATAAAAAGTTGCATAAAAGTTAATTTTTTTGATTCTTTCTTATTGGGAATATTTATTTAGTCAGAAATTAGAAGTCAGAAATTAGAAGTCAGAAATTAGAAGTCAGAAATTAGAAGTCAGAAATTAGAAGTCAGAAATTAGAAGTCAGAAATTAGAAGTCAGAAATTAGAAGTCAGAAATTATATGTTTAAAAAGGGAGTTAGTTGGCTGGGATACCAGGATTTGAACCTGGGAATGGCAGGATCAAAACCTGCTGCCTTACCGCTTGGCGATATCCCAACGCTAAACTTGAAGAGTTTTAGTTCTACTTAAGAACATGGTGCGGAAGGAGAGACTTGAACTCTCACAACCGAAGTTACTGGAACCTAAATCCAGCGCGTCTACCAATTCCGCCACTCCCGCATCATAAGGTTTGCTAATTTAAACTCTTAGCGTGAGTTTTCTTACTCACTCTCTTGGTAGAGAAAGTGGCTGGGATACCAGGATTTGAACCTGGGAATGGCAGGATCAAAACCTGCTGCCTTACCGCTTGGCGATATCCCAACAAAGAATAATTTGATAGTTTGAGTTCTTATCAAGAACATGGTGCGGAAGGAGAGACTTGAACTCTCACAACCGAAGTTACTGGAACCTAAATCCAGCGCGTCTACCAATTCCGCCACTCCCGCATCATTCGTACTAATGTACTGGTAGTTATTTTAGACTCTTCATTGAGCATTCTTTGACACTTTGAGAAAGTGGCTGGGATACCAGGATTTGAACCTGGGAATGGCAGGATCAAAACCTGCTGCCTTACCGCTTGGCGATATCCCAACAAAGAATAATTTGATAGTTTTGGTTCTTATCAAGAACATGGTGCGGAAGGAGAGACTTGAACTCTCACAACCGAAGTTACTGGAACCTAAATCCAGCGCGTCTACCAATTCCGCCACTCCCGCATACCTTTTGCGCTTGTAGTAAGGGAACCTAAATCCAGCGTCTTAATCAAGACATCGGCCAATTCCGCTACTCCGCATCATTCGTACTAAAAGTACTGGTAGTTATTTTAAACTCTTCATTGAGTGCAGCTTTAACTCCTGCAGAGCCATTCTTAAGAAAGAATGGTGGCTAAGACGGGATTTGAACCTGTGACCCCATCATTATGAGTGATGTGCTCTAACCAACTGAGCTACTTAGCCATCGTGGCTGGGATACCAGGATTTGAACCTGGGAATGGCAGGATCAAAACCTGCTGCCTTACCGCTTGGCGATATCCCAACAAAAGCTTGATAGTTTGAGTTCTTATCAAGAACATGGTGCGGAAGGAGAGACTTGAACTCTCACAACCGAAGTTACTGGAACCTAAATCCAGCGCGTCTACCAATTCCGCCACTCCCGCATACCTTTTGCGTTCGTAGTAAGGGAACCTAAATCCAGCGTCTTAATCAAGACATCGGCCAATTCCGCCACTCCCGCATCATTCGTACTTAAAGTACTGGTAGTTATTTTAAACTCTTCATTGAGCAACAAAAGGAATGGTGGCTAAGACGGGATTTGAACCTGTGACCCCATCATTATGAGTGATGTGCTCTAACCAACTGAGCTACTTAGCCATCTTTTTTGTTAGCACTTCATCGCTGAGTGCGGGGCGTATTATGCTGATATGACCTAAATCCGTCAACACCTTTTTTGCAAAAAAATGCTTATCAGTGTTTGTTTGCATTAAAATTAAGCTAAGTGGCGAAATTTCATTTAATTTGCTGTTTTTTTGACTGCAATTTATGAGTTTAATTCCCAAACGTATAGTAAGAGTTTTAAAACGCACATTTAAAGCTGCTTGATTTTCATACAAAAATCAAGTTTCAAAATTAGTTAGTGTGATCTTTTAGGTGATTTGAACATAAAAAAGCGAAAGCGAATGAATTTATATAGGCCATTTTGTTACTAAGGGGGCTTGTTTTTACTTTTAAAATAACCACAATTTGCTAATCGAGTAGTCAACAGTTTGCAAAATGGGGAGCGAGCTTTGAAGTTTCCCTCAATTAACGGTCGTTATCACTCTTAATAATACAACTCACAGTTCAGCTTGAGTAACATAATACATCACTAAAAAGAGCAAGCAGAAGTATTACTCACCATGCTTTGATGTTTTAGGGAAGGAGTTAGTAATTCTTAGACAATAAAAAAGGCTCGTAATAACGAGCCTTTTAAAATCGAATGAGTAAATATGCTTATACGTTAAATAAGAAGTTCATCACATCGCCGTCTTTAACGATGTACTCTTTACCTTCTTGACGCATCTTACCAGCTTCTTTAGCACCGCTTTCGCCTTTAAACGCAATGTAGTCGTCAAATGCAATAGTTTGTGCACGGATAAAGCCACGCTCAAAGTCAGTGTGGATTTTACCCGCAGCTTGTGGCGCAGTCGCACCTACTGGGATTGTCCATGCACGTACTTCTTTAACACCCGCTGTGAAGTAGGTTTGTAATTTAAGTAACTCGTAACCACCACGGATCACTAAGTTAAGACCTGGTTCTTCTAAACCTAGGTCAGCCATAAATTCTAGTTTATCTTCTTCTTCAAGTTCAGATAACTCAGATTCAATCGCTGCACATACTGGAATAACAACCGCATCTTCTGCAGCGGCAATTTCACGTACTTTGTCTAGGTAAGGATTATTTTCAAAACCGTCTTCTGCCACGTTAGCAATATACATGGTAGGTTTGATTGTTAAGAAGTTAAGCGGCTTAATCGCTGCTTTTTCTTCTTTTGTTAGTTCTAAAGAACGTAAAGTTAAACCTTCATCTAAGTGTACTTTTACTTTTTCTAAAACAGCATTTTGCTCTTTAGCGTCTTTGTCGCCGCCTTTTGCTTTTTTAGCATTACGAACAATCGCTTTATCAGCACTGTCCATATCAGCAAGTACTAATTCAGTGTTAATTACATCGATATCATCAGCAGGGTCAATTGTGCCAGCAACGTGAACAATGTTTTCGTCTTCAAAACAACGAACAACGTGACCAATCGCATCTGTTTCACGAATGTTTGCTAAGAATTGGTTACCTAATCCTTCACCTTTCGATGCGCCTTTTACTAGACCGGCAATATCAACGAATTCCATCGTCGTTGGTAAAATACGCTGAGGATTTACGATAGCGGCTAAATCATTCAAGCGCGCATCAGGAACTGGTACCACACCCGTGTTAGGCTCAATGGTACAGAAAGGGAAGTTAGCGGCTTCAATACCCGCTTTAGTTAGTGCATTAAATAGAGTTGATTTACCAACGTTTGGCAAACCAACGATGCCACATTTAAAACCCATAGTAAGATACCTTGTGTAATTTCATTAAAACGGATTAAGGTTTAAATGAATGTAGTCTGTTTTGTGCTTTTAACACACCATCTTTTGCAAGTATTTCCATACAACGAACTGCTTCGTCAACGGCGGCGTCCATTTTTTCTTGATCGTCTTTCGCGGCTTTACCTAGCACCCAGCCCGTTACCATTTCTCGGTGACCTGGATGACCAATGCCTATGCGAAGGCGCATGAAATCTTTTTGGTTTGCCATTTTCGCAATAATATCTTTTAAACCATTATGACCGCCGTGGCCGCCACCTTTTTTAAGTTTTGCAATCCCAGGATCTAAGTCCATTTCGTCATGAGCAACGAGAATGTTCTCAACAGGGATTTTAAAGAAATTAGCGAGACTACTCACCGCCTTACCACTTAAATTCATATAAGTTGTAGGGATCAGTAATTTAAATTCTTGGCCTTGAATAATCACTTTGCCGGTGAGGCCGTGATATTTAGGATCATGTTTGAGTGTGCAGTTATAACGTGCAGCCAGTTCTTCGATGAACCAAGCACCTGCATTATGGCGTGTGTTTGCGTATTCGGGGCCTGGATTAGCCAGGCCCACAAGCATTTGAATAGAATTCAAGGTGTTTACACCTTAAAAATTATTCTGCAGCGTCTTCTGAAGCTTCTTCTTCAGCTGGAGCTGCTTTGTTAGCTTTAACAGTAACAACTGACTGATCGTGATCAGCGCCTTTAGTTAGCTCAACAGATGAAACACCTGAAGGAAGTTTAAGGTCAGAAAGGTGGATTGAATCACCAGCTACTAAATCTGAAACGTTAACTTCAATGAACTCAGGAAGTGCTTTAGGAAGACACGTGATTTCGATTTCAGTTAATTGGTGAACAACAGTGTTACCAGCTTTAGTTACTTTCTCTTCACCGATGAAGTGTACAGGCACTTTAGTGTGAAGTTTGTGAGTAGCATCTACACGTTGGAAGTCTAAGTGAGTGATCTTAGGCTTGTACGGGTGACGTTGAATATCTTTAAGGATAGCTTCAACTGACTCGCCACCGATGTTTAAAGTAAGGATGTGCGTGTAGAAACCTTCGTCTTCTTGCGCTTTGATCATATCTTTGTGTGCAAGAACGATTGATGCAGCTTCTTTGTCAGCACCGTAAAGGATTGCAGGAACTTTATCTTCACGGCGTAGGCGGCGGCTCGCACCAGTACCTGTTTCTGTACGTAATTCTGCATTGTATGTGTAAGTTGACATAATGTCTCCAATAATTAATAGTCTTAGGGCCTTTGCGACCAAGGTCCCTAGCCAAAAGGCGCGCTATCATACCACCCCTTTCAGGGAAAATAAATAACGACTACAAAAAAAGCACCTAGACGGTGCTTTTTTTAGTATTACAGTAATGTTGATTAGTGTTCAAACATCGCTGAAATAGATTCTTCGTTGCTGATACGACGGATTGTTTCAGCAAGCATATCTGCAAGTGTAAGCACTTTGATTTTATCAATTGCTTTAAGCTCATCAGACAGTGTAATTGAGTCAGTCACGATAACTTCATCAATGACTGAGTTACGAATGTTCTCAGCTGCATTACCAGAAAGTACTGGGTGAGTGGCGTAAGCAAATACGCGTTTTGCACCGTGTTCTTTAAGCGCTGCTGCTGCTTTACATAAAGTGCCACCGGTATCGATCATGTCATCAACGATAATACAGTCACGACCTTCAACGTCACCAATAATGTGCATTACTTGTGAAACGTTTGCTTGTGGACGACGCTTGTCGATAATTGCAAGGTCTGTGTCGTTTAATAGCTTAGCGATTGCACGAGCACGAACAACACCACCGATATCAGGAGAAACAACAACAACGTCATCGAAGTCGCGTTCTTTCATATCTTCAAGTAGAACTGGGCTACCAAATACGTTATCAACTGGTACGTCGAAGAAACCTTGGATTTGTTCAGCGTGTAAATCAACCGTTAGAACGCGGTCAACACCAACACTTGAAAGGAAATCTGCAACTACTTTAGCTGTAATTGGTACACGCGCAGAACGCACGCGGCGGTCTTGACGTGAATAACCAAAGTAAGGGATAACGGCAGTAATACGTCCAGCAGACGCACGACGTAGGGCATCAACCATAACGATAAGCTCCATTAAGTTATCGTTAGTAGGGTTACAGGTTGATTGGACAATGAAAACGTCAGAGCCACGAACATTTTCATTAATTTGAACACTGATCTCACCGTCACTAAAACGGCCAACAACAGCATCGCCTAATTCAATATACAAACGTTTTGCAACTTTTTGAGCTAGCTCAGGTGTTGCGTTACCAGCGAAGAGCTTCATGTCAGGCACGGTAGGGTTCCTCAGGCACTGAATTTTGGGACTAACAGGCTATGGTAGGCACCAAAGCAGGTTAACATTTACTTGTACGTTACTTCATTTCAAAGTGAGCATTTAATGCTGTATGAGCAGGAGAAAGTGTAGCACTACTTGCAACAAAACCTGTCCATTTTTCTGGTAATTGAGCTAAAACTTGTTGTGCTTGTGCCTCGGTTGAAAACTCAGCAAAGCAGCAAGCGCCTGTACCAGTCATCTTTGACGGGGCGTATTTTAGCAACCACTGCAGGGCTTTTTCAACCTCGGGGCAGAGCTTTTTAACTAAAGCCTCACAATCATTGCCTAAATTTTCTGTTTGCCAGTCTGCTTTTAGCTTAGGTGTGTCGCGCTTTAAATCTGGGTGGCTAAAAATTTTCGCAGTGCTCACATGCTGCCCTGGATGCACTACACAGAACCAACTTTGCGGTAATTCAATATTTTCTAGTTGCTCGCCAATCCCATGGGCAATGGCAGTGTGACCATTGATAAATACTGGTACATCAGCGCCTAATTTCACCCCAAGCTGAGCTAATTCTGTAAGTGATAAATCACAACCCCATAGTTTATTAAGAGCAAGCAGGGTAGTGGCGGCATCAGATGAGCCGCCGCCAACACCGCCGCCCATAGGCAAACGTTTTAATAGCTTTATTGAAGCGCCTTGTTGGCAATCACAGTGCTGTTGTAATAAACGGGCTGCTTTATATATAAGGTTATCTGCAAGCTCAATACCGTTTGTATCACCGATTACTGTAATATTTGGCTCGTTGTTGACAGTAAATGTTAAGTCATCACCAAATTCTAAAAAGGTAAATAAGGTTTCGAGTTCATGGTAGCCATCTTTACGGCGACCATTTATATGAAGGAATAAATTAAGTTTTGCAGGTGCTATTAACGTTAGCGGGGCGGTTGAAGCGTGTGTCATGATTAATTTAACTGCCAATCATTAAGTTGAATTTTAATACGAATTTTATTGTTTTTAAGGCTTAGCTTAACAGGAAGCCAATAACCATCTTGTTTGATGAAGTCTGAATAGGTTATTTGCCACTGTTGACCATTGTGAGCTTGCCAAATAAGACTTTTTAAACGGCCTTGCTCATCATAGCTTGCTTGGTCGCTCTCGACGGTACCTTTTAGCCACTTTGCGGCATTATCTAATGGGATTGAAAAACCGGTTAAACGATATAACAACATTGAGGCATCACGGTCGGTATATACATTGTCGTCATACTCAAGCTCAGCACCTTGTGCATTTTGCTTTAAAGACAGAATACGGGTACCAATAAAACTGGTAAGTACCATTTCGCTGTATTGCTCATCATGTTGCCAATTTAAATTGGCTGACTGGCGCTGCTCTGTACTAATAAATGCCATTTTGCCTTGCACTTGCCATTGAGCTTGTTGTTCTAATCGGCTTTTCCAGTCAGTATAAATGTAATCAACTGTTGAAATTTTTTGCGCACAACCGCCGATAAATAAAAAAAACATGAATAAAATCAAATATTGTTTAATCAAATGTCGTTCCTTACTTTCCATATTCCGCTGATTTTTGGTAAAATTAATGCCTTTACAGCTGGGCTTAGCAATATTTGGTACATATGACCATCGTAGCACTTGGTATAAATCACAAAACCGCATCCGTAGAATTACGCGAAAAAGTCGCGTTTTCGCCTGAGCAAATGTCTGAGGCGTTACAGCAATTAAGTGGTCATGCGCATTTTAATGAAGCGGTTATTGTTTCGACCTGCAACCGAACTGAAATCTATTGTAGCCTTGCTGAGCGTAATTCCCAAACCCTGTTGCACTGGTTAGCCAGTTTCCATGGATTGGATGAACATGAACTGAGCAACAATATCTATTATCATGAAGATCACGAAGCAATTAATCACTTAATGCGGGTGTCTTGTGGTCTAGATTCGTTAGTACTCGGCGAGCCGCAAATTTTAGGGCAAATAAAACAAGCCTACCATAATGCAAAAACTCACGATGCCATTGGTGTAACCTTTGACCGCTTGTTTCAAAAAACATTTTCTGTTGCAAAACAAGTTCGTACCGAAACTGATATTGGTGCTAGCGCAGTATCTGTTGCTTATGCCGCGGTTAATCTTGCGAAACATATTTACGGCAAACTAGATAAAACCAATGTACTGCTAATTGGTGCAGGTGAAACGATTGAACTCGTTGCTAAGCACTTATACCAAAACGATCCGCAAAAAATAACGGTGGCAAACCGTACTATTGAACGCGCTAAAACTTTAGCGAGTGAGGTTGACGCGGATGTGATTGCACTTGCCCAGTTACCTGAGCGTTTACACGACGCCGATATTGTTATTAGTTCAACCGCCAGTACCTTGCCTATTATTGGTAAAGGGGTGGTAGAACAGGCGTTGAAAAAGCGCCGCCACAAACCAATGTTATTTATCGATATTGCGGTACCGCGTGATATCGAAAGCCAAGTAGGCGAATTAGATGCTGCCTATTTGTATTCAGTTGATGACTTACAAGCCATAGTAAGCGAGAATATCGCGGCCCGTGAGCAGGCTGCGGAGCAAGCGCAAGCTATTATTCGCTCACGTACCGATGAATTTGCTATGTGGTTGCGTTCACTCGATTCGGTGGATCTTATTCGCCATTATCGCAACGATGTACAAGATATAAAGTCAGAACTTGTCGAAAAAGCCCTTGGCCAGCTACAAGCAGGTAAAGAGGCAGAAAAAGTAATACTCGAGTTGGCAAACAAACTGACCAACCGCTTGATGCACGCACCTACCCGTGCCATTCAAGATGCTGCTAAAAAAGGTGAAGCAGCGGAGTTAAGCCAATTAAAGAAAATGTTAGGTATTGATCAGGAATAGTCGTTAAATGAAAGAGTCTGTTTATAGAAAATTAGAAACCTTAGTTGAGCGTTATGAGGAAGTGCAAGCGCTACTAAGCGACCCCTCTGTGATCAGCGACCAAAATCGCTTTCGTGCCTTATCTAAAGAATACTCAGAATTAGAAGAAATCGTAAAAGCATTTTTAGCGTACCAACAAGCACAAGATGATGTTGCTACAGCTGAAGAAATGTTAAAAGACTCTGATCCTGATATGCGTGAAATGGCGCAAGAAGAATACAAAGAAGCAAAAGCACAAATTATTGCATTAGAAGATGAAATCCAAATTCTAATGTTACCAAAAGACCCTAAAGACAATAATAACGTCTATTTAGAGGTTCGTGCCGGTACTGGTGGTGATGAAGCTGCTATCTTTGCAGGTGATTTATTCCGTATGTACAGCCGCTACGCTGAAACTAAAAAGTGGAAAGTAGAGGTAGTAAGTACTAACGAAGGTGAGCACGGCGGTTATAAAGAAGTCATTGCGCATATCTCTGGCGAAGGCGTGTATGGTCAGCTTAAGTTTGAATCAGGTGCGCACCGTGTACAACGTGTACCAGAGACTGAGTCTCAAGGTCGTGTTCATACCTCAGCTTGTACTGTAGCCGTTATGGCAGAAATTCCTGAAGCGGAAGCAATTGAGATTAACCCTGCAGATATTAAAGTCGATACCTTCCGTGCATCAGGTGCCGGTGGTCAGCACGTAAATAAAACTGACTCAGCAATCCGTATTACACACATTCCAACGGGTGTGGTTGTAGAGTGTCAGGATGAGCGTTCACAGCATAAAAACCGTGCCAAAGCGATGTCTGTACTAGGTGCACGTTTACAACAGGCTGAAGATGAAAAGCGTCAAGCGGCTGAAGCGTCAGAACGTCGTAATTTAGTAGGTAGTGGTGACCGCTCTGAGCGTATTCGTACTTATAACTACCCGCAAGGTCGTATTACCGATCACCGTATTAACTTAACACTTTATCGTTTGAATGAAGTTGTTGCCGGTGATTTAGGAAGTGTTATCGAACCTCTAATGCAAGAACACCAAGCTGACTTACTTGCTGCGATGGGCGATGAATAATCGTGCCACAAAGCATTGAACAAGCAATTGTTGCTGCAACGGCGTTATTAACGCCTAGCAGCGACAGTGCAAAGTTAGACGCACAAGTCCTGTTATTATCCATTCTTGATAAACCTCGTAGCTACTTATTTACCTGGCCCGAAAAACAACTTACCGAACAGCAACAACTTGATTTTGAACAAGCATGTCAGCGTCGTTTAAATGGTGAACCAGTTGCGCATATTGTTGGTTTTCGTGAATTTTGGAGTCTTCCTTTAAAGGTTAATCCAACAACTCTGATCCCAAGACCTGATACCGAAACATTAGTTGAATATGCTTTAGGGCTTGAGCTTCCTTCTGCTGCAAACGTGCTTGACTTAGGCACTGGCACAGGGGCAATTGCCTTGGCATTAGCCAGTGAAATGCCTAATTGGCAGGTGACAGGGGTTGATAGAGTGGCTGCTGCAGTTGAGCTTGCAGAAGAGAACAAACAACGACTCAATATTAACAACGCCACTTTTGCGTTGAGCAATTGGTTTAGTGCAGTAAGTAGACAAAAGTTTGACCTAATTGTTAGCAATCCTCCGTATATTGAACATGATGATGAGCACTTAAGCCAAGGTGATGTTCGCTTTGAGCCGCTCTCTGCATTAGTTGCAGATGACGACGGTATGGCCGATATTAAACAAATTATTACTATCGCACGTGACTATTTAGCAACAAATGGCTATCTTTTAATTGAACATGGCTACAAACAAAGTGTGAAGGTACAAGAATTTTTTGCACAAATGTCGTATAGCCATATACTTACAATTAAAGATCTTGGCGGTAATGACCGTGTAACGTTAGCACAATGGCCTAAATAACAATAAAGCGCACTGTGCGTACATAGCCTTTGAGGATCCCATAGAATGGATGATTTTTTGTTTTCGGATGAAGCACTTGACGAAGTTAATGAGGTGGTTCAGGGTAGTTGGAAAGTCATCGTCGTTGATGACGAGCCAGAAGTACATGCCGTAACAAAGCTTGCGTTGAGTGACTTTGAATTTCAAGATAAACGTTTAGAGTTTATTAGCGCCTATTCGGGTGAAGAAGCTAAGCAGGTTATTCAAGAGCATCCAGATGCGGCTATCGTATTACTCGATGTGGTTATGGAAACCGACGATGCCGGCCTTAAAGTTGCCAAGTTTATTCGTGAAACCGCAAAAAATAATCATATTCGTATCATTCTTCGCACTGGTCAGCCTGGGCAAGCACCAGAGCGTCAAGTCATCGTTAATTACGATATCAATGACTACAAATCAAAAACTGAATTAACAGCACAAAAACTGTTCACAGTAGTGATGTCGAGCTTGCGTTCATATCGTGATATTTTGTCGATAGAACAATCTCGTCAAGGCCTTGAAAAAATTATTAAAGCTTCACGTGATATCTTTTCAACTCATTCTCTTGAAAGCTTTATTGAAGGGGTGATGCAACAACTTACCTCATTATTAGGAACCGTTGATCAGGCCATGTATGCAACCAGTTTAGTTGCGAGTAACCCGCAAGATAACCAAAAGAAGCTAGTGGTGTTTTCGGGCCGAGGTGAGTTTGAACGCAGTGAAGGCAAGGCGATTGAAGAGGTGTTAAGTCACGATCAGCTTCAAGCCTGTCAGCAAGCCTTAAATGAAAAAACCATTGTTTATCGTGAGAACTATTTATTTGCCTATTGCAGTAGTGAATATAATCATAATTCCATGTTGTTTATTTCAGGTATCCCTAAGCATTTAACCGACACTCAGCGTCACTTGATTGAAATCTTTTCGCAAAATGTGCAGCTGGCGTATGAAAATGTACAGTTACAATCTGAAATCGAAGCAACACAACAAGAGTTAGTATTTAGGCTCAGTGAAGCGTTAGAGCAACGTTCAACAGAAACAGGTAACCATGTAAAGCGTGTGTCGCACATTTGTTATGAACTTGCCATGGGCTATGGTCTATCAAAACGCGAAGCAGAGCTTATTCGCTTAGCTGCGCCATTGCATGATGTGGGTAAAGTGGGTATTCCCGACGCTATATTAAATAAGCCGGGGCCATTGACCGATGAAGAGTGGGCTATCATGCAACTTCATGCTGAAAAAGGTCATTTAATTTTAAAAGACTCCAATCGTGACATTGTTAATACTGGCGCAGTGATTGCGTTGTCACACCATGAGCGTTGGGATGGTTCAGGCTACCCGAAAGGGTTGAAAGGCGAAGACATCCCTATTGCAGGTCGCATCGTTGCTTTAGCTGATGTATTTGATGCACTACGTCATAAGCGCTGCTACAAAGAGCCGTGGTCGCTTGACGATGTTGTGAAAGAAATTAACGCGCAACAGGGCAAACAATTTGATCCAAAGTTGATTGATGTGTTTAATCAGCGAATTAAAGAAATAGAAGACGTACTTGTACGTTATCCAGATTAATTAAAATAAAATTAGGGGCATATGGATTATTTAGCAGTAAAACATACTCACATGTTATTTGCCGTGTTGAGTATTATCTTATTCTACGTTCGTTCTTTCTCTCGCTTAAAGACGGGCGTTCTGGCAAAAAACAAAGTAGTGTTTATTGGCAGCCACAGTATCGACACCTTATTACTTATTTCTGCAGTGGCATTAATTGTAATGGCCGGTTTTAACCCGCTTGAACAATCTTGGTTATTAGAAAAGATAATCTTAGTGGTTGCTTATATTTTACTCGGTGTGGTTGCCGCTAAGCAAAGTGCAAAAAGCGCGAAGCTTGTATTACTTGCGATTACCACGCTTATTTTATTAGCAATTGGTTATTTAGCATCTGCAAAAACAGCACTTCTTTTATAACAAATCTCTGAGCGGTATTTGATTGCATTGGCTGTCGTACCGCTTTTTTATATCTCAACGCTCAGTATTGGTAACTTAAAGCAAAAGTAGGTAAACTAGCTGTTCGTTTTTGAAAGAGATGTAGCAGTATAAATGACCACCCCTTGGTTTGAAGATCAAAATGAATCCTATCAAGATGAGGCCTTTGACGCATTTTCTTCTAAAGTGCTTTATCGTTGTATCGACGCTGAATTAAAGTGGGATCAACAAGCTGATTTAACAGCCTGTTATGACACCCTTAATGAGCTTGAAAATACGGTAACAGCTCTTTGCGCCGAATTAAAAGAGCCACATGAGCGTCTCGATAAGTTACTTGATACCTTTTATCAGCAATGGCTGTTTAGCTCATCAAGCTTAAAAGTGCCAGAGTACACGTTAAATAGCTTTAGCTATACCATTACTATGCGCAGTGGCACGCAAACCACGCTGGCAATTTTACTTTGTCATTTATTACAGCATGCTGAACTTGATGCCACGGTCACACTTAGTCAGGGAGACGTGCACGTTCACGTTGGGATGAGTGATGAAGAGGGCTATTTAATTGAGCCAAGCACAGGTCAGCAGAGCTGGTATATAACACCTGAGAATGCCTGTGAAGAAAATGGCGATGAGCAAGAACCGCTTGAACTGATTTTTGAAGAAGAGCTTTATAAGCTGTATCTAGCACAGCAAAAATGGTCGTTCATCAGCGAAAGTAAATTTGGTCATGCATTGCATTGTGTTGATATGCTGATGGAATTACTTGGTGATGACCCTTATGAGCGTCGTGACCGCGGCTATTTACTTAATCAGCTAGATTGCCCAAAAATGGCGCGTGATGATTTGCAGTACTTTATTAATGAGTGCCCAGATGATCCCGCTATCGAATTAATTCAGCACCAGATAGCTGAAATAGAAGACAACAATAATACACACCACTAATTTAAAGGAACATTTATGACTGACGCCCACAGTGCGCTAATTACCAATGACGCAGTCGTACTTGGTTTGCTTGCCGTTATTTTGGGGTTTATTTTTAAAACCTCGCACAGTAATAATGCTGCCTGCCAAAAATTTTATAAATATGTACCAGCATTATTGCTTTGCTACTTTTTACCATCATTACTCAATACTTTTGGGATTGTTGATGGTCATTCTTCGAATGTATATTTTGTAGCGTCACGCTATTTACTGCCAGCTTGCTTAATCTTGCTTACCATCAGTATTGATTTAAAAGCGATCCTAAACCTTGGACCAAAAGCATTAATCATGTTTTTAACAGGTACCTTGGGTATTGTTATTGGTGGCCCTTTGGCTATCTTAGTAATGAGCGCAGTTTACCCAGAAGCGGTGGGGGGCCATGGCCCTGACGCAGTGTGGCGTGGTATGACGACTATCGCCGGTAGCTGGATTGGTGGCGGCGCAAACCAAGCTTCAATGAAAGAAATGTTTGAAGTAGGCGGCGATATCTTCTCTGCAATGGTGACAGTTGATGTGATTGTGGCTAACTTATGGATGGCCGTACTGTTATTAATGGCAGCAAACCATAAGGCGATTGATGCTAAAACAGGCGCAGATACGCGTGCAATTGAAGATTTAAAAGAGCGCGTAGAAAAGTATCATGCTGAGCATGCGCGCATGCCAACTCTAAATGATTACATGACGATTATCGCAATTGCCTTTGGTATTACTGGCCTTGCACATTTTTGTGCTGACTTTTTAGGTCCGTTCTTTGGGGCTAACTTCCCGTGGGCACAAGAGTATAGTTTAAACAGTAAATTCTTCTGGTTAATCGTTATCTCTACCACAATTGGTATTAGTTTATCGTTTACTAAAGTTCGCCATATTGAAGCTTTTGGTGCGTCAAAAGTAGCATCAAGCTTTTTATATATTCTTGTTGCTTCAATTGGCTTACACATGAATATTACCGCGATTTTTGATTCACCAATGTACTTCGTACTCGGTGTTATTTGGATGATTACTCACGCAAGCTTAATGCTTATTGTGGCGAAACTAATTAAAGCACCACTGTTTTATATGGCGGTAGGCTCTCAGGCCAATGTAGGCGGCGCAGCATCAGCACCTGTTGTTGCATCAGCATTCCACCCATCACTTGCGCCAGTAGGTGTTTTACTTGCTGTTTTAGGCTATGGTGTTGGTACTTACATGGCTTATATTTGTGGATTAATGCTACAAGCTGTTGCACCTTAAGGAATAGAAATGAACAACCAGTTAATTAAAATTAACGAGATTGAATTAGCCAACGACAAACCATTTGTATTGTTTGGCGGTATGAACGTACTTGAATCACGTGATTTAGCGATGCGAATTGCGGAGCATTACGTAGAAGTAACATCAAAGCTAAACATTCCATACGTTTTTAAAGCGTCTTTTGATAAAGCTAATCGCTCTTCAATTAACTCATACCGTGGCCCTGGCATGGAAGAAGGTTTAAAAATCTTTGAAGAAATTAAATCTACTTTCAATGTGCCACTGATCACTGACGTACATGAGCCGCATCAAGCAGCTCCTGTAGCTGAAGTAGTTGATGTAATTCAGTTACCGGCATTCCTAGCTCGTCAAACTGACTTAGTCGTAGCCATGGCAAAAACTGGCGCTATTATCAATGTGAAAAAGCCACAGTTTTTAGCACCACACGAAATGCGTCATATCATTAAAAAGTTTAATGAAGCGGGCAACAACAATGTTGCACTGTGTGAGCGTGGCACAAGCTTTGGTTATAACAACCTTGTGGTTGATATGCTTGGTATGGATGACATGAAGCCTATGGCGCCGGTTATCTTTGATGCAACGCACGCATTACAACGCCCGGGAGGCCGAGCTGACTCTGCGGATGGTCGCCGTGCACAAGCTGCAGAACTTGCTCGCAGTGGCATGGCATTAGGTATTGCGGGTTTATTTATTGAAGCGCACCCTAATCCGAATGAAGCAAAATGTGACGGCCCATGTGCACTTGCACTAAGCAAGCTAGAAGGTTACTTATCGCAAATGAAAGCGGTTGATGACTTAGTTAAGAGCTTTGCACCACTCGATACCAGCGCAAGCGATTTATAATTTAAATATATAAGTATTTAAGTATGAAAAAGGCGACCATGGTCGCCTTTTTTTATTTGTATCGCTATAATCGACGCATAAGAAAAACTAATTCTAAGCTTGGTGTCTATGTCTCGTCGTTTACCTCCTTTAAATGCACTAAAAGCATTCGAAGCCGCTGCCCGCCATTTGAGCTTTACCAAAGCAGCAGAAGAGCTATATGTAACGCAGGCTGCGGTGAGCCATCAAATTAAAACCCTTGAAGAGCATTTAGGTTTAAAGCTGTTTTTACGTAAAAATCGTTCTTTGCTGTTAACTGAAGAAGGGCAAGGTTACTTTTTAGATATAAAAGAAATTTTTACTCAGCTCATTGATGCCACAGAAAAACTGCTAGCCCGCGGTGCGAAAGGGTCACTCACGGTAAGTTTAACGCCAAGTTTTGCGATTCAATGGTTAGTACCTAGACTTAGTTTATTTAATGAATTACATCCAGAAATCGACGTGCGAATTAAAGCGCAAGATCAGGATGAAAATTCACTTTCTGACGATGTAGATATTGCTATTTATTATGGTCGTGGCCACTGGAGTGGGGTACAGACATATAAGCTGCATACTGAATATCTAGTGCCATTATGTAGCCCATTGCTGTTAACGGGTCCTAAGCCACTTAATCAACCCAGTGATTTAGCAAATCATACCTTATTGCATGATACCACCCGTAAAAATTGGAAAACGTGGATGAAAACGGCTGGTGTGCGTAATGTACAAGTTAACCAAGGGCCGATTTTTAGTCACTCATCTATGGTATTGCAAGCCGCGGTGCATGGACAGGGGGTTGCCATTGGTAATAGCGTTTTAGCAAAACCTGATATTGATGCGGGTCGTCTAGTTATTCCATTTAATCACTCATTAGAAAGTAAAAATGCATACTATTTAGTGATCCGCGAATCGCAAACAGAGCTTGGCAAAATAGTGTCTTTCAAAGACTGGATGCTGAGCTTAGTTGAACAAGAACAAGAGTATTAACATGTTACAGTGGTTTAAAAGTACAACGGGCAAGGCGCGTGCACAGTTTATATTTGCCCATGGTGCAGGGGCAGGCAGTGATTCTGAGTTTATGCAAACAATGGCTAACTTGATTAGTCAGCATGGGATTGATGTAGCCTTGTTTGATTTTCAGTATATGCAAATTGCAAAAGAAACAGGCAAGCGTAGACCACCCGAGCGCGCTCCTAAGTTACTTGCCTACTTTGGTGAAGTTTTAGCCGAGCGCCAGCCAGAATTGCCGCTTTTTATTGGGGGTAAATCTATGGGTGGGCGTATGGCTTCGATGCTTTGTACTGAGCAAGACCAAGCTCAAATTGCAGGTGTTGTGGCTTTTGGCTATCCGTTTCACCCACCGGGTAAACCCGATAAACTGCGTATAGATCATTTTGTTGATATGCCATGCCCTTTTTTAGTCCTGCAAGGTGAGCGTGATACATTTGGGAATCAGCAAGAACTCGCTGAACTTGAAATGGTTAATCCGCCAGAGATTAAATTTCTCAAAGATGGTGACCACTCATTAAAACCTCGTAAAAAAAGTGGCATTTCAGAACAAGAAAACTTACAGCAAGCTGCAGATTATGCAGCGCAGTTTATTTTGAATTTAGCGGCTGGAGATACGCAATGATCAAACTCTATTTAATGATTGGTAGCTTATTTTGCATGCTTTCGGTAATGCTTGGCGCATTTGCTGCTCATGGTTTAAAAAGCCGCGTTTCTGAGTATGCGATTGGAATTTTTAAAACCGCTGCTGAATACCAAATGGTGCATGGCCTTGCATTGATAGCAATTGCTATCTTAGTTAAATGGGGCATGAACTTAAGCTGGGCTGGTGGATTTTTTATCGCAGGTACCGTGTTATTTAGCGGTAGTTTGTATTTACTCGCACTAACGGGCATGAAGTGGCTTGGGCCTATCACCCCAATTGGCGGTGTTTGTTTTATTATTGGTTGGGCTATTTTGTTAGTTCAAGCAGCACGATATAAGTTTTAAGGGTTATCTATGTCGAGTGTAGTTATTTATTGTCGCAGTGGTTTTGAAAATGATGCCGCTGCTGAAATTACTTTTCAGGCTGCTGAACAGGGCTTTGCAGGTTACGTAAAAACAAAACCAAATACGGGCATTGTTGTTTACGAATGTTTTGATGCAAGCCACGGTGAAGAAATCATCAAAAAAGTCGATTTCAAAAATATGGTATTTGCTCGCCAATGGTTTACTGGCGCCTTAGTCGATAACATGCCACTTGAAGACCGCGTTAGTGCTATTGTTGATGCTGCCGCTGAGTTTCCTGAATGTGGTGACCTACGCGTAGAAACGCCAGATACCAACGAAGGTAAAGAGCTAAGTAAGTTCTGCAAAAAGATTTCTACACCTCTGAAAAAATCGCTTGAAAAGCGCTCGAAGGTAACACGCGAAATTGCTGAGAAAAAACCTGTTATGCATGTGTTATTTTTAGCAAACGACAGTGCTTATGTTGGCTATTCATATACATTCAATAATTCGCCTTTCTTTATGGGTATCCCGCGTTTACGTATGCCGAGTGATGCGCCGAGCCGCTCAACGTTAAAACTCGATGAAGCCTTTAACGTGTTTATTCCACCTCATGAAGCTGAAGAACGTATGCAACCTGGCATGCGAGGCGTTGATTTAGGTGCTTGCCCAGGGGGCTGGACATATCAATTGGTGCGCCGAGGTATGTTTGTAAGCGCAATTGATAATGGTCCTATGAACGATGACTTGATGGAAACAGGGCAAGTTAAGCACTTTAGGGTCGATGGTTTTAAATACCGTCCAGAAAAGCGCAATATCCAATGGTTAGTCTGTGACATGGTGGAAAAGCCAGCAAAAGTGACTAACCTTATGATTGATTGGGCGGTGAACGCCTACGCAAAAGAGCTTATTTTTAATCTTAAACTACCGATGAAAAAACGTTTTGATAGCGTTTACGAGTGTTTAAAAATGATTAAAGAAGAGCTTGATAAATATGGCGTAAGTTACGAACTGCAAGCTAAGCACTTATACCATGACCGTGAAGAGGTCACGGTTCATTTAAATGTAACTAAGGTGCCACAAAGTTTATACAGTTAATCGCGAGGGCTTAAAAATGGAGAATAGAATAAAGTTACTTGGGCTTAGTATTTTATTTTCCATTTTTTTAACGGCTTGTGGAGGCGGTGGAGGGAGTGAAGAGTCTAATAATGCTGAGAACCAAGCGCCACAAGTAAGTATTTCTGGTGATACTGAGGTCAATGAGCTGGCAACACTTTCATTAAGTGCGTCAGCCAACGATAGTGATGGTTCTATAGCCGACTTTTCTTGGCAGCAAACTGGTGGCCCTTCTATCGATTTTGCAGCAAACGGTCAACAAATCAATGTATCAATTCCTGCAGTAGATACTGACACAGATGTCTCATTTTCTTTGCGCGTTACTGATAATCAAGGCGCAACAGCTACAACCAGTATCACTATTACCATTATTAATGTTAATCAAGCCCCGACAATATCGGTTGCTGGCCCTCAGATATCCTCTTCTAGTAACAATATTTCTCTTAGTGCAAATGCCTCAGATTCTGATGGAGAGGTTATTAGTTATGATTGGCAGCAAACGGCTGGTCCAGATGTAGAGTTTGAAAATGGATCGAGCACAATTAGTTTTACCACACCAAATGTTGCAACCTTAACTCAGCTTGTTTTTTCGGTGACAGTTACTGATAGTTTTGGTGAACAAAGCACGGCGCTTTTTACTATAGATGTAAGCGCAAACAGTGCTCCATCAGTGAGTATAACTGGTTCGCAAAATATTCAAGAAGGGGCTGAAGGAGTATTAACAGCTACGGCAACAGACAGTGATGGTAGTATTATTAGCTATAGTTGGGTGCAAACTTCAGGCCCGATTACCGATTTTACTGCAACTGATAATTTAATAAATTATACGGCCCCTGAAGTAGAAACAAATGATGAAATTACCTTCCAAGTATCAGCAACTGATGATGATGGAGCTACAAGCTCTGCAGAATTTAGTGTTGTGGTTGAAAATTACATAAATCTTGCGCCTGTCATTACCCTCGATGCGATTGCTGATATTACTGAGTTAACGCAAGCTTCTGTCTCTGTGGTTGTTACAGACAGCGACGGGGTTATAGCAGATATTGAGTGGCAGCAGTTAAGTGGGCCATCAGTAGATTTTGTGCAAAATGGAGAAACTATTACTTTCACAGCGCCAGAAGTGTCTGAAAATGCCGAGGTGATATTTCGGATCACTGCGGTAGATGATCAAGGAGCAATATCTTCAGCAAGCCTCACATTTATGATCATTCATGTTAATAAACCACCCACAGTGTCTGATATTGCTATTACTACAGAGTTTAATGAAAGTAGAGAATTTACTATTGACGCGAGTGATATTGATGGGGATGAGTTAACTATTAGTTTTTCTCAGCAGTTAGCTGGGGCGAGTATCACTTTAGTTGATGCAACAACTTTTCGTTATCTTTATCAACCTGCATCAAATAGCATATCGCAAGCGCCTTTTACTGTAACTGTATCGGATGGAACTCAGAGTGCCCAAGCGACAGTGAGCGTGACAATTACAGATACTAGTGCAGCCACTGTTGTAAATGTAAGCCCTGAAGATGCAGCCTCTGCTGTGAGTGTAAATGCTCGAGTTATGTTATCGATGTCTGATGTGATGAAGTCATCGAGTTTAGTTGTTAATAGCGCCAATGGTGTATGTGAGGGAAGTGTGCAATTATCAGCTGATAATTTTGAAACTTGCTTAGCAATCGACTCATTAGAGATGACGGGACCACAAGGAAATGACAATGAATATTTTAACAATATTGAGTTTACAGCTGCTTTTAATCAAGCAACAGAATATGCGTTAAGATTAACCGAAGACTTAGTTAATTTTGCTGATACACCTGCTTTAGCCCAAGTAGTTTCTACTTTTACAACTGGAAGTAATGATTTAAAGATAACTGAGGTTGTCGCTATTCGTTTTAGCAACGACACGCCTTGGTTTGAACTTTATAACGGAACCGATAGTAGTGTTAATTTAGCTGATTACAGTGTACGAGTAAAAAGTCGTGACAGTTCTGATAATAGTATTTCGGCCGCAACAATTTTTAATTTGCCTGACCAAGTGATTGCTCCTGAGGAATATCTCATAGTTCATAGTGGTTTTGGTGATCAATTATTTTACGATACAACTGAGCAAAATAAATCTATCGCTTTTATTGGTGATATTGACTCAACGGTTCGCCCTTATTGGTTTTTGAATGGGTTTGTTGAATTACTAACGCGTGACTCGGGAAGTACTGTGGATTTTGTTCGATTTGGCAATGACACTACTGAGCCTCTGACGGCAGGACAATGGCAAACAGGATCAGCACCTGTCATTTCTAATGTAACTGGCTCAAGTATTAAAAGAGATATAGATAACACAGATACTAATTCATCATCTGATTGGCACTATAGCCAATTTACGACACCGGCGGGTGTTAATGATGTTAGCTGCGAAGATGACAGTGATGAAGATGGTATTCCTGACTGTTCAGAACTCCCTGGGTCAACTTTTTCTGGACTACCTCTGCATGCTTGGGGAGCTAGAGTTAATCAAAAAGATATCTTTATTGAAGTGGATTATATGGATAGCAGTGATGCGGGAATAATACCGCACCAAACAGCATTGGAAAAAGTGGTAAGCTCGTTCGCTGAGCAAGGCATTGTTGTTCACTTTGATGTGGGGGATTTGTACCACCAAGCAGGGGGAATATCTGTACAAGATCATGATTTAGGTGGGGGTGATCAAGTAACCTTTAGACAATATACACCTTATAACTTTAACCAAGGTGTTGAGAGTTTGTTTCATTATAAAATGGCAAACTTTGACATGAGACGTAAGCCGATATTTCATTATATGTTAATGGCTAATAGTCGAAACATTGATGGCAGTGCGGGTTCTTCAGGGGTTGCTGAATTAAGTGGTAACGATTTGATGATAAGTATGGGGAATTGGGGGTTATCACTTGATAACGAAATATCTCGAAATTTAACCTTCAACTACCAAGCATCAACGATAATGCATGAGCTTGGCCATAATTTAGGTTTAGAGCATGGTGGTGATGAAAGTACAAACTATAAACCAAATCATTTGAGTATTATGAATTACCTTTATCAGTTGAGAGGGTTACCGACGATAGGGAATAATGAGGGAGATCGCTATTATTCGAGTCGCTATCGTGAGAATGCCAATTGTGCCGTACAAACTGCGGATTTGACTAATAGCCCATTTGACTCTCCTGAAAATTTTGTAATGTCTTATTCGCATGGACTCGGAAGTTCCATAGACGAAAATAATATAATAGAGGCTAATGGTTTAAGGTATCCCGGCTCTGCTGCTGTAGATTTTAATTGTAATGCTGATTTGACTGAAACTCTAAGCCAAGATACGAATGATGATACCGCCGTAACTGTGCTAAATGATGTTGATGAGTGGAGTTTGATTGAACTTCGTTTTTATACCTTTTTCTCTGGCAATCGCTTCGGTGTTCATCAGCAAGATAGCGATCAAAAGGATGTGTCGAAGCATATACAACAACGAATGATTGAAGAGCAAGCGCCACCTTTAAAACTTCTTAGTGAAATTAAAGCTGCTAGAGAAAAGCAAGGGATTAAGTAGTGAAGTATCTGGTTATATTTTTTATGTTGATATGTTGTGTTGCATGCACACCAGATGTTGAACCTCAATGGCATATGTCATCTAGATTAAATTATGATGGGCAGCCAGTAAACTGGAAATCAGGCTCAGTAATTGGTTGCCAACATTGTAAAATTCAAGAGGGACGTATCGTTGAACCCGATGGGATCTCAATCATATACACTCTATACCAAAGAGGGCAATGGCGGGCTGAATATCGCGAATCACATCAAGCTAGGATTGTTTTAGGGAATAACGCACATGCACTTTTAGTTAAAAATAAAGGTTTAGGCACTGTTTTATTAGAAAATAAACACAAACAAATTTCAGAGCTAGCAAAGATAGGGACCCCATTTATACTCAATATGGGGGAAGAAAGATTTACGGTGGTTATTAGTCAATTTGATGAACCTCGCTTTGGCACCGAGTTATCAGATCCTTTACCAGTTAAATTTAATTATAGTGTATTGAAAAGCCAATAGTTTTCTACTGGCTTTTCAAACATTTTAACTTCGATATTGGCTTCGATAGTTTTCAACCCATAACCGTGTGCCACCGCAAACAGCAACGGGCATAACAATTAGGTTTACGAATGGGATAGCAGTTAAAATCATGACAGCTAAACCAAAGCCATAAGATAATGTTTGCTTTTGCTTTAAGTCATTTTTCATTTCGTTAAAACTAATTTTATGGTTATCGAACGCATAGTCTTCATATTGTACTGCATACATCCAGCAAGTGAATAACACCCATAAAACTTGACCGATCACAGGTAAAATCCACAGTAAGATAAAAAAGCCTATAGCGCGCGGCAGGTAATAGCAAAGTTTTGTCCACTCACGGCCGAGCATGCGTGGCACATCTTTCATTGTATCGAAAAGACTATCGTCATTAATTTTTTGCCCAGTGAGATAAAGCTCGACTTTTTCACTGAGTAGGCCGTTAAATGGGGCTGCTATAAAGTTTGTTATAACTGTGAAGAGCATACTGTAACTAAATAAAATCACCAGCACAGCAATTGGCCACATTAGCCACTCGAGCCAGCTAAGCCATTCTGGTAATAACGAGTTCATGTAAGCAAAGCCATCGGTGAGCCAGCCATACAAAAAGAACAGCGAACTACCAAAAAGCAGAATATTGATTAATAAAGGAATAAGTACAAAACGTTTCAACCCTTTTTGGCTAATTAACTTAAAGCCAGAAAAGAAGTATTCCATACCTTGAGTGAACTGCACGAGAAAACCTCATCTTATTTCTTGTTGTTTGCAGTATAGGGTTTTGACGATATTTGAACAGCTTTTTTCCGTAACAAAGTGTTTAACTCTTTACATGGACAGTCACTTTAAGTCGGATAGGCACTCTAATTCTTAATAAAATTTAACTTTACATGGACAGTCACTGTATTTATTGCTCTTGCGGCACAGAAAACTTTGTCTACACTTTAATTACAGCTAATGCATTTCAGATTATCAGTTCAAGGAGTGGACGATGGCTTTAGCAAGGAAGCGGCAAATCTGTTTGTCGAATACCAAATATTATCATTGTGTATCTCGCTGTGTTAGACGTGCCTACCTTTGTGGAGAAGACGCACTCACAGGCAAATCATATGAACACCGCAGAGGGTGGGTTGAACAGCGTCTGCTTGCTCTTGCAAAGGTATTTTGCATTGATGTGTGTGCTTATGCGGTGATGAGCAATCATACGCATCTTGTGCTTTATGTTGATGATAAAAAAGCAAATAGGTTATCGGATAAAGCCATCCTTTTACGCTGGTTTAAGCTCAGTAAAATGACGCCTTTAGTTCAAAAAGCCCTTCATGGTGAGCCGTTAAGTGATGGTCAACAAGTCTTCTTAAATAAAGAGGTTGCAGAATACAGAGCGCGCCTTTCGAGCATTAGTTGGTTCATGCGAATGCTAAATGAATATATTGCCAGACGGGCAAATAAAGAAGATGAATGTACTGGGCATTTTTGGGAAGGGCGCTTTAAAAGCCAAGCTATCCTTGATGAATCAGCGCTTTTAGCCTGCATGGCCTATGTTGATTTAAACCCTGTTCGTGCTAAAGCTGCGAGCACGCCGGAGCAATCGGACTATACCAGTTTTAAAAAGCGATGCGAAAGCGCGAAGGAGTTAAAGCAACCTAAATTACTAGCTCGTTTTATTGGTGGCATGAGTAAGTATAAATCAAAGGGAATACCTTTTGAGTTAAAGTCATACCTGCTACTTGTGGAGCAAACTGGGCGTTGTATCAGCGCGGATAAGCCTGGATATATAGAGCATCATTTACCTCCTATTCTTGAAAGACTGAATTTCGAAGCTGAAAACTGGTTAACGCTAACAACTCAGTTTGAAAACTTATTTCATGGAGCTGCAGGTCGAGTGGGTGCTATTGAAAGTTATTGTATTAAAACAGCTCGCAAGCGACGAAGTAACATTACAAATAGCCGAACTTTATTAGCGAGTTAAGTTTCTAGGTTTATTTTAACGTAATTTCAAATCGCTAGTATCGTCACGCTTTAAATTTAATTGTTTGAAATAATTAGCCCTAAAAGGCTAAAGTCAAAGCTCTATTCTCTCTGAAGCACACTCGCTAAACATAATTACAGAATAAGTTTAGTAATTTTTTTGACTCAACCTTTATATTTTTAAATCACTGCCTTCAGATTTTAAAAATACAGTAGTTGTTGGTTTTAAATGACTGTCCCTTTAAAAAGGCTTTACGAACTCTGAAGTGATCTCTGGGAAAAAATCTATAGGTATAAATTATTAACCTTGAATGGTGTGGTGTAGTTTAGACTTTAGTTTTTATCAACTTGGCGTTTTTTTGGTTACATACTGTTGAACTTAGAGATAGTATGTCGGTCCGAACAGTACCTATAAAATCATTATTGAAAACTACAGTAGAGGATAATGGAAATATCCGATACTATTGTTCACATAGTTAACAAAAAAGACATATAAAAATGGGAGTTTTATGCAGTTAGTCGATTTAAATCCACATGATCCTGAAGTAGTAAGCGTGTTTTCTGATATAGACCGACTCATAAACTCACTATACCCTGTTGCTACCGCTCAATCTTTAAGTGTTGAAGAGCTAGCTGAGCCTAATGTTTATGCTATAGGCTTAAAAAATGAAGATGGTATCGTTGCATGTGGCGCAATCGTTATGCAAGAAGGCAACCCTCCTTATGGTGAAATCCGCCGCTTATATGTAAAACCAAGCTACCGTGGTAAAGGGTTATCACGTCGAATTATGCAGATATTATTACATCAAGCTGGTGAGCAACTAATACCGCTTATTCGTCTTGAAACAGGTCCTAAACAAACAGAGTCAATTAGCTTATATGAAAACTTAGGTTTTAATCGTTGTGGTCCGTTTGGTAATTACAACGAAAATCCACAAAGTTTGTTTATGGAGCTTGGGCTAAATCAGTAATTTAGGTGGTAAGCTATGTTTTAGTGAGGTCATCTTTATTTATAAATTCACCTTACAACTATTGGGCTTTGTTACGCTCTTTCTGATTGCTGCTTGTGGTGATAGTTCACAGGTATCCATTACTTCTCAGAGTAGGCAACCAGACCTTATTATTAATAGTACTAAGCTCTATTTAAACTCATGCTACAGTCTTTCTGGTGTCTTCAACCATAATGGCACTATAAAAACAAAAGTTATTCTTATATTTCCTACTCGTCCTTTAAGTATTTGCGCTGATAAGCAATCGCAGCTGAATTTTGATGGCACCTATCTCACTGTAAGAATTTGCCGCACCTCTTTTGGCGCAGGAGGTTGCGGGGTTGAAAAATATCGCACAAAAGACTTCGAAAACTGGCAAGAGTACATAGGTATTACTTGGCATGATAACGAGCAATATGAAGCGTGGAGATGGTTAGGGTCAAATTCTTCAGCCGCTGATGAAATCACAAAAGTAATACCAGCCCATTAAAATCAATATGAAAAGGTAATTTACCAGTACATATATTCTACAGTGACTGTCCCTTTAAATGTGATCCTATTAAATACTATTTTCAGTGACTGTCCCTTGAAATATGGTTTAAAAACATTTAGGGATGTTGATTAGCTTTTCACATCAAAAATCACTCGTTACGAGTAAAAATTCTTGTTGGACTTGAGTCACTATTTTTCTTTTAATGCGCGGCAACAACCCTTGCCGATTTCGGCATTACTAAAATAAAAGAGAAAGATAGATGAAAGAAACAACATCACTAGAACAAGCTCGCACGAGTTACAATGTTCGTCATTGGAGCCAAGGTTTCTTTGGTATTAATGATCAAGGTGATGTGTATGTTGCGCCAAAGGCCCATGCCCCAGAGCAAACCATTGCACTAATTGATATCGCACAGCAGTTACAAGACAAAGGCTTAAGCTTGCCTGCGTTGGTTCGTTTTCCACAAATTTTACATCATCGTGTACATAGCTTATGTCAGGCATTTAACACGGCGATTGAAAATTATGGTTATCCGAAAGACTATTTGCTTGTTTACCCAATTAAAGTAAACCAACAGCGTGAAGTTGTTGAAGAAATTGTTGCAAGCCAAGCTGATATTGAAAAGAAACAATTGGGCCTAGAAGCGGGCAGTAAACCTGAGCTATTAACTGTATTAGCAATGGCAGAAAAAACCAGTGCTGTCATTGTGTGTAATGGCTACAAAGACCAAGAATACATTCGTTTAGCACTGATTGGCGAAAAGCTAGGCCACAAGGTTTACATTGTTCTTGAAAAACTGTCTGAGCTAGACATGGTGCTTAGCCAAGCAAAAGAGTTAAACGTAAAGCCACGCATTGGTATTCGTGTACGTTTAGCGTCGCAAGGTAAGGGCAAGTGGCAAGCAAGTGGTGGCGAAAAATCAAAATTTGGTTTGTCGGCATCGCAAGTACTCAGTGTGGTCAATCGCTTAAAAGCGTCTGATCAACTTGATCTGATCCAACTTGTACACTTTCACCTTGGCTCGCAAATGGCAAACATCCGCGATGTTCGTTTAGGTGTGAGTGAAGCTGCGCGTTTTTACTGTGAGTTACGTAAATTAGGTGCACAAATCGATTGCTTAGATGTGGGTGGCGGTTTAGCGGTAGATTATGACGGTACTCGTAGCCAGTCACATAACTCAATGAACTACAGCCTAAGTGAATACGCTAATAACATCGTATACACCATTGGTGATACCTGTAAGTTATATGAGCAACCAATGCCGCGCATTATTTCTGAGTCAGGTCGTGCGTTAACAGCGCACCATGCTGTATTGATTTCGAATGTTATCGGCACCGAAAGCTATGTACCTGAAGACATTCAAGCGCCAGCCGCTGATGCACCACTATTATTAAAAAACATGTGGACATCATGGCAGCAGTTAAGTGATGACAATGACGACCGTGCATTAATCGAAATCTATCACGATAGCCAAGGCGATTTAGCCGAAGCACATAATCAGTTTGCACTTGGTTTGTTAGATTTAACAGAGCGAGCATGGGCGGAGCAAGTTAACTTACGTGTATGTTATGAACTTAACAAACATATGGATAACAAAAACCGTTTTCATCGCCCGATTATTGATGAATTAAATGCGCGTTTAGCAGATAAGTTTTTTGTGAACTTTTCATTGTTCCAGTCATTACCGGATGCATGGGGTATTGACCAAGTGTTTCCTGTTCTACCGCTAAGTGGTTTAACAGAAGCACCACAAAAACGCGCCGTGTTACTTGATATTACCTGCGATTCAGACGGTGCTATGGAGCACTATGTAGACGGCCAAGGTATTGAAAGCACATTACCTGTGCCAGCATTTAGCGAAGAAAAACCTTACTTAATGGGTTTTTTCTTAGTGGGTGCTTATCAGGAGATTTTAGGTGATATGCATAACTTATTTGGCGACACACACAGTGCAATTATAAAAATGGATGAGCAAGGTCAAGCGCAAATCACTGAAGTTAACGAAGGTGATACCGTTGCAGACATGATGCGTTACGTACATTTAGATGTAGAAAGCTTCCAGCAGTCTTACGCCCAGCTGGTGGCAGCTAAATTGCCAGAAACTGAGCAGCAAAGCGTATTAGATGAGCTGCAAACTGGCTTAAATGGTTACACTTATTTAGAAGAGTTATAAGCAATGTCGACATTGTTTGACCACACAGATCATTCATTATATTCAAACGGCATGACGTTTTTACGTCAGCCGATGGTGCAAAACATCACTGCAATCGATGCGGATGTAGTGGTGCTAGGTTTACCCTTTGATTTGGCGACCTCAGGTCGCCCTGGTGCACGTTTAGGGCCTGACGCAATTCGTCGAGCTTCAGTGCACCTGGCATGGGAAGAAACCAAGTACCCATGGACGTTTCCGTTGTTTGAGCGTTTAAAATTAGCTGATGCGGGTGATTTTACTTACCCAGTAGGCGACCCAGAATATTTTACCGCGCAGTTAGAATTAGCCGCTGAGCAAATTCTTCGTCAAGGTAAAACATTATTAGGTTTAGGTGGCGACCACTTTGTGACTTTGCCGCTACTGCGTGCCCATGCTAAGCAATATGGTAAGATGGCATTAGTGCATTTTGATGCCCATACAGATACTTACAGCAATGGCTCTCGCTATGATCACGGTACCATGTTTTATCATGCGCCGATGGAAGGGCTTATTGATGTTGATCACAGTATTCAAATCGGTATTCGTACTGATTTTGATCAAAGCAAACATGAGTTTGCAGTGATTGATGCAATGGCAGCTAATGATTTGCCTGCACAAGATATCGCAGAGCAAATTAAAGCACGTGTGGGTGACTTACCTGTGTATCTAACCTTTGATATTGACTGCCTTGATCCCGCATTCGCTCCAGGGACAGGCACTCCAGTATGTGGTGGCTTAACCAGCGATAAAGTACTCAAAGTACTTCGTGCATTGAAAGGCATTAATATGGTCGGTATGGATGTGGTTGAAGTATCTCCATCCTATGACCAAAGTGAACTAACAGCGATTGCTGCAGCGACCATTGCCAATGAGTTATTACACTTATGGACTTTGAAGCATAAATACTAAATGAGAGAGACAAAGAGCGCCATTAGGCGCTCTTTTTTTTGATATTAGATTAAGCAATTAAGCAATTAAGCAATTAAGCAATTAAGCGCTTCGAACATCAACCTTTAATTTAAGCTTTTGCCCAGGTTGAATGTATTTTTGCCCAGCTAATGAATTCCATTTAATAATATCTTCTACAGACACATTAAACTTAGCAGCAATGCGCGCTAACGAGTCACCACGACGAACTTTATAGGTAATGGTGCGCTCTTTGATTTGTGTAGCAGCAAGTTGCGACTTTTCCTGTTTATACACAGTTAGCTTTTGACCAACACGCAGTACCGCGTCTTTTTTCAGCTTATTCCATGTTGCAAGTTCAGCTATGGTGACATCGTACTCACGGCTGATATCCCACAGTGTATCGCCACTGGCCACTTTATGGCTAAGTTTTTTACGTGTTGCTTTATTAGCTGCCATACGCACTGACTTTGGTAAATGCTGGCTATTAATCTCACCATCGCTTAGTGGCACAAGTAATTGCTGACCAACACGAATAGTATTCGATGAAAGCTTATTCAGTGTTTTAATCGCGTTTGTGCTTGTCGAAAACTTCTTCGCAATCACAGATAAACTGTCACCGCGCGCAACAATATATTGCTGCCAGCGTAGGCGGTCTTTTTGCTCTGTTTTAGCTAGCTTGTCAGTAAACGCTTCAACTTTATCAGACGGTAATAATAAAAAGTGTGGGCCATTAGGATCCGTCGCCCAGCGATTGAAGCCAGGGTTTAAACGATAAAGCTCTGTTAAGCTAATGCCTGCCATGTCAGCGGCAAGTGCTAAGTCAATTTGGCTCCCTACATTAACTGCTTCAACGACTTGAGCATTAATTATTGGCTGCCACTTAACACCAAATTCGTCACTGCGTTTTACCAGATCAGACAGCGCTAACAGCTTAGGTACGTAGGCAGTGGTCTCTCTTGGTAAATCAAGTGACCAAAAATCCGTTGGTAAATGCTTTTTACGGTTCTTTTTAATGGCACGCAGTAAACGACCTTCACCTGAGTTATAGGCTGCAATGGCATTTAGCCAATCGCCTTCTAAGGTTTTGTGTAGATATGATAAGTAATCTAGCGCTGCACGGGTCGATTGCACAATGTCACGGCGACCGTCATACCACCAGTTTTGTTTCAAATCGAAACGCTCACCGGTTTGTGGCATAAATTGCCAAATGCCAGAAGCACTGCGATGTGAATAACCAAATGGATCAAACGCACTTTCAACAATAGGTAAAAGCGCAATTTCGATTGGCATTTGACGCTTTTCGACTTCTTCTACAATAAAGTATAAGTAAGGCTCAGCGCGTTTAGAGATACGATCTAAATAGGCCTGATGACGTGCATAATAGTTACGCTCAGCAACAACTGGGCGGTTTTGTGGCACATCAATCGAAAGCTGATAACGAATACGTTCCCACACATCATCAAATACAGGAGGCGGCTCATCAATATCGGTTAATTGTTGATATTGAGCGTTGATCATCAATGCATCATTGATGTCGCTCGGACTTGCGCCGTCTAATTGTTGCTCAACATTATTGCTCGCAACATCTGTACTTGCTGAATCAGAAGCTGTTAATTGACAGCCACTTAAAATCAGCGCAAGTGATAAAACTAAAGGAGACTTATACATATATACCCATACATCAGGTAAAAAAACTCGGCGAATATTACCTGCTCTGAGAACATATTGCCACTTTATGACCAGTTTATGTCAGCTTATTATTGCAAGATGCTGATCTAAATATACAAAATTGTAACTACCGGCGTTTACGTTTTTTAAAAGTTATCTTTCCAGGCTCTGAGACCTGCAAAGCGTTGCCAAGGTTCATTCAGATCCAAATTAATTTTTAGCTCATCAGGCAGCTCATCAGTGATTGTTGCTATATTGCTACGTAAAAATGGATTTATTTGTTTTTCCACGCCTAACTGGGTTGGCAAGCTTATTTCGTCTTTGGCGCGCAGAGTATCAACTTCATCACTGTAGCTGAGTAAGTACTCATTGTTTGGTTCAACGGCTTTTGCAAAGGCTAAGTTGGCTTGCGTGTATTCATGGGTGCAGTAGATTTTACACTCATCTGGCAGGGCTCTTAGCTTACATAACGAGTGCCACATTTGTTCTGCGCTGCCTTCGAATAATCGTCCGCAGCCAGCACTGAATAAGGTGTCGCCAGTAAAACTTAATTCGTCGTTAATGTAACAAATATGGTCTAGGGTATGACCAGGTGTTGCAAGCACGGTAAAGGTGTAATCATACACAGTGACTTTATCCGCTTCTGATACGCCATGAGTAATACCTTTAAAAGGGCTATGTCTTGGCCCATAAACCGGAATATCACGAAATTCCTTAACCAGTGCAGCCACACCATCGGTATGATCATAATGGTGATGAGTAATCAAAATACCGCTAAGTGTTAAGTTATGCTCGCTCAGATAGTTTAAAACAGGCTCTGCTTGACCGGGGTCGACGACCCAGGCTGTTTGCTCAGCTTCATTGCTGATGCACCAGATGTAATTATCAGAAAAGGCTTTAATTGCTTTAACTTGCACCATGTTTAATTGCTCTATAAAGTGACAGTTAACACACAGTATAACGAGCTCAGAAAATGAAACCAGCCCTTAGTTTTCAAGAAGGTCCTAAGCCATACACTTGGCAGCAGTTCCCTCATGGTGACTATTTACGTGCTGAAATTGAACGTAAGCTAACGCCATGGCTGCCACGCATGTTTGGCTATCACATGCTCAAACTTGGTAATTTAAGTGGTGAGCTGGCAACCAGTGAAAGTCCTATAAAGCATCAAGTTTGTGTCGCAGAGCAGGGGTTATTTACCGGTGTTATTGCTGATGTAGACGAGCTACCTTTTTATGAGCACAGTGTTGATGCTTGCATATTGTCGCATTGCTTAGAATATCATTCTGATCCACACCACATCTTACGCGAAGCACATCGTACTTTAATTCCCGGTGGTTATCTGGTGATCACGGGCTTTAATCCGTTTAGCTTGTGTGGCTTGGCGCAGCTTTTACCTTTTAGTCGCCAAAAGTTACCTTGGACAGGGCGCTTTTTTACGCCATCACGAGTAAAAGACTGGTTGAATCTATTAGGCTTTGAGATTATTTCGGACGAGCGATTTATCCATTCATCGCTTGCAAGAGGCAACCGTTTGTCACGTTTTGCGGCGTGGCGCAGTTTTGGCCAGCAATATTTAAAGCCAATGGGCAGTGTGTATATGCTGGTGGCTCGAAAACGTGTGGCCCCGCTGACACCAATTAAACCTAAATGGCATGCAAGGCCGCAATTTTCGCCAGTGAAAGGAGCTGGGCTCAGGCAAACATCAAAGCAGCACTGTGAGCGGGATAGTTAAATAGTGTTGTTGCGTGTCTGTTTTACTTGGATACTGACCTGCACGAATATTTAATTGAATAGAAGGGTGCAACAGTTTTGGTACTGCCAAGGTTGCATCGCGGCCTTCCCGAGTCGCAATAAAGCTTTGTTTATCGCCTTTTAAATGAATGTTTTGCTCACGCTGCTCTTTCACTGTGGTTTTGTTCGCCAGCGGTCGGCCATCTGGTTGATAGTCATGACACATCCAAAGTACCGTATCGTCAGGAAACGCTAAAATTCGCTGTAGTGAGTCATATAACTCACCGGCACTGCCACCTGGGAAATCACAGCGGGCAGTGCCACTGTCTGGCATAAAGAAGGTGTCACCAACAAATACATTGCCATCAATGTGAAAACACACGCTGTCAGGGGTATGGCCCGGTGTGGCAATTACATCTACTGTGTAATCACCTAATTGAAATTGTGCTTTATCAGTAAATAGAGCATCAAAAGGTTCACCATTACATGGCATATCAAGATTATAAAGTTGGCTAAAGTGCTGTTGCACTTGTGTGATCCCTTCACCCGTGCCGAGTTTACAAGGGTGTGTGTCGTGTAATTGCTGCTTTATATAACTTGCTGCGGTGATATGGTCAGCATGGGCATGAGTTTCAAGGAGCCATTGCAATGTCAGCTGCTCAGTCTTTATGTAGCTGATGATCTCATTGGCTGTGATAAAACTTAACTCACCACTTGGCATATCAAAATCAGCTGGCGCATCAATCAGCAAGCACTGCTTAGTGCTTTCGCAACTGACTAAGTAACAGAGAGTGGCGCTTTGTTGATGAAAAAAAGAGTGAATGCGCAGAGCCATAATGAATCCTTTATATTTTGTTATAGCCAAATCTTATAACATATAACAAAAATATAAAACGACCTGCGCCAAGTTTATTTCAAGGGGCTTTAATTACCGTCGTAACCAGTATCTTCAAGTAATTGATCGCTGCCAGCTGCTTCGCGGGCAAGATCGTCAACAATCTCATTGTATTTATTGCCGCTATGGCCTTTTACCCAACGCCACTCTACGCTGTGTTGTTGGCAGGCCGCATCGAGTCGTTTCCATAAATCGACATTCTTGACTGGTTTTTTAGCCGCGGTTTTCCAGCCGCGCTTTTTCCAATTATCAACCCATGACTCAATACCTTGTTTCACATATTGGCTATCGGTTGTCAAAATGACGTGACAAGAGCGGGTGAGGGTTTCAAGTGCAACGATAGCAGCGAGCATTTCCATCCGATTATTTGTTGTTAGGGTATAGCCTTGGCTTAATTGCTTTTCGTGACCGTTGTATCGCATCACGATGCCATACCCTCCAGGCCCTGGATTTCCTAAACATGATCCATCGGTGTAAATCTCTACGGTTTTCTGCACTGTTTTACCTTGATATTGTGTACAATAAAGTGAATATAGAAAGATACCAGAGTCAGGCTTAAGACGATATGGCACATAGACAAATAGTTTTAGATACAGAAACCACGGGTATTGACCCAAAGCAAGGCCACCGCATTATTGAAATCGGTTGTGTTGAACTTGTAAATCGCCGTCTTACTGGCAACAACTTTCATGTGTATATCAATCCACAACGTGAAATAGAAGAAGAAGCAATAGACGTACACGGTATCACCAATGAATTTTTGCGTGATAAACCCCTGTACCACCAAATTGCCCATGAGTTTTTAGAGTATATTCGTGGTGCAGAGCTTGTTATTCATAACGCAGCGTTCGATATCGGCCACATGGACAATGAGTTTGCATTGTTAAATCAAGGTTTTCCGAATACTGCCGATGTATGTAGTGTACTTGATACGTTAAAGATGGCGCGTGACTTGCACCCAGGTCAAAAGAATAACCTTGATGCACTTTGTCGTCGTTACGATATAGATAACTCAAAGCGTACTTTACACGGCGCATTACTGGATTCTGAGATCTTAGCCGATGTTTACCTGTCGATGACGGGAGGGCAAGTAAAGCTGAATCTTAATCAAAATAAAGATGAAGGCTCAACTCAACAAGCTGGTGGTATTCGCCGACTAAGTGCTGATAGAGCACCACTTGTAGTATTAAGAGCAACAGAACAAGAGCACGCCGCTCACGAAGAGCGTTTAGACTTGGTTGCAAAGGGTGGCCAATGCCTATGGCGTGCAGAATAAGGTAATAAAATG
The DNA here is from genome assembly GCF_021532495.1 of Pseudoalteromonas sp. Cn5-37. Lineage (NCBI taxonomy): Bacteria > Pseudomonadati > Pseudomonadota > Gammaproteobacteria > Alteromonadales > Pseudoalteromonadaceae > Pseudoalteromonas > Pseudoalteromonas sp. Cn5-37. The sequence goes on along the minus strand of NZ_JAKGBA010000001.1, from coordinate 707,488 downwards.
AGAAAACAACTACTAGCAGGATTAGTGTGTTTAATTCCCTTCACGGGATTTGCCAATGAGCAAAATAAAATAACCCCATTAGAACGTGATGGGGTGCAAAATGAAATTCCCCTGCTAGAGAACCGTTTTCGTATCGATCACAAAATCGATAAAGTAACTTTACTCTTCTTTCGTAAGCGCGGTGCCCCTGCCGTTGTGTTAGTTCGCCCTGACGGCACTAAGTATTATGCGACTGACTCAGTTAAAAATGATGACCTCGACTGGTATGATGAATTGAGCTATGACCTGGTAACGATAAGCAACCCAATGCCAGGCCCTTGGCAAGTGGTCGGCAATATCTTGCCTGATAGCCGTATTATGGTGCTGGGTGAAATAGAGCTTAATGTTGATCCACTCCCGCCCATGCTGTTTCGTGGCGAAACAGTAAAACTAACGGGCCGCGTATTAAATGACGGTGAGCCAATAGAAGTTGGTCAGTTTAGAGATGTGATTAGTTTGCACGTTGATTTTGTCAGCACTAATAATAGTGATTACGCAAACTTTGGTGCCGGTACGCAAAGTGTTACTGACTTTAAAGATGATGGCCGTGGCTTTGATGAGCGTCCGCTTGATGGTGTGTTTACCGGTGAGTTTAAACTGGTCTTTCCGGCAGGTGAGTGGCAGCCAGAGCTATATATAGAAACACCTATACTAAAGCGTACCGTGGTGCAAAAACCGATAGTCGTGCATGAGCCGCCTTTTGATTATGAAATAGCCCTTGCTGAGCAAGATGAAGATGACCACATTTTAACAATCACCTTAAACCCTGAAATCGTCAAACCAGAAACTGTGCTCATTCAAGGGAAAATTTATTACCCCAATAATGAAGAGCAAATGTTCTCTTTAGATGCTGATAAATCGCAGACACGGGAACTGGCCATTAAAAATTATGATTGGGGACGATACAGTGTTGAGCTCTCTGTATTTGGTAGCAACATAAATGACCGTGAATTTATGGCGACGTTACCGACGTATAAATTTGAAATTGAGCGACCAATTGAAGCTGTTCCAGAAATTGTTCGCCCTGAAATTGATTTAGAAGCGCAAGCTGAGCAACAACGAATTCTTGAAGAAGAACAAAAAGCGTCCACCATGCTGATGGTGACCTTAATTGTTGTTGGAAATTTAACCGTACTTTTATTAGGTTGGCTGGCAATTAGAATTTTTGTTCAGAAGAAACCGCTGAAATTTAAAATTTCTTTACCGTTTTTAAAGAAAAAAAATCAAACCGAAAATGATGAGCAAGCAACGAATGAAAATGAAGTTGGCAAAAACGGCTCAAAAAATGATAAATCAGGTGAAATTTTAAACCTTTCGATGTCAGATGACTAAAAAACCTGTAAAAATACAAAAAACCCCTTGACGAACTAGAGGGTGATTCGTATTATTCACGCCGCTGTCAGGGGAGACTCAGTCAGCAACGAAAATGTGGAGTGGTAGTTCAGTTGGTTAGAATACCGGCCTGTCACGCCGGGGGTCGCGGGTTCGAGTCCCGTCCACTCCGCCAATTTTCGACAATTTGTAAGTATGCGCTGGAGTGGTAGTTCAGTTGGTTAGAATACCGGCCTGTCACGCCGGGGGTCGCGGGTTCGAGTCCCGTCCACTCCGCCAATTACTTGCACAACTTATGGTTGTAAAACATTTTCCTTTGCGGAGTGGTAGTTCAGTTGGTTAGAATACCGGCCTGTCACGCCGGGGGTCGCGGGTTCGAGTCCCGTCCACTCCGCCAATAGGAAAAATAAATAGTATTAAATACTGCGGAGTGGTAGTTCAGTTGGTTAGAATACCGGCCTGTCACGCCGGGGGTCGCGGGTTCGAGTCCCGTCCACTCCGCCACTATTTAAACGCTATTTTATTACAAAATTTGTATCGCGGAGTGGTAGTTCAGTTGGTTAGAATACCGGCCTGTCACGCCGGGGGTCGCGGGTTCGAGTCCCGTCCACTCCGCCAACAAATTAAGTAATAACAATGATATCTCTGCGGAGTGGTAGTTCAGTTGGTTAGAATACCGGCCTGTCACGCCGGGGGTCGCGGGTTCGAGTCCCGTCCACTCCGCCATTTGATATCATAAACAAATTAAGTGCATTACCCCATGCACATACCACTGCGGAGTGGTAGTTCAGTTGGTTAGAATACCGGCCTGTCACGCCGGGGGTCGCGGGTTCGAGTCCCGTCCACTCCGCCATTTGTTTTCCTCAAGCAAATGATTATATAAGTCTTTACACTACGCCTTAGAATTTCCTTATACTGAAAACGTATCTCGTATCTCGTATCTCGTATCTCGTATCTCGTATCTCGTATCTCGTATCTCGTATCTCGTATCTCGTATCTCGTATCTCGTATCTCGTATCTCGTAAATTTCTTCCTATCTTGCTAATATTCTTCATTATTCCTATTTATTCAGCTTCTTATATCAGCATGAATAGCAAAGAATGGCGGCTCCACAACAAAAAGGAAATGCGTTATGAGTACATTCGGAACACAACTAAAACACTATCGCAGTGAGCTAAAACTAAGCCAACCAGAATTTGCTGAGCAAGTTGGAATAGAGCAAAGCTACCTTTCAAAACTTGAGAACGATAAATCAGTGCCTTCAAACGACACATTTCGTTCAATATTAACGGCGCTCAATCTAACAATTTGCGACTTTATGGAGCCATTAAAACATTCTGTAGATAAAGCGAGATTGATTAATGTGCCTGACATTGAAGCTTGGTATAAGCAACAAAGTAATAAGCAATTCATTAAACAGCGCTCATTAATCTATATTGCGATACTGTTAAGTGCGCTAGGTTGTGCCATGTTTTATTTAGGGCATCAAGAAAAGCTATTCAATACAACGTTCTATGAGTACAAATCATATGGTGTAGTAAAAGATAATGAACCAGATGGCATTTTTCATGATTGGCGAACGCTACTCGTAGAACAAAGCCGCGAGAAAATAGATGCAAAACGTCGAGAAATGATCAGCAGGCATGATTTTAAGTTTATTATCTCAGCGGACTATAAAGGTATTTCGTTTGTAGAATCTGGCGAGCAAGGCAGGCGTTTATATAGCCTTACTTCAAAAACACCTATTATCAAGCCCCATAAAGGTCATGTGTGGCTTGAGTTTATAGGTATCTTATTGTTTGTGGTTGGTGCAGGTCTCATCACATTTGAGAGTAAACTGACAAGACAGCATTAATGAGTTGTAGAACCTGACGCGTGTTAGCTGGCGTCAGGATCACGAGGAATTAAATGAGCAAACTGTTGCTGGTGGATTTGTTCATATAGTGTAGCTGCATAGCTTCGCGCATCATGTAATCTACGCGTACTGATGTGTTTTCTAAGATCATCAAGTGCAGCCGTTGCAGGTTCATAACCTTGGCTACTTGCCAGACTTAACCACACCGCGCCATGAAAAACACTGTGCGGTACACCTTGCCCTTTGATGAAAAACAGCCCCATATAAAATTGCGCCCTATGGTTACCTGCCATAGCTGCTAAGCGCATCCATTTGGCAGCAAGGGGAGGCTGTTCATTTTTTAAATAATACAAAGCTTTGTTTAGTACGTTTTCAACAGATTGAGTACTTTTATTTGGCGCCGACCCTTTATCGGGTTGGGTAATAAAGGCAAGTACATTATCAAGCTGTTGCTCTAAATCTAAGCCTACTGGCGAATTATCAGACATAGTTTAGTTATTTTCTTGAAATAAAAGACCTTATTAGTTTAGAACATTGCAAGGTAAAATGTCCTCTTATTGAGATAAAATATGATAAAATTAGCCAATTAATCTCAACTTAAAGTTCAACATGTTCGAAAGACTTTTCAAAATCACTGAAAACAACACCTCTGTGCGCCGCGAGACTATTGCTGGCATCACAACATTCATTACCATGGTTTACATTGTATTTGTTAACCCTGCAATGCTTGCAGAAGCGGGAATGGACCAAGGTGCGGCATTCGTAGCAACCTGTATTGCTGCTGCAATTGGCTGTTTTATCATGGGTTTATGGGCAAACTACCCATTAGCACTGGCTCCGGGTATGGGCTTGAACGCCTTCTTCACTTATGGTGTTGTTTTGGGCATGGGCTACACTTGGCAAGCTGCATTAGGTGCAGTTTTTATGTCTGGCTGTATCTTCTTATTCTTAAGCCTATTTAAGGTGAGAGAGTGGATCATAGACGCTATTCCACTGGTATTAAAGCGAGCCATTGCCACAGGTATCGGTGCTTTCTTAGCGCTTATTGCATTGAAAAACGCCGGGATTATCGTAGCAAGCCCTGCAACCTTAGTGCAGTTAGGCGATATCACAGCCCCAGGTCCACTACTTGCGATTTTTAGCTTTTTTGTTATTGCAGCACTGTTATACCGCGATATGAAAAGCGGCGTACTTATCAGTATTTTATTAGTAACCGCAATTGCGCTTGGTTTAGACCTTGTGGAGTATCAAGGAATTATTTCAATGCCGCCTTCAATTGCACCAACCTTTATGCAATTGGATTTTGCAGCAGCATTCGAAATCTCAATGCTAACAGTGGTATTTGCGTTCTTATTTGTTGATTTGTTTGATACTTCAGGCACTTTAGTTGCTGTAACGCAAAAAGCAGGTATTGCTGATGAACAAGGTAAAATGCCTCGTTTAGGTCGTGCATTAAGCGCTGACAGCACAGCTACCATTGCAGGCTCAATGCTTGGTACGTCAACAACAACGTCTTACATTGAATCAGTAGCAGGTGTGTCTGTGGGCGGCCGTACAGGTCTAACTGCTGTTGTTGTAGGCATTTGTTTCTTGTTAATGATGTTCTTTGCGCCACTTGCTGGCATGATCCCAGCTTATGCAACGGCAGGTGCAATTTTATATGTAGCTGTGTTAATGATGCAAAACTTAAAGCTGGTAAATTGGGATGATATGACAGATGCCATTCCAGTGAGCGTAGTATTATTAATGACGCCGTTAACTTTCTCGATTGCTCACGGTATTGCGCTTGGTTTTATTTCTTATACTGCAGTGAAGTTGGTATGTGGTAAAAAAGATGAAATCAGTATTAGTGTGTGGGTATTAACAGCGCTGTTTATTGTTAAGTTTGCGTTTTTATCTTAATTTTCACAAAGCAAAGAAAAAGTGGTTTACCACTTTTTCTTTGGTGCGAATAACACGTCTAAATCGTCCTGCTCTTGTTCTGCTTTTTTCTTTAGTGACGTCGCATTTGATGCTTTCAACTCAGAGCTAATCGTCTCTAAATAACCTTCAACTTCTTGTCTTTTCGAGTTTACATATTCATCGCTATAGCTAACTGAGTTAAGCGTTGCCAGTGCTTTTTCGAAATACTGTCTGGCAGAGCCCACCATATTTGCTGAGCGAGCTGAAATCCCGCGCTTAATTTGGCTTTCTACATTGATTCTTAACTGCAATTTTTCAAGGCGTTTATCTTCGGCAACAAATATTTGACTCTCGATTTTACCTTTACTATGTTCAGAGCGTAGCACTGCCCTTAGTTTTTTTATTCCTTGAATTAAAGAAATAAGCTGCTTATCGTTGTCTGGTAACACTAATGAGTCGCTATTATTCGCCTCAATTGGACCCCCTAAACGCTGTTTAGCTTCATTTAAGCGACTTTTGAGTTCCTTAGAACTTGGAGAGAGTTGTACCATACTTGCAAGAGCATCATATATACGGCGCTGAATAATACGTAGAATATTCTCAGACATGGGAATATTGGCACTGTTAAGCAGCACGTCTTCTGCTTCTTCAATGATTTTCTTTTGCTTAGTTAACTCTTTGCGGCGCTCTGCTTCTTGTTTTTCTTTGTGTTGTTGCACAGCACTGACCCATAATGCGATCACAATTAATGCAACAATGAGCATGATGATGATAGAAACAATCATTACTAAATCTCAGTTTTAACTATCTAATTTTTTTATATTACCTTAAAAAGATTAGATCTGAACAGTTTTGCGGTAGTTATCTCGAATAAACTTATTAAGTTTACTACTTTATAATGAGTATAGCGCTAAACTAACATCTTTATTGAATATTTTGCGAGTAAACACGGCTACCGAGCATTAATTTAATGTGTTAGCCTTAGAAACAATCGATATAAATGTATAGCGCGATGAAATATCGCTTGGCATTGCGCTTTGCAGCCTTTATAAATAAACAATAACAACGTTTACAATGCAGCCATGAAACTACAACAACTCAGATATATAGTCGAAGTCCAAAATCATAAACTGAATGTCTCAGCGACAGCCGAAAGTTTATTTACCTCGCAACCGGGGATCTCGAAACAAGTTCGTATGCTTGAAGACGAACTGGGCGTACAGATCTTTGGCCGTAGTGGCAAACACCTTACCCATGTAACCAGTGCCGGTAACGAAATAATTAATATTTCGCGAGAGATATTGTCGAAAGTTGAAGGTATTAAAGCGGTTGCTAATGAGCATACTTTGCCTGATCAAGGTAAACTTAACATTGCGACTACTCATACTCAGGCTCGTTACGCATTACCGAATGTTATTCAAGGCTTTATGAAAAAGTACCCGGCAGTTTCTCTGCATATGCATCAAGGAACGCCACAGCAAATTTCTGATGCGGCAGCACGCGGTGATGCTGACTTTGCCATTGCGACTGAGGCACTACATTTATACTCTGATTTAGTTATGTTGCCGTGCTATCACTGGAATCGCAGTATTGTTGTGGCAAAAACACACCCGCTTGCGCAAAAGGCTGATAACTTAACGGTTGCCGATGTGGCTAAATACCCACTGATAACTTATGTGTTTGGTTTTACTGGTCGTTCTGAATTAGATAAAGCCTTCAATGCTCATGGCCTTGAGCCGCATATTGTCTTTACTGCAACGGACGCTGATGTCATTAAAACTTATGTTCGTTTAGGGCTAGGTGTGGGTGTTGTGGCGTCTATGGCGATTGATCAAATAACAGATACTGATTTAGTCTGTATTGATGCAAGTCACTTATTTGAAGCGAGCACCACTAAAATTGGTTTTCGAAAAGGCAGCTTCTTACGTAGCTACATGTATGACTTTATTGAGCGTTTTGCCCCGCACTTAACGAAAGAGCTGGTTGAACGAGCAAGTTTATTACGTAACCAAGAAGATGTTGATAAGCTATTCGAAAACATTGAGTTACCAGTAAAATAAGAGATAAGAAAGCCGCTTTAAAGCGGCTTTTTTATTGTGCTTAAATTAACACTCGATGATATTAACTGCTAAGCCACCGCGAGCGGTTTCTTTGTATTTCGTTTTCATATCATTACCTGTGTCGAGCATGGTTTTAATGACCTTATCAAGGGTCACTTTTTGCTCGCCAGAACCACGCATAGCAAGGCGTGACGCATTGATTGCTTTAATTGAGCCCATTGCATTACGTTCAATACATGGTACTTGTACAAGACCGCCAACCGGGTCACAGGTTAAGCCTAGGTTGTGCTCCATGCCGATTTCGGCAGCGTTTTCAACCTGTACAACATTACCACCCATGATTTCAGTTAGTGCACCCGCTGCCATTGAGCAAGCAACGCCCACTTCACCTTGACAACCAACTTCAGCACCCGAAATTGACGCGTTCTTTTTATATAAGATACCAATTGCTGCCGCCGTTAATAAGTAACGTGTTGCAATATCACGATCTACTTCTTTAATGAAAGTGTGATAATACATTAATACCGCTGGCAAAATACCTGCAGCACCATTGGTTGGTGCGGTAACAACACGGCCGCCGGCAGCGTTCTCTTCGTTTACTGCAAGGGCAAATAAATCAACCCAATCCATAGCACGTAATGGGTCGTTGTTTACTTCAATATTTAATTTAAGGTGTAAACTTGGGGCACGGCGCTTTACTTTCAAACCACCGGGTAAAATCCCTTCTGTGCGCATGCCACGCTCAATACAGGCTTTCATTACTTGCCAAATATTAAACAGCTCATCCTTGATGTCTTTTTCGCTGCGCAGGGTTTTTTCGTTATGCATCATAAGTGTTGATACACTAAACCCTGATTCACGGCATAGCTCTAATAACTCTTTAGCTGTGTTAAACGGATAAGGCGCTGGGTTTTCTTCGCGAATTTCGAGTGCTTTTTGTTTTTCGTTCTCGAACTCTTCATCACTGACGATAAAGCCGCCACCGATTGAGTAATACACTTTGCTGAATAACTTTTCGCCATTTTGGCTAGCAATGATTTCCATTGCATTTGAGTGTTTTGGTAGAGTTTTACGACGATGAAATACAATCGCACCTTGCTTAGGGAAATTGGCTTTATGGCTTTGGTTTAAATAAATAACCTGCTCTTTTTCGATTTTTGCGAGGATATCGTCGACTAAATCAGCATCAATGGTTTCTGGATCATAACCGGCAAGGCCTAAGATCACAGCTTTACCAGAGCCATGGCCAATACCTGTTTGACCGAGTGAGCCAAATAGCTCAACTTTAATATCGGTGACGTTTGCAAGTAAGTTTTTTTCTTCTAGTTCGTTTACAAATAAACGCGAAGCGCGCATCGGACCAACTGTGTGAGATGACGATGGGCCAATACCAATACTAAACATATCGAATGCACTGATCATAATTTGCTACTCATTTTTCTATTAACGGCATACTACCTGCCTTTGAACGGTGCCACATGATAACGTTTAAACGTGTCTGTGTAACCCTAAAAGCAGGATAATTAAACTGGTAGGGCGAGCTGCTTGATAAAGTTATTAATAATGCTTGCTGTTGCTCCCCAAAGCAGACCATGGGGGGTCATCAAGCCTTGCAAAGTAATGGTTTTACCATTTCGCTCAAAGGGGAGGGGTTGCCAATTTTGTTGATTACTTAAATAAGATAAGGGTAGTAAAAAACTGGCAGCAACTTCGTTGGGATCTGCTTGCCATGTTGTGCCCTCACTAAGGACACACACAAAAGGTTCAATAGTGAAACCGGTTAGAGTCGCGTATTGATGTAATTTACCGTGGACAGTCACTTGATGTTTGCCAATATTAAGCTCTTCATTGAGCTCTCGAAGGGCTGTGTGCATTAACGTGTCATCTTGTTCTTCATACTTTCCACCTGGTAAGCAAATCTCCCCCGGGTGATGAAGTAAATAACTTGGTCGCTTGCACAATAACAAATGCGCTTCGTCGTTAACATCAAGCAGAGGTAACATTACGGCACTGGCACGCTTTTCGGCATTAAAGCGAATGCTAGCTGGGCGCTCTGTGGTTTGACTTAAACTAAAACGGGCAATTATTTGCTGGCTATTCAAGGTAGTTACTTCAACTTTTACTTTAATAAAGGTAGTATTTTATTTACTTTATCGTAAGTTTCTTGGTACTCCAAGTCGACCTTTGAATCAGCCACAATGCCACCGCCAGCCCAGCAATAGATTGCACCTTTGTGACACACTAAAGTACGGATTGTGATACTGGTATCCATCTTGCCACAGGCACTCAAGTAGCCAATTGAGCCGCAGTACACACTACGACGATGCGGCTCGAGCTCTTCTATAATTTCCATAGCGCGAATCTTCGGCGCTCCGGTAATTGAACCACCCGGGAAAGCGGCATGAATTTGGTCAACGGCATCTTTGCCATCCGCTAATTCTGCGCGCACAGTACTTACTAAATGATGCACAGCCGGAAAGCTTTCAATGGCAAATAACGAGGGAACGGTGACGCTACCTGGGCGAGCCACTTTGCCTAAATCGTTGCGTAGCAGATCAACAATCATGACATTTTCTGCGCGGTCTTTTTCAGATTGTTGTAAACGGGTTGCTTGCGCTTGGTCTTGTTCAGAGTCAGCCAAACGAGGGAGGGTTCCTTTAATTGGCTTGGTTTCTATTTGGCCCTGATTAATAGCAATAAAACGCTCAGGGGAGATAGATAAAATAGCGCCATCAGGGTGATTTATATAGCTTGAAAACGGTGCTTTATTCGCTTCTCGAAGTTGTTTATAGGCTTGCCATGTTGAACCAGAAAACTCAGCTTTAAAACGCTGTGCAAGGTTGATCTGATAGCAGTCACCACTTTTTAAATAAGCTTGAATTTTCTCGAACTTTTCGCTGTAGCTGGCTTTACTCATGTTTGATTGCCAGTCGCTTTGTAGCGCGAACTCTGCACTTGCTGGTGTTTCGTTTAGGTGCTGCTGGTATAGCGCTAAGCGATTATGATTTGGCTGACAGACGTAAAACCAGCTTTGCTGTTGCTTATCATAAATAAGGGCATCTGGATAAAGGCCAATAGCCATTTGCGGCATGTTAATGTCGTTTTCGGCAGTAGTTGGCATGCTTTCAATCACGCGACCTAAATCATAACCAAAATAGCCAAGCCAACCACCTGTAAAAGGCAGGTTATTAGAGTTTGCTGTGTGATTAAATTCCTGAAGGCCTTCTTTCATCAAGCTAAAACAATCACTTGATTGTGCTTTACCGTCGACAAAGCAGGTATTTTCACGCACTTCTAATTGCTTTAATGGGGCAATAGCGATGATATCGAAGCGGCTATTCACATGTTCGCTATTGGCTGAGTCGAGCAACACGGCATGGGGCAAATGAGCAAAATGACTAAATAGCGCGATGCAATCACCACTTAAATCTAATTTTATGCACAAATTTTCATCGTTTATCATCTACATTGCCCTGAATAACTAGCCCGAAACGGGCGAGGAGGGTATCATAAGTTAAATTTGATTGGCAGCGTTATGATTTCCTTTATAGTGATGCCATGACTAACCCGTAGAGTAAATCTTCGTCACCGGTTTACTCAGGATCACGTACAGCGCTACGCGATAAAAACTTAAGGAACCCGTAATGAGTACAATTCGTCAGCAAGACTTCATTGATAGCATTGAAGATGCATTGCAATACATTTCTTTTTATCACCCTCTCGATTTCGTACAAGCCTTAGAAAAAGCTTACAACAAAGAGCAAAGCAAAGCGGCAAAAGATGCCATTGCGCAAATTTTAATTAACTCTCGTATGTCTGCTGAAGGTAAACGTCCACTGTGCCAAGATACAGGTATCATTACTTGTTTCGTAAAAGTAGGTATGGATGTTAAGTGGGATAAAACAGACATGACTGTACAGCAAATGGTTGATGAAGGTACACGTCGCGCATACTTAAACCCAGATAACCCATTACGTGCATCAATTGTTGCAGACCCAGCTGGTACGCGTAAAAACACTAGAGACAACACACCATCAGTTGTTCATATTGACTTAGTGCCAGGCGCTGAAGTAGAAGTAATGGTGGCAGCGAAGGGCGGCGGTTCAGAAAATAAAACGAAAATGGTTATGCTTAACCCATCTGATGATGTGGCTGCATGGGTTGAGAAAACATTACCAACCATGGGGGCGGGCTGGTGTCCACCTGGCATGCTAGGTATAGGTATTGGCGGTACTGCAGAAAAAGCTGCGGTACTTGCTAAAGAATCATTAATGGATCCGGTTGATATTCACGAGCTAATTGAGCGCGGCGCTGAAACAACTGAAGAAAAAATGCGTATCGATATCTTCGAACGTGCTAATAAGTTAGGTATTGGTGCTCAAGGTCTTGGTGGTTTAACAACCGTAGTTGATGTGAAAGTTAAAACGGCACCAACTCACGCAGCATCAAAACCAGTGGTAATGATCCCGAACTGTGCAGCAACGCGTCACGTACACTTCACGTTAGATGGTTCAGGCCCAGCCGATCTTAAAGCGCCTAAACTAGAAGATTGGCCAGAAGTTACATTTGAAGTAGGTGAAGGTACACGTCGTGTTGATTTAAACACACTGACTAAAGAAGACACGCAAGAATGGAAGATGGGTGAAACGGTTCTTCTGTCTGGTACTATCTTAACGGGTCGTGATGCCGCGCATAAACGTTTACAAGATATGATCCAATCAGGTGAAGGTTTACCTGAAGGCGTTGATTTTGATAACAAGTTTATCTACTACGTTGGCCCTGTAGATGCAGTGGGTGATGAAGCGGTAGGTCCTGCTGGCCCTACAACTGCGACTCGTATGGATAAATTCACTGATATGATGTTAGAAAAAACGGGCATCATCGGTATGATTGGTAAAGCAGAGCGTGGTCCTGCTACAGTAGAATCAATCAAAAACAATAAATCTATCTACTTAATGGCAGTAGGTGGTGCAGCTTACCTTGTATCTAAAGCAATCAAGAAAGCACGTGTTGTTGCGTTCGAAGATTTAGGTATGGAAGCAATCTACGAGTTTGAAGTAGAAGATATGCCAGTAACCGTTGCTGTTGATAGTGAAGGTGCCAATGCGCATACGCAAGGCCCTGCTATTTGGAAAGCAAAAATCGAAGAACTTGATGGCAAATTAAAGTAACTATCTTGAAACTCTTTTCATAAAACGGCGCACCTGCGCCGTTTTTTTTCAGCTCTGACCAGTCTCAGCTATTTCTCTAACATCTCTTTAAAAGCTGATTTTACTTGGCTTTATCGGCATAATTTTTTTGTCATTTTTTCTTTACGCTATACTTTACCTTTACGTTCACGTAATAAAGTTGGCGATGTTAATATTTTGTTTTGAATTAACAATGCTTAATGCGTACGTTGACTGGTATATTTTTTCCATAAAGTGTTAGTTTTTGAGTTGTTATTTCGGCCTGAGAACTTTGCTTAGTTTTATCATCTCATTTAGTGGTAAGGGAGCATACGAAGTGATAAAGTCTCGGCACTTTCAGCGCTCACACCCCTTTAGGGTAAGAAAATTTCGGAGTATTTAACTGTGGCTGTATTTAATAAAGTCGACTTTGATAACCACGAGCAAGTGGTGTTTTGTTCAGATAAAGAATCAGGCCTAAAAGCTATTATCGCGGTTCACAATACCAAGTTAGGTCCAGCGGTTGGTGGTTGCAGAATGTGGGACTACACAACTGATGAAGATGCTGTTACTGATGCACTTCGCTTATCAAAAGGTATGACCTACAAAAATGCTGTGGCACGTTTACCATTTGGTGGCGGTAAGTCAGTGATCATCGGTAATGCTAAAGAAATTAAATCAGAGCAACTTTTCCGTGCATTTGGTCGTCAGTTAGAGCGTTTAAGTGGTAGCTACTATTCAGCTGAAGATGTAAACATCACTTGTGATGATGTGGCTATCATGAATAAAGAAACTAACTATGTATTAGGCCTTGAAGGTAAAAGTGGTAACCCTTCACCGTTCACAGCATATGGTACATTCTTAGGTATTAAAGCGGCGTTACAACATCAACGAGGTCATCAAGATCTTGCTGGTATCAAAGTAGCGGTGCAAGGTTTAGGTGCAGTAGCATATGGCCTTTGTAAACACCTACATGAAGCGGGCGCAACATTATTTGTAACAGATATCAACGAACAAGCTGTTGAGCGTGTTGTAAATGACTTCAATGCAACGGCTGTGGGTATTGATGAAATCTACGACTTAGATGTTGATGTGTATGCACCATGTGCACTTGGCGCAACGGTGAATGACACGACTATCCCGCGTTTAAAAGCAACAATTATTGCAGGTTGTGCGAATAACCAATTAGCAGAGTCTCGTCACGGTGAGATCATCCGCGAAAAAGGTATTTTATACGCACCAGATTACGTCATTAACGCAGGTGGTATCATCAACGTTTATTACGAAACTGCACCAGAAGGTTATAGTGCAGAAGCATCAACGAAGCACGTTGAAGGCATTTTTGATACGCTAACAGAAATCTTTGCTCGCTCTGAAAAAGAGCAAAAGTCGACGCATTTAATTGCCGATGAACTCGCATTAGAAATCATCGAAAACGGCTTATAATTTAGTAAATCGATAAATTTACAGGTAAAAAGGTGCGCAAGTCGCACCTTTTTTGTCTCTGTTATTTATCGCAACAAAATGACGAAGGCTAACTATCTCGGTACACTCGGTTTTTAAATCTCGAGGACGCCTAATGAAAACTCAGCCTTGTGAAATAACCCCAATCAATCTTGATACTTGGCCTCGTAAGCAGCATTTCGCTTTTTTCAAAGAATTTTCTCTGCCATATTTTAATGTATGTGTTTCACTCGATATGGCGGCTCTGTATAACAAGTGCAAAGCAGAACCGTATTCGTTCTTTCACAGCTATGTTTACCTAACACTTGAAGCATGTCATGACTATGCACCAATGCGCCAACGTATTATTGATTCGTTGCCGGTACAACTGTCATCGGTAAGAGGCAGTGTGGTAGAGCTTGCAGAAGATGAAACTTTTCGTTTTAGTTATTTTGAAAAACAAGCGTCGATGGAAGATTTTTCAAAGCACGCGATTGCTGTGGGTAAAACAAGTAAAGCAAAACCATTTTTCTCTGATGCATTTGCTGCAACAGAAGGGCAGCCTGATCTTATTCATATCTCAGTGCTCCCATGGCTTAATTTTACCGGCTTCTCGCATGCGGTGAGTGAAGGGCATGGTCTAGGTATACCCAAGTTTGTGTTTGGCCAATATGACGTACAAACTGGCAAGATGCCGCTTTCAATCGATGTGCATCATGCTTTGATGGATGGCCTGCATGTAGCAAGATTTGTGAAAATACTGCAAGAAAAAATTACGAATTTTTGTAATTGATTCTTGCTAAATGTTATCGAAGTAAGTAAAAATTGCAACTAATGTAGTGTTATCTGAAGTTAGGGATGACTTTACTTCGCATAACTACATCACTGAATAGAACGATAATAAATATCAGGGTTTTAGTTTAATGGTGCGGGTAGTTAGTTGTATTTTCCTTTTTTTATGTTTCAGCGCAGTTGCAGAATCTGCACGCCTCTCTTTAAGTGACTATTTTACAGAGACTTGGAGTACTCGCGCCGGCCTTCCTCACAATAGTATCAATGGTGTAGCGCAAACCAAAGATGGTTACATTTGGATAGCAACTTGGGAAGGGCTTGCCCGTTTTAATGGTCGCGAGTTTAAACTCTTTACTCGAACAGAAATACCTGGCTTACCTGATTCTGGCCTACGTAGCCTTATTGCAATGGAAAATGGCGATTTATATATCGTGGGCGCCCGTGGTGGCATTGCGCTTCGCTCACAAGGAGGGTGGCGCGCATTACCAAGCTCATCAGCCATGGTTAATCATGCACTTGTTACTGAACAAGGTGAGCTTTGGTTGGCACTTGAAGGGCAAGGTATTGTATACCGCGCTTCTGAAACTGCCACTGAGCAAAAACGGCTTGATAAGTTAAGTGCCTACCGCCTTTTACAAGACAAAACAGGCGTGATTTGGGCTGCGACCAGTGATGGTCTTTATCAAATAGAGAATAAGCAAGTTAGTAAGATCAATGAAGACTCAGGGCTTCCAAATGCTTCTGTGTTTACCTTGTTACTAACGGAGTCAGGCACTTTAATTGTCGGCACTGAAAAAGGGGCATGGCAAAAGAAAAAAAATAAGTTTGTTGCTATTAATCCCGTCCTTAACAACGAATCAATTGCTAGTTTACTCGAAGATGCACAAGGCGATTTGTGGTTTGGCACTATCAATAAAGGGGTATTTAGACTTAGCAGTTTAGGCCTTGAAAACTTAGCGGCAGATGATGGCTTACCCAACAACCGTATTTTATCCTTATTGCTCGATCGGGAAAAAAGTATTTGGGTTGGCACGAATGCCGGATTATTCCGCCTGCGCGAAGCACCATTTACGAATTGGAGCCAAAGTCGTGGGCTTGCATCTGATTATGTGCGTACCGTGTTATCGCATTCTGATGGCAGCTTATGGGTGGGCAGTAGTAATGGCTTAAATCGTATTGAAAATGGCAAGCTCACAACCCTTACTCAAGCCTATGAAAAAGACCCACTATCCGTTTTAAGTTTAACTGAAGATAAGCAGGGCGGAGTCTGGCTAGGCACTTATACTGCCGGTTTAATGAAAGTGGTTAATGGGCAAATTTACCCAGTAAAAAACCGCAGTAATGGCCTGATCAGTAACGAAGTTCGCGCTGTGTTGTTTGATGCTTTTGATAATCTATGGGTTGGTACCGCTGCAGGCTTAACCAAGATAGACCCTGCAGGGCAAATTCATTCGTTTACCACGGAGGATGGCCTAGCCGGTGATTTCATAATGGCACTTAATGAGGATGACCATGGTAGATTATGGGTTGGCACGGGCGTCGGTGTGTCCATTTTTGACCCAGCTACTAAGCAATTTAAAACTCTCGAGTTTCCAAAGCAGTTCAGCACTGAGTATGCATTCGGCTTTTACTTAGATGGCGATAAAATGTGGCTTGCAACCGATAGAGGTCTCGTTCGTTACAATCTCAGTACAGATAAAATGAGCTTATTTGGTCGAGATCAAGGTTTACCTGTCGATAAGCTGTTCCAAGTCATTGAACAAGGTGATTCATTGTGGCTGACTAGTAACCGCGGTGTTATTCAAGTCAATAAAGCTCAGCTAGTAGCACTGCTAGATAACCCTGAAAAAGTTCAGCCAATGAGTGTTTCGATGCAGCTTTATGATGAAGGCGATGGCATGCTTAGCGCGCAAGCTAATGGTGGTTCAAACCCTGCTGCTGTGCTTCATTCAGATGGACAAGTATGGGTTGCCACAGCAAAAGGCGTTGCTATTGCGACACCGGAGCGTTTAAAAGAAGCCAGTAAACGCCGACTATCGACGGTTATTGAAAGCTTCGAAGTCGATGGCAAACCCATGACTTTACCCGTTGGAAATGAGGTACTGAGCTTGCCTGCTGGTGTTTCTCGTGTTTCGTTTAATTACGCTGGGCTTAGTTTTATTATGCCCGGGCGTTTAAACTACCAAACGCAATTAAGTGGTTACAATCAACAATGGGTAGACCGGGGGCGCTTGGCCATTACCGAATACACTAATTTACCACCGGGTAACTATACCTTTAAAGTGCGCGCTGGGTATCCAAATAGTGATTGGCAAGATAATGAACAAGTACTGCGGTTTAAAATAGCCCCTTATTTTTGGCAGAAAACCAGCTTTAAATTATTTATCTTAGTTGCAGTGCTTTTTGCTGCTTATGCCATTTATAAATACCGCTTATATCATTACAAGCGCATTGAAATTGAGTTAACTGAAAAAGTTGAACAGCAAATGCATGATTTACAAACGCAAGCCGATGCCTTTGCTCATTTAGCGAATCATGACCAATTAACGCAATTACCGAATAGACGTGCCTTTGATATATGGTTGTCTGAAAACTTTAGTCAGTTCCAACGTGATAATAAAACGCTTAGTATTGCCATTATGGATATTGATCACTTCAAACTCATTAATGATAATTTCTCGCACTTAATTGGTGATAAAGTGATTTGTGAAATAGCTCGTTTACTGCGCATGAACTTCCCTGATGGAGGTTATGCGGCGCGTTGGGGCGGTGAAGAATTTACCCTGTTGTTTCCATACAAAAACGCTGAAGAGGCCGCAAGATTGTGTGAAATTATCCGTTTAGAGATAGCGGGTTACGATTTCTCAGAATTAGCAGATAGCCTTTCTGTAACGGTAAGTTTTGGTGTGGCAGATAACGCGCAAGTTGCAGACTACGACCGCTTGCTATCACACGCCGACAACGCTTTATACAATGCGAAGAATAACGGCCGGAACCAAATTTTCATTTATAATCAAGGCTGTATTACGCTCGATTAATCAGCTTTAAAAATAAAAATGTGTGTAAACAATTGATCTTTTTTTGTTTGCACACATTAAAGTATCAAGATTGTTTTTTAGGCGATAGTAATGCTTAACCTGGTTTTGATACTTTTTTTAATAATTTTTGTTGTGTGTTACTGGCGCTGGGACGATATCCGTAATCACTTTTGGCAGAAAAAATACCTTAATAACTCCCTCAATGTTCAGCAAAAAAATCTGCTGTTAAAATATATGCCTATCTACCGAAAGATGACGGATGCCGACCGCGAAAAGCTGGAGCGTCATATCGTTTGGTTTTTAAATGAAAAACGCTTTATCGGTTGTGATGGCCTTAAGCTTAATGATGCAATGAAGCTGATTGTGGCAGCCGATGCCTGTGTTTTAGTGCTTAATAAACCATGGCCACTGTATCGTAATGTAAAAGAGATCCTGTTATATCCAAGCGCGTATTATGCCCCGCAAACTTCCCGCGATAATGCCGGACTTGTTAGTTATCACAATACGGTGCGTCAAGGTGAATCATGGCCAGGCGGAACACTGGTATTGAGTTGGCATGATGTCCTTGAGGGGAACCGTTTACCAAGCGATGGCCATAATTTAGTGTTTCATGAATTTGCCCATCAGCTCGACCAAGAAACCGGCAAAACCACGGGTACACCACTGCTTTCGAGTAACGAGGATTACCAAAAGTGGGCAAAAGTATTTAGCCGCGCCTTTAATCAACTGAAAACTCATTTAGCTTATGGCATGCCTCATGTTATTCATAGCTATGGCGCGACTAATGAGGCAGAGTTTTTTGCTGTTATCACCGAAACCTTTTTAGAAAAACCCGCTGAGCTAAGGCAGTTTGACCCAGAAATTTATCATTTACTGGTTGGCTTTTATCAGTTTGATCCGATTGCGTGGCATTAGTCGACTATTTACGTCTGTTTAACACGAATCACTGGAATCTTGCTATGCTATTTGGTGCAATCTTAAACGTGTGCATATAAGCAAAACAATAAAAAGTGAGATTTCAATGAAGAAAATGCTTCATACAGCGCTCGCTGTATCTATTTCACTTGCTCTAACTGGGCAAGTGGCGGCAGCTGAGCAATCAAATGACGACAAGTGGCAGGTGGACGCACCAAAAGGCCAATTCCTAGACGCTAAAATTAGTGTTGAGCAGGGCACGTGGATGAACGTAGATATTAGCCCTGATGGTAAAACAGTGGTGTTTGACCTACTCGGCGATATTTATACCATGCCAATGTCAGGTGGCACTGCAACGCAATTAACCAGTGATATTGCATGGCAAATGCAACCACGCTTTAGCCCTGATGGTAAGCACATTGCGTTTACTTCAGACCAAGGTGGTGGCGATAACATTTGGGTTATGGATTTAAATGGTGAAAACCAAAAAGCCGTAACGAACGAAACATTTCGTTTGTTAAACAGCCCAGCTTGGAGCCCAGATGGTGACTACTTAGTTGCGCGTAAGCACTTTACTGCAAGCCGCTCTTTAGGTGCTGGTGAAGTATGGCTTTACCACAAAGCGGGTGGTAAAGGTGTGCAGCTAACCGCACGTGAGAACGACCAAAAAGACTTAGGCGAACCAATGTTCTCACCGGATGGTCGTTATGTTTATTTCTCGCATGATGCAACGCCGGGTAAAACATTCCATTACTCTAAAGATTCTGTAGCGGGTATTTATAAAATTAAACGCTATGACCGTGAAACTGGCGAGATTGAAACAATTATTGATGGCATGGGTGGGGCTATTCGACCGACACCTTCACCAGATGGTAAAAAGCTTGCGTATATTAAGCGCGATGATTTCCAAACAAGCTTGTACTTATATGATCTTCACACCGGTGAGCATACCAAGCTGTATGGCGAGCTTGAGCGTGATATGCAAGAGACATGGGCAATTCATGGCGTATACCCAACAATTGCTTGGACGCCAGATAACGAACAACTAGTCTTTTGGGCGGGTGGTATCATTCATAAGCTAGATGTAGATGATAAGTCTGTCTCGACTATTCCATTTAAAGTTGAGACCAATAAGCAAATTCAAAAAGCCGTGCGTTTTACACAAAACATCGATAGCGATAATTTTGATGTGAAAATGCTGCGTAATGTACAAATTTCACCTGATGGTGAAACGGCTATATTTGAAGCGCTAGGTCATATTTATAAACGTGATTTAGAGTCTGGCAAAGTGAAGCGCCTGACTAAGCAAGACGACCACTTTGAATTATTCCCGCAGTTCTCTCGTGATGGTAAGAAGATTGTTTATACCACATGGGATGATAACGAACAGGGCTCAGTTCGTGTTGTATTTGCGCGCAGTGGCCGTGGCGATACCATTACT
The DNA here is from genome assembly GCF_021532495.1 of Pseudoalteromonas sp. Cn5-37. Lineage (NCBI taxonomy): Bacteria > Pseudomonadati > Pseudomonadota > Gammaproteobacteria > Alteromonadales > Pseudoalteromonadaceae > Pseudoalteromonas > Pseudoalteromonas sp. Cn5-37. The sequence goes on along the minus strand of NZ_JAKGBA010000001.1, from coordinate 687,503 downwards.
AAAGAGCCGGGTAAATATGTAGAGCCAACTTTCAGCCCTGATGGCAAAACAGTTGTTTACCGTAAAGCGTCTGGCGGTAGTATCCTTAACCCAACATGGTCATTAGAGCCAGGCATTTACTCAGTAAGTGCTAAAGGCGGTAATTCAACACTTATCACTAAATCAGGTTATCAGCCGCAGTTTGGTGCAGCGAATGACCGTATTTATGTGATGAGCCCTTGGCCAAAACCAACATTAAGTGTTGTTGAGCTTGAATCAAAGCAAGTTCGTAAACTTTACGAGTCAGAACATGCTACAGAGTTTAGAGTATCACCAGATGGCCAATACTTAGCGTTTGCTGAGCGTTTTAAAGTATTTGTTACGCCATTTGTTGAGCGTGGCAAAACCATTAATATTGGCCCGAAAGATAGCCAATTCCCAATTGAGCAGCTTTCTGTTCGCGCGGGTGAAAACATCAGCTGGAGTGGCACAAGCGATAAACTTTATTGGAGCTTAGGCCCAGAGTTATATCATGCCAGCCTAGCGGGTTTATTTGATATTAACCAAAATGCAGAGACTGACTTTAAAGTTAAAAGCGGCGATAACATTGGTTTTACAAAAACCATGGCTGAGCCTAAATCAATCTTTGCGTTAACTGGTGCGCGTATTATCACCATGAACGGTGAGCAGGTTATTGAAAACGGCGTTATTGTTACTGATGGTAAGCATATTAAAGCAGTTGGTAGTAAAGACAGTGTTGCTATTCCTAAAGGTGCAGAAGTAATTGATGTAACTGGGAAGACAATTATGCCGGGTATTGTTGATGCACATGCGCACGGCTCGCAAGGCAGCGATGAGATCATTCCACAGCAAAACTGGAAGAACTTAGCGGGTTTAGCGTTAGGCGTGACAACGATTCACGATCCATCAAACGACACCACTGAGATTTTTGCTGCAAGCGAAATGCAAAAAGCGGGCATGATTGTCGGCCCTCGTATTTTCTCTACAGGTACCATTTTATATGGTGCAAATATGCCAGGTTATACATCGCATATTGACTCGTTAGAAGATGCTAAATTCCATCTTGAGCGTTTAAAGAAAGTAGGTGCGTTTAGTGTTAAATCCTATAACCAACCTCGTCGTGAACAGCGCCAACAAGTTATTGAAGCAGGTCGTGAACTTGAAATGATGGTTGTGCCAGAAGGCGGTTCATTACTGCAGCATAACTTAACTATGGTAGTTGATGGTCATACGGGTATTGAACACTCAATTCCTGTTGCCAATATTTACGATGATATTCGCCAGCTTTGGTCACAAAGTGATGTAGGCTACACGCCGACACTGGGTGTTGCATACGGTGGTATTTGGGGTGAAAATTATTGGTACGACAAGACAGATGTGTGGAATCACCCACGCTTAAGTAAGTTTGTACCAAAGAATCAGCTTTTACCTCGTTCAATGCGTCGTGTTAAGGCGCCCGATCATCACTATAACCACTTTAACAATGCCCGTGTTGCTAAAGAGCTGCAAGACTTAGGTGTTTTAGTAAACCTAGGTGCTCACGGTCAACGTGAAGGTTTAGCGGCACATTGGGAGATTTGGATGTTTGCGCAAGGTGGTATGACACCACTTGAAGCAATTCGTGCAGCAACCTTAGATCCTGCTAAATACATTGGCCTTGATACCAACATCGGTTCTCTTGAGCCGGGTAAACTTGCCGATTTAATTGTTATTGACGGTAACCCGCTAACTAACATTCGTGATACAGATAAAATCGATTACACTATGATCAATGGTCGTTTATTTGATGCTGCAACCATGAACGAAGTGGGTGAGAAAAAACGCGAAAAGTTATATTTTGAAAAAATCTAACATAGCAAAAATCTAAACTGAAAGCGGCCATTGTGCCGCTTTTTTATTGTTTATTTATTGCTTTAAATAAGGAAACTGTTTAATTCCTACTAGTTTTGCTTGGCAGATCATGCCCTCTACCAGCGTCATCAAATAGTGGCTGTGTGAGTCGAGCTGCGAGCTTTCCATGTTTTCACACGCTGATAGACGCTGTTTAATTAACTGCTGTACTACCATTTTATGCTCTTTGCAGGCTTGATTTATCGGGCTTGCAGGATCAGCAAACTCAGCGGCAGTGTTAATAAATAAACAGCCATTAAAATCACCTAACTCAGTCACTTCAGAGTTAAACCAAGCTTCATGGCAGCTGATCAAAGCGACTTTAAACTCTTCAACAGTGGTTAGCTTGCTGGTGGCTTGCGTTAACCAATTTAAAAATCGGGTATGGCGCTCACTAAGGCACGCGAGTAACAATTCATCTTTACTTGTGAAATGGTGGTACATGGTTTTTTTGGCGACACCCGCCGCACTAATAATTTCGTTTATCCCCACACTATGAATGCCTTTTTGATAAAAAAGTGACAGGGCGGTCAAAATAATATGTGTTCGTTTATCCATAACAAGGCCTCATTGGGTGACTAATGACAGCTTGACAGAAGTAGACCGACTTGTCTACTATTTGCCAGGTAGACAAGTCGGTCTACCTATTGGAGGTTTTATGGAGAATAAAGTAAGCAAGGCGGCCATTGCGGGTATATTTGCTTGTATGGCAATTTTTGTGTTGGCCTATTTACAGCAATTAGGAAGTTATGGTGTGTGGTTGATGGCCCCATTTGGAGCAACTGCGGTGTTGGTATTTGGTGTGCCACATAGTCCGCTTGCGAAAGCGAAGAATGTTATCGGTGGGCACTTTTTAACTGCACTAATCGGTGTCGTATTTGTAAATTATGTTGGAGTAGGGCCAGTTGAAATAGCTATAGCCACAGGGTTGGCAATTAGCCTAATGATGTTGACGGACACAGTACATCCTGCTGCAGGCGCAAACCCAATTTTGATAATGCAATCTATGCAAAGCTGGGACTTTTTAGTGATGCCTGTATTGATTGGCACCGTATTTATTGTGTTGTTTGGCCATAGTAGCCAATGGGTTATAACTAGCCAAATGAACAGCCATAAAAAAACCGCTAACGAGTAGCGGTTTTTAAAATTGCTAAGTGTAATTTGATTACACAACACCACGCGGTAAACGACAATCGTGGTCTTTTTCAGCTAGGTTAACAATCCAAAGCTCTTCAGCTTTGTAACCGTCATCGTTTGCTGTAACAACAGTGAACGATGCTTTCTTAGCTGTTTTAGCCGGTGCAGCGGTTTTAGTTTTGGTTTTTTTCGCTGGTGCTTTAGGTGCTTCTTCTGCTTTAGGCTCAACTGTTTTACCAGAAGTGAGCTCTTCAGTCAGTGCTGCAACATCAGCAAGGCGCATATTTTTGCCACCGTCGATGCTATACCAACCAGGTTTTGTTGTGATTTCAGGTTTCTTACCATTCGCTGCTTCGTATGCTGCTTCGAAGGCATTTAACACTTCTGTTTTGTCTAGTTTGCTCATCAGAGACCCTATACGTTGTAAACACAGATTAAGAATATATATTTATACCTATTTTCAGCTTACTTTTCAATTTTTTGCGATTTTCCTTCCATTTTTCACTCATAAACGCCAAAATTTGCACAAAATAGAGGGTTGAAGGACGATTTTTATATGCAACGCAAACAATTTACTCAATTATTAAACGACATTCTTAAACCTGATTCTATCGCTGACTTTTGCCCAAATGGCTTACAAGTTGAAGGTGCGAGCGACGTAAAAAAGATAGTGACGGGTGTCACAGCTAGCCAAGCATTGATTGATGCCGCTATTGCAGAAAATGCAGATACTATTTTGGTACATCACGGCTATTTCTGGAAAGGGGAATCGCAGCCAATCACGGGCATGAAAAAGCGCCGTATTGCAGCGCTTTTAAATAATGATATTAACTTATATGGCTATCACTTACCGCTAGATATACACCCTGAAATTGGTAATAACGCGCAACTGGCTAAGTTACTCGATATTGAGTTCACAGGTGGGCTTGAATCTGGTCCAAATAGTGTGCCGGTAAAAGGGCGTTTAAAAACCCCTTTAAGTGGCGAAGAATTTAGCGCCAAAATAACTCAAGTACTTAACCGTGCACCATTAGCTAGTTTGGTAAGAAAAGAGAAAATTGAAACCATCGCTTGGTGCACAGGTGGCGGACAAGGGTATATTGATTTAGCAGCTGCCCAAGGGATTGATGCTTATCTTACAGGTGAGGCTTCTGAGCAAACGATTCATAGTTCACGCGAGCAAGGTATCGACTTTTTTGCAGCTGGTCACCATGCTACTGAGCGTTATGGCATTAAAGCCTTAGGCGAGCTTTTAGCTGAGCAACATGGTTTTGATGTAACGTTTATCGATATCGATAATCCAGTCTGATTGTTCTACAGCGCCTCTGGATCAATCCAGCGGCGCACACTCACCCATGCACTGCCAATTTTCTCATGCGCTACTCTGGTCACTGCAACAAGTACTGCAATGTTAGGTATAAACTGTTTGTACGTTGGATACTGACTAAAATCTTGAAAGTCGGTTGCCGCTGGGATCACATCAATGCCTTGTGCATTAAATAAGTCTTTCGCTCGCGGCATGTGGCTCGCTGAGGTGACTAAGGCAGTTTTTTTATCGACTAAATAAATGGCAAGTCGTTTCGCTTCTTCTGCGGTGTCCATGGCGAGAGGGTTTTGTTTAATTCTAGTTGCTGAGATACCAAGCGTTTTTGCTGTTTCAAACATGAGCTGGCTATTGGTGGCATTAGCAAAGCCGCCTCCTGATACATAGAGGGTGGCATTTGGGTAGTGGTGGGCAAGTTTAACACCTTCAAGTAAGCGACTAAGTGCACAATCGCCTAACTGGTGGTTTGCTTGAAGGCGCGAGTTGGGCATTATAGAGCAGCCAAGTACCACTATATTATCAAGTTTAGGGTGTTTTGCTTGGTTAAATTGCCATGCAGGGTTATTGTTTGCAGCTATCAGTGATTGGCCAATAAATGGCGTGCTTATCAGCATTAAAGTTAAAATGCTAACAAAGCCAAAATAGAGTGCTTTGCGTTTATGGGCAATGGCTAAAAATACCATCACTAAAGTAAGCAGCCCGAGCAACGGCAGGGGCATTAATAAAGAGCCAATGATCTTTTTAATTTCAAACATGTATACCCAAGCCTCCTCAAGGTACAGAATTCAGCGTTTCACAGGTGCCTTAATATCAAGGCGTTACTTTGCAAAAATGGCAGCCCCTTTTAAGAAGTAACAACGATGAGAGTAAGCACCTGTGAAGCGCCCAAAGGGTTGGTTTAAAAGCGAATTATACTGCGTTATTGATTTTAACCATAGAACCACTATTGTTTGCAATCAATGCCTTGCCTAAATCGCTTTTAATTCCAACTGAAACTCGCACCTTGAGGTGGTTTGGGTATTAACATTATTAGTAATTTATGCAGCTATGTTAGTTATTTTACCTTGTTTTAGCGACCGTTATTTTGCTTACACGTATTTAAAAAGTGGCGATAAACTGGGTTATCTTTCATATTCTTTTTCATCGCTAAATACATAGGGCGAGTAAGGCCTAGTGCACCTAACGGAATAGACTTAATGAGTCCTTGGCTTTCATAAGGAGTGACTAGCCAGTCTGGTAATGCTGCAACCCCCATACCTGCACTCACTAATTGAAATATCAATAAGCCTTGGTCAACCGTTTTAAGCGTGCCATCAAAGCGTGCATTTTGAATAAAATGTTTAAAGATGTCTTGGCGCTCACGGGGAATAGGGTACGAAATAATTGTTTCGTTTTTTAAATCAAGGGCGGTGACATAGGCTTTTTTTGCCAACTCATGATCCGGTGCGACTATCAGCTTTAATTTAAAATCAAATAGGTGAGCATACTCAAGCTGATCGGGTTCACGAATATCAGAAGTCAGCACTAGATCTAATTCATCATTAATTAAATCTGGAATGGCGTCGTAACTAAAGCCGCGCTCGTAATCAATTTTAATATCAGGCCAAAAATTATTAAATTCTTTGATGGTTGGGAGCAACCAATGAAAGCAGGCATGACACTCAACGCTTAAACGTAAATTTGAGATTGGCTGGTTAAGGCTTTCTTTTAACCGACATTTTGTTGCCTCAACACGAGGTAATACTTCATTAGCAAGCTCCAGAAGTAGCATACCTTGCGGAGTAAAACGCACAGGCTGTGTTTTACGTTCGAATAGCTGGCAATCTAACTTATTCTCGAGATCTTTAATTTGATGCGATAAAGCCGATTGAGTTAAAAACAACTCACGGGCGGTATTGACCAAAGAGCCTGTTTCTTTAAGGGTCGCTATGGTTTTTAGGTGCTTTATATCAATCATCTTTAAAAAATCTCATGGAAAATGTGAGTCTAACTCAGATTACGAACATACTACGCCTTAGAATTTATTTTTTCAACGTCTAGACGTCTAAAATATGTGGTTATTTTAACTGCTTTTTTACAATACGCTTTTTTATAAATAATTGACAGCGTTGTCATGGAGTTTTTTGTAGTTTAACTATGAAATTCCATGAATTTACCTCAAGTTGAAACTAGCCGTTTAAATCGTGATACAGCTTGCGATTAGTAATTTGATATTTAATTAAAATTACTGAGAGTAGGGTTTAGTTGTTTGCTAAGATATTATTTTTTAAGGTGTTATTATCTTCTATTAGGTGTAACGTGATTTTTAAAGGAATGCTTGTGATACGTACCGTAATTTTACTCTGTGCATGCTGGGTTTTGCCTGTTTGCGCTGGCACTATTTACAGCCAGTTTCCAACAGAGATTGACCCGCATGGTCACTACGTTTTTTATTCACATGGTTTTATCGTTGAAGGGACAAACCCTAAGCCTGTTCACAAAACCTTTGGGGTTTATGATTTTGTGGCTGTAAAAGAAGCACTGGCAGATGAAAGCTATCATTTAATTGCCTATCACAGGCCAAAAGGTACTGAGCCATTTACGTTTGCGAAAAAACTCGCTGCAGATGTTGAAGCATTGATCAGTGCCGGTGTTGCTGAGTCGAACATTAGTTTGGTTGGTTTTTCACGGGGCGGGGCATTATCGATACTGGCGGCTAATGAACTTAAACGTACACATATTAACTTAATTATATTGGCAGGTTGTTCAGGCCATATAAAAAATCACACATCAGTTAAGGCTTATGGCAAAGTGTATTCTATCTTTGAGCGCTCAGATCAGGTTGGCTCTTGCCAATTTTTAATTGATAGAAGTGACGTAACCAAGTTCGAAGAAATAAGCATTAATACAGGGCTCTCCCATGGCGCATTTTATAAACCAAAAGATGAGTGGCTGTTACCAATTAAGAAGTGGCTAAAGGATTAACTATGCCTTATTTACTGTTAGTTATTGTGATCAGTGTTTTGAGTGTGAGCTCTGTAAGCAATGCTGAGCCGTTTACTTTGCCACGTACTAATACTGTGTTACTTAAAGATAAACATACCAAAAACGAATACCCCATTACGATTAAATTGCCACGCAGCTACCAAAAGCAAAACCAGAAGCGCTACCCAGTTGTTTACCTATTAGATGCAAACTACAGTTTGCCAATTGCCTCTGGTGCTAGTCGCTTTATGATGAATTCGGGGGCTATAGAAGAGGTAATTATCGTTGCAGTAGGATATCAAAAAGGTGTATCTGGGCTTAATAGCCGTATTTATGACTATACGCCATTTGAAGATAAAAATTGGCAACGTAAAACTGGCGGAGCAAGCCAGTACCTAAACTATTTAAAACACTCTGTATTACCATACATTAAGGCTCACTACAGAACTAACCAAAAAGGTACGTTAGTCGGTAACTCACTTGGCGGTTTATTTGCGGCTTATACCTTATTCACTGAGCCTTCGCTTTTTTCAAATTATATTATCGGCAGTCCTTCAGTGTGGTTTAAGCAGCACAGCCTGTTAGCTTTGCCTGTCGTACCTGCAGGTAAAGCAACTAAAGTGTACATTGGTATCGGAGAACTTGAAGAAAGCGAAGGTGAAAAAATGGTGTCGGGCGCAAGGCAATTAGCAGCTAAAATTAATAAACAAAGCGGCGCGCTGGTTATAACAAATTTATTTGTTATTCCTCAGGCACGCCATGCAACCGCATTCCCAACAACGATTACCCAAGCCTTAGACTGGATTTACCAGGTTAATGGTAACTAAAGAGCGTGACACTTTTTATATTTTTTGCCGCTCCCACAAGGGCACTCGTCGTTACGGCCTATTTTAATATCTGCAACTGGCGTTATATCACCGTCTAGGTAACGCCATAGGCCATCTTCTTTAATAAAACGCGACTTCTCGTGTAACTCACAATACAAGTTTTGATAAAAGTAATTAGCTTTAAATTCGACAAAACCTTCTTGCTCGTTATGTTCAGTATCTAAAACACTTAGCTTGGTAAAACGGCAGCTATTAGCAAAATCTTTAATTTCGCGAACAGGGTTAGCGGCTTGCTGGCTTTGTGCATAGGTACTAAATACATATTTTGCATCTTTTAGTGCGTAAGCACTAAAACGAGAACGCATAAGTTGCTCTGGCGTATCAGCTTGGCTTGCACCTGTATGAAAAGGCTGGCAGCAAAGCTCGTAAGTCGATTCGCTGCCACAAGGACAAAGGGAGTGTGTGAGTGATGTCATAACAACTTACCTAAAACTATAAATTGTTATTTTAACAAGCCTATTGTGGCTGCGGTACTAAATTGTTTAATTGAGCGCTTTTTGTAAAACAATAAAATTTAGCAGATGCCTGCTCAAGGTTTAAGTTCATCGAATCAAGTTGATGATTGTTTACAATATCTGTCCATGTGATCACAGCAGCAAAATTACCGTTATGTAATGCTGAACTAAGAACGTACTCAAGATTAACTAAATGTTTTTGTCTGATCACAAGAAGTTTGCTGGTATCAATCGAACATGAATCTAGTAAGGCTTTACTAGGAACATGATCAGGAGCAATTAATAGTGTCCATGCATTTTGGCTATTGTAATGATGCAATACTTTTAACAGCTCAAAAGTTGCTGAAATTTCGTCTTCAATTTGAATTAAATTAACAGACGCTTTGTCGTTATCTTGTTGGTAGCTTTTAACTGTTCTTAAGGTAATTGGCTGTAACATAACTTTCACTCACTGGTTGTTTATACAGTATGTGTATACAGTAGTTTATACAGTGTTTTTGCGCAAGTACTTTTTTGCTATTTTTTAACCAATGATTCAGTTTAATTTTAGTCAAAATAATTTAATTGTTATTAAACAGTGCTTTACGGTTTTATTTTGATGGTTGGAAAAGGTGAAAAATTTACCAGTAAAGATATACAGTATTTTATACAGTACTGTGTAAACTGTTAAATTTTGAATCTATACAGGTGTTTTGCATAAAAAAAGCCGGCATCATACCGGCTCTTTATCTTTGCAATTTTGCTATTTATCTAAGTAGGTATTTAAAAACTCAAGGTATGCATTTGAGGCTTTTATGCGGTTTTCTTTTTTAGTAAAACCATGGCCTTCATCATCAAATAATACATATTCGACAGGCACACCATTTGCCTTTACAGCGGCAACAAGTTCATCGCTTTCAACTTGTAAAACTCGAGGGTCGTTAGCACCTTGGATCACCATTAATGGCTTGGTGATGTTTTTAGCATGAAATAGTGGCGAAATGGCACGGTGACGTTCACCGTCTGTCGCTGGGTCGCCCATTTCATCATACAGCGCCTTTTTAAAGCTTTCCCACCATGGTGGAATCGAGTTTAAGGTTCTAACCCAGTTTGTTACACCAAATATATTAATGCCTACTTTGAACTCTTCAGGTTCAAAGGCAAGAGCTGCGGCGGTCATAAAGCCACCATAGCTGCCCCCCATGATGCCAATTTTATCAGCATCAACCCAATCTAGGCTTTGCAGGTGTTTTTTACCGTAAACAATATCTTGTAAATCGTCAGTGCCGTGTTTTTTATCATCTAAATGGAAGAAGGTTTTACCATAGCCTGAGCTGCCACGGTTATTAACTGCAAAAATGGCATAACCATGATTGACTAGATGCTGCTGCATTGCACTATATCCTGTACGACTTTGGCCGCCAGGACCGCCGTGCACCCAAACTAAAGCTGGTACTTTGTTGTTGCTATTAGCTTGCTTAGGCTTATATAAAACCCCGGGGATCTCTAAACCATCAAAGCTTTTAAAGCGCACAATTGTGCTTTCAACCAAGTCATTTTGATTAATTGCATCACTTAATGTGTTGGTTAATTGTTTAGCTTTTGATTCACCGAGTTGCCACACAAATAGGTTACTTGGCGAGGTATCTGAATTTAAATAAAACGCCATGGTCTTTTCATCAGCTGAAAAGTTCACACCACGTAAGTTACCAGCAGGCAGCGATGGCATGGCAATACCTTTACCTGTGGTGGTATCAATTATCGACACTTTAGTGCTTGCGTCAGCATTAACACCGCTTACTTGATAACGGCCAGATTTAGAGAAGTAGATAAAACTCACATCCCACTCATCTTTGAGGGCAGGGCTGTGCTCGCCGGTCGTTAAGTCATAGCGCCACACTTCTGCAAACTCACCTTTGGAGTCGGTTGAGTAATATAATGATTTACTGTCTCTTGAGAAGGTTTCTGGACCATACTTAGCGTCGTCGTCATGACGGGTAATGAGCTCTGGTTTCAGTGTTTTTTTACGCGTATCGAGAATAAATACATCGCTGTCTTTGTTCGAATTGTTTTTCGATAAAGCAATAAATCGACCGTCAGGGCTGATCGCACCGACATCTAGCCCCATGGTATTTTGATAAACAGGCGTTACTTCATAGCTATTAGCATCAACACGATATAGGTCCATAAACTTAGCATCACGCTGATTGCTGGTTATAAAAAAGTGTTTACCGTCTTCTGTGAAGCCTGCAAATCCTGCACGGGTTTCTTCACCTGGCGTAAGATCTTTAACTGTACCATCTGTTTCGCGAACGTAGATGTGATAACGCTCGTTACCGCCAGAGTCTTTAGTAAATAGTACGCGCTCATCTTTAGGGAAATAAGCCACAGCATACGTACTGTCTTCAAAATCTGTTAAGCGGGTTTTTTTGGCGGTTTTTATATCTACTTCATAAAGGCTATAAATACCGCTTTCGTCACTGCTAACGAGTATTTTGTCGCCTTTTGGTGAAAAGCTGCTGCCCATGATTGAGGTTGTATCAAAAAAGGTTTCAGCGTCATACTGTTTAACAGTTTGGCTTTGTTGCACGCTTTCGGTGCTGCTCGTTGGTGAGGTTGATTGTGAACATCCTGCAAGTGCAAGGCTAAGTGCGCATGCAACAGCTGCTAGTTGAAAACTCGGTTTCATTGTAATTATTCCTTGTTAATTTTTCGTTTTAAAGTGTTGCCTGTTCATAATCTAAACGCAAGTTTTACCCGTTCGATATTTGTTACAAATCATGTAACTAATAAGAGATATGAGTGTGTTACTATTTTTTCACTATTAAAGGAATAAACATGATTGAAATTAACAACCTCAATAAGCGCTTTGCTTCAGCCCACGTTTTTGAAAACTATAATAAGCAATTTCAAGGTAAACGAGTTTGTTTACAGGCAGCCAATGGCAGAGGAAAAACAACATTATTGATGATGCTAGCTGGCCTTGAAAAGCCGCAATCAGGGCAGGTTTTATATAATAATCAAGCATTAAAATCGCCGCAAAACATTGTTTCAATTGCTAGCGACCGTATTGCTCTGCCAGATTTTTTAACTGCGCGACAAGTTATTGAACTTAGTTGCAAGGCGTTAAAGAAAGATATGCCTGAGCAACTCATTACTGGATTTAACTTTAAAGAGCACCTCAATACTCGCTTTAGTGCTTTGTCGAGTGGCAATCAAAAGAAGTGTCAGCTTATAACTGCTTTTTTAAAGCAAGCTCCATTTTTGCTATTAGATGAACCGAGTGCTGCACTTGATCAAACAAGTATAAAATTTTTGCTGACCTTACTTGATGACTACCTTGATAATAAACCTAATGGGCAAATTATCATTACAAGCCACGAACCAGAGGTGTTTATACAGCACGGTTTTGAGTGCACATCACTATGATAAATTCCTTTGCAAGTTACTTCTCATTCCTTTCTTTTCGATACTTAGCATATACGACCACCCTCAAGAGCATGCTGTCTCAGTTAAAGAATTTTAGCTTGTTGTTTGCACTGGTACTGGGCCCAGCTTTTCTTGGTATGGTTTTATTGTTGTTTTTAGGACTTGGTAAAATAGTCGATAGCCATGCAGCACCTGGTTACGGTGCAAAATTAGCAGTGATTTATCTTTTACTTGAATCAGTAATGTTATGGGCCATGGCACCAGCCATTAAAAATGAGCAAAATAGGGCATTTCAGCGAAGTCTATATAAATCCTCTTGGCGAGTATGTGTTGACTGCAAGTTACTACTGTTAAGTAATGCTTGGCTTATTGCCAGTTTACTAATAGCAGTCGACCTATCGTTAAAGCAATGGCTACAAGTGCCTCATTTTATACTGTTTATGCTGTTGCAGTGGCTATGTGGAGTATTTGTTCTTTATAGGCCACGTGCACTTTTTTATAGTTTATTACTCAGTTCTATCTTGGTATTACTGCCTGCTAGTTTAACTTCACTGCAATACTATCTAAGTTTTATTGCAATTTTCGGCTGTTCGATTTTACTCCCACCTGTAAGAATAAGTCATAAGTTAAAAGTACACTCGCTTGCTTTGTTTTGGCTTAGTTACTTTATACAGCATAGCTGGAGCTTAATATGGCGTGGTTCAGTCTTGCTAGCATGCTTGCTCGCTTTATTACAGCTAATTGCAGTGCGTAATGACTTTAGCGACTTGGTACTGGCTTTGGCTTTTTCAGTATGCGTGTTGCTAACAAGCTCGCTGCAGTTCGATTGCTTGGCTGTTTTTAAAAAATATCGGCTGTTCTTTCAAAGCAATAACCAAGATAAGCCGTTTTATATAAGCCAGTTTTTACCGAGCTTTATATTTTTTTCTGTGGCTTTCATTGTCGTTATAAGCATGCTTGGCACTAACTTGATTTACATCCCTATTGGGGCAGTGTGGTGTGTATTGCAGCAATATTTAGCGCAAAAAAAACCAGCGCAATTTGCGCTGGTTTGGTTTTTCATAACAATTGGAATTGTTTTGCTAGCTTAAGCGGCGTCTGCTTTTTTATCGCTCTCGCCGCGGGCAACATTACCTGCAACTAAGTCTGCTGGGTCAAAGTCGTCAACGTTAATAACGTCAAGACGGGCTTTTTCAACAGCAGCTAGTTTGTCAGCTTCAGCTTGGCTTAAAATGCCTGCTTCTAGGCCCATTTGCGCTACTTTATCAAGCTGGAAGAAAGGCAGTTTTACGCCTTTTTCACGGCATACCTTGTCAAACAGAGGCTCAACTTCAAGGATGTCTTTAAGCGTTTGCTCTTGACGACCAACAAGGTTAAGTGGCTCGTTTTTAAGGTAAATGTAGTTAGCTAAACGGTTACGAGTTTCGCTTGGTACTTGTAATAAGTGTGCAAGTTTGTGCTCAAGCTTATCAGTAGGCTTACGAACTGGACGACCGAATGGGAATAACATGATTTTTAGCATTGCACGTAGTGGTGCAGATGGCATGTTATTAATTAAGTCAGCGAGTGCACGTTGGCAGTGGTAAAGGTGATCTTGGCAGCTCCATTGAACAAGCGCAAAATCTTCTTTTTTACGGCCTTCGTCGTTGTAACGTTTAAGTGTTGCAGATACAAGGTATAAGTAGCTTAGTAAGTCACCTAAACGTGCAGAGATACGCTCTTTACGTTTTAATGAACCACCAAATACTGCCATGCTGATATCTGACATTAATGCTAATGATGCACTGAAACGTGACGCAACACGATAAAACTCAGCTGTTTCGTCTTTGTACGGTGTACTTGTGAAGCGAGCATTTGTTAATGCTAACCACTTAGTACGAACAAGGTTCGAAATAGTAAAGCCAACGTGACCCATTAACGCTTTATCGAATACAGCAAGTGCTTCTTCGCGGTCTTCAATTGCACAAGCACCTAGCTCAGTTAACACGAATGGATGACAACGAATTGCACCTTGACCATAAATGATCATGTTACGCGTTAAGATATTTGCACCTTCAACGGTAATTGCAATTGGCGCACCTTGGTAACCGCGACCTAAGTAGTTGTTTGGACCAAGCATGATGCCTTTACCACCATGAACATCCATGCCGTGAATCGTTGCTTCACGCATTTGCTCAGTTAAGTGGTATTTGATAATCGCAGAGACAACCGATGGTTTTTCACCAAGGTCAACAGCCCCTGTAGACATGCTAACAGCAGCATCAGAGCTATATGCGTAACCTGCAAGTTTTGCCATTGATTCTTCAACACCTTCCATTTGACCAATTGGTAAACGGAATTGACGACGAATACGGCTGTAAGAGCCTGTTGCAAGCGCAATTGTTTTAATGCCACCTGTTGAGTTAGACGGCAATGTAATTGCACGACCAACAGATAAACATTCAACAAGCATACGCCAGCCTTGACCAGCCATTTTCGGGCCACCAATGATGTAATCAAGTGGTACGAAGATGTCTTTACCGCGAGTAGGACCATTTTGGAATGGTACGTTTAGCGGGAAGTGACGACGGCCAATTTCGACCCCTGGAGTATCTGTAGGGATCAGCGCACAGGTAATACCTGGCTCTTTATCATCACCTAGTAAACCGTCTGGATCTTGTAGTTTAAATGCAAGACCAAGTACAGTCGCAACAGGAGCAAGAGTAATGTAACGCTTGTTCCACGTTAGGCTAATACCAACAACTTCTTCGCCGTTCCATTGACCTTTACAAACAACACCGTAATCTGGAATTGCACTTGCGTCAGAACCGGCTTCTGGTGATGTTAAAGCAAAACATGGGATCTCTTGACCACTTGCTAAGCGTGGTAAGTAATGATCTTTTTGCTCTTTAGTACCATAGTGCTGAAGTAATTCGCCTGGACCTAATGAGTTAGGTACACCTACGATAGAAGAAAGTAGCGTCGATTTACTGGTTAGCTTTTGCAGTACACATGATTGTGCATAAGCAGAAAACTCTAAACCGCCAAATTCTTTTTTGATGATCATGGCAAAGAATTTATTATCTTTTAGATATTGCCAAACATCTTGCGGTAAATCAGTTAGTTCGTGAGTTGCGTGCCAGTCATCTAGCATGCTACACACTTCTTCAACTGGACCATCAATAAACGCTTGTTCTTCGATAGTCAGTTTAGGTGCTGGGTATTGGTGCAATTTGTTCCAGTCAGGACGACCACAAAAAAGATCCGCTTCCCACCACGTCGTACCGGCATCGATTGCTGATTTTTCAGTATCCGACATCGTCGGGGTTACTTTTTTGAAAGCAGCGAAGATAGGTTTGATGATGTATTGTTGACGAACGCCAGTCACAGAAAGTGGCACAGCGATAAGTAAGAATAGTAGCCAACTAATTGCGCCAAACGCGCCAGCAAATGTGCCAACAAGTAAAGTCGCAACGGCAATACCTAAGCAGGTATTCCAGCTTGCTCTGTGGTAACTCGCAATACTAAGCAGCACGAGTAAACCAAGTAAAAATATGAGAGTCATTGATTATTCCTTAATAGAGGTCAGACCACCTCTTTTAGAGTAGCGCTAGAAAAGCGAATTATCAAGAGGGGAACAAGGATTAAAACGGCTTGTTTGGTGAGTTTTATTATTTTAAAAATGGCTATCAGTGCAAAAACATTTACAGCAGATGAGGAATTGTTGAGTAATTACTTATAATCAGCGCCGTTATACTTACGATTAGTTGTGAATTGCTCAGATAGTTCTGAAAATCTCAGCATAGCAGTTGCCATCCTTAGCGGTATGTTTAACAATGAGCGCAGGCAGGGATCAGCCCATCATGCCTTCCTTCGATTAGTTTTATAGGTTAAGAGTTCTATGTGTGAGTTGCTTGGCATGTCGGCCAATGTACCAACGGATATTTGTTTCAGTTTTTCAGGATTATTAGAACGCGGTGGTAATACTGGCCCGCATAAAGATGGCTGGGGCATCACTTTTTACGAAGGCAAAGGCTGTCGTACATTTAAAGATCCTGAGCCAAGTTGCCAATCAGAAATTGCCAAACTAGTTAAAGCCTATCCAATAAAAAGTATTTCGGTGATAAGCCATATTCGCCAAGGTAATCGTGGCCGAGTGTGCCTTGAAAATACCCACCCATTTACTCGCGAGTTATGGGGCCGTGAAATTACGTATGCTCACAACGGGCAATTATCAAATTATCATGATTTAAAACCAGATTACTATCGACCTGTGGGGAATACAGACAGTGAACTGGCGTTTTGCTGGCTGCTGGATAAAATTCGCGAAAAATACCCTAAACGCCCATCAAATATGGCGTCTGTATTTCGTTATGCTGCCAAGCTTGCCCACACACTGCGTGAAAAAGGCGTATTTAATATGCTACTTACCGATGGTGTTTATGTTTTAGCTTATTGCACCAATAACCTACATTGGATCACACGCCGTGCACCGTTTGGTAAAGCGACATTAATTGATGCAGACATGGTGATTGATTTTCAAAAAGAAACCACACCGAACGATGTGGTTACTGTGATTGCAACAAGGCCGCTCACCAATGATGAACGCTGGCAGAAAATGGAGCCAGGTGAGTTTGCCCTGTTTAAAATGGGCGAAAAGATTTAAATAAAAGATGAAGCGCTACTCAGGCGCTTCATTACTCACTTCTTGTTGCACTTCATTTGGAACACTAACAGGTGTGGTCACGGTGAATGAATTAAGCTGCACTTCAAATTGCTCTACGCCTTTTTCACCTTTCCACATACGAACTAGCATGTAGTCCATTTCTGGGGCAAACCAAGCAAGCGCTTGACGCTTATCGTTATCGTATAATCGTTTTACTTTAATCGCTTCTACATTACCAATAGGTAGCGAAATCATTTCTGTGCCGACAACTTCAAAGTCATAATTACGAAGGTTGCCTTTTTTATCAATCAGTGGATACGATAATTGCGTTTTACCTTGTTTTAGCTCTTCGCGTACTTGCACTTGATAAGACAGTGAATCTTGAAAATCATCTGACCAATCAATTTTAAGAGGGTATTTACTTTGGCTGCTTTGAACTTGCTTTTGCGTAGCATCAAATTTTAAGCTGTACTCTTTATCAGGCCCGGTGCCCGAACGCTCCATAGTGTAACTTAGCGGAGAAATTTTCTGATCATGATAAGTAAACATGGATGTTTCTTTTCGTGAGTCTGAAAAAATCATCCATTCGATTTCACTGTGATAAGTGATCACGTAGTTACCGTCTGCGGCTTTTTTCAGCTCGCGTACTGCTTTACCATGGGTTTCGCCTTTACGAAGTACATCGTATTTGGCTTCGTATTGAGTGAGGTCGCCAGCTAATACACTGGTAGGAAGTAATAAAG
The DNA here is from genome assembly GCF_021532495.1 of Pseudoalteromonas sp. Cn5-37. Taxonomy (NCBI): domain Bacteria; kingdom Pseudomonadati; phylum Pseudomonadota; class Gammaproteobacteria; order Alteromonadales; family Pseudoalteromonadaceae; genus Pseudoalteromonas; species Pseudoalteromonas sp. Cn5-37. The sequence continues at coordinate 670,050 of NZ_JAKGBA010000001.1, read as the reverse complement.
TGCCCACACAAGCGAGTAGGGCACTTAGATTTTTATTCTGGGTAGTGCGCGCCGTGTGCAGGAAGTTTCTTTTCATCAAAAACTGCATAATCTGCTTCCATCTTGAGTCGTTGTTCACTGAACCACTTGACCACCAACGGATAGATTATATGTTCTTGCTGATGAACACGTTGTGCGAGTGTCTCTGCGGTATCGTTTTCGAGTACCGGCACTTTGGCTTGAAGAACAACGGGACCGCCGTCTAGCTCTTCTGTGACAAAGTGAACACTAACACCATGAACCTCATCTTTTGCATCTATCGCTCGCTGGTGGGTATTCAGCCCTTGGTACTTAGGCAACAAAGAAGGGTGAATGTTCAACATTTTTCCCTTAAACTTTTGCACTAAGCTAGGTGTAAGAATACGCATAAAACCAGCTAATACAACTAGATTTGGTTCAAAATTGTCAATAATGTCCATTAACTCAGCATCATAGGCCTCGCGCGAGTCAAAATCTTTATGGCTTAGTACACATGTTTGTATACCTGCATTTTTTGCTCGCTCAAGGCCATAGGCGTCGGCTTTATTACTAATTACAGCGGCGATTTCGGCCTTTATCTCACCACGCGCACACGCGTCAATGATGGCTTGAAGGTTTGAACCGCTACCAGAAATTAATACAACAAGACGACAAGGGGTCATTAGTCACGACCACCTAAAATTTCTACTTGCTCTTCGCCTGCTTTCGCATCTTGGATCTCACCGATATGCCATGCATTTTCGCCAAGATCTTTAAGGATTGTTAAGCTTTGCTCAAGTTTGTCAGCTGGAACAACTAAAACCATGCCTACACCACAGTTGAATGTACGGTACATTTCGTGTGTTGTGATGTTGCCGTTTTCTTGTAACCAGTTGAAAACAACAGGCCATTCCCAGCTGTCACCTTTGATTACTGCTTTTGCAGATTCAGGAAGTACGCGCGGGATGTTTTCCCAGAAACCACCACCCGTGATGTGAGATAACGCATGTACGTCAACCTGCTTGAATAGCTCAAGTAGTTGTTTAACGTAGATACGAGTTGGCTCTAAAAGGTGATCGCCAAGTGTTTTGCCTTCAAGCTCAGCGCTCGTGTCTGCGCCAGATACTTCAAGAACTTTACGAATTAATGAGAAGCCGTTTGAGTGAGGACCACTTGATGCAAGAGCGATTAATTGGTCGCCTGCAGCAACTTTAGTACCGTCGATAATTTTTGATTTTTCTACAACACCAGTACAGAAACCAGCCATGTCGTAGTCTTCGCCGTCGTACATACCTGGCATTTCAGCAGTTTCACCACCGATTAATGCACAGCCAGAAAGCTCACAGCCTTTACCAATACCTGTTACAACATCAGCCGCAGTATCTACGTCTAATTTACCCGTTGCATAGTAATCAAGGAAAAATAGTGGCTCTGCACCTTGTACAATAAGGTCGTTTACACACATAGCAACAAGGTCGATACCCACTGTGTCGTGCTTTTTAAGATCGATTGCTAAACGTAGTTTTGTACCAACACCGTCTGTGCCAGCAACCAGTACAGGCTCTTTATAGCCAGTTGGTAGTTCGCAAAGTGCGCCAAAACCACCGATACCGCCCATTACTTCAGGACGTCTGGTTTTTTTAACTACGCCTTTAATACGCTCAACAAGTGCATTACCGGCATCGATATCTACGCCCGCGTCTTTATAGCTAAGAGACTGTTTTTGTTCGCTCACAGGTTTTCCTCAAAAAAGTTGCATGTGGGTTGCTTAGAAACGCGCGTATTTTACAACAATTGCACTGGCGCGGCTAGTTGAAAAATCACTTTAACCGACTTGACAAGGACAGTTGTCCGGTTTTTTGTTTTCAAGTTCCAAGGCAAAAGTATCAGGCAAATGAACTTTTAACCTTGAAACTCGAAACTTCTCACTATTTGTTAAGCTTTCGCGGTTAAAATAGCGCGAAGAGGGGCAGGGTAACCTTCAATGGTTTTGCTGGTGTCATTAGGGTCTAAAAAGTCGACTAATGATTCGTTTTCCATCCACTGGGTTTTGCGTTGTTCTTCAAGCGTTGTGATTGCACAGTCTTTAACTTGTACATCTTTAAAGCCAACGCGTTCCATCCATAGTTTTAATGCCGCGGTGCTTGGGATAAACCATACATTACGCATTTTTGCATAGCGGTCAGTTGGCACTAAAACTGTGTGCTCATCACCTTCAACAACCAGTGTTTCAAGGACTAACTCACCACCAGGGCGAAGCTGTGCTTTTAATTGCGCTAAAAAGTCGATAGGCGAACGACGATGATATAAAACACCCATCGAAAAAACTGTATCGAATGCTTTTAGCTCTGGCAGAGCTTCAACACCCAATGGCAATAAATGCACGTTTTCATCTTGGTGATAATGCTTTATCGCTTGGAATTGGCATAAGAACAAATCGGATGGATCGATACCCACCACAAAATTTGCGCCTTCACCGCGCATGCGCCACAAGTGATAACCCGAGCCACAGCCAATATCAAGCACAGTGCGGCCTTTTAACGGTTCGATATGAGGTAGTAAACGATCCCATTTCCAATCACTGCGCCACTCAGTATCAATCTCGATACCGTGTAAGCTAAAGGGTCCTTTACGCCATGGCATCATGCGCTTTAATAAATGCGTTAACTGTTTTTGCTGACCTTCAGAAAGCTCATCACCGGTGCCAATTTGTACTTTATCCTGAATATTCACATGGTTTGTGCTTACCTCAGGTAAGTTTTTCAGCACTTTTTGCCATTTCGGTAAATCACCGTGGCTGGCTTCGAGTTCCCAGTGTTTTAATTGACCTGGCAAAGTTTCGAGCCAGTGGCTAAGCGGGCTTTGTGCAATTGCAGCGTAAAATTGGTTAAACCATTGAGACATGAAATACTCTTTATATCGTTGTGATGATTACTTGATTGCAATCATCGAGCAGAAGTTAAAACATTGATACCACACTTGCGTTTGGCTAAAACCAATTTCACTTAATCGGTTTAAGTGGGTAGATAAATGATCAGGGCGCATGACATTTTCGATAGCCGTACGCTTTTGGCTGATCTCAAGCTCCGAATAGCCGTTGTGACGTTTAAAATCATGGTGTAAATCAATGAGTAAATTATCGCATTGCTCATTTTCACCTCTAATTTTTTCGCTCAGCAGCAAAACACCGCCTGGTTTTAAATTTGCGTAAATCTTTTCAAGCACCGCTTGGCGCTTTTCAGGTGGAATAAACTGCAGTGTAAAATTCATCGCAACCACAGAGGCATTCTCGATGTCTAAATCGTTGATATCACCTAGTGTAACTGTGACCGGCACGTCAGAGCGAAAACCTTGTAAATGTAATTTACAGCGCTCAACCATCGCTTCTGAGTTATCGACGGCAATAATATTACAGTTATCGGTGCGAATATTACGGCGCATACTTAACGTTACAGCGCCAAGAGAACAGCCTAAGTCGTATAGGTTTGAATTGCTTTGCGCGTACTCACCAGCCAGCTTACCCATAGTGCTAACAATGGTTGCGTAACCCGGCACCGAGCGCTGGATCATATCAGGGAAAACTTCTACTACATGTTGGTCAAAGCTAAAGTCTTTAACCGCTTGCTCAGTGGCATAAATACTGTCTTTTTGCGTCACTTGAACAGTCTCTTTAAAAAATAATACCGCTATTTTAGCATTTTTAACTGGATAGTCAGTGATAAATTCAGTAGCTTGGCTAGAATTATCAATAACAAGTACAAAAAAGAGAAGTTTAATGACAAAAAGCAAAGTGATCAGTACAGAAGATATCTTATCAACTCTGTGTCATTCAGTGACTGGAGTTCTGTCTTCAGCAAGCGGTAACAGTATTAGTTATTCTGCCATGGTTCAAAAAATCACCCGCACCTGTATGCGCCCAGATATTGGCTGTTTTGTATTGTTCGATGGTGGCTTTACCGGTCTTGTGGTAACAAACTTCACAGCGCAAGCTGCCATGGAAATTTACCATGACTACATGCGTAACATGGGAATGCCAGAAGAAGAAATTGCACAAAGCCATTTATCAGATGATGTAGCAAACGTACTTGGCGAACTGATGAACCAAATCGTTGGTGACTTTACGTCAAAAGTACGCGACCAGCTGCATACTTCTATCACGCAAAACCAACCTAAGATGATGGCAATTAATAAGCAGGTGCAAATCTCTGTTGATACCACTATGGATAGACCACAAGCACGCCGTGTGACCTTCACCACAGCGAAGCAAAATATCTTCTATCTAGAATTAGCCATGGATAAAACTGAATTTATCAAACTACATGACTTTGATATTTCAGAAGCGGTTGACCCGGATGACATCATCGAAAACGAAGCTAAACAAAAAGCTGAAAAGCAAAAAGCATCATCACAAGCAGACGATGCAGATGATGATTTTATGGCAGAACTTGGTTTGTAACCCAAAGACTTGAGCTGTCAGCCATCAGCTTTCAGCCGTCAGATAAAATAGAGGCGCGGGTCAGACCGCGCTTTTTTGTGCTTTAGAGCAATTGATAACATCTTTGTCAGGGATCCCAATTAACTTAATAGTCTCATCGTCTATTTTTTTGATTTTCGATTTAACTGTCACTGAAGGCCCTCGAGTGAAGCTTTTCACAGACTCTGGTGAAAAGATATTTAGATCGTCTTTTATTAAATTTGTTTTATGGGTTTTAGAATTAAAGCTGATCATGATATCACCCTCGAAATCCATTTTTTCTGAGGATTCAACAGAGATAACAGAGACCAAATCAGGGTTTTGCTTAAAATAAAATTAAAAAAAGCTTTTTGAATATGAGTTTAAATCTTTAATTGAAGTCGTTACGTGGCTATCAACATCTAGTATTGCATCGTCTGGTAATACAGACTTCATTTTGCAAAACCATTCACCATTTAGAAAACTATAATCTTCAAATGCGTTTGCAGTTGTACACTTAGAAATTAATAAAAGTATTATCAATACTCTATATAACATTCCATTTTTTCCTTTTAGAAAATACTCTATGCTTGTTCACTTCATCTAAATACCTTACAGCTTAAAGCTTTGAACTTAAAGCTCGTTTTAAAGCCTACATTCATCCAATTTATGCTTTACTCATAAAGCCTTAAATGGATTTGATGATTGCATGAATTACTTAAAAAACTTTATAACTAAATTTGTTTTCATGATGCAGAAGCGGCCGGGGTTGATGGCGGTGTTGGCTTTTTGTAGTGGTGTAGCAAGCTATGTCTTTGTTGAACGAAAAGAATCGTTTTCGCAGCTTATCTCTATTTTGTTATTAGTCACTTGGTTGTGGTTGTTAATAGATAACTGGCTAAGAGATAAGGTAGAGGAGCGTTTTGGTGTGGCGGTGTCGCCTAATGTGATGCGCTTTGCGCTGCAAGTTGTGCAGCAAGAAAGTTTGTTTTTTGCTTTACCATTTTTCTTAGCGGTGACTACTTGGGACCATGGTCAGGCCGCGTTTACCGCTTTAATTATACTTTGTGCGTTCGTTTCTGTTGTTGATCCTCTCTATTATAAAAAGCTTGCAAGGCACAGTGTTTGGTTTAGTGTGTTTCATAGCTTTTCTTTGTTTGTCGTGCTGTCGGTTACCTTGCCTATTTTATTAAAGTTAACGACCAGCCAAAGTTTTGAAATTGCACTAATAACAGCTGTTATTTTAACGGTCCCCAGTCTTGGCAATTTGATGCCCAATGCTAAATGGTGGCGTTTTCCGTTGTTGGTGTTATTGCTTTGTTCATTAGGTGCCGGGCTTTGGCAATTACGTAGTTTTGTGCCACCTGCAGCACTGCGTTTAACCGATATGAGTATGTCATATCAGCTAGATGCACAAGCTCGTAAACCGCTTTCGCCAATAACAGAACTCACTGAGCAGAGCTTACATGAAAACGGTCTATATAGTTTTAGTGCGGTAAAAGCACCGCGAGGTTTAAATGAGAAAATCTTCCACGTTTGGGTGCATAATCGAAAAGAAGTTGACCGTATAGCCTTGGATATTTCTGGTGGTCGTAAAGAGGGCTATCGAGCGTGGAGCCATAAAACGAATTTCCCTGCTAATGCTGCAGGGAAATGGGTCGTCAAAGTGGTTACCGAGTCTGGGCAGCTGATAGGGCAAAGAAGGTTTGAGGTTTCAGAAGTTTAGCTGTCAGCTTTCAGCCGAAATTAGAGTGGGCAATTTTGATTGAACGTTTATGAATAAAAACATTTTGAATGAGGCTTTATTTGTCTTGAAATCAACAGCCTTACTCATAACGTATTCTTAGAGGAACATATTGCTATGAACCAATAACTTAATTATTGTAAATATTAAGTTTAAAATTTTTGGCAAGAGAAACATGACTAGATATTTTCAGTTTACTGTGCTGGTTACAGCAGTTTTATATACGACTTTTTTTTTCTTACCTTATATTTGGCAATATATTTACTCTGAAGACATTTCTCACTTATTATCTGCTTCAGGAACAGGTGGAATCATTGAACCTCAAAGCTCGTTTCCATACATTTACTCTATGGTATATGTATTAAGTCTGCTTGGTCTTTATTTATACAAAAAATTAGCAAAGTGGTTATTTTGTTCACTGATCGCCTTTAACTTTCTTGTGAGCCCTTACATTCTTGGGTTATATGTAACAATGTATTTTGATGCATCTATTGGCTATTTACTTACTCTTTGCGAAGGTGCATTGATTCTAATGCTCTTTAGTGATGATGTTATAAAAAAGCTCAAGTAAACAGTCTATTTTGGTATTAGATTTCATATTATTTTTACTAATATCTTTAGTAAGGATTTTTCCCTTCACCTACCAGCACACTGAATATTCTTAAATCCAGTTCTAGTTGATGATATTGCGGCTCCATGTGGCAGCAAAGTTGATAGAAGGCTTTGTTGTGGTCTTTTTCTTTAAAGTGAGCCAGCTCATGTACGACAAGTGCTTTGAGAAGTGGTTCAGGTGCGCGAAGCAGGTCGCTATTAATGGCAAGATCGTGTTTTCGGGTTTTACCTTGCATACGAAAAGTATGGGTACCTAAGGCATTTGTAACCATATCGCCTTGTTTTTTGAATGCGGCACGACCAAAAGGCAGGGCATTTTTAAGGTAGCGCTTTTTTAGTTCAGTGGCGTAATTGTATAAAGCTTTATCGCTGGTAATGCTATGGGCATCAGGGTATTTGCCCTTTAGGTAGTTAGCAGCTCTGTCGCCATTAAATAGCTGTAACACTTGCTCAATGATGTGCGGCGGGTAACCTTGAAAATAACGGCTGTAATCTTTCATGTTTTCTCTGATAAATCGGGCGCTAAAATAAACTGCTTTGGCTTGCTTCGCGTTCACCTATAAAAGGTGCAAGCACGGGGTGATTGTAACCTAAATCTTGGCAAAACTGTCTTGCTAAAAGTGGCGACTGGCGATTATCTGCGGTATGGAAAAACAAATAGGGTGATTTTCCTTCATCAAGCCATTGCTTTACTTTTTTCAGCCATGGCTGGTAATACGACTTGTATTCATGTTCAAGATTGGCAATCACAAAGCGCAGCATAGGCTGATTTCCTGTTGCAATGGCATGCACAGGTAAATAAGGCTTTTTCTTTTGCGCATCAATGAGTGCATCGGTATCGGCGGGAACAGCAAACAAAGCGCGGGTATCCATACTGATGCGGTCTATATTATTTTCAATTAACAGCTGATTTAAACGAATCTCAGCATCATCCTTATTAAAAAAGCCGGGATGACGTACTTCCACACCGTAACTAAGTTGCTTGGGGAGTTGTGCAATAAAATTAGCAAGAAGGGGGAGAGCATCTGGGCCAAAGGCGCGGGGTAGCTGTAACATGATTTGCCCCGTTTTAGCAAAAATTGGCTCAAATAAGTTTAGCCACGCATTAAGCTCACTAGTTATATTCGTCAGTTGTAATTCGTGACTAAAACGCCGATGAAACTTAAACGTAAATTTAAAGTCTTCGGGTACCGCATCATGCCAGCGCAATAATGACTCATGACTTGGATCAGCATAAAAACTGGTGTTGCCCTCGACTGAATTAAAAGATTGCGCATACTCACTGAGCATGTCGGCGCTTTTACAGTGACTAGAGAGTAAATTTCCTTTCCATGCGGTGCTAGACCACTGCGGACAACCTAAATACAGCATTAAACCAACCAATAAATTTAAACTTTAGCTAGTGTATCAAAAGAAATGTTTGCTCAGAAGTCGGGGTGTATATTTAGCCCCCGACAGGCACTGCTGGCACTCGCATTTTGCGATGGTTTGGGTATAATGCTCTGCCTTAAATGATTACTTTGTATAGTGGCTTTTGCTCTCAAAATAGCGAACTCTTAAGAGCAGGCGGCTATAAGTCTTTAACTGACAGGAATACTATGCGCTCTATATATTGCGGACAGCTAAATAAATCTCACGTAGATCAAGAAGTTGAACTATGTGGTTGGATCAACAAACGCCGTGACCTTGGTGGTCTTATCTTCGTCGATTTACGTGACAGAGAAGGTTTAGTACAAGTTGTTTTTGATCCTGAAGTAGAAGGATTAATGGATACTGCGAATAAACTACGTCAAGAGTTTTGTGTGCAGTTAAAAGGTGTTGTTCGCGCACGCCCTGATAGCCAAGTAAATAAAGACATGGCAACAGGTGAAGTTGAAATTTTAGGCACAAGCTTAACTATCATCAACCGTTCAGAGCCATTACCACTTGATTTTAATCAGCAAAACTCTGAAGAGCGCCGCTTAAAATACCGTTACTTAGATTTACGTCGTCTTGAAATGAGCGACCGTATCAAACTTCGTGCAAAAGCGAGTAGCTTTGTGCGTCGTTTCTTAGATGACAACGGTTTCCTAGATATCGAAACACCAGTACTAACAAAAGCAACACCTGAAGGTGCCCGTGACTACTTAGTACCTAGCCGTGTTCACAAAGGTAGCTTCTACGCTTTACCTCAGTCACCACAGTTATTTAAACAATTATTAATGATGTCGGGCTTTGACCGTTACTATCAAATTGTTAAATGTTTCCGTGACGAAGACTTACGTGCTGACCGTCAGCCAGAATTCACACAAATCGATTTAGAGACGTCATTCATGAGCTCTGATGAAGTGCGTGCAATGACTGAGAAAATGATCCGCGAAATGTGGCAATCATTACTAGACGTTGACCTAGGCGACTTCCCAGTAATGCCATACAGCGAAGCAATGCGTTTATATGGTTCTGATAAACCAGACCTACGTAACCCAATGCAACTTGTAGACGTTGCTGATTTAGTAAAAGACGTTGAGTTTAAAGTATTCTCTGGTCCTGCTAATGACGAAAAAGGCCGTGTTGCTGTATTAACTGTACCAGGCGGTGCTGAGCTTTCTCGTAAACAAATCGACGATTACACTAAATTCATCGGTATCTATGGCGCGAAAGGCCTAGCATGGATGAAAGTGAACGACCGTGCAGCGGGCGTTGAAGGTGTACAATCACCAATCGCTAAGTTCTTAAACGAAGAAGTGATCAACCAATTACTTGAGCGTACTAACGCACAATCTGGCGACATCATTTTATTTGGTGCTGATAAGCGTAACGTTGTAAACGAAGCGATGGGCGCGCTACGTCTTAAGATTGGTGTTGATTTAGGTATTACTGATTTAGATAGCTGGAAACCATTATGGGTTGTTGACTTCCCAATGTTCGAAGAAGACGACGAAGGTACATTGCATGCGGTTCACCACCCATTCACTGCACCAAAAGGTATTTCTCCTGAAGAGCTTGAAGCAAACCCAGCTGGTGCACTATCAGATGCATACGACATGGTATTAAACGGCTACGAAGTTGGTGGTGGTTCGGTACGTATTCACAATGCAGAAATGCAAGAAACAGCATTTAGAATTTTAGGTATCGAAGCGCAAGAGCAGCAAGACAAGTTTGGCTTCTTACTTGATGCACTTAAATATGGTACGCCACCGCATGCGGGTCTTGCGTTTGGTCTTGACCGCTTAGTTATGCTGCTATGCGGTACTGATAATATTCGTGACGTTATTGCTTTCCCTAAAACAACGCAAGCATCATGTTTATTAACAGATGCACCAAGCAAAGCAAATGCCGATGCATTAACTGAGCTTGCAATTGATGTTGTAGCGAAAGACGCTGAATAATTTATAAGCTGATCAACGAAAACCCTAAGGTGTATGCCTTAGGGTTTTTTTGTGCTTAAATGAATATTTAGTATGTTCTTCAAGGAAAGAGTATGAATATCAATGCAACTTTAATCGGGCAAATAATTGTTATTTTAATCCCTGTGTTTGCCGCTATCAGCTATTTCTTGGGTAAGCGCAAAACCTCCACGCCTATCATGGTGGCCGTTATTGGTGGGTTACTAGCGTTAATTCAATTGTTTGGTCTTATTTTTATTGCTGTACTTGCGCTTAAACAAGATATTGAGACCACCGCGTGATCGCAAGCCATTCCCTTTATTTTGAGCACACCTTTGAAGCAAACCTTGCAGGGCAAACATTTTCGCATTGCGAATTTGAGCAATGTGAATTTATTGACTGTGACTTTAGCAATAGTCAGTTTGAAAACTGCCGGTTTATAGAGTGTGAGTTTAAAAATTGTAATTTAGCTGCGCTTGGGCTTAGATACACCTCGCTTGAAGAAGTAAGCTTTAAACAGTGTAAATTAACCAGTGTTCGTTTTACTGATGTTGATTGGCCGCTACTCGCCAGCCGTGCTCCAGTGAGTTTTGTTGGCTGTGAACTTAGCCACAGCAGCTTTTTTGAACTTAGTTTAAAAGCTTTAAAAATGCGTAGCTGTTTTGCCAAAGATGTTGATTTTAGACATGCAGATTTTACATCTGCTGATTTTACTGATACGGACTTTCGTGACAGCTTGTTTCAACAAACTAACCTCAGTAAAGCTAATTTTATTGGTGCCAGTCATTTCGCCATTGATATAACAGCTAACAATATCAGTAAGGCCAAATTTGAACGTTATGCCGCTTTGGATTTATTAGCAGGGCTCGATATAGAGCTGGTGGATTAAATATTATTACTAATTAAGGTTAAGGAAAGTTATGGATTTAAGCCCCATCACCTTAGAAGGTCAATTTGTTAAATTAGTGCCGTTAACGCTTGAGCACCGTGATGCTTTAGTAAACGCCGCTTCAGATGGAAAGCTTTGGGAGCTTTGGTTTACCTCAGTGCCCAATGAAGAACGTGTTGACGATTATTTAAATATGGCGTTTGAACAACAGTCACTTGGTCGCGCAATACCATTTGCTGTCATCGATAAACACACCGATGAGGTGATAGGCTCAACTCGCTTTTGTAATATCGACAGTAAAAACCGCCGTTTAGAAATTGGCTATACCTGGTATGCCAAGCGTTTTCAGCGTACTGGAGTTAATACTGAATGTAAAAAACTGCTACTGAGTTATGCATTTGAAACACTTAATGTGATTGCTGTTGAGTTTCGTACCCATTGGCATAACCAGGCTTCGCGCAATGCCATTGCTCGCTTAGGAGCGAAACAAGATGGGGTGCTTCGTAATCACCAAATTATGGCCGATGGATGCGTACGCGACACCGTGGTGTTTTCAATTATTGATGGTGAGTGGCCGATGGTTAAACGTAGCTTAGAATTCAAATTAGCATGTTAAATATTAAAAAGCCGGCGCTATTGCTCGCTTTAACGCTTTGCGGGCAAACAGCCTTTGCAAATCAAACAGAGACACTGTTTGATACTGAGCGGGCACGCCATATTCCGGTGACCATTACAACAGCCGATAGCAAATGCACGATAAAGAAGAAATGCCCCGTGGCGTTTATTGGGGCAGGCTATGGTATGGCACATACAGACTATCAATTTGCCCAGCAGGCCTTTCATCAGCATGGTTACTTAACGGTTGAAGTGGCTCATGAGTTAAAAGGCGATCCGAGTTTAAACCCTGAGCCACCCTACATGACCACCCGTATGGAAAACTGGCACCGCGGTGTACAAACCCTTGAGTTTTTAGCCGTAGAACTTGCAAAGCGATACCCTGCGTATGACTTTAATCAGCTCACTTTATTTGGGCACTCAAATGGCGGTGATATTGCAGCGTTATATGCCGCTATTTATCCTGCTAAGGTGGCTAAGCTGATCACCCTTGATCATCGTCGGATGCTGACCCCAAGAAACAAAAATATTGCTGTACTGACACTACGCGGTAGCGATTACCCAGCAGATGACAACGTATTGCTAACGCCGCAAGAACTTGCTATGTACCCAGTGACGCAAATTAAGCTTAAAGATTCGCGCCATAACGATATGTATGATGGTGGCCCAAAAGCGCTTGTAGAACGAATGAGTAAAGAGCTCAACGCATTTTTACTTGCTAATAAATAGCAAATGATTTGTTGCTTGATCTGTATCAAAGTTAAGGAGCTAAGCAAGGTGGAGCGGACATAAGTCCTTATGTTTTTACCTGTGTTTCTCTATCCTCGCGAAGCGCTATAATGAAGAAATGCTATGCTTAGCACAGACTTCTTGAACCTTATTCACTGGAAAAGACAAATGCAACATTTACCTACCGTTGATTATAAAGTGAGCGATGCGGCCGCTCAATTTGTTGAGTCACTAAGAAACACAGGTTTCGGTGTACTAAAAAATCACCCAATCCCTCAGTCATTAGTTGAGTCTATTTACAAAAATTGGCAAGAATTCTTTAATTCTGAGCAAAAGCACGAGTTTTTATTTTCAAAAGAAACACAAGATGGTTACTTCCCACCATCAGTGTCAGAAGTTGCAAAAGGCTTTACCGTTAAAGATATTAAAGAGTACTACCACGTTTATCCAAAAGGCCGCGTTCCAGCACAGCTAGAAGAAGAAATCCGTGAGTACTACCGTTTAGCGAATGAGTTTGCAGCAACATTATTAAGCTGGGTTCAAGCTGAAGCACCAGAAGAGGTGCGCGCTAAGTTCTCTATCGACCTTAAAGATATGATTGCTAACTCTGAGCAAACACTTCTGCGTATTCTTCATTACCCACCAATGACAGGTGATGAAGAGCCAGGTGCAATCCGTGCAGCAGCGCATGGCGACATCAATCTACTAACTGTATTACCTGCGGCGAATGAGCCAGGTTTACAAGTACAAAAAACAGATGGTGGTTGGTTAGACGTACCATGTGATTTTGGTAACCTGATCATCAATATTGGTGACATGTTACAAGAAGCGTCAGGTGGTTACTTTCCATCAACGATTCACCGTGTGATCAACCCAACGGGTAAAGCGTCAACGAAATCACGTATTTCGTTACCACTATTCTTACACCCGCGTCCTGATGTTGTGCTTTCTGAGCGCTACACAGCAGACAGCTACTTACAAGAGCGTTTACGCGAACTTGGTGTCAAGTAAAGATTGGTTATACCCGAACCACCTTGAGGTGATTTGGGTATATAAGACAAAGCGGCATTTGAGCCGCTTTTTTTATGCCTGAAATTTGTCTGCTAATCAGCATTAAATGTTAGTTTGCAAATAATTCCATGCATTATTGACTATCCTAGGTATAATGCGCGCACTTCGCCGAATCGGCTGAAATTTTTAAAGAGAGATAGTATGAGTTTTGATGGGTTAGGTTTATCACCAGCTTTAGTAAATGCAGTTTTAGAAAAGGGCTATGAAGCACCTACGCCTATTCAATCACAAGCTATCCCTGCGATCATTGAAGGCCGTGATGTTATGGCCGCAGCGCAAACTGGCACAGGTAAAACTGCAGGTTTTACGCTGCCGTTAATTGAGCGTTTGTCAAAAGGCCCTAAAGCGGGTGGCAACAAAGTACGTGCATTAGTATTGGCACCAACCCGTGAGCTGGCTTTACAAGTAAGCGAAAATGTTGAGCAATATGCTAAGCATTCAAATGTTAGCTCATTTGTTGTTTATGGCGGCGTTAAAATTAACCCGCAAATGATGCGCCTTCGTAAAGGTGTTGATATTTTAGTAGCCACACCTGGTCGTTTATTAGACCTACACAATCAAAATGCTGTTAAGTTTGATGATTTAGAAGTGCTGATCCTTGATGAAGCCGACCGTATGCTTGATATGGGCTTTATTCATGACATCAAACGTATCATTGCTAAATTGCCTGCTAAACGTCAAAACCTGATGTTCTCAGCGACTTTCTCTGATGAAATTCGTGAACTTGCAAAAGGGCTCATTAACGACCCCGTTGAAATTTCAGTCGCGGCAAAAAACACCACAGCTAAAACGGTTGCTCAATCTGTTTATGCGGTAGATAAATCACGTAAAACAGCATTGCTTAGCCACTTGATCCGTACTAATGATTGGCAACAAGTATTAGTATTTTGCCGTACCAAGCATGGTGCAAACCGTTTAGTTAAGCAGCTTGAACGCGATGATATTGTCGGCGCTGCGATTCATGGTAATAAATCGCAAGGCGCTCGTGTTAAAGCACTCGAAGGCTTTAAATCCGGTGAAGTGCGCGTACTAGTTGCAACTGATATCGTTGCCCGTGGTCTTGATATTGTTGAGCTACCGCACGTTGTTAACTACGATTTACCGAATATTTATGAAGATTACGTACACCGTATTGGCCGTACAGGCCGAGCGGGTGCATCGGGCCATGCTATTTCGTTTGTAACAGTAGATGATGCCGACGATTTATATGGTATTGAGCGATTTATTGGTGAGCTTATTCCGCGTGCAACCGAAGCAGGCTTTGAGCCAAGCAAACCAGTTGCTGAAAGGCCACTAGATACGCGTCCAATCAAGCCGAAAAAACCAAAGAAACCGAAAAAGCCAAAAGCACCAGCTCAAGATGGTCAAGGTGCAGCAAAACCTGCACAAAAGCCAAACCCTAAATCGCAAAAGCGACCTTCACAAGGTAAGTGGCAGGGTAAGGGTAAAGAGCAGGGCCAAAACCAAAAAGGCGCTAACAACGGGAAAAAATCGAATAGCACTAAACCAGCAGGTAATAAACCTGCGGGTAATCGCCAGCGTGTATCGGGGCCATCTCGCCCAAGACGTAAACCCGCTGCGGATAGTTAATAGCAGTTAAAACAAAAAACGCGCAATTGCGCGTTTTTGTTTTTCTAAGCGATTAAACGAGTTTAATGCAATATAAGGTAGCGACACCAATAAAGAGTGTCACGGTGACACTTAATAAAGTGCCCAGCATGACATACTCAGTGAGTTGTTTTTCGCTACTTTCTTTTAAATCACCAAATCGAAAGATAGACTTGGCCGCTAGCAGAAAGCCCACGCCGCCGTATTCACCTAACAAGATAAAGCTCAACATTAACACTCGCTCGAGCAAGCCAATAAAATGCCCCGCGGCAGGAATACTGCCTTCATTGTTTATCTGAATATTGATTTTCTCTAGCATCATGCGGATAAACACAGAGCTTGGGTTAAGCACCAATAAATAAGCTGCAATAACAAACAAGGTATCGAGGGCAATCAGCTTTTGCCACGCTAAGCTATAAAATTCATTCTTATCACTAAGCCAAATGCTTAGCATTACAATCACAACAAGATGCGCCAACTGGTCGAGTAAAAACGGCACTACGCCTTTACTTGAATATGACTTTGCCAAGTCAATGACATAGTGGCTTAGCATAATTGCAACCGTTGCTAACAATACACGAGAGAACTCTTGCCAGCCGTAAGTGTATTCCCACAGTGTTAGCACTGCTAAAGAGGTCACGCCGTGTGTTAATACGTGCAAATAGAGTTTACTGGCACGAAAATGACGGTTGTTTCTGTCGTGTACCCAGCTCATTGGCTGCCAATAAAAGTCTGCAAGTAAGTGGCCCAATACTAATGCGGTGAGTAATAGAGCAAAACTGGTCATAACAATCCTTGGAGTGTGGTTTGGCTGTAATTTATAAAACGTTCGATAAGTTGATAATGCGCTAGGTTGAGTAACTTAGTGACATTCTCTCGGCTAGTATTAAGCTCTTTGGCAAGCTCTGCATGGCTGTTGTTCTCAGCGGTTAAATAATAAAACAGGGCATTGGCCTGCTTTTGACTCATTTTTTCAAGCAGGACTTCAACAAGCGCAATATTAAGCGCAAAGGCTTCTTCAAGGGTGTTATTTTCAATATTTAACACTAAGCGTTGTTGGCTCATGTTATCTAAACCACGGCCAGATAAAGTATAAGCACTACCTGTGGCTGTTTTAATATCGGCGCGGGGGTTATCGAGTGAGCCAATAGCCAAGCTTTGTCGCAGCTCATAATTGGCTGCCTTCATTTGCAAATACAACAAGATGGCTGCATGACATACAAGCTCAGGCTCTGTTAGCTGTACTTGCAATGCATCGCCACGGTAAATGGTAAAGCTTGCATTAAAGCGCTTAGCAACAAAGCGCAAGCTTTGATCAAGCTGATAAAGCATGGCGTCGTATTCTTGCTGTGGAATTTTTTGTGATTTAATTAAATCACCGCTGATCACCGCAATCATTATGATCCCTTAGATTAAGTAACTTAATTTAGTTACATCGCAATAAGTAACCAAATTTGGTTACTTTGTTTTATGTAACCAATTTAGGTTACTTTTTCGTAAATATCAACCTAGATATGCTACAGTGAACACAAATCACTAAAAACAGAAAATTTATGTCAGCAGTTGATAAGCCAAAAGTCGGTATCTTTGTAGATGTACAAAACATTTATTACACCTGTAGAGAAAGCTACAAGAAAAACTTTGACTACAATGCCTTTTGGGCACAAATGAGCGAACTCTACCAAATTGATTGCGCCATTGCGTATGCAATATATCGTGGCGATGAAAAGCAATCGCAGTTTCAAAATATTCTGCGCGCAATTGGCTTTGAGGTAAAACTGAAACCTTTTATTCAGCGCAAAGATGGCAGTGCGAAAGGGGATTGGGATGTTGGCATTACCATTGACATGCTAGAGCATGCTAAGCAGCTCGATAAAATGGTATTACTTTCGGGTGATGGTGATTTTGCATTATTACTTGGTCACTTAGCGAATAAGTATCAGCTACCGTGTGATGTCTATGGGGCAGAGCACCTCACCGCTGATATTTTAAAGCAATCTGCTGCTGAATTTCATTGTATTGACGATTCACTGCTACTATCAAGGTGAAAAAATATTCCTATAAAAATAAAATGTTTAACTAAAGTATTATTTCAGCTAAGCTAACATTAGCTACACTTGATGATAAATAAAGGAATAGTCACGCACAACGCACTAAATTATGCAAAAAAGCATAAATAAAGGTGTTATAGGACATTGTTGATGTGGTTTCTAATTTTCTTGTCTGTTAAATAAAGCGTTTTAATTCAATTAATTAAAAATAAATATGAAAGTTATACGAATTTTTATAAAAAATATAATGACAACGCTGTCATTTGTTGTGTAACATTAAATCAACAAAGGTTGAGATGATTTCGCATTCTGATAAGAAAAATAATGCGATTTAGACAAAAACTAAACGAAGGCTAGGGGTCGTTAAATGATGGCGAAGAGTGTGAATGAGGACCAATTGTTTATTGGTATTGATGGTGGCGGAACGAAATGTCGAGCAACTATCTACTCTGTTAAACAAGGTGTATTAGGAACTGGCCTAGGTGGTCCTGCAAATCCATTACATGGTTTGGAACGTACTCTCGAATCAATTATGGTCTCAACACAATTAGCACTTCGTGATGCGGGTTTACCGCTTGAAACCGTTCATCAGCTTTATGCCGGCTTAGGTTTAGCAGGTGTAAACCTGCCAAGTTTGTACGACAAGATTATGGAATGGGAGCATCCATTCAAACAAATGTTCCTCACCACCGACTTACATACAGCCTGTATCGGTGCACACGAAGGGAGTGATGGTGCGGTGATCATCACAGGCACTGGCTCATGTGGTTTCTCATGTGTAAATGGTCGCACAACTAACTTTGGTGGTCATGGCTTTGCCTTAGGTGATAAAGGCAGCGGCGCCTGGATGGGTCTTGAAGCAATAAAAGCGACCTTGTTAGACCTTGATGGCCTAGGCGAAGCAACAAACCTAACTAACGTGATCACCGAGCATTTTGCAGCTGACAATGCGATGGCAATTGTTGAACAAATGTCTGGTCAGCCTTCGAGTAGTTTTGCCAAATTAGCCCGTTATGTATTTGAAGCAGCCAATAATAATGACAAAGTTGCTATCTCCATTGTGAAAGAAGGGGCTGATTACGTTAGTAAATTAGCGCAGCGCTTATTAGAGAATAACCCGCCACGGTTATCTATGATTGGCGGTTTAGCCGAGCCATTAAATAAGTGGCTTGCAGAAGATATTGCGAAACGCGTTGAATCTCCTATTCAACCACCGGAAATGGGCGCGGTGTATTTTGCTCAGCAATCTGTCCTTGAACAAAACCAAGAGGTAAGTTTGTAATGACGATTTATCATGCAAGTTCATTGTTTACCGGTGACGAATTTTTATCTGATGTGTATTTTAGCGTCGATAACGGTGTGTTCAAGCGTGTGGAAGCAGATGCTAATGCCGTTGCATTAACGGGGTTAGTGGCCCCCGGTTTTATTGATGTACAAGTGAATGGCGGTGGCGGGGCGTTTTTTAACGCTGAACAAACGCCAGATTGCTTAGATAGAATAGCCAAAGCACATGGTCAGTTTGGTTCAACAGCGATTATGCCAACCCTGATCACTGACCAAGTCGAAGTCATGGCAAAAGCGGCCGATGCAACTGCACAAGCAATTGCTGAAGGTGTTCCGGGCGTAATGGGTGTGCACTTCGAAGGACCGCACCTTTCATTGCCGAAAAAAGGCACCCACAGCGAGCAATTTATTCGCCCTATTACAGAGCAAGAATTTGCAATTTATGCCCGCCAAGACTTAGGCATTAAAATGGTTACCTTAGCACCTGAGAATGTCAGTGCTGATGATATCGCGCGCTTGGTTGAGTGTGGTGTAAAAGTATCAATTGGCCACACCAATGCAGACTTTGCGACCACAAATGCAGCACTTGCTGCAGGGGCAGATGGTTTTACCCACTTATTTAATGCTATGTCAGCATTTACATCGCGAGAGCCTGGTGTTGTGGGTGCTGCACTTTGGGATGATAACAGCTGGTGCGGTTTAATTGTTGATGGTCACCATGTACACCCATCATCAGCTAAATTAGCAATTCGCAGCAAACAGCGCGGAAAAATTATGTTAGTCACAGATGCAATGCCACCTGTGGGGACTGATGATATGGAGTTTGATTTCTTTGATGGCCGTAAAGTTATTCGTACTGGCGATAGATTAAATTCAACGACCGGTGAATTAGCAGGCAGCGTACTTGATATGGCAAGTGCGGTGCGCAACACAGTGAACACATTGGATGTTAGCCTTGCTGAGAGCTTACGTATGGCATCACTTTATCCTGCACAATATTTAGGTTTACATAAAAAAGGTCGCTTACTGAACGGGTTTGACGCTGACTTTGTAGTGTTAGACGCACAGCAAAATGTACAAGCCACCTTTATTGCTGGAAAAGCGCTATAACAAGCTTCCCTGGTAAAAACCCCGCCGTTGTATCGCGGGGCTTTTTCTATTTAAGGTAATACAATGACAACAACACAACCAACAAGAAAACGTTTGGCATCGCTGGATGCACTGCGCGGCATGGATATGTTTTGGATATTAGGCGGACAGTCACTATTCGCAGCGCTCTTCGTTTTAACTGGCTGGACTGGCTGGAAAGTTTTTGAAGCACACACAGTGCACAGCGTTTGGCATGGCTTCACATTTTACGATCTGATTTTCCCATTGTTTATATTCTTATCGGGTGTTGCGATGGGGTTAGCCCCGAAACGCATTGACCATTTACCGTTTGATGAGCGCAAAGTGTATTACCGTAAGGCGGGTAAACGTCTTTTACTATTGTGTTTATTGGGTATTTTGTATAACCACGGCTGGGGCACAGGGATGCCGATGGCGTTAGATGAAATTCGCTATGCCAGTGTGCTTGGCCGCATCGCTATTGCGTGGTTCTTCTGTGCAATGTTGGTTTGGCATACTGGTTTACGAACACAAATTATTACCGCTGCGGCTATTTTAGTGGGGTATTGGTTACTACTTTGTTTTGTTCCAGTGCCGGGTGGCAGTGCTGGTGACCTTTCAGCAGCAGGGAGTTGGAATGCATGGTTTGATGCACACTTACTGCCGGGGATTAGTTATCAAAACCGTGTAGTAGACCCAGAAGGTGTGTTGTCGAATATCCCTGCGATAGTTAATGCATTAATGGGCGTGTTTGCAGGTCAATTAGTGGCACGTGCTCAGCAAATTGGCGAGTGGAAAATGACCGCCTTATTGTTCGCCGCAGGTGTGGTAAGTGTATGCTTAGGCTGGTTATGGGATTTACAGTTCCCAGTAAATAAAGAACTTTGGACCAGCTCATTTGTGCTTGTGACCGTTGGCTGGAGTGCCATATTGCTCGCCGTATTTTATGCACTGGTTGATATTTTACCGGGGCAACGCGCTGCGTATCCATTTGTGATCATAGGTGCAAACTCGATTATTATTTATTTAGCGTCAAGTCTAGTGAATTGGGGTTATGTAAGCCAAAGCGTATTTGGTGGGGTGGTTCGAGCTGTGCCAGAGGCATGGCAACCCCTGATGGCGGTGATTGCGTTATTAGCAGTACAAATGCTGGTATTGCATTGGATGTATCGTCGTAAGATCTTTGTTAGTGTTTGATAATTATTAAACACTAACAGAAAGAGTAATTTTTTATTCACTTTTACTTTACAAAGATAAAACTAGAAGTGATAATGACAGCGTTGTCATAATGGTTGTAGCTACTGCATCGTATCCTGGCAGTGGTTTGATCTAAAACCCAGCTCGATTGCACGTGGGGTTGGGTTTTAGGTCCCATTTTTTTCCAACTTATAATTAGAGCTAATCGATATGCAAATAGTGATTCTTGATGATGCAGCCCAAGTTGCAGCGTATGGTGCCAACATCTTTGCTAAACAATTACTAAAAAAACCAGCCTCGGTACTCGGTCTTGCCACAGGTTCAACACCTGTTGCTTTGTACCAACAACTGATCGAAAAAAATAAAGCTGGCGATATTTCGTTTAGCCAAGCGACAACATTTAACTTAGACGAATACTTAGGTTTAACTGGCGAGCATCCTCAAAGTTACCGTTACTTTATGAATGAGCAGCTGTTTAACCATGTTGATATCGACAAACAAAACACCCATGTACCGCCGGGTGATGCAGTAAATCCGCTTGTTGCTTGTACTGAATATGAGCAAAAAATCACAGCGGCTGGTGGTGTTGACGTACAACTACTTGGTATTGGCCGTAATGGTCACATCGGTTTTAACGAACCTTCATCAGGTTTGACATCACGCACCCGTGTAAAAACACTGACGAAAGCGACGATTGAAGACAATGCACGATTTTTTGCAGAAGGCGAATATCAACCGCATTTATCAATCACTATGGGCATTGGCACTATTTTAGAAGCCAAAAAAGTTGTGCTTTTAGCAACGGGTGCAAGTAAAGCGGATGCCGTTCATGCCATGGTAGAAGGCCCGTTAATGGCTAAATGCCCAGCTTCAGCACTGCAACTTCATAAAGATGCGGTGATCATCATTGATAAAGCTGCCGCGAGTAAATTAGAAGATTTAGAGTTCTATCAGCATATTGAAGCTGAGAACCAAAAACTACAAGCGCATCTAGCGACCTTGTAAAATTGTGAGAGAGAATAAAAAAGCCCAGTTTGGGCTTTTTTTATGCCTGTAATAAATTGGGTTTATTATCCGCTTATGGTAGTTTTAGCGAGTAAACTATTTTCAAGGAACGCCATGCTGAATTACTCTCAAATGCCATTGGATCGTGCATCAAATCGCCGTAAAGATCCAAAGTGGTTAAAGGCTCAAATGAATTCTCAGAGTCGCTGGTTATTGGTCAATAACAATCAAAGTTTATTTGTTAAAGACAGTCCTGAAGTGTGTTATTTACGCTTATCTCAAGTGGATCATCTCGATTTATCAAAAGGCATTTTATTGGGTTTAGACGACGATGATGTGGCGCATTTTGCTTTAGATGTCAGCCATGTTCCAGACTCACTCATTGAGCCTATGCTTAATGGCGCTGAATTTGTTGATATTCGCAAGTTAGGCCCACAAGTTGAGCTAAAACAAGGCTCGATTGCCGCACTGGCAAGGGGCTTGTGTTTTTGGCACGCAACGCACCGTTTTTGTGGTCGTTGTGGTCATGAAAATAACATGGTTGAAGCAGGGCATTCACGTTTATGTGAGAACCAAACTTGCCAGCATCAAACTTTTCCGCGAACTGATCCTGCGGTGATTATGATCGTGACTAAAACCTTTTCAGATGGAGTTGAGCGCTGCTTACTAGGCCGTCAAGCAAGCTGGCCTGACGGTGTTTTTTCAACTCTTGCTGGTTTTGTTGACCCAGGTGAAACACTAGAGCAGGCCGTTGCCCGCGAAGTCATGGAAGAAGCCGGTGTTGCGGTGACAGATATTCAATATATCGCTTCACAGCCTTGGCCATTTCCATCATCAATCATGTTTGGCTTTATGGCCACAGCGGTTTCAGAAGATATTCAGGTAGATAAAGACGAGTTAGACGATGCAAGATGGTTTAGCCGTGCTGAACTTAATGAATTTGGCCAATGGCATGAGCAGGGCAGCCACCTTAAACTAACCCGACAAGATTCTATTTCTCGATTTTTGGTTGAGCACTGGCGCAACCTGTAAAGCACAGCTTGGACAAATTATGACAAAGACAAATAAAAATACCCAAATCGTCTCTGCAGGGCGTAAAAAAGCATATACACAAGGGGTTGTGAACCCTGTGGTGCAACGTGCATCAACAGTGGTATTCGATTCAGTGGCTGATTTAAAAGCAGCGGCGAAGAAACGAGGCGACAAAACGTTATTTTATGGCCGTCGCGGTACGACGACACATTTTGCTCTGCAAGAAGCGATTGCTGAACTTGAAGGCGGCGAAGGCTGTGCGCTCTATCCATCAGGTGCGGCTGCAATAAGCAATGCGCTGCTATCGTTTGTAAAAACAGGCGATCATATTTTAATGGTGGATACCGCTTACGAGCCAACCCGTGATTTTTGCGACAAAATACTGGCTGGATTAGGTATTGAAACAACCTATTACCCACCGGGAATTGGCGCAGGAATTAGTGAGCTTATTAAAGATAACACTCGCGTATTGTTTTTAGAATCTCCTGGCTCAATCACTATGGAAGTGCAAGATGTGCCAGCCATGGTTGCTAAGGCTAATGAGCGCGGTGTAATGACCATGCTAGATAACACCTGGGGTAATGGTCTGCATTTTAGACCGCTTGAGCATGGCGTTGATATTAGTATTCAAGCAGCGACAAAATACATCGTTGGTCACTCTGATGTGATGATGGGTGTGGCGGTCGCTAATAAAAAGTATTGGCCAACCCTTCGAGAAAATTCATACCTACTAGGGCAATGCACCTCTGCTGATGATGCTTATTTAGCGCTACGTGGTCTGCGTACTATGGCTGTGCGTTTAAAACAGCATGAACAAGCCGCCATCGAAGTAGCTAAATGGCTTGAAACACACCCACTGGTTGATCATATTCGCCATCCTGCTTTTGCAACGTGCCCGGGTCATGAGTTCTTTAAACGAGACTTTGATGGCAGCAACGGCTTATTTTCATTTGTAATGAAGCAGGGTAATCAACAAGCAATTGATGCGTTTTTAGATAGCCTGCACCATTTTAAAATGGGCTTTTCTTGGGGCGGCTATGAGAGCTTGGTCACGGCAAACCTCAGCATGAAAGGGCTTCGTTCTGAAACAGGTTGGTCACAAGGCCCGGTAATAAGGCTACACATTGGTCTTGAAGATGTGGCTGATTTACTTGCCGATCTTGACCAAGCGCTTGCAGTGTACGAAAGCCGCCTCTAGGTTAAAAGTTTATACTTTGTTACATAAGACCCGCTTGTCGGGTCTTTTTTTTCTGGTAATTCAAGCTGTTTCAACTTAGTGTAATTCTAATAATAAAATTCATTAAGGATTATGAGTGACGCAGTTACATCCTAAACGCCTTGCACAAATTGCCCAATTTGAGCTGGTACGACTATTTCTGACCAAACGTGGTTTGTTGGCGGTTACCGCTTTTGCCATTTGTTGGCTACTAATTTTACGCTATCCCATTGCCCAATCTGTGACCTTGATTAGCTCACCTGATTTTGCCGACTTTGCAAGGCAAGCATTTGGCGCCATTGGCATCAGTAAATTACTTGATTGGCCTGAATCTGAACTTGCCGTTTATTGGCTGGTTGCCTTATTTAGTTTCCCAAGCTTTTGTTTGTTTTTATGTAGTGACCAAACAGTGGGCGACAGACAGCGAGGTACGTTACGCTTTTTATCACTTAGAGCTACTCGTTCAGAAATTATTATTGGCCGCTTTTTAGGACAGCTACTCATTTTAGCTGCATTGTTGTTTGTTACCTTGATGGCAACGGTTGCAATGCTTGGCTATCGTGAGCCAAGTTTACTGCTTTCTGGCTTATCGCGAAGCTTTATGTTGTTATTTTATTTGCTTGTTGCAGTTATGCCATTTATTGCCTTGATGAGCTTTTTAAATACATTTGCCCGTTCATCGCGTCTTGCGTTTGTTTTGGCTATTTTGTTTTTTGCTGGCGGTAATATTGTGATTGGCTTACTAACATGGCAATGGCCTGCATTTGAGGTTTTAAATTACATATTTCCGGGCTATCAACTTGATTTAATGGCAGGTCAACGTGCAGGTGTGACACTGGCTCTTGGTTTACCACTTTTACAAACGGCAGTGCTACTGGTTGCTGGTGAACGAATTTTTGCAAGGAGCTCATTATGACCGTTTTAATTCAAGCACAAGGCTTGTCAAAAAACTACGGGGCTAAGCGAGCGCTCGATAACGTCAGCTTTGAGATAAACAAAGGGGCACCGGTAGCGCTAGTTGGTCCTAATGGTGCAGGTAAAACAACGTTATTCAGTTTGTTATGTGGCTATATTTTACCTAGCTCAGGAAAGCTATCGGTAATGGGGTATACCCCAGGCAGTGCGGCGTTATTTGGTAAGCTAACCGCGTTACCGCAAGATGCCCAGCTTGATCCTCGTTTTAGTATTGCGCATCAACTTAACTTTTATGGTCAATTACAAGGGCTCAGTGGTGCGGTTCGTAAAAAAGAAACGGCTCGTGTTTTAGAGCTCGTTGGTTTATCAGAAGTGGCTAAGCAACGACCAGATGATCTTTCTCATGGTATGCGTAAGCGAGTGACGATTGCACAGGCATTAATTGGCTCACCTGAAATAGTGATGCTTGATGAAGCAACTGCAGGCCTTGATCCAATTCATGCTCGTGAGGTAAGGGAGCTGGTAAGTTCTTTAAGTAACGAAGCAACATTTATTTTAAGCTCCCATGACTTAACTGAACTTGAGCGTTTATGCTCACAAGTTTTACACCTCGATAAAGGGGTGTTAAGTGAGCATCAAGCCCGTTCTAGCACGCAAGATAATAAACACTTTATTACGCTGCAGTTAAATCAACACTATGATGATGTAGAAGCAAAGCTTGCTGGTCTTGCCCATGTACATCATGTTTATATGAGCCAAGCAAAAGAATATGTGATCGAGTTTGAGAAAACCGCTGAGCCTTTTGACATCAATCTTCTACAATTTTGTTATCAGCAAGGTTGGCAGTATCGTCAACTGGTAAATGGTCACACACTCGAAAATCAAATTTTTCATAAGGAGAGCTAGTTATGGGTCTATTAAGTGGATTAATGGGTAATGCAAGTGAAGTCGATAACGACGACTTAGAAGAGCTGCTTGCTAATACATTGATTGATGGTGAAACAGTTCAAAAAGCCTATAAAGTTATTCGTGATATGTTCATCTTTACTAATAAAAGATTAATTATCATAGATAAACAAGGTGTTACCGGTTCTAAAGTTGAAATGCTGAGTATTGCTTACTCAAAAATTACTAAGTTTAGTAAAGAAAGTGCCGGGCATTTTGACCTAGATGCTGAACTGAAAATTTGGGTTGGTTCAGATCCAACGCCAATCAGTAAAGACTTTAAAGCAGGAGATAACATTAATGAGGTTTATAGAATTATAAGTCAATTTGCTTTATAAAGTACTGACAAATCTTGTTTTTTTATTAAAAGTTGGCTAAAAGATGAAAGTTTTGGCCAACTTTTTCTTTACATTTACCGACACTTTATTACAATTAATCAAGTAAAAACAAACGCTTAGTTAAGTTTCCATTCAGTTTTCTGACGTTAGCATGTGCCCAACTTAGCCATCAGGCTAGTTTTCAACAGCAATGAAACAATGTTAATAGGGAAATCTGTTTATGAAAAAGTTAGCAGTTATTATTTCGAGTATGCTTCTGTCAACTGCCGCGACTGCTGCGGATAGTTACCAATCAATCAGCCATTTAGGATACAAGGACACCGATGGCAACGACACTGTAAGTGTTGATTCAACTTATTACTTCGCACCAAAGAAAACGATGGGTCCATACGACCAGTTTGAATACATCAACAGAACAACTAACGTGTTTGGTTCGTACGCAGATGATGACTTTGGTGATGTGACTAACATCGGCGGTGAGTACTTCGTACAAGATTTTGTAATCGGTGCGGGTTACAGCAATTACGATTACGGTTCAGACACTGATTTATTCAATGTGTCTGCGGGTTACTTCTTTAACCCTAACCTTCTTCTAAAAGCGACTTTCACTGACGTTGAAGATGGTGATAACTATGTAATGTTCGACCTTAAGTACAATCATCAAATTAACAGCACTGATTACTTAGGTTTCACGTTCACAGCAGACGACGAGTTTGATTATCGTGCGGTTAGCGCTAAATACTTTATGGATCTTCAACAAGGTAATTACCTAACGATTGAAGGTACAATTGCTGATACTGATGATAGTGGTAGATCTTGGGAGCTAGGTTCTAACTACTACTTCTCTAAAGCAACATCGGTATTTGTAACGTTTAATAAAGAAGATGACTACAGCTTTGGTGCTCAGCACTTCTTTAATAAAAACGTTGGCTTAAAAGCTGGTTATGCAAACAACTGGGATGACTCAGACTACGATGCATACTTTGCAAACCTAAGCTTACAGTTTTAATCATTAATTTGATGATATAAAAAAGCCCGCATTATGCGGGCTTTTTCGTTTTTATCATTACCAACCGCACTGGCGGCCTTCATTTTGCTCATCAAGGTATTTTTGTAACGGTGCAAAGTAATCTAAGATTGCTGTTGCATCCATTTCTTCTTTACCAGTGATTGTCGCAAGTGCTTCTTGCCATGGGCGGCTTGAGCCCATTTCTAACATAGCATTTAGTTTTTCACCAGCCTCAGCAGAGTTGTATACAGAACAACGGTGAATCGCTTCTTCGTTACCGGCAATTTCACATAAACTTCTGTGGAAGTCGAATTGTAAAATGTGCGCTAAGAAATAACGTGTGTAAGGCGTGTTGCCTGGTACGTGATACTTAGCACCTGGATCGAAGTCTGCTTCGCTACGTGCGATAGGCGCTTGTACACCTTGGTATTTTTCACGTAATTCCCACCACGCTTTGTTGTAGTTCTCTGGCGTTACTTCACCTGAGAAAACTTTCCAGCGCCATTGGTCTACTAATAAACCAAATGGGATAAATGCTACTTTGTCTAATGCCATTTTCATTAACAGGCCGATATCTTTAGATTCATCAGGCACGTCGTCTAATAAACCAATTTCTTTTAAATAACCCGGCGTTACAGAAAGTGCAATGGTGTCACCAATCGCTTCGTGGAAACCATCGTTCGCACTTTCTTGATAATAAATAGGCTGTGTGTTGTAGGCGCGTTGGTAGAAGTTATGCCCTAGTTCATGGTGAATAACAGAGAATTCTTCACCTGTGCGTTGAATACACATTTTAATACGTAGATCATCTTTGCTATCAATATTCCATGCAGATGCATGACATTGTACGTCACGGTCTTGCGGTTTAGTGAACAGCGAGCGCTCATAGAAGGTATCTGGCAATGGCGCAAAACCCATTGAGGTGAAGAACTTCTCAGCGCCACGTACCATTTTAAGTTCGTCGTAATCGTGCTCAGCTAATAGTTCTGTTACGTCATAACCAGGATCGGCATTTTCTGGTGCAACAACATCGTAAATGTTACCCCACGTTTGTGCCCACATATTACCTAGTAGGTGTGCAGGGATAGGCTGGTCTTGTGGTACTTTATCTTCGCCATATTTTTCACCTAGCTTGGCACGAACATGACAATGTAATGAATCATAAAGCGGTTTAACTTGGCCCCAAATACGGTCGAGTTCTTTTGCAAAATCATCGGCTGGCATGTCGTATTTACTACGCCACATAGCACCTGTATCTGCATAACCTAGCTCTTTTGCACCTTCATTGGTGAGTGCAACTTGTTGCTCATAAAGTGGGCGCATAGGTTTTGAAACTTGTCGCCAGCCTTGCCATAAATCAAGCAATTCATTGTAATCACGGCTCGTTGCCATTTTAGCAGTCATCTCGCCAAGGCTTAAACAGCTACCATCTTCTTTACAGTATTTACCTTTACCATAAATACCCCCTAGCTCAGCCACTAATTGTGAGAGCTTAGCTGTTTTTTCAGCATCTTGTGGAGCAGGTAAGGTAAGTGCGAGTTTAAGTT
Organism: Pseudoalteromonas sp. Cn5-37; assembly: GCF_021532495.1. NCBI lineage: Bacteria > Pseudomonadati > Pseudomonadota > Gammaproteobacteria > Alteromonadales > Pseudoalteromonadaceae > Pseudoalteromonas > Pseudoalteromonas sp. Cn5-37. The sequence continues at coordinate 641,321 of NZ_JAKGBA010000001.1, read as the reverse complement.
TATCGAGTTTACGACGTGCATCGTAATCAAGCTCTAAACTATCGAACTTTGCGGCTTCATTAGCAAGACGAACCACAGCTTCTGTCATTTTGCGATTTACTTCAGCAGATAGTTCAGCAGTATCATGGGTGATGAAGTTGGCATAAATCCACTCAGCACGGCTTGCTTCTAAATAAAGCGCGCTTAATTCTTTTTCAGTATCGGCGATAAATTTAGCGGCATCTTGTGCGGTTACTTGGCTTGTTTTGACTTCAGCAGTCGTTGTTTTAGTGCTCGCAGTGTCATCATTACAGCCTGTAAGTGCTAGTGCACTGGCGACCATAAGCGCGCTGATGCTGAGCTTAAATGGAGTCTTTTTCATAACGTTCCCTAGAAGTTTATTGTTATTTATTGCCCATGCATAATAGCAGTGTCTTAGTAAACAACAAACTGCCTAGTTGAAAACAAGCTAAGTAAGCGCTGCTTACGTTGTATTTATGGCACGATCAGTCATACTTGAACCAGTTAAATAAAATAAAAGGATTGCACAATGACGACCGTAATCATTCTGTTACTAGTTGCTGTGATTGTAATTTTTGCTGTGAAAGACATTCGCATCAATCTTGTCACACGACCTACGTTTAGACTATTTAAAAAAGTTTTGCCGCCGTTATCGCAAACAGAACGTGAAGCTATGGAAGCGGGTGATGTTTGGTGGGACGGTGAGTTATTCAGTGGTAACCCTGATTGGCAAAAGCTGCATCGTTTTCCTAAACCTGAACTCAGCGAAAAAGAGCGCGCATTTATGGGTGAGCAAGTCGAAACTTTGCTAGCCATGCTTGATGATTATCAAATCGTGCAAAAAGATAAAGACCTACCAAAAGAAGTGTGGGACTACCTAAAAAAAGAAGGATTTTTTGCACTAATCATTCCTGAAGAATTTGGTGGCCGAGAGTTTTCAGCCATTGCTAATTCAACCATTGTATCGAAAATTGCCACTAAGAGCTTAACCGCTGCGGTCACCGTTATGGTCCCCAATAGCTTAGGTCCTGGCGAATTGCTTCTTCATTACGGTACCAAAGAGCAACAAGAGCGTTGGTTGCCAAGCCTAGCTAAGGGCGATGATGTGCCTTGTTTTGCATTAACGGGCCCTGAGGCTGGGTCTGATGCAGGCAGTATTCCTGATACTGGGGTGGTTTGTAAGGGCATGCATAACGGTGAAGAAGTGATTGGCTTAAAACTTAACTGGTCAAAACGTTATATCACCCTTGCGCCAATCGCCACAGTACTGGGTCTTGCATTTAAAATGTACGATCCTGAAGGTTTATTGGGTGATAAAAAAGAGCTTGGTATCACGTGTGCACTTATTCCGACAGATCACGAAGGTGTGCAAACAGGTGAGCGTCATTACCCGTTAAACATGGCATTTATGAATGGCACAACGTACGGTAAAGATGTGTTTATTCCGCTTGATTGGATCATCGGTGGCGAAAAGGGCGCAGGTAGAGGTTGGCGCATGTTAGTTGAATGTTTAAGTGCGGGCCGCGGTATTTCGTTACCGGCACTTAGTACGGCAACAGGTCACTTGGCTTCAAGAATGACATCAGCCTATGCAACCGTTCGCCAACAATTTGGTGTGTCGATTGGCCAATTTGAAGGTGTTCAAGAAGCACTCGCTCGCATTGGTGGTTTAACTTACACCTTAGAATCAGCGAGGCTAATGACCGCAGGGGCGATTGATTTAAAACTAAGTCCATCTGTGGTTACCGCTATAGCTAAGTACCATATGACTGAAATGGGCCGTACAGTTATGAACGACGCGATGGACATTCATTCTGGTAAAGGTATTCAAGTCGGGCCGAATAACTATTTAGCCCATGGCTATATGGGGATCCCGGTATCGATTACCGTTGAAGGTGCAAATATTCTGACTCGTAACTTGATGATATTTGGTCAAGGCGCTACCCGTTGTCATCCGTTTGTTTTAAAAGAAATGGAAGCAGCAGCAATGGAAGACCAAGATGTTGCTTTAAAAGAGTTTGACTCATTACTACTGCAACATATTTTATTTGCAGGCAGTAATGCAGGTATGGCATTTGTGCACGGTTTAACGCGAAGTTACTTCGCTAAAGCCCCTGTCTGTGGCGCAACCACTGGTTACTATAAACAGTTAAGTCGCATGAGTCGTGGTTTAGCATTTTGTACTGACGTTGCGATGCTAGTATTAGGCGGTGAGTTAAAACGCAAAGAGATGATTTCGGCACGTTTAGGTGACGTGCTTAGCCATTTATACCTTGCTTCATGTGTATTGAAACGTTATGAAGATGAAGGGCGTCAGCAAGCTGACCTACCATTTGTGCAATATGCCGTTGAGCATTCGTTATTCTGCATTGGTCAAGCATTCGATGGCTTCTTTAAAAACTTCTCTAACCCAGTGGTTAATTTTTTACTAAAACGTATTGTGTTCCCTCTGGGTAATCATTACCACCGTCCAAGCGATGAGTTAGCACAAACAATGTGTGAGCACATGAGCAAACCAGGGGTCTTTAGAGACAGATTAACCCATCTTTGTTATGTTGATGAAAATGCAGGCACGGGTGTCATGGAAAATGCCTTTTTAGCCATGATTGACACCCATGAAGACTTTAAGCAGCTTCGTAAATGGCAAAAAGAAGGCACTATTGCCAAAAAACTTGAACTTGAGGGCGCAATTGCCGCAGCAGCAGAGAAAAACTTGATAAACGAAACCGTTGCAGAGCGTATGAATCAAGCCAATGAGCTACGTAAACAAGCGATAGCCGTTGATAACTTCTCCCCCGGCGAGCTGTAACTTCTTGCCAAGTTGAAATAATTAAAGCCTTGAATTTGCAAGGCTTTTTTATCTTAGCTTATACCAATCCGTGAGTGATGACTTTTTCTGCTTCGCTGGCTGGCATGGGTTTCGCTTTTAAGAAGCCTTGACCAAACTTACATTGAGTTTGTTTTAAGATTGCCAATTGTTTTTCTGTTTCAATCCCTTCCGCAACAACATCGAGCTTTAACGACTGTGCTAACGATAATATGGCATCCACCAAGGGGTTGTGTGCTTTATTTAAATGATCGATAAAGCTTTTATCGATTTTTAAAATATGGATAGGTAATTGGTGTAAATAACCAAGCGCTGAGTAGCCAGTACCAAAATCATCTAAGCACAGTTTAACTTCAAGAGGCTCAAGGCCTTTAATAATTTTTGTTGCTAGCTCTAAATTACCAATTAGCCCAGATTCAGTGATTTCTAAGCACAGCGAGCCTAAAGGGAGTTTGTATTTAGAGTACAAAGCATGGATTTGCGCGACGAAGTCGAGACTTGCAAAATGACGTGATGACACATTCACGGTAATTCGGCCAAACGCTTTACCTTTACTTGCCCACAGTGCGATTTGCTTTGCCGCGAGTTCAAGCAAGTGTAAATCTAAGTTAATAATTTGGCCTGTGTCTTCTGCAACGGGTATAAAATCATTTGGCGAGACAAAGCCTTTACTTGGGTGGTGCCAACGCACAAGCGCCTCAAAGCCGACAACCTGTGCATCTTGAATGGTAAAAATTGGCTGGTAGTAAAGTTCAAAGTCGTCATGTTCAATACCATGCTGTAAATCATTTTCTATATCCGCATGATTTTTGAGCTTTTTACGCATGGTATTGTTAAAAAACTTAACTTTACCGCGGCCTGATGACTTCGCCTCGTACATTGCAGCATCAGCATGCTGTAATAGCTTATAAGCTTGATCGCGACTACTTTCACAAAACGCAACACCAATACTTGTGGATGCCTGAAGTAAGTGGCCATCAATATCAAGAGGCTCAGCGAGAACCAGTTGAATTCGTTCAAGGGCATCTTTAATTTGTTGTTTATCGGTGATGTTCTCCATAAAAATGGCAAACTCATCGCCCCCTAAGCGGGCAAAGGTATCGGTATTGCGGATGGTACCTAAGATTAACTCACAGATTTTGACCAAAAAGTGGTCACCAACCTCATGACCTAATGAATCATTGATACTTTTAAAACGGTCAAAGTCTAGATAGAGCAGGGCATGTTGGTGGCGCTTATCTGCTCTTGCCAGACGAAGGATCGCATGTTTAATACGCTCTATTAATAACGAGCGGTTAGCAAGGCCGGTTAATTCGTCGTGAAGAGCTCGGTGCTCAAGCTCTTGTCTTGATAATTGGCGGTCTATCGCCATGCTAATTTGGCGGCTCACATACGTGAGTAAGGCACGGTCATGTTCGTCATAGTGATAGCTTTTACTGTAACTTTGTACGGCGATAACACCACTAATACGCTCATTTACTTTAAATGGCACCCCTAGCCAAGACTCGGCCTGACGACCAACCATTTTAAAATGACCCGCATCAATGTGTTGTTGAAATTCTTCTTTCGTAAAAAGTAAAGATTGGTCGATGTTTAATAAATAATAAGATGCGGTGTCTTTTAGTTGTTCTTTCGATATTTTCTTATGGGCGTTAGAACGCACGCCTTCTTCGATAATATAAACTAAATCAAGCACATCGAGTTGCTTGTCATACAGGCCAATAAAGAAGTTATCAGCCCTCAGTAAAGAGGTAATAATGCCGTGTAAAGATTCAAAGAAGCTATCTAGCTCGCTTGATTGATAGGTTAAGTTAGCGATTTGCAGCATCGAGCGTTCTAGCTTTTGTGCATCATTTAACTGCATCACAGTTTGCTGTAAGTCTTCTACGGTGCGAACTTGATTTATCTTGGCACTGAGTAAGTGGGCGACAGTTGATAAAATCTCTAAATGCGTATCATTGTAGTAATGTTTTTGCGGGTGCTCACAGTCAATGACACCCAGTACTTTTTCTTTGTAAACTAATGGTACGCAAAGCTCAGAAAGAGCAGGGCGAGAATCGGCAATATAACGCGGGTCTTGACTGACATCGCCAATCATTAAGGGTTTGCCAGTGCTTGCGACATAACCCGTAATACCTTGATCAAAGCTAATTTCTGTTCGGTCGATATGGTAAGTATCATGGCTACTTGCCGTGCCAATAGACGCCATTTCTTTTAGGGTACGTGTTTTATCGTCTGCTAGGTAAATGACACACTCTATAAAGCCCAGGCGGCTCACTACCTCTGATGTAACATATTCGAGTAACTCTTCAACTGTATCTAACTGCATTAGAGATGATGAGAACTGATTAATAATATGTAATTGGTCTGTTTTGACTTCAAGTGCAAAAGCCGTGTCTAAACTCTTAGGCATAGAATAAAAGGTAACCAAAATGTTGTATTAATTTATTACGTTAACCTACTATCAAACTATCCACAAAGTTATTTTCAAAAAAAACGTATACTGGTGTAAACTAGGCACCTGAAAATGAACTTGGGTAAATAAGCGAGGTTATTTGCTCAATGTTTATGCTATCCCCCTAACTTTAGCCGTGGAAACAAGCAATGTCAGATTTAAATTCGATGCAAACTCTAACAATTACACGCCCAGATGATTGGCACATTCATTTACGTGATGGTGAGCAACTCGTTGATACCGTTCGTGATGCAAGCCGTTACATGGGGCGAGCAATCATCATGCCTAACCTTGTTCCACCGGCAACTTGTACAGACACTGCATTATCTTACTATGAGCGAATTAAAGCTGCGGGCCCACAAGGTAACTTCGAACCATTAATGGTGCTTTACCTAACAGATAAAACTACGCCAGAAGAAATTAAAAAAGCTAAGGCAACAGGTAAAATTGTTGCTGCTAAACTGTACCCAGCTGGCGCGACGACCAACTCAGATTCTGGTGTGACATCAGTTAAGAATATTTACCCTGTACTTGAGGCAATGCAAGAAGTAGGGATGTTACTGTTAGTACATGGTGAAGTAACCGATTCATCAATTGATATTTTTGACCGTGAGAAGGTCTTCTTAGATACAATTTTAGCGGATGTAGTAAATGACTTTCCGAGTCTTAAAATTGTGCTTGAGCACATCACGACAAAAGATGCGGTAGAGTTTGTTAATAATGCACCAGAGAATGTTGCTGCAACCATTACTGCTCATCACCTTCTTTATAACCGTAATCATATGCTAGCAGGTGGTATTCGCCCGCATTATTACTGCTTACCTATTCTAAAGCGTAACATTCACCAACAAGCGTTAATTGGTGCTGCAACAAGCGGCAGCAAAAAGTTCTTCTTAGGTACTGACTCTGCACCACATTACAAAGACAAAAAAGAAGCGGCCTGTGGTTGTGCTGGTGCATATACTGCACATGCAGCTATTGAGCTTTATGCTGAAGCGTTTGAAGAAGCGGGTGCTTTAGACAAGCTTGAAGGTTTCGCGAGTCACTTCGGTCCTGACTTTTACGGTATGCCTCGAAACCAAGATACCATTACACTAGTAAAAGAGAGCTGGACAGTACCAGCTAGCTATAAACTAGGCGATTCAGAAGTGGTGCCAATCAAAGCAGAAGCACAAATGGACTGGCAAGTTAAGTAAGTTTTAGCAAGGTCTAAATCGAGAGTAAAAAGCCCATCTATTTGATGGGCTTTTTTCATTTATAATTAATTGTTTATAAATAGTACTGTCATATATTTTTGTTTGAGCGGTTGACCTTAAAATTATTTTCGATTAATAGAGCTAAAAGCTATTTAATGTGTTAGTCTTAAATTGCTTTGAGTTTTTGCGTATTGAATTTACGGATAATGTGCGGCTGTACGGTTACCGGTTTGGTTATTGGTTCTTCCTGTACTTTACCCCAAGTTTATTGGGCATTCACTCAGGGAGGATAGAGCCATTATGGCTGAATTTTAATAATTGACTTACAGGAAAATTTGGTATGTCAAACACGGTTACTGGTAAAGTTAAGTTCTTCAACGAAGCTAAAGGTTTCGGTTTCATTGAACAAGAAAATGGCCCTGATGTATTCGTACACTTCAGCGCTATCACAGGTACAGGCTTCCGCACTCTAAGCGAAGGCCAGCAAGTATCTTTCGGCATCAAACAAGGTCAAAAAGGCCCTGAAGCTGAGAACGTAGAAGTAGCATAATTTATTATGTGAACCTAAGCATTTTGGTGAAACAGTTTCTGTTTCACCAAAATTCATTTACTCCCCAAATATCATACAGTTGTACCTAAACCTATTTAAACCTAAAGTATTGTGTTAGCCTTTTTTAATAGGTAATTCTTCTAGAACTTTCTCAACTATTCCTTTAAAGCTACTCTCGGTATCTAAAGTACTATATGCTCTTAGACTTAGTTAATTAAACATGACATTGATCGTTGTGTAAGTGAAGAATTTGATCTAACGAGAAAATTTAGTACTCATTTTCAGAGATTGTAGATTTTTTTACCAACATCTGAATTTCCCGCTAAACTTAGTGATATATAAGACAGCGGTAATTTAAATGAGCAATAAAATACTCGTTTGATAGATATAATGAAGGTTTGCTAATTGATGAGCATAGGAAATAATATACTTTTGGTAGACGATCACCCGATGGTGGCAACAGCAATTAAAATGGTTTTATCCAAATCGACCTTAGTTAACGAAGTTCAAGCTGTTGGAAGTCAAAAAGAAGCACTACAATTTTTAAAAGCTAATAATGTAGCGTTAGCTATATTAGATATTGAGTTAGAAGACTCAGATGGTTTTAGCTTATACAAGCGGGCTGTTAGTGCAGGGTTTACTGGCAAAGTGTTATTCTTATCAGCTAAGCAAGATAAGCATATTATACGCACTGCAGCAAAGTTGGGAGCGCAAGGCTTCGTTAACAAAGCTGAGAGCCTTGAAGATATTTCTTCTGCAGTTGAAATGATCTTGCGTGGTTACACCTTTTTTCCTCAAGAGCATTTAATTGCTTCTGAAAAAGACATTGACGAGTTACTCACTGAGCGTGAACTCGCCGTAATGAATTACCTATTGCAAGGGCTATCGAATAAAGACATTGGTGAAAAACTTTTCATCAGTAACAAGACCGTCAGTACTTACAAAACAAAGATATTTGAAAAGCTTGAGGTTGATTCAGTTATCTCATTAGCTAAGCTAGTAAAAGACCGCGCCGTGTTCTAATGGCGGCAGTTATAAGTCAAGATTAAATCCCGTTTAATGTTTAGTAAGCAGTTTGCTTGCTTATTAAACATTCCCTGCCTGTAAATGCATAAAAATTCTTCTAATTAGATTTTTTAGATGAAAAAACTGAATTTTTTTTTCATTTTTCTTTACCGCTTTTTGATTTCAATAAATGTTACATTTATGTTTAAGTTTGAACGGAATATGAATGTGATGATTGTTACTAAAGGGCTATAGAAGCCTTACAGATGTGTGGCTGTTATATTTTTGTTAATTCGTTGTTTTGGTTATTTTCATATCAACGACGAGTCACCAAATTTTTCCGATGAAAGCCGAACATCAAGTTGACAGACTCAGATGCATTTAGCATTATTGGAGGGTTGATATCTATTAAAAGATATCAGGGTTGTCCTCTTCGGAGGGTAATTAAATTATAAAAGTAACATTACTTAATTGGTTGGGAACTATGTCTGTTAAAATCAGAAAGAGTCTTGTAGCATCAGCGTTGGTTGGCGCTTTTGCATTTGCAAGCAGCAATGTGATTGCAGATCCTTTGAAAGATGTGCAAGATGCAGGTCAACAAATTCAAAAGGCTGCTGTTAAGTCTCAAACTAAAATTGACAATGTATATGGTCAAACTCAAGAGCTAATCGCTGAGTACCGTAGCGTTGTTGACGAAACTGAGCTAATGAAGGTTTACAACGATCACGTAGCACGTTTGGTCGCTGACCAAAACGCTTCAATCGAATCGTTTGACCGTCAAATCGCAACTATCGATAACACGAAACAAAACGTTGTGCCTTTGATGTATCGCATGATCGATACGCTTGAGCAATTCATCAAAGCGGACGTTCCGTTCAATCTTGAAAACCGTCTAGCACGTGTTGAAAGACTTCGTGACATCATGGCGTCAGCTTCAGTTACTACATCTGAAAAATTCCGCCAAGTTCTTGAAGCTTACACTGTTGAAACTGCATACAGCTCAGCTGTAACTGCTTCTCAAGGTACTCTTGAGATCGATGGTAAGAGCATCAACGTTGACTTCGGTCGTTTAGGTCGTATCACTTACGTAGCTCAGTCTTTTGACCTTAAGCACGCGTGGGTGTGGGATAACAACACTAAACAGTGGAAAGAATTAGGTGAAGAATACCTAAAACCTGTTAAAGAAGTTATCCGTATGGCGCGTAAACAAGCGACATTAGAACTTGTTAAACTACCAATTTTTGGCGCGGAGTAATCAATAATGAAGAAACTATTTAAAGGTTTTGCTGTTGCAGCAGTACTATCTGTTTCTGCAGGTACCGCGCTTAATGCACACGCAAACACTGATGCTTTAGACAAAATTCTTGAGCAAGTTAAGCAAGAACGTATCTCTGAAGGCAAATTAAATAAGCAACGTGAACAAGAGTTCCTTTCAGCTCGTGCTGACAAGCAAGCGTTACTTAACAAAGCTAAAAGCGACCTAGCTGCTGAAAAAGCACGTGGTGACCGTTTAGCTAAAGAATATGCTCAAAACGAAAATACTTTAGCAGAAAAAGAGCAAGCTCTTTTAAATGCTCAAGGTACTTTAGGTGAGATGTTCGGTGTTGTACGTCGTGCGGCTGCTGATGCAATCGGTTCAATCGAAGCATCACTTGTTTCTGCTGAAAAACCAGGACGTGCTGAAGTACTTCGCTCACTAGCTGCTGCGAAAGAACTTCCAACTGTTCGTGAACTAGAAGAGCTTTGGATTTCTCTTCAAACTGAAATGACTGAGTCTGCTAAAGTTTCAACTTTCGAAACTGAAGTTGCAGGTCTTGACGGTTCATCTTCTGTGAAGAAAGTAACGCGTATCGGTAACTTCAACTTAGTAACTGACGACGGTTATTTAATCTATTCTCCAGAAACTAAAGCGATTCAACCTCTAGGTAAGCAACCTGATAGCTACATCCTAGCGGGTATCAGCGATTTAGAAGGTACTTCTGCAGATAACTACGCTGGCGTATACATCGACCCGACTCGTGGCGCGATCTTACGTATCAACACGCAGAAGAAATCACTAATGGAATACTACGAGCAAGGTGCTGAAGTAGGTTACATCATCACACTATTATTAGTTGTTGGTCTACTTATCTTCATCGTTCGTTTCATTGATCTTGCGCTTACTAGCACTAAGATTAAGAGCCAGCTTAAGAACCTTTCTACTCCGAATACAAACAACCCACTGGGTCGTATTCTTAAGGTTTACGCTGACAACAAGAATCAAGACGTTGAAAACCTTGAGCTTAAACTTGACGAAGCAATCCTACGTGAAACGCCTCGCATCGAAGCTGGTATCAACATCATCAAGATCTTGGCAGCAATCGCTCCATTACTAGGTCTACTGGGTACGGTAATCGGTATGATCCTTACGTTCCAAACAATCACATTGTTCGGTACAGGTGATCCGAAGATCATGGCTGGTAATATCTCTCTAGCACTTGTAACTACAGCGTTAGGTCTAATTGCAGCTCTACCACTTATCCTACTTCACTCAATTGTTGCGGGTCGTAGTAAGTCGGTTCTACATGTCCTTGATGAGCAAAGCGCTGGTATCATCGCTGCTCACGCGGAGAAGGAGAAAGCCTAATGCTAGTCCTGATGGAGATCTGGGAATCTATCAGGGATTTTGTTGGCACAGGCGGCCAGGTATTATACGTGGTCGCGATAGCACTCTTTCTTATGTGGGTTTTAATGATTGAGCGCTATTGGTTCCTACTAGCTGAGTTTCCTCGTATGACGAAGAACATTGTAGCTCAGTGGGATGCCCGCCAAGACACTACGTCTTGGTACGCACACAGAATCCGTGAAGCATGGATTTCTGAAGCGTCTGAAAAATTAGATCAGCGTATGTTGTTGATTAAGACATTAGTAGCTGTTTGTCCTTTAATCGGCTTATTAGGTACTGTAACGGGTATGATCGCGGTTTTCGAAACCATGGCTACTCAAGGTACTGGTAACGCACGTTTAATGGCATCAGGTATTTCAATGGCAACAATCCCAACAATGGCTGGAATGGTTGCGGCACTATCTGGAGTATTCTTTAGCTCACGTCTTGAAGCGAGAGCGAGAATGGCGAAAGCTAAACTTGTAGATAGCATGCCTCATCACTAGAGAGAGAATTAAATATGGCACGTAAACAACGTTTTCGTGAAGAAGAAGAAGCAGCGGTTGACATGACGCCAATGCTTGACATCGTATTTATCATGCTTATTTTCTTTATCGTAACTACATCGTTCGTTAAAGAGGCTGGTATCGAAGTCAATAAACCTAAAGCAGCTGCAGCTACGAAGCAAAAAAATGCAAACATTTTTGTTGCTATCCGCGCTGACGGTGCGATCTGGATTGATAAACAACAAGTAGACGTTGAGCGTGTATCAGCTAAGCTTGAAAGTTTATTAGCAGAACAACCTACTGAAGTTGTAATTTTGCAAGCTGATAAAGAAGCAAAACACGGCGTAGTAGTTAAAGTTATGGACCAGATCAAAGCGACGGGTGATAACCTTAAAATTTCAATAGCTGGAGATCAGTAATGATTCGTTTTCTGTTTTCACTGATTGCAGGTGGGGCAGTTACTTTCGGCTTGTTCTACTTCATGGCGTACCTCATCTCCGGTGGAGCTGACCGTGCGACTGAACAAAAAGAACAGATCGTAGTCGAAATTATGACGAATCCGCCTGAATCTAAGGTGCAGGAGAGGAAGCGTGTTCCGCCTCCGCCTCCGCCACCGCCAAAGCAGCCGCCTAAACCGCAGCCGCCTCAGCCGGAAAACAGCAACCCTAACACTGGTGGTTTGTCATTTAATATGCCAAGCATCGATGTGGGTAGCACAGCTGGTGGCCTAAGTGGTCCAGGTGCATTTGGACGTGATGGTGACGCGACACCTATCGTTCGTATTGAACCAAAATACCCTACGCAAGCAGCGCGTGATGGTAAAGAAGGTTGGGTACAACTTTCATTCACTATCAATGAAGTGGGTGGTGTAGAAGATGTTGAAGTGATCGACGCCGATCCTAAACGTATCTTCGACCGCGAAGCTAAACGTGCGCTACGTAAGTGGAAGTACCGTCCGAAAATCATCGATGGTAAACCACAGAAGCAATTTGGTCTTCAAGTACAATTAGACTTTAAACTTAACCAAGGCAACTAAGGAGGCGAGTAATGAGAAATTTATCTAAAGTAACTGCACTTGCGCTTCTTATGTCTCTATCAGGTGTAGCTTTCACTGCACCTGCTTTAGCAGCGCCAGATTACGCGAAGATTGAAGCGCGTAAAAAAGCAAAAACTAAAGTTATGGGCGAGCGCGTTGGTAAAAAAGTTATTAAAGCGTTTGATTTGTATAATGAAGAGAAGCTTGATGAAGCGATTGCGTTACTTAAAGAAATTGATCCTTCGGATGAATTTGATAAGGCAACAGTCGATCGTTACTTAGGTCAAATGTACGCTCAAAAAGAGCAGTATCAATTGGCTATCAAGCATATCGCAGCTGCAGTTCAGCCTGACGTTTTAAATTTTGCTGACCAAGAGCAAGGCTTAAAACTTCTAGGTGATATGTACGCGGGTACCGAGCAATATGCAAAAGCGAAAGAAGCTTATGCAGCCTGGATGGACTTCACAGGTGAGGAAGACGACAAGGTTTATACACGTATTGCGCAAGCAAACTACGAGTTAAAACTTTTCAAAGACGTACTTCCTGCTGCAAACAAAGCAATTGAATTGGCAAAAGAACCTGCAAAGGCTGCTTACCAATTAAAGCTAGCTGCCTATTTTGAACTTAAACAGTACAAAAATATGGTAGGTGTTGCTGAAGAAATTGTTCGTGTTTGGCCTGAAGACAAAAAAGCCTGGGTTGGTTTAGGTAAATACTACCTTCAAACCGAAGACTTCAAGAAAGGTCTAGCGACCATGGAAGTTGCCTATAAAAATGGCTATTTTGAAAACGAAGTTGAATACAAAGTACTTTCTAACTTTTATTCGTTAAATGATATCCCTTACAAAGCAGCAGTTGTGCTTGAAAAGGCAATCAACGAAGAAAAAGTTAAGCGTAACAAGCAAAATATCAGTGCAGTGGCATCTAACTACCACCGTTCTAAAGATATTGAAAAAGCAGCTAAATACTATGAAGAAGCGGCTAAATTTGATGATGATGCTGAGCTTTACCGCAAAGCGGGTTCATTACTTTTACAATCGCAAAATTATAGTGCAGCCGTTGTTCGTTTGAACAAGGCAATAGAGTTAGGTTCTGACAAAAAAGGAACTATTTACTCTGATTTAGCTGAAGCTTATTACTACCAAGAGAAGTATAAGCAAGCTTATAACGCTATCACTAAAGCAATGGACGATCCGCGCACTCGCAAGTTTGCGAAGAGCTGGTCGACCTTCATCAAAGATAAAGCCGCTCGTAACGGTGTAAAAATCTAATTGATGTTGTTTTAAATTAAAAAGCCCCTCTGGGGCTTTTTTTATGGAATTTTAAAATGCTAAGACAGATCGTATTATTAGTTGTCGCAAGTGTGATGCTGATAGCTTGCTCTGAGCAAACATCAGATTTCAAAACATTTAGTGAAGGGCAGCAAGCGCTGCAAACTATTAATAATTTATTATCGACTCAAGAACAGCAAAGTGAAGCTGCTAGCTGGCCTTTCTCAGAAAGTTATTTGCAAGCACGTCATCAAGCTTATCAAGGACTAAAAACGACGACGTTAGATGTGTCACAACAGGCGCAATTGAACTATTTAATTATTGCTGAGCGTTATCCCGAACGTTACTTTGTGTGGCCTGTACAACGTGATGTTATTAACCAAGCTCGTTTAGTAGATGACTATTCAGTAAATGAATTAGCTAACTGGCTAGAGTTAGTTGAAACGCAGCTAATTGCAGCTGAGCAAAGCAATCTGAAATTAAATAAAATCGAATTAACGCTTTTACATAATATGGTCAAATCGCACCTTGATAATAGCGATGACAGTGTACAAGCAGCACTAAACAAACTTAATCAATATTTAACTCAATATAAACCGCGTACAAAACTTGGTTTAGTCGGTTTGGCAAATGGTAAAGATTGGTATCAAAGTAAACTTAATTACTTTAGTGGTGAGACTAAGCCGCCTTTAACTTGGTTAAGTGAAATCCAGGCTTCGTTAAAGCAATCGCAGAATGCAGATTTTGTATTACCTGTATCAGACTCTCACGCTAAACCATTAGTAATGAACTATTTTGTAGAAAGTCATCAGCACACAGGTCTTGATTGGCAGCTTGATTATCTCGACCCGCTCAAAAGTAAGCGTAAATTAACAAAAGATGAGCAATACTTCTGGCAAGTTATGATGGAAACCGACTTAGGAATTCATTATCACACATGGAGTGAACAGCAAGCACGTGTTAGTTTGATGAAGCGTCTAGGGGTAAATCAGCAACAAGCTGATTGGTTAATTGAGGATATCGTGCTTTATCCTGCGATGAGCTTTATTTTTATAAATTAGTACAGCGCTGCGCTCTATGGAGCGCATCGCCGACAGCGTTGGCTTGCAGGATCTGCAAGTAAACGTTCGTCATCAATTTTTTCTTCACAATCACAGCAATAGCCATACTGCCCAATATCGATTTGGCATAGTGCTGCTTCTAACTTTTCTATTCGAGCAATCAATATTTGATACTCAGAACCGAGATTATTTGCTGTCAGCTCTAACCAGTCTGAAGGGGGATGATCCTTGAGTTGCGATAGCAGTTGCTGATGATAGGCTTGATCAGAATTAGCCAGCATATCCAGTAAACGTTGTCGAACCTGCGCAAGTTCCGCAGATAACTTTGTTTGAATTTCAGTATTGTTCATCGCTTTTCTTCCAAGTGGGCAATACTGGTATTATCAAACAAAATCGATTTGCTAATTATGATTTGTATCAATACTCGGCGCTTTCGCGTACTTTCTTAGTACATCTGCAACTTCGTCTTTGGCTTTTAGGCGGCGGATCTCATCAAAAAGTGCGTTAGCTTGTGGGTATTGGCGCTTTAAATAGCCGAGCCATTGCTTAGTACGAGAAGCAAAATACTTTTCACATTTGCTCTCGTCTTGGTGCATAGATGAATGAATAATGTGGTATATCACATGCTCCCATAACATCGGAGTGTAATGCTCGTTTTCTGCATGAGATTTTATTTGTTTTGCTAGATCAGGCATCGCTAATGCACCACGACCAAGCATTAAATCTTGGCAATGACTGCGCTTTTGACAAAGCATGGCATCTTCAACTTGCCAAATTTCGCCATTAGCAACGACCGAAATATTTTTATCTTTGATCAACGGGGGGATTTTTTCCCAGTATGCCGGAGGGTTGTAACCATCTCTTTTAGTTCTGGCATGAATAGCAAGACTTGAAGCACCCGCGCTAACAACAGCATCAACAATTTCTTGGCTATTACTATCATCATCAAAACCAAGCCTAATTTTGGCACTAACTTCATGGCAAGGATCAACAGCATCACGTACGGCTTTAATAATTTCGTACATGTGCTCAGGGTCTTTTAACAGTACCGCACCACCTTTACTTTTGTTCACTGTTTTAGCTGGGCAACCAAAATTTAAGTCAATGCCATGGGAGCCTAGGCGTATTGCTTTGACGGCATTTGCTGCTAAAGCATGGGCAACTTGACCTAGCAACTGAATACGCACTGGCGTACCTGCACGGGTATAGCCACCGGTTTTTAGCTCAGGACAGTAGCGATGAAACACGCGTTCGGGCAGTGTGTCTTCAACGACACGAACAAACTCTGTTACGCATAAATCAAATCCACCTAAATCAGTTAAGAGTTGTCGCATTTTAAAATCCACAACGCCTTCCATCGGTGCTAAAACTAGTCGCATGATACCTGTTAACTCATCAAAAATTAGGACGCGTATTCTAGCTTTTCTGGATTGTTTTATAAATCGTAATTTGCATTCTTGGCACTTTCAGAAAATAATTATAAAAATTTTGAAAGTAATTTTTAGTTCTCGGGTCTTGTTTAATAACCCTTTATAAAAAAGAGAGTCATCGAATGAACACAGTTAAGAAAAATTCAATTGCATTAACATTAGGTGCGGTTGTAGTAGGTGCGTCAAGTTTTGTAGCAACTGATGCAAGTGCAAACCCATTTGAATTTCAGCAAATGCAAGCAGGCTATCAACTAGATGCCGCAGAAGGTAAATGCGGTGAAGGTAAATGTGGCGGCGATAAAAAAGCTGAAAAAGAAGGCAAGTGCGGTGAAGGTAAGTGCGGCGGCGACAAAAAAGCAGCCAAAGAAGGTAAGTGCGGCGAAGGTAAATGCGGCGCAGATAAAAAAGCAGCCAAAGAAGGCAAGTGCGGCGAAGGTAAATGCGGCGGCGATAAAAAAGCAGCCAAAGAAGGAAAGTGTGGCGAAGGTAAATGCGGCGCAGACAAAAAAGCAGCCAAAGAAGGTAAGTGCGGCGAAGGTAAATGTGGCGCAGACAAAAAGAAAGCTAAAGAAGGTAAGTGTGGCGAAGGTAAATGTGGTTCTAATCACTAAGCGCTCATTTAGCTTTTAAAAGGGCCGTAAAGGCCCTTTTTAGTAGGAGGTAGTATGTTAAATGAATCAGTAGCTGATTTTGGGCTGATTGGCTTAGGTTTGCGCCGAGAAATGCTTGATGAAATGCTCATTGATGTTCCTAAACCTATTGAGTTTTTAGAAGTTGCACCTGAAAACTGGCTAAAGCTTGGGGGGCGTTTTGGTAAACAATTTAAACAGCTTACCGAACAACATGCCTTTGTTTGCCATGGTTTATCGTTATCGATTGGCTCACCAGCAGCGCTTGATATTGAATTTGTGCAATCGCTTAAAACCTTTTTTAAAGAGCATAATATTCGTTTATTCAGCGAGCACTTAAGTTACTGCTCGGGCGAAGGACATATGTACGATTTAATGCCTATACCATTTACTGAAGATGCTATTAAGCATGTTGCTTCTCGTATTAGGCAAGTACAAGATATTTTAGAACAGCCAATTGCTATTGAAAACGTGTCTTACTATGGCGCCCCTGGGCAACAAATGACAGAACTTGAATTTACTAATGCTGTTTTAGAAGAAGCTGATTGTAAACTGCTGCTCGACGTGAATAATATTTACGTTAATTCGATTAATCATGGTTATAACGCTGAGCAATTCCTAGCTGAATTACCAACAAAACGGATTGCCTATGGGCATGTTGCGGGCCATTACACTGAGGCTGAAGATCTACTGGTTGATACCCATGGTGCGCCAGTTATCGATCCTGTTTGGCAATTGCTTGAAAAAGCTTATGAAGTTCATGGCGTATTTCCCACTTTATTAGAGCGTGATTTTAATATTCCGCCGATGAGTGAGTTGTTAACCGAGCTAAAAACCATTGAAGCACTGCAGCAAACAGCGAGCAAGCAAAACCAAGCAAGGGTGAAACACAGTGCCTGAACATTTTACTCAAGTACAGCAAGCGTTTATGGCGCATATCCGCGACCCTCAACAACACGCTAAGCCTAGTGATATTGAAGAGCGTCGGATGGCTATTTACCGCGACTTATTTTTTAATAATGTGGATGGGTTTGTCAGCTCTGCGTATCCAGTATTAAAAAGTTTATATTCAGAGCAAGCTTGGCACAGACTCGTTAGGCAGTTTTTTAGCCAGCATGATTGTAAATCACCTTATTTTTTAGATATTGCAGGGGAGTTTCTGGCTTTTCTTGCTAATGACTATGAAGTGCAAAGCGATGATCCCGCGTTTATGTTAGAGCTAGCGCACTATGAATGGGTTGAGCTTGATGTATCGGTTGCTCAAGAGGTGGCAGAAGAAGTCAGTTTATCGGCTCATCAAGTGACAAGCTCTGCATTATTCTTAAGTTCACTTGCCCGTAATTTGAGTTACAGTTTTCCTGTTCATACCATCAGTGCAGATAATCAACCAAGTGAACCGGCAGCACAACCCAGTTACTTTGTGGTTTATCGTGATAGCGATGACGAAGTACAATTTTTATCGACAAATGCGATGACCGCATTACTTCTTAATATTATTGAATCTCAGCCGGGTGCAGATTTAAATGATGTATGCCAAGCAGTTGCAGAGCATGCGCCTCAATTTAGCCAAGAGCAGTTGTATCAGGGGGCGCTCAATACCTTAAGTGCAATGGCAGAACGCGGCATTGTGGTTTCTAATACCTTGGTTTAAAAATCAGCTAAAAGTCTTTATTGATGTATTTAGTTCGACTATTATGAGCGCCTTATTTTGTCGTGCTTAAATAAAGGTAGTAATTATGTCGAATGATAAAGACTTTAAAGATCCGTTCAATGCAACTTATTTCATTGCGTTTTTAGCTGTATTCGGTGGCATTGGCTGTCTAAACGCTATTCTTGGTTGGATCACTTCTTTATCTTAATCTGCGTAAGCAAATTAAAGACAATAGGCTGCATTATGCAGCCTTTTTTATAGCTTATATTTCTTGTTAAGTGATTAATTTCGAAACTTGCTACCGACTTTCTACTAAGGTGATGTTATACTCTCGAGCTTTGTTAGATAAACTTTTTGAGCAGTATAATTATGACTCAAGCAACTTCAACGCTCATCAAACAGAGCATTGCAACGATCGCTGATTACCCAAAGCCGGGCATTATGTTCCGCGACGTAACTACTTTAATGGCTAATGCTGACGCATTTAAAGCAACCATCGACAGCTTTATTGCAGCATATAAAGACCAAGGTTTTACAAAAATCATCGGTACTGAATCTCGTGGTTTTATCTTCGGTGCACCACTTTCTTACGCACTAGGTATTCCATTCATTCCTGTTCGTAAACCAGGCAAACTTCCTCGCGAAGTGATTTCACAAAGTTATCAATTAGAGTATGGTGAAGATATTCTTGAGCTTCATACAGACGCAATTGTCCCTGGCGATAAAGTGTTACTAGTAGATGACTTACTGGCTACAGGTGGCACAATCGAAGCAACGGCAAAATTAGTTGCTAAACTTGGCGGTAACGCAACTGATGCGGCATTTGTTGTTTCTTTACCTGAGCTGGGTGGTGAGCAACGAGTTGCTGATATGGGCATCAAAATCTTAAAGTTGGTTGAATTCGAAGGCGAATAATTAATGAGTTATCAGGTTCTAGCAAGGAAATGGCGACCACAAACCTTTCACGAGTTAGTGGGGCAGTCTCATGTTAAACAAGCATTAGTTAATGCATTAACACAAAATAGACTCCATCACGCTTATCTCTTTACTGGAACCCGTGGGGTGGGTAAAACAACCATTGCACGTATATTCGCAAAAAGTCTCAACTGCGATAAGGGTATCTCTGCTGAGCCATGCGGCCAATGTTCAAGTTGTACTGACATTGAAGCAGGCCGTTATATTGATTTATTAGAAATCGATGCGGCATCACGTACCAAAGTAGAAGATACCCGCGAAATCCTTGATAACGTTCAATACGCACCAACACGTGGTCGTCACAAGGTATACCTAATCGATGAAGTTCACATGCTGTCAAAGCACAGTTTCAATGCATTACTAAAAACATTGGAAGAGCCGCCAGAGCATGTGAAGTTTTTATTAGCGACAACCGATCCGCAAAAACTACCCGTGACGATTTTATCGCGTTGCTTACAGTTTAATTTAAATGCTTTGTCGCAATCAGAAATTCATGATCAGCTTGCCCATGTTCTTAATCAAGAACAGCTAAGTTTCGATGATAAATCATTGTCTATTTTAGCTAAGGCAGCCGATGGTAGTATGCGTGATGCATTGAGTCTTACAGACCAAGCAATTGCGCAAACCAATGGCAATATTAATCATCAGGCTGTGCAAACTATGCTTGGCTTGATGGATACTCAATATAGCCAAACCATGTTAGCAGCGTTACTGTGCCAAGATGGCGATGCATTACTTCAAGAAGTAAAAGCGGTCGTTAGCCGAAACCCTAACTTTGTAGCCTTGCTCGACGATTTAATTGCCCTGACGCATCTTATTCAGCTTGTGCAACTTGTGCCTAGTGCAGCGGCACTTGATGATACTAACCGAGATTTTATTGAACAGGTGGCACAAACCACTGATGCACAGCAGATGCAGGTTTACTACCAATTGCTACTCAATGGTAAAAAAGATTTGCAGTGGGCACCCGATGCTAAACTTGGCTTTGAAATGATCATGTTGCGACTGCTTGCATTCCAACCTACGCAATTTGCACAAAGCCAAACACCAACGAATACCCAGCAACAGGTTAAGCCAAGTGGTGCCGGTGCACTGCGTGATATTTTGAAAAAATCGACGGCGCAACGTGAGCAAGCCGCTTCAGAGCAAGCACCAGTTGCACATAGCTCTGCACAGACAACTGCTGTTCCTTCAGGGCCTCAGCCAACACAATCTGAGCCTATTCGAGCAGACAAGGCAGAGACGGCACATAGTCATGAGCCTGCCCAGCAAGTTGAAGCAACAGCAGTAGAGCAGCCTGATGTTTGTCAACAGCCTCAGCAATCAGTTGAAACTGCAATGGTTGCTGAAGTTCAACCAGCGCCTCAACAGCAAGAGCAAAGCCACTCAGAGCAGGTGCCTGCAGCTGAGTACTCATCACCAGAGTATTCTTCGCAAGATTACATGGACGATAATGATGCGCAAATGGATTCATCACTTGCAGCGCAATACGATGATGTGATGAATAGCGCCTATGATCAGGGCTTTACTGCCAATGAAGCATCTGCGCCTCAGCAACAGCAAACTGCACCTGCACAATTACAACAGCAGCAAAGTCAGGCGCAGTCGGCCATTGCTCGTATTTTACAAGATCGCAATATTTCAGGTGCTGGGCGTTTAAGTGGTGCAGCAACGCAAACTCATGCTAAAGCAGAACCACAGCCTGAAGCTAAGCCCAAAGCAGAGCCGCCAGTGCAACAAAGCACAGCCGCGACCAACATTCAGCCTCAGCAGCAAGCAATGGCTGCTGAAGTAAAAAAAACCATCCCCCAGCAAACGGGGGAGAGCAGTAGTAAAGTAAAAAAAGTCGACTTTCGAGAAAAGCATCAAACAATCACCGAAAACTTAGCGCCAGAGTTACTTGAGCAGATCAATCCACAAAAAGCGCCAGAGCCAGTAGTTGAAGAAGCCAGTATTCCGATACCTGATGATTTTGAAAGCCCGATCAGCAGTATTAAATTTGCACACGAACAAGACGAATGGGCGTATTTAATTAAACGCATGGGACTGGGTGGTCGCATGCGCCAATTTGCGCTGCATTCAATCTTTACCAAGCAGAATAATCAGCTGCACATTGAAGTTGATTCATCACAGCGCCATTTAGATAGCGCTGTGCTAAGACAAAAGCTCAATGCCGCATTAAGTGAAATTTATGGCCATAATGTTGAGCTTAGTATCGAGTTTGCTGATGGCGTAATTGATTCACCGTATTTGATTCAACAAAAAATTGATGCGGGACGTCATCAACAAGCGATTGATGTAATAAATAGCGATGAAAATATAGTGCAATTTCAGCAGTTATTTAGCGCTATAATCGATGAAAACAGTATTCAGGCATTGTAATTAGTTACAATAGCCCTTATCTTCATGCCAATTAAAGTAGTTTAGAAAGAGAGACAGTTATGTTTAAAGGTGGAATGGGTAACATGATGAAGCAAGCGCAGCAAATGCAAGAGCGCATGCAAAAAGCCCAAGAAGAAATCGCAAACCTTGAAGTTGTAGGTGAAGCAGGTGCAGGCCTAGTTAAAGTAACTATGCTTGGTAACCACAATGTTCGTCGTGTTGAATTAGATGACAGCCTAATGGAAGACGACAAAGACATGATCGAAGATTTATTAGCGGCAGCGTGTAACGATGCTGTACGTCGTGTTGCTGAAGAAACTCAAGAGCGCATGAGCAAAGTAACTGGCGGTATGCAATTACCACCAGGTATGAAAATGCCATTCTAAGTGATTTTGTATGCAACTATCTCCTAGTTTAACACAGCTAATTGAAGCGCTACGATGCCAGCCGGGCATAGGCCCTAAGTCGGCACAGCGCATTGCTTTTCATTTGCTTGAGCGTGACCGTCAAGGTGGTAAACAGCTTGGCCATGCATTAACCAAAGCAATGGATGAAGTAGGGCATTGTCAATCTTGTCGTACTTTTACAGAGCAAGCGGTATGCGATATTTGTTCAAGTGTTAAACGCCAGGATAGTGGTTTATTGTGTGTGGTCGAATCACCAACCGATGTACTCGCTATTGAGCAAACTGGTCAATACCAAGGTCTTTACTTTGTTTTAATGGGTCACTTGTCGCCAATTGATGGCATAGGGCCAAAAGAAATTGGCCTTGATATTCTTGAAAGCAAGTTGCAACAAGGTGGCATTAATGAGGTGATCCTCGCAACCAATCCAAGTGTTGAAGGGGAAACCACAGCCCACTACATTGCTGAGCTTTGTCATAAGTATCAGGTTGGTGCATCTCGTATTGCTCACGGTGTCCCTGTTGGTGGTGAGCTCGACTTACTTGATGGTATGACATTGATGCACGCATTTAGCGGACGACGCGCCGTAAACCAAAACTAATACCTAATATGGTATCAAAAGCCTGCTTTAAGCAGGCTTTTTTGTGTGTAGCCCCCCAATTTAGCCGTAAATTTAATTTTTTGCCTTGAAGTTCAAAAAGCCTGCCCCATATAAAGAGTCATAGTGCAGATTAGACACTTTGTTAATTGGAGATTTACACAATGACTGCAGCACAAAAAGAAACATTAGGCTTTCAAACAGAAGTCAAACAACTATTAAACCTGATGATTCACTCTCTTTATTCTAATAAAGAGATTTTCCTACGTGAGCTTGTATCAAACGCGTCAGATGCGGCAGATAAATTACGTTTCCTTGCGCTTTCTAATGGCGATTTATACGAAAACGATGCGGAACTAAAAGTACGTATCAGTGCCGATAAAGAAGCAAACACGGTCACCATTACTGATAATGGTATTGGTATGAGCCGTGAAGATGTGATCAATTCACTAGGTACAATTGCAAAATCAGGCACCGCAGAATTTTTCCAAAACCTAACTGGTGACCAAAGCAAAGATTCACAATTGATTGGTCAATTTGGTGTTGGTTTTTACTCAGCGTTTATCGTTGCTGACAAAGTAACAGTGCGTACGCGTAAAGCAGGTGAAAGCCAAGGTATTGAATGGCAATCTGCAGGCGAAGGTGAGTACACATTACAAGAGATTGATAAACCATCACGTGGTACTGAAATCATTCTTCACCTTCGTGAAGACGAAACAGAATTTGCTGATGAGTTCCGTTTACGTAGCATCGTAACTAAATATTCAGACCATATTTCTATTCCTGTTGAGATGTATAAAGCAGAGGTACCTGAATCTGAAGGTCCTGACGGCGAGAAAATTCCAGCACAGCCAGGCGAGTGGGAAGGTATTAACCGCGCAACAGCACTTTGGACTCGCGATAAGTCAGAAGTAACAGACGAAGAGTACAAAGAGTTTTATAAGCATATTGGTCATGATTGGGAAGAGCCACTAAGCTGGGCACATAACAAGGTTGAAGGTAAAACAGAATACACCAGCCTGTTATACATCCCGAAAAAAGCACCTTTCGATTTATGGAACCGTGAGCGTCAATCAGGTTTAAAACTGTATGTACAACGCGTTTTCATCATGGATGACGCTGAGCAGTTCATGCCAAGCTACTTACGTTTTGTGAAAGGTTTACTTGATTCAAACGACTTACCACTAAACGTGTCGCGTGAAATCTTACAAGACAACAAAGTAACACAAGCAATCCGTAAAGGGTGTACGTCGCGCGTACTTAAGATGCTTGAGCGTATGGCGAAAAACCGCGAAGAAGATTACCAATCTTTCTGGAATGAATTTGGTCAGGTGTTAAAAGAAGGCCCAGCTGAAGATGCGGCTAACAAAGAAGCCATTGCTAAGCTACTGCGTTTTGCTTCTACACACACTGATGAAAGCACTCAAAATGTATCGCTTGAGCAATACATTGAGCGTATGAAGCCAGAGCAAGACAAAATCTACTATGTAGTTGCTGATTCATTCGCTGCAGCGAAGAACTCACCACACCTAGAGATCTTCCGTAAGAAGGGCATCGAAGTGTTGCTATTAAGCGACCGTGTTGATGAGTGGATGATGAGCTACTTAACAGAGTTCAACGAAAAATCATTCCAGTCAATTACCCGTGGTGACTTAGATTTAGGCAACATGGATGACGAAGAAACTAAAAAAGCGCAAGAAGAGTCAGAAAAAGAAGTTGCAGGCCTAGTTGAGCGCATTAAAACTGCACTAGGTGATAACGTTAAAGACGTACGCTTTACGCACCGTCTAACTGACTCACCTGCATGTGTTGTTGCTGATGAGCACGATATGAGCTCGCAAATGCAAAAGTTAATGGAATCAGTTGGTCAAACGGTGCCTGAGCAAAAGCCAATTTTTGAGCTTAACCCAGAGCATCAGCTTGTTAAACACTTAAATGTTGAACATGATGAAGACAAGTTTGCTCAGTGGTCACAAGTACTTCTAGATCAAGCATTACTGGCTGAGCGCGGTACGTTAAAAGACCCTGCAGGCTTTGTAACTCGTTTGAACAAACTAATGCTAGATTTAAGCAAATAAGCGTTTTAGCGCAATGAGTTGGAAAAGGGAGCAAGGCTCCCTTTTTTATTGCCGCTAATATAGGCAATTGGTATAAGTTACTTGAGGTATAGCCTTAGTTGTGGAAGAATTCAGGCTCTAAAAACAAAACTCCACTGATCGACCATTTTTAAGATTAGTATCACACAGAGGACAATGATATGCGCATTATTCTTTTGGGCGCGCCGGGTGCAGGTAAAGGTACTCAAGCTCAGTTTTTGATGGACAAATACGGTATTCCACAAATTTCTACGGGCGATATGCTGCGTGCAGCAATCAAAGAAGGTACACCACTTGGTCTTGAAGCTAAAAAAGTAATGGATGCAGGTCAATTAGTATCTGACGAAATTATTATCGGTCTAGTTAAAGAGCGCATTGCTAAGCCAGATTGCGAAAAAGGTTTCTTACTAGACGGTTTCCCTCGTACTATTCCTCAAGCAGATGCAATGAAAGAGAATGGCGTGGTAGTTGATCACGTTATCGAATTTGACGTTGCTGATGAAATTATCGTTGAGCGTATGGGCGGCCGTCGTGTACACCCTGGCTCTGGTCGTGTTTATCACGTTGTTTATAACCCACCTAAAGTTGATGGCAAAGATGACATCACAGGTGAAGACCTAATCATTCGTGATGACGACACTGAAGAAACAGTTCGTAAGCGTTTAGGTATTTACCACGACCAAACTAAACCATTAGTTGATTACTACCAAGCTGAAGCGAAAGCAGGCAACACTCAGTACCACAAATTAGACGGTACTCAAGCTGTTGAAGCTGTTAGCCAACAACTTGGTGAGCTTTTAGGTTAATAGCCTAATTGCTGATATGAAAAAACCGCCTTGGGCGGTTTTTTTGTGTTTGTATCACTGCAAGTTAAAATTGCGCTTTTACAGTTTCTTTAATGCCGCAATAGCACTGTCGTAATCAGGCTCTTTTGAAAGGTTATCGACAAGCTGCTTGTAAACGATGTTATGTTCTTTATCGAGCACAAATACGGCACGGGTTAACAAGCCCATATCTTTGATAATCAAACCGTAGTTCTTACCAAAGTCACGCCATACAGAGTCAGATAAGGTCACTATTTTGTCTATATTCTCGGCTTTACAAAAACGCTTCTGTGCGAACGGTAAATCTGCGCTTAAGGTCAGCATCGCCACACTTGGGTATTCTGAAGCTACTTTTTCATTGAAGTGTTTGGTTTGAATACTACATACACCTGTGTCTAAACTTGGCACAACGCTTAAAAGCACTGCTTGGCCTCGATAGTTGTCTAGTGTGACGGGGGTAAAGTTGCCATCTACTACTTTAAAATTAGGCGCTTGTTGGCCAACTTCAACACCTTGCCCTAGTAAAGTAACCGGTTTAGACTGGGCTGAAACCTTACCTGCGTCTAAACTATTTTCTGATAAATCACCTGCATAACTAAACGTGCACACAGCGCCTAATGCAAACATTAGCGGACGTAACATAATAAAATTCCTTTAAATTAACGCATTTAACTTCAGTGTATTATACTCATGAAGTGGCTCCAAGGATTAGTACAATTTAAAATTGTAAATAACCATTAGTTTGATTAACATGTGCCTGTGACCCTATTTTTTACATATAAAAATAAGAATAAAGTTACTAGTTAATGTTTTTGCTAGTTAGAAAGTGTGGATTTAGAGAGAATATATGTCAACATCGGTATTAGTTTGTGATGATTCAAAGTTAGCACGTCGACAATTAGCACGCTCTTTACCCGATGATTGGGATATAAAAATTGAGTTTGCTGAAAATGGTGTTCACTGTATTGAGCAAATCAAAAAAATTCAGCCGGAAATTTTATTTCTCGATTTAAACATGCCTGAAATGGATGGTTACGAAGTACTGCAAGCCATTCAAGAACAAGACCTTCATGTTCTCACTGTTGTTGTATCTGGAGACATCCAACCTAATGCTCATCGACGTGTGCTTGAGTTAGGCGCAATCGACTTTATTCAAAAACCTTGTTCCGCCGAGAAACTAGCGAGTATTATTGAACATCATGGTATTAAAGATAAAGCCATGCGTGAGCGTCTTGCTAATAAGCTAGGTGAGCAAGTTGATCCCGATGTGCGTGATATCTACCAAGAACTCACCAATGTCGCAATGGGGCAAGCTGGAGACTTATTAGCGCGTCTTCTTAATGTATTCGTAAAGCTTCCTATTCCTAATGTAAATGTTTTAGAAGTCAATGAACTAGATATGGCTTTGCGCTCGATTGATGCCAATGCCGCAACCTCAGGTGTATGTCAGGGTTTTATTGGCGGCGGTGTTTCTGGCGAAGCACTATTGCTGTTAAATGATTCAAGTTTTAAAGAAATCGCCTCGTTAATGAATTATGAGGGTGAGCTCAACGATAAAGTTGAATTAGAGCTATTAATGGATGTGAGTAACATATTAATAGGGGCTATTCTGACAGGACTGTCGCACCAATTAGATATGCGTTTTAGCCAAGGTCATCCTGTGGTGCTGGGACAACACTGTGATGTATCTGATTTAGTAAAGGCGAATAAATCTCGCTGGCAACGAACGCTGGCGATTGAGATCAGCTATGGCATCGAAAATCACAATATTAACTGTGATTTGATGTTGCTGTTCACCGAGGACTCATTAAAAACCCTTAAGTACAAAGTAGCTTATTTATTAGAAGACTAAACTATGCCTGCAGCCGATTTTAATATGAATGAACTCCATTGGTTAATGGATATGTTTAATACCGTTGATGTAGGCCTAGTGGTGCTCGATAGAGACTACAAAGTATGCATCTGGAATGGGTTTATGGAAAACCATTCTGGCCTATTGCCAAGCGCGGTGAAAGATAAAGACCTGTTTGATTTGTTTCCATCAATCGATGAAAAGTGGTTTCGCAGCAAATCTGAGTCTGTGTTCATTTTAAATAATCGCTCATTTACTATTTGGGAGCAGCAGCCATATATTTTCCGTTTTAAGAATTACCGCCCAATTACCGGTAAAGCGGATCATATGTATCAAAATGCCACTTTTATTCCACTGACGACGACCACAGGTGAAGTATCGCATATCTGTATCATTATCTATGATGTAACCGATGAAGCGGTGAATAAAAAAGAGCTAGAAGAAGCGAATAGCAAGCTTGAACAAATGAGCCGTACCGATGCACTTACTAAGCTTACTAACCGTGGTTATTGGGAAGAAAAGCTACGCAAAGAATACATGCGCATAGTGCGCAGTGGCGGGTGTAGCACCTTGTTAATGTTTGATATTGATCACTTTAAAAAGGTCAATGATGAACATGGCCATCGCGGCGGTGATGAGGCGCTGCGTCATATTGCAGACTTACTGCGTAAAACTCTGCGTGAAACAGACTTAGCAGGTCGCTATGGCGGTGAAGAGTTTGCGGTAACCTTGCTTGATACTGATCATGAAGGTGCACATATATTTGCTGAGCGATTAAGAACACTCATTGAGAACTCATCAATTTACTTTGATGGCAAACAAATTCAACTGACGGTCAGTATTGGCTTTGCCTGCTTCGACGAGAAGTTTGATCGCTACGAAAAGTGGGTTGAAGCTGCCGATAAAGCCTTATATCACTCAAAAGAAAACGGCCGTAACAAGGTCACAGCTTACACAGATTTATAAACAAACAAGGGGCAATTAAGCCCCTTTTTCATAGTAACTCTATTCAGTTAAGCAGATTAAACCCCAAGTGGCGGTAAAACAAGAATATCTGTTTTAAGTAGCTTCATGACTTTTTCGGCGGTATTACCAATTAAATGACCTTTAATACCTGTATTACCCACCGAACCCATAATCACTAAGTCAGCATTTAATTTAGCTGCAACACTTGGGATCACTTGCTCAACCACACCGGCTTTGATTTTAAGCTTGTCTTTTAAGTCGTGCGCTTCGATTAAGGTTCGCTGTGCTACGGGTAGCTTTTCAAAGGCGTTAATCACTTGCTCATCTGAAAATACAATGCCTAGATCACGTAAAAACGGTGATACATGTACGGTATAACAGGCATAAAACTCGCTGTCGTAGTCTTTTGCATAGGCTAAGCCTGCTTTGATAATTGCTTCGTTTAAACAGTATTTAGTCGCCTTCTCACTGCCTAAATCAAGGGCTGCCAGCACATTGGTATTGTTACGCCATTTGTTATCGGCGGCCAAATAAAGTGGCAGCGGGCTAAAGCGAATAAGCTGCCAGTCTAGCTCTGTAAATTGCGTTTCTTCGTCGATGTGGCGAGTTTTAATCACCATTTCATAATCTGACGTATCAAGCTCATTGGCTAGCCATTGTACTGGGCTTTCATGCCACAGGGTTTGCAAAGTATAGCTATCATCATCTAAATACTCGCTGATAAGTGGACCAAGTGCTGCACGGACTTTAGCAAGCTCTTTGTCTTGAATAGCCAGCGCTTCATCAGGTGGAATAGAGAATAAAATGTTATTGGTGTCTTCGTAGCTAAAAGCAACAATATCAATATGCTTCATGCCTTTGGCTTTTTGTCTTGCATGTAATATAGATGTTTTAGCATCGGCCGTTGAGTCGATGATCACCAATATCTTTTTATTCATTTTTGGTTACTCTGTTGTGTGTCGGGCATCACTGCTTGGGCATTCACCCAATAATGAAACTTCACCTGTTGCGCTTTCTTGTTCCAGTTTTACCTTAAAGCCCCATAACCTGTAAAGGTGTTTTAGTACTTCATCTTTAGACTTGTTTAAAGGAATATTGTTATGGGGTACATAACGCAGAGTAAGTGAACGATCTCCTCTAATATCAACATTATAGACTTGAATATTTGGTTCGTGATTACTTAAGTTGTATTGTGCCGACAGGGTTTCACGCACCTGGTGATAGCCCATTTCATCATGAATGGCACCGACATTGAGGGTTGGCTCTTTTTCATGATCAATAATGGTAAACAACTTAAAATCACGAATAATTTTTGGCGATAAAAACTGGCTAATAAAGCTCTCGTCTTTAAAGTTTTGCATTGCAAAGTGCAAGGTTTCTAACCAATCACTGCCGGCATACTCTGGAAACCACTTCTTGTCTTCTTCTGTTGGGTTTTCGCAAATACGGCGAATATCAACCATCATGTTAAAGCCAAGAGCATAGGGGTTGATCCCTGAATAATAATTACTGTTGTAGGGTGGTTGATACACCACATTGGTGTGACTTTGTAAAAACTCGAGCATAAAGGCATCGGTGAGCTTACCTTCGTCGTACAGATGGTTCAAAATGGTGTAATGCCAAAACGTAGCCCAGCCCTCATTCATCACTTGAGTTTGTTTTTGTGGGTAAAAATATTGCGAAATTTTACGCACAATTCGAATTATTTCTCGTTGCCATGATTCTAGCAGCGGCGCATTTTTTTCAATGAAGTACAAAATGTTTTCTTGTGGCTCTTCTGGAAAACGGCGTTCTCGTTTTTTTGACTCTTGCTGCGAAGTAGGGATTGTGCGCCACAACTCGTTGACTTGAGATTGTAGGTAGTCTTCACGTTCTTGTTGGCGTTTTTGCTCTTCATAAAGAGAAATACGTTGCGGGCGCTTGTAGCGGTCTACACCATAATTCATTAATGCATGACATGAATCAATCAGGTTTTCGACCTCGGTAATACCGTATTTCTCTTCGCACTTGGCAATGTAGTTTTTGGCAAATAATAAGTAATCGATAATTGAGCTGGCATCAGTCCAGGTTTTAAATAAGTAATTGCCTTTAAAAAATGAGTTGTGACCATAACAGGCATGGGCCATTACCAAGGCTTGCATTGGCAGGGTGTTTTCTTCCATTAAATAGGCAATGCAAGGATCTGAGTTAATAACAATTTCATAAGCGAGGCCCATTTGCCCACGCTTATAATTCTGCTCTGTTTGAATGAATTTTTTACCATACGACCAGTGGCTATAGCCAATCGGCATACCCACACTCGAATAGGCATCCATCATTTGTTCAGCAGTGATCACCTCAATTTGATTCGGGTAGGTATCGAGTTTATAAATTTTCGCTACCCGTTCAATCTCAGTTTGATACTCTGTTAGTAGATCAAATGTCCAATCAGGACCGTCGCTAATACGTTTATCGGCCATACTTTACCTCACTGGCAAGGCTATGCGGCGCCTTGCTGCTGACGATTCTTTTTAAATAATTCACGGAAAATAGGGTAAATGTCCTCAACGCCACGAATGTGTTGCATGGCAAAATTGTCGTGGGTTTGCACTATTGATTGATACTCTCGCCATAAACTTTGATGAGCACGAGCGGTAATTTCGATATAGGCGTAATAGCGCACCGCCTTTAACAGTTTATTACGTAAAATTTCGCCACAGTTTGGCGAATCATCAGCCCAGTTATCACCATCAGAGGCTTGCGCTGCGTAAATGTTCCACTCTTCAGGGTTATAACGTTCAGCGATGATTTCGTTCATCAGTTTTAATGCACTTGATACTATGGTGCCACCCGTTTCTTGAGAATAGAAAAACTCTTGCTCATCAACTTCTTTCGCTTGGGTATGATGACGAATATAGACAACCTCTATATTTTTGTAGCTACGAGTTAAAAATTGATAAAGCAGAATATAAAAGCGTTTTGCCATGTCTTTCGTGGCTTGATCCATCGAGCCAGACACATCCATTAAACAAAACATCACAGCTTTGCTTGTTGGGTGTGGTTGCTTTTCATAATTACGAAAACGTAAGTCGTAATTATCAATAAATGGCACTGCTTTTATGCGGTTTTGCAGCTCCTCAATCTGACGTTCAAGTAACGCAATGGCTGCCTTGTCTGGCTGCTCTTCAGCTTGTAGCAGAGCGAGCTGACCTTCAAGCTCTGCAAGGTGGCGTTTTTTGCCTGCAGTCATCGCCACTCTTCGAGCAAGCGAGCCTTGTAATGAGCGAACAATATCAATATTGCTTGGCATGCCGTCGTTACAAAAACCAGCGCGATGGGTTTTCATTTGCACCAGTTTATCGAGCTGGTTTTGTTGCAGGTTGGGCAGTTCAAGATCTTCGAACAATAAGTCTAAGTATTCATCTTTTGAAATAGAAAATACAAAGTCGTCTTGTCCTTCACCAGAGTCACTGGCTTCACCTTCGCCGCTACCACCACCTTGACCGCCTCCTTGCGGGCGCTTGATTTTGTCGCCCGTAGAAAACTGGTC
This sequence comes from Pseudoalteromonas sp. Cn5-37, assembly GCF_021532495.1. Taxonomy (NCBI): domain Bacteria; kingdom Pseudomonadati; phylum Pseudomonadota; class Gammaproteobacteria; order Alteromonadales; family Pseudoalteromonadaceae; genus Pseudoalteromonas; species Pseudoalteromonas sp. Cn5-37. Next base: position 609,434 of record NZ_JAKGBA010000001.1, on the reverse strand, counting down.
ATTGCCTGGGTGGATCTGTTCACGGTCGCCACCACGTCCTTGATGAAAAATAGGCTCACTGATATCACGTTGCGGAATAGAGATACTCTCGCCGCTGGTGGTATCGGTTACGCTGCGCTTATTAATGGCATCAGATACCGCTTCTTTAATCTGTTTTTTATAACGCCTGATGAATCGTTGACGATTCAAGGTACTTTTGTTTTTTCCATTCAGGCGTCGGTCAATAAAATGCGCCATAACAACCCCCTTAAAACAAACGTTTTTTACTGCGATTTTCTAACGCGTAAATACCATTCAGAAAGTAAACGTACTTGTTTTTGGGTATAGCCTTTCTCAACCATACGATTGACAAAGTCTTCGTGTTTTTTCTGATCTTCTGCAGAGGTTTTCGCATTGAAGGAAATAACCGGCAGCAGATCTTCGGTATTTGAGAACATTTTCTTCTCAATAACTGTGCGAAGTTTTTCGTAGCTGGTCCAAAGCGGATTCTTGCCTTGGTTGTGGGCACGCGCCCGCAGTACGAAATTAACTATCTCATTACGGAAATCTTTAGGGTTTGAAATACCCGCAGGTTTTTCAATCTTCTCAAGTTCTGCGTTAAGCGCAGCACGGTCAAATAACTGGCCAGTATCTGGGTCGCGGTATTCTTGATCTTGGATCCAGAAATCTGCATAAGTGACGTAGCGGTCAAAGATGTTTTGCCCATATTCAGAGTAAGACTCTAAATAGGCTGTTTGTAACTCTTTCCCGATAAACTCTACATACTGAGGAATGAGGTAGCCTTTTAAGTGGCTTAAGTAACGCTCTTCAACATCGGCGGTAAATTGCTCTCGCTCAATTTGCTGTTCAAGAACATAGAATAAGTGCACTGGGTTGGCTGCCACTTCAGTGGTATCGAAGTTAAATACCCGCGATAGGATCTTAAACGCAAAGCGGGTAGAAAGCCCGGTCATGCCCTCATCAACACCCGCGTAATCGCGGTATTCTTGATACGACTTCGCTTTCGGGTCAGTATCTTTTAAGCTTTCGCCGTCATAGACCCGCATTTTTGAATAAATACTTGAGTTTTCAGGCTCTTTAATACGCGAAAGAGTGGTAAATTGTGCCAGTGTTTTTAATGTGCCCGGTGCACAAGGTGCATCATGTAATTCACTGTTTTCAAGAAGTTTATTGTAAATTTTGACTTCTTCAGATACACGTAAACAATAAGGCACTTTGACGATGTAAACACGGTCTAAAAATGCTTCATTGTTTTTGTTATTCTTAAATGTTTGCCACTCAGATTCATTTGAGTGAGCTAAAATCATGCCATTAAACGGCAGGGCACTAATGCCTTCTGTACCGTTGTAATTGCCTTCTTGCGTGGCTGTAAGCAGTGGATGTAGCACCTTGATTGGCGCTTTAAACATTTCCACAAACTCCATTAAGCCTTGGTTTGCTAAGCAAAGTGCACCTGAGTAGGCGTAGGCATCAGGGTCGTTTTGCGCAAAGTGCTCAAGCTGGCGAATATCGACTTTACCCACTAACGCTGAAATGTCTTGATTGTTTTCATCGCCGGGCTCAGTTTTCGCAATCGCGACTTGATTTAAAATAGATGGGAAGCGCTTAACCACTCTAAATTGGCTAATATCACCATTAAATTCACTTAAGCGTTTTGCAGCCCACGGTGACATCACCGTTTTTAAATAACGCGGTTTAATGCCGTATTCTTTTTCTAAAAGTTCAGCATCTTCATTTGGGTCAAATAGCGCTAAAGGGTGGTCGTTAACAGGCGAGCCTTTGATTGAGTAAATAGGTACCTGCTGCATTAAGTATTTTAGTTTTTCAGCAATGGATGATTTACCGCCACCTACTGGGCCAAGTAAATACAGTACTTGCTTACATTCTTCTAAGCCTTGCGCAGCATGTTTTAAATAAGAAACGATTTGTTCAATGGCATCTTCCATACCATAAAAATCGTGAAATGCAGGGTAGCGTGCGACTACGCGATTAGAAAACAGCCTGCTTAAGCGCGCATCGGTTGAAGTGTCGATAATCTCCGGCTCACCGATGGCCATCAATAGCCGCTCAGGTGCGCTGGCATAAGCTGATTTATCCTTCTTACAGATCTCGAGAAATTCCTCAATACTGTATTCTTCTTCTTGCGCTGCTTCGTATCGTGATTGGTAATGCTCAAAAATACTCATAGAGACCTCCGAAAACCCGCTAAAATGACGTGTAATTAGATTAAGAGAAAAGCAAAGGCTAATTAAAGCTTAGTCACGATTTTGAATTTTTGCGCAAGAAAATTAAGAATTTAATTGAAAAAAGCTCATCTTGATTACGCTTTTTGGCTGAGGGCTTGGCTGCGACTTAGAAGGGGCGTGCACTGGCAATAAAAAAGACGCCGAAGCGTCTTTTTTTTGATTACTGCTAGTAACAGAAGATTAAGCGAAGTTAGCGTTCGCGAAGTCCCAGTTAACTAATGCCCAGAAACCTTTTAGGTAATCTGGACGAACGTTACGGTAATCGATGTAGTAAGCGTGTTCCCAAAGATCCACAGTTAGGATTGGAGTAACACCTTCATCAGTTAATGGCGTTGCAGCATTTGATGTGTTAACGATATCAAGAGTGCCGTCAGCTAGTTTAACTAACCAAGTCCAGCTTGAACCGAAGTTGTTTACTGCTTTGTCGTTTAACGCTTCTTTGAATGCGTCGAAAGAACCCCATTTAGCGTTGATCGCGTCAGCGATTGCGCCTGTAGGCTCGCCACCACCGTTTGGAGATAGGCTGTTCCAGTAGAACGTGTGGTTCCAGATTTGTGCAGCATTGTTAAATACGCCACCTTCTGAAGAACATACGATTTCTTCTAGAGATTTGTTTTCGAATTCTGTGCCTGGGATCAGACCGTTTAATTTCACAACGTAAGTGTTGTGGTGTTTACCGTGGTGAAACTCTAGAGTCTCTTTTGAAATATGTGGCTCTAATGCATCGATTGCGTATGGTAGTGACGGTAGTTCAAATGCCATTTTTTATCTCCATCTTCTTGGTTGATAGTCCACTCAGTTATAGGTAATAGCAAGGTAAACAGCGTACTTCCCTATACCAAGTGGTATTATAGTGTTACTATAATTGTTGAGTATTTTACTCAAGTTTTAGCAAACAGCAATGCTATTGCTAAAGACTATTTAAAATTGTGGCTACGAATGCCGATTTTAAGTTATATATCTGAGGCCACAGTGAAACTTTTTCAAGGCCAATGTAGTAAGCCAATGTCTTTTTTGAGGTTGTAAATGGAAACCATCGATAAAATTAAACAGCAAATTTCTGAAAATCCAATCCTTCTTTACATGAAAGGATCACCAAAGTTACCTAACTGTGGTTTTTCTTCACAAGCATCACAAGCACTTATGGCGTGTGGTGAGCAGTTTGCTTACGTTGACATTCTACTTAACCCAGATATCCGTGCAGAGTTACCTGCATACGCAAACTGGCCAACATTCCCACAACTATGGGTAGAAGGCGAGCTTATCGGTGGTTGTGACATTATCATCGAAATGTTTCAACGTGGTGAATTACAGCCACTAATCACTGAAACAGCTGCAAAGTACAAAGAAAAAGACGCTGAATAATTATATTTAGTGTTGAAAGAAGCCGCTGATTGCGGCTTTTTTTTTACCTATTTTCTTAGTTAAGTACAACTTAAAAATAAAATGCATGTTCAATTTTCTGCTGGGTTGATTATTAAATGAAATGTGAAGCTCCACCACTTGTTGTGTCTGGTGCGCTAGTAAAACAGGAAAGTTCCTACTTTTTCAAAGGGGTGCCTTTTACGGGGGTTGCGATTTTCACTGAAAGCGGGGTTGTTGTTAGCAAAAAGCAATTTTTTAATGGCGAAATATTAGGAGAATACAATTTTTCTTATATCGATATTAAAGGGCTTGAGTTATTAGATAGTATCATTGATGAAAAATGGGATGGAAACTTACAGCTTTTTCATGAAGGTAAGCCTTTTAATGGTGTTGTTTATGAGATTGCTTATGACTGGGTGTGTGATGTACGTTGTATCATTGAAGGGTGGGAATTAGATGGTTTGTCTCAACATTTTCAAAAGCATGATTGTTACTCTGAATTAATTTATGGCGCTGGTCCTATTCAGTATGAATATATATGGAATGAGCCTTCAGTGTTGTCTTATTACAAAGTGAAGGTTCAAGCTGGGGATAAAAGAAGTTTAAAGTTATCATTTAATAAAGAGAATAAGCTTCGTGGTATATATATCTATAAGAGTATTGACGATATCTTTTCTTTGAATGCTAAGGTTGATGACTCACCGCTAAAAATCACGAGTTTTAGCGATATAAAAAAATTGCTTTCTGATAATGTTATAGAGCTTAGCTTACAAGACGTAACGGATGTAAAATTTACAGAATTATTGCCGTCGCTGTTAGAGTTCCCAGTTAATACGCTTTTAGTTTCAAATATTAGCTGGGGTGTTTTATACGAGCTGAAAAAACATGCTTGGCTGGAGCTAGAAGAACTAAGCTTTCACCATTTAGTTAATTTAACATTAGATGAGGTCATTTCTTTTCGAAATGATAATTTTAAGAAGGTAAAAATATTATACAAACTTAAGCTTTATTAATGAGTTAAGATTTATGTTTTTTCATAAGTCTTTTCTCTATGTTCTTTTAAAGTTTTATTTACCAGTTGATCAGCTTGACGTGTTGTCTCGGGAAGTCTGTATTTAGGCGTTAGCTTGAGAACCCACTCAACTGCTGTATCTAAAGATACTTTATGGCCAATAGATACATAAACAGGTTTAATGTTATCTTGTGTGCGTAACACTTTGCCAATAACTTCGTCGTTATCTAATAAATCTGCCGTTGCGCCGCGGTGTGCTGCAAGTTCATTAAACTCGCCTAATAACTTGGTTTTTCCGCAACCTATGGTGGGGATATCTAATGTGACACCCAAGTGGCAAGCAAGACCAAAACGCCGTGGATGTGCAAGGCCATGGCCATCGCAAACAATTAAATCAGGTGTTATGGTCAGTTTGTTATATGCATTTAAAAGCGGTGGCACTTCACGAAATGAAAATAGCCCTGGTATATAAGGAAAGCTGATGGCCTCAATACTAGTTTGTACTTCAAGTACTTTTAATGTATCAGCATTCAGTACCGTAATTGCGCCAACAACTTCAGATGATTGTTCGTTATAAGCAACATCGACACCAGCAATTGTCTTAACACACTGCTTTTCATCGGATGCTCTTACTTTTTTAGAGAGCGACAGCTGTGCTTCTTTTAAACTATTGATATCCATAACATCTTAAAAATTCAAAGTATAATGTGAGATTTTATCATAATTAAAAAATGCTAGTTGTATGAAAAAAATAAAGTTTATTATTACTCATCAAAAAAGCAGGTACATGTAAATAATGAATAAAAACTTAGAAAAATTTTTACGAAAGCGTAAGCGTGCAATCAAAGGCCCGGAAAAGTATAAAAATATTTTTGAGGATAATATTGTTAGAATTACTCACTATATTGAGCATGGTAAAACCCAGGGAGAAGAGTTTTCTAATGAGCGATTACCTTTTGCTCCTTGGGAAAAGCTTAATATTGAACTGTCAGGCCAATGTAAAATTTACGAAAATATTGCACAAGCTAGTTTAGTTAAGGACAGCGTGATTGATGCAGAGCACTTAAGTTATTATTTAAATTATGGATACTATGAATTAGCAATTGCGCATATAAAGCAAAAACGCTGTTTTATTCGTTTTGGAGTTGAAAACGAAGGAGTTATTTCACCTGGCAGTGTATTTCAATTAGCTACAGCTTTTTTATTACATCAGTATGATTATGCTCGGCAATTTTATAGATTATTCGAAAACGGTTATATGAAAAACTGGATAAACCGTTCGAAAAGTCATATTGGTGATTTTATCATCTTGTTGTTTGATAGGGCGAAAGGTGATAATACTCTAAAACCGATTGTAGATGACTTTGCTTACCAAGCTATTTTAGATAATTGGAATAGTACTGACTTAACAAAAGTCACCGCTTATCTAAATCAGTTATGTGATGATCAAGTCACTCAGGTAGCATCACCACCGAGTAAGATGTTTTTTGAGTTCGATAATATGAACTGGCAATTTACACCTTATGCTGCACTTATGCTGCTAACGTTAAGAGCACAACATGGCCTTGAGAACCCTGATTTTGATCACCCAGGTTTTGGCAATGTGACTTCTTTACTATTAACACAGCCTGTAGCCCCTCAAAAAGATGAGGTGCTTGAACAACTCGTTGCCAAGTTACATGAGCAAGGTTTCAACGAAAAGGCTTTATTAGCATAGAGGTTTAAATAAGTGGTAATTTAATCAGTATGATACGACTTAGCATTGCAAAAGCTCATATTATGTTACGGGTTTCTTTGTTAATCATGATCCATCTCGAATGTGTTAAAGGCCATTAGGGCAGCAAAACATGCACGCTTAATCCACCTTGCTCGCGGTTATGTAAGCTGATTTGCCCGTGGTGTGCTTCAACTATTTCTCTGCAAAGTGCTAACCCTAAGCCACTACCTGTTGCTTTGGTTGAGTAAAAGGGAATAAGTGCGTTCGCCATTACAGCTTCACTCATACCTTTGCCTTTATCACTCACCGTGATGTGTGTGCCACTTGCTTCTTGTTGCACAGTTAAGCTGACACCTTCGGGGTTTGACCCTGACTCATAGGCATTTTTTAATAGGTTTATAAGTAACTGTTCGAGCTGAGTGTGATCAGCGTCAGTTGTCACTCGCTCATCAAGTGAGACCTCAACCTGCCACTGACTTTTTAATTGCTCAATCAGTGTCGGCCAGTTAATCGTTGATAGTTGAGGGGTGGGTAACTTGGCAAATTTACCATAACCTTGCACAAACTCATTAAGGTGTTTTATGCGGTCTTCAATGGTTGTAAATACCCGTTTTAAGCGTGGTTCATCGACTTCTTTTGTTAAAAGTTGCGCGCTATGAAGCATTGATGACATTGGCCCAAGGGAGTTGTTAAGCTCATGGCTAATAATACGAATAACTTTTTTCCAAACCTCTACTTCTTGGCGGCTTAGTTCGCGGGTCAGCTGTTTAAAAACATACAGTTGATGAAACTGATTATTAAGTAATAATCGGCCTGTTGCCATATGCCAAGTTTGTGATTCTTGATCCGCTTTGTCGAGGGTAAATAAGCCATCAACACCTTTGTGTATGGCACGCGTTAATTGCTCGCAGCTTGAATCTAATAAGTTTTCTAGCTTGGCGCCTTCAAGGGCTGATTTAGCATCAAGTAAGCTGCGGGCACTGTGGTTGCTATAAACAATAAAGCCTTGGTCGTTAGTCAAAAGCACAGCTTGTGGGGAGCTTTGCAGTACTTTGTCGAGCATCAACTCACGCTGATAAATCCATTGTTTTTCTTGGCGAAGCTGTTTTGCAGTTTGGTTATAAAGCCGGCATAAATCACCTAGCTCATCACTGCCATCATAGGCTAATAATGTAGCCAGCTCACCATCTTTAAAATTAAGCAGCCCGGTTTCGAGCGAGTTCATGCCATCAATGAGCGGAGCTGATAATTGCGCGGCAAAAAATCCGCTTATCAAGGTGCAAGCGAGTAGGGCTAATAGGCTGTAAAGCAAGCTTATGCCCGCAAAATAACAAACCAATATAAGCGGCAATGCAGACGCTGCAATACACAAAGTGATGATTTTATATCGAAACGAAAAACGCATTAGTATTCAATCTTAAATTTATCAAGCCTGCGGTAGAGTGCTTGGCGGCTTAAACCAAAATGGCGAGCCACTTTAGCAATCACACCTTTGTACTCGCGCATGGCAAGTTCGATCTCTTGTTTATTAGGCTCTGCTCTTGTATGTGTTGGGCTGTTTGTTTCAACTTGTAAGCCAAAATCAGCAAGCTCAATCACCCCTGAGGGTTTTAAAACGCCAGCGCGTTTACAGGCATTTTCAAGCTCACGAACATTACCCGGCCAGCTATGGGCGAGCAGGGTTTTTTCTGTACTTAACGACAGTGTGCGCTCAGGCAAAAAGTGTGCGACTAAAGCTAAAATATCATCTGGGCGATGGGCAAGGCTTGGTAAATTTAACTCAATTACATTTAAGCGGTAGTAAAGGTCTTCGCGAAATTGACCTGTTTTAATTGCATGGCTTAAATCTTCATTGGTTGCTGAAATCACCCGCACATTCACTTTACGTGTTTGTGTTGAGCCTAAACGTTCAAATTCACCAGTTTGTAAAATGCGTAATAATTTCATTTGTCCAGAAAGTGGCAAGTTACCAATTTCGTCTAAAAATAGGGTGCCACCATCGGCCGCTTCAAAACGGCCAATGCGTTGTTTAGTAATACCGGTGTAGGCGCCAGCTTCGGCACCAAATAATTCAGCCTCAATAAGCTCGCTTGGTAAAGCACCGGCATTAACAGTGATAAAGGGTTTATCAGCTAATAATGAATTAGCCTGTATTATTTGCGCAATGCGCTCTTTACCACTGCCGTTGGGGCCTGTGATAAGCACTGAAATATCCGATTTAGCCACTTGAATCGCAAGATTAACAATGTGCTCCATAGCGGTACTTTTATAAACCAAGCCCACCAAATTTGCTTGTTGCACAGATGCGTCACGCTCTTGCTGGTGGCGTGTAAAGGTTTCGTTTTGCTGTTTTGCTCTACCCAGTTCGATTAGGTTATTTACACAAGTAAGTAGCTTGGCATCGTCCCATGGTTTTGGTAAATAATCAGCAGCCCCTGCTTTGACAAGTTCAACGGCAGTAGAAAGCTCTGTCCATGCGGTGATCAAAATAATCGGTAGGTGAGGGTTTATGTCTCGTAAGGCATAAAAAAGTTCTTTGCCTTCTTCGCCGGAAGTGGTGTCGGCGGTAAAGTTCATGTCTTGAATAACAAGCGCAATACGTTGGTATTGTACGGCTTGAATTGCCTCAAACGGGTTACTTGCTGTAACAACATCAAAACCGTGAATTTCGAGTAATAACGACAATGCATCCAAAATGGCTGGGTTATCGTCGACGATAAGTATTTTTTCCATATTATTGTTTTAGTTATTTTCCTAATAAGGGTGCAAGATGAATGCTACACTGTTAATCCAGTGTAGCATAGGTTGGGAGAACTAAATTGTTCGAGTTGCAATGCTCGGTGAGATATTCGCCGCCCGTTTTGCAGGTGCAAGGACTGCTAATAAACTCATAACGAACACTGCCAGCGCTGTAGCAAGCACGTAGCTAACATCAAGCTGAGCTATTGAAAAGTGCTGCATGAGCAACTGGCCTAAATACACGGCAGCAATCACACCAATCACTAAACCAACTATACATATCATGGCGTTTTCAACTAAGAAGTAGCTGATGATGGCCGATTTTCTGGCGCCTAAAGCGCGGCGAGTGCCTATTTGTTTAGTACGCTTGCTAATATTGAACAGCGTTAGGCCGAAAATACCCAGGGCCGTCACCAACACTAAAATAGTAATAAGTACAATCAACATGCGCATCATTAATGTATCTTCAGCCATGTATGACTCTTTATCGTCATCTAAGCCACGAATGCGAGAAATAACGCGTTTGTTGTAGTTTTTCAGCATGGCTTCTTCAACACGGTTCATGACTGATTGGCGTTGACCAGGCTCTGTTCTAACCACAAAGCGTGCATTTGTACCAGGTTTAATAAAAGGCAGCAGTGCTACGTTATCTGGGCGGCTGTCTTTAAGCCAAGGGCCTTTCATTAGATCAATAACACCAATTATTTTCATTGGAATGTCACCAAAGTAGACTGTTTGCCCTAAACCATTGCCTTCAGGGAACAACTCATCGAGTAGAGTTTTAGTAACAACGGTTACTTTTGAAAGCTCATCATAGTTATCGGTGACGATCACTTCGTCTTCGGTGTAGTTACGCCCAGCAATGAGTTTTACACCATAAGTATTAATGCCATGCTCATCGATAAACATGTAAGAGCTACGCGCTGATTTACTCTCTTCAGGTGCTGGCTTTAAACTAAAATCTGACGAAGAGCCACTGCCCGAAAGCGGTGTATTACTTGAATAAGCAGCATCAACTACACCAGGTATTTGACGAAGCATGGCTTCATCAAGCTCATATTGCTGTGACGGCGACACATCTTTGCCAAACATCATGACATTAAAAACGAAAATGTCTTGTTCAGGATAGCCAGTCTCTTGGCTTAAATAGCTAATTCTGTCTTGAATAATAAACGCTGCGTTACTAACAATTGCAGTGGTGATGGCAATTTGGATCAGTAATAAAATGGCGCCAACTTTTGAGCGGCATAAGGCGTGAAAGATAGGTTTAATTTCTAACATGGGTGTCTTCCTTATTGGCTCTTAAGATAAATAGCAGGGTTGGTTTTACATACCAGCCAAGCAGGGTACAGACCCGCTATCACACAGGTGCTAATTGCAATCACAGGTGCGCTGAGTAGCATGGTTAAATCCATAGTGGCTAAGCTTTGGTAGTAGCTATAGCTTTGACGTACGCCTAATAAGCCCACTTGCGCCAAAATAATTCCGAAGATGCCACCTAAGAAACCTAACATCGCGACCTCAACAATATGTTGAAAGAATATTTGGCGTTTGCTTGCACCTAATGCACGGCGCACACCAACCTCAGGAGCGCGGCGTAAAAATTTCGCTAGTAATAAACCTAAAATGTTGGCAAGGCATACTGCTAAAAACATAAAGCTTAGGCCAACCAGAATTTCGTTGTCTTCGCTAACGACATTGTTGTACTGCATCCACTCATTTACATCGCGTAAGGTGGCGGTTAATTTTTCGCGGTTAAAACGACCTAGCTTTTGTTGCTCTTGCATATAGGCCATTAAAAAGTCTTGGTAAGCTTGCTTTTCTGCAGGTGTTTTTAGTTCAACCCAAAATTGTAACCACACCATTTCAGAATTGAGCTTATCGTTAAAGGTATTGGTTTTTTCGTGCTTCCAACCATTGGTATTACCCCAGTTTTCAAGCTGGCGTGCTTTCATTAGGCTAAATGGTAAAAATAGTTGCTCGGTCTTATTAAATGCACCGTTGTTCAGATCATAGTATTTGGTGGTGATATCCCAATCATCAATCACGCCAATAACTTCGTAGCTGGCATCATCAAGGTACACCATTTTGCCTACTGGGTTTTCACCTGCGAATAGTTTGTCGTTTAATTCATTATTGATCACCACAACAGGGGCGGCATCGGCTTCTTGTTGTGCGCTCCAAACCCCACCGTAAATAAACGATAGGTTAAACATATCGAAAAAATCAGGCGTGGTTAGGCGAGCTTGACCAATAAATGGTTTAACTTTATCTGAGTCTAAATAAACCGAAAAACCCGTTCTAACCATAGTGACACGTTTGCCACCCGCATTTGCTTGATTAAGATTAACGGCATCCTGATAAGTTAATTGCAGTGGCATGTTATCGACTGTCCACCACGTACGGCCTTCATCCATAGTTTGTAACTGCACAGAATAAAGGTCACTACTTTTTTCAGGAATAGGGTCTGCCGACATCATGTGATACACAGATAAACTGGTCATGGTTACGCCAATACCAATGGCAATGGCCAGTACCATTAAAAAGCTCACAAGTGGCGTGCGCTTAAAGCTGCGCCAGCTTAAATCTAAATAATGAAGGAACATGGTTACACTCCAGCCGCTTTAAGGTTTTGAGTGCCTTGATACAAGGTGAAGTCAGCGAGTTGGCCGTCAACAACTTGGATATTACGAGGTGCTCTGCGAGCAAGTTCTGGATCATGGGTAACCATGATGATGGTTGCGCCATCCCGGTTGATTTGTTCAAGTAGCTCCATCACTTGACGCGCCATTAAACTATCTAAATTACCAGTTGGCTCATCGGCAAGTAAAAAGCGCGGTTCACCTGCAAGGGCTCTGGCAATAGCCACACGTTGTTGTTGACCACCAGAAAGTTGTTGCGGTAAGTGTTTAGCGCGTGATGCTAAACCAACTTGCTCTAGGCATTGCTCGATTCGGCGCTTACGCTCGGCGGCTTTGATACCGCGATAACGCAGTGGTACTTCAATATTTTCATAGAGGTTCAAATCTGGAATAAGGTTAAAACCTTGGAAAATAAAACCAATTTTTTGATTACGAAGATCTGCACGCTGGTTGTCGTTTAGCTTACCCACGTCAATACCGTCTAACATGTATTGGCCTTCGCTAAAGGGTTCTAACATACCGGCGATGTTTAAAAAGGTGGTTTTTCCTGAGCCACTTGGGCCCGTTACGGCAATAAATTCACCTTCTTCTACTTGTAGGTTAAAGTCACGAAGGGCATGTGTTTGTACCATATCTGTTTGATACACTTTGCTGATGTTGTTCATTGTAAGCATGTTGATTATTCCTTTTATTTGTTAGCGTAAAACCAGTGTGGGTGCTTTTTTAAAGCGATCGTAGTTCGAGATAATTAACTTATCGCCAGGCTCTACGCCTTCAATTATCTCCACAGCATTAATACTGCTTGCACCGGTTTTTATATCGATTAAATAAGCCATGTCACCGTCAACCTTATAGGCATAGGTGCCACCTTGTTGTAAGAATGCGCCGCGTTTTACTTGTAATACATCGTCGCGATTCTCTAATAAAATACGTGCGGTTAAGCGTTGGTTTTGGCGGATGCCAGAAATCTCATTGTCAAAACGTACGCGGGTTGTCACCTCGCGGTTATTCACTTCAGGTGATATAGCCGATAGCGTGCCTGTGACATGACGACTACCTAACGTAAGCTCAACTTGCATACCAAGACCTAGCTCATTGGCGTAACTTTCTGGTACTTGCAGTTCTGCTTCAAAGTTACTTAAATCTACCAATGTCATTAATGGTTGGCTTTGTGTGACCGCTTCTTTTTGTTGCACTAATAAGTTACCCACAATGCCGCTTACACTCGCGGTAATAGTGAGTTCATTTACTTGTCTGAGTAAATCATCAACAATCAGTTGCTGACGTGCCAGATCACGCTCTGCAGCTTTTAGCTCAAATGCGAGGGTATCTTTAGCTAAGCTGACTTCTTGCTCGGCGTGCTTATAAGACAGCTTGGCACGGGCTAAGTCATCAACGGCTTTTTCTAAATCTATTTGGCTAATTAAATGTTTTTCGATTGAGATTTTAGCTCGGCGGTTTTCTCTATCTGCAGCATTGAGTTCAACTTGCGCTAAATCGAGCGCTTTAGTCAGGCTTAGTTTTTGTCTACGCGCTTCAAGTTGCTTGCGCTGTAACTCGCCTTCTAATCTCGCTAATACTGATTGTTGTTGTTTTAGCTCGTTGGTTAGCTCAGGGCTGGTTACGGTTGCGATCACTTCATTTACTTCAACGCTGTCACCGGCTTTAACTTTTAAATCGACAAAGCCGCGTTCTGGGCTGTAAACCTTTGGCGCATTAGCTGCAACGATTTTACCGCTTGCTGCTACATCTCTGGTGAGTGTCTTTTGGCTTACTTCACTAATTTGTAGGCTTGCTGCATCAACCGAGATGCTGCCATCGTTACTGGCAAACAATGCTTGAAAGCCGAGTGCACCAACAAGTATTACACCTGCTGCTAGTATAAGTGGCTTTTTAATGGTGTTTTTCTTGGCCACTGTAATATCTTGGGCACTGGTATCCTTAATCATCATAACTCCTTACGATTCTCAAAACACACAATCATGAAGCCAACGGCAAGCATGGTAAGTGGAGAAGCCATAAACAAACTGATAGTGAACATTTTGAAATCCTCAATTTCGCTGATGTCTTATCTATACCAGTAGCGTGCCAGTTTTTAATTTATTGATTTTTAATTATTTTATGTTTTAACAGTGAGTTAATGTCTGTCCGCGGACAGAAAAAGTGTCCGCTGCGGACACTTTTAAATTGCTGATTGTTGACGCAAGGGTAAAGAACTCAGTCATTGCGACTAAGGTAGTCTGCTCAGATACGTAGTTTGTAACTATGCTAAAGCCAAGAGTAAATAATGATGCAGTTAGGCTAGGCGAGACCCCGTAAAAAACTGCATTGATATTCATATTTTGAATAATTATTCAAAATAGAGCGCAGTTTACGTTAACGTAAATCGGCGGGTTTTTAGATTGTTTTTTTACAAGTTGTTAAATTTGACACCAGTGTCATAAAAAAATAACGGGTAAAATACGACTAAATGTAAAAAAATAGCATAGAATTTAAAAAGTGCTTTAAGTGAGAAATATTCATGAATATGAATATGTATTCAAAACTCTATTGACTCATGAGGTATTTGGCGATAGTTTTGTTCGTCTGCTAGCACTGTCACAAAAGACTGAACCGCTAGTCGTTGTAGCAAGGGGAGGGGTCTATGTTATACGACTCAAAATTAGAAAAAGATAATTGTGGCTTTGGCTTAATAGCTCAGGTCAATGGTCAGGCGAGTCACCGCTTGATTCGAACAGCAATCACTGGCTTAGATCGCATGGAGCACCGTGGGGGTATTTCTGCAGATGGTAAAACAGGTGATGGCTGTGGTTTATTAATGCAAAAACCTGATAGCTTCTTTCGTGCTATTGCCAGCGAACATGATTGGCATTTAGGAAAGAACTACGCCGTTGGCATGGTATTTTTAAATGCCGATCCTGTACTTGCGCAAACAGCTAAAGATGTGTTGAGTGAAGAACTCGAAAAAGAAACCTTGAGCATTCAAGGCTGGCGCGTAGTACCTACCGATGCGTCATGTTTAGGGCCAATTGCAAAAAAACAACTACCCGGCTTTGAACAAATTTTTGTAAGCGCACCAGAAGGCTGGCGTCCAAAAGATTTAGAACGTCGCTTGTATGTAGCGCGTCGTCGTGCTGAAAAACGCCTCGAAAACGATGAACATTTTTATATTGCCAGCTTATCTGGTTTAGTTACTGTCTATAAAGGCTTAATGATGCCTGTAGACTTACCTAACTTTTATTTAGACCTAGCTGATATTCGCATGACCAGTGCGATTTGTGTATTCCACCAACGTTTCTCTACTAATACACAACCTCGTTGGCCACTGGCGCAACCATTCCGCTATTTAGCGCATAATGGTGAAATTAATACGATTCAAGGTAACCGCCAATGGGCGCGTGCCCGTGCGTATAAGTTTGCCTCACCACTTATTCCAGATTTGCAATCAGCAGCACCTTTCGTGAACGAAAGCGGCTCAGACTCTTCAAGTTTAGATAATATGCTTGAATTGTTCTTAGCCGGTGGCATGGATTTATTCCGTGCAATGCGTATGCTTGTGCCGCCAGCATGGCAAAAAAACCGTGCTATGGATGATGACCTACGTGCATTCTACGACTTTAACTCAATGCATATGGAACCATGGGATGGCCCAGCTGGTATTGTCATGTCTGACGGTCGTTTTGCTGCTTGTAACCTTGACCGTAACGGTTTACGCCCTGCGCGCTATGTAATCACTCAAGATGGTTTTATTACCCTTGCCTCAGAAGTAGGTATTTGGGACTACGCGCCAGACGAAGTGGTTGAGAAAGGCCGTGTTGGCCCAGGTGAGTTATTAGTTATTGATACTCATCAAGGTAAAATTTGGCATTCAGATGAGATTGACCAAGATCTTAAGTCACGCCATCCATATAAAGCATGGCTTGAAGCAAACGTTAAGCGTTTAACGCCATTTGAACAGTTATCTGAAAAAGATGCGGGTAACCGTTCTTTTGATGACGAAACACTGCTTAAGTATCAAAAAATGTTTGGCTACACCAACGAAGAACTTGATAGCGTGATTCGTGTAATGGGTGAAAATGGTCAAGAAGCAACAGGTTCAATGGGTGATGACACGCCATTTGCGGTACTGTCAGAAGGCCATCGCTCACTGTTTGATTACTTCCGACAAAAATTTGCGCAAGTAACCAATCCACCAATTGACCCACTTCGTGAAAATCACGTTATGTCACTGGCAACCTGTATTGGTAGTGAGCAAAACGTATTTAACGAAACAACCGGCCACGCTAAGCGTTTACAGTTTGATACGCCGATTTTGATGTACGCTGATATGCAACAGCTGATCAATGCTGACGATGAGCATTACAGCTACTGTAAAATTGATATCACTTACACACAAGAAGAAGGCTTAGAAAAAGCAATCACACGTATTTGTGATGAAGCACAAGAAAAAGCAGCGTCAGGCTGTGTCATGCTTATTTTAAGTGATCGTAACTTTAGCGAAACGCATTTACCGATCCCGGCTGCGATGGCGGTTGGTTCAATTCAAAGGCGTTTAGTCGATAATAACTTACGTTGTGAATCTAATATCATCATCGAATCGGGTAGTGTCCGTGATGCGCATCAGTTTGCGGTATTACTTGGTTTTGGTGCAACGGCAATTTATCCGTACCTTGCATATGAATCATTAGTTGCAATGAGTGACAAAAAGATTTTAAACAAGAGCTATTGCGAAGTAACGCTTGCTTATCGTAATGCGATCAACAAGGGTCTGTATAAAATCATGTCGAAAATGGGGATCAGTACTGTCGCTTCGTACCGCTGCTCGATGTTATTTGAGGCAGTTGGTTTATCAGATGCGGTTGTAGAAACCTGTTTTAACGGTGTAGCTAGTCGTATCAAAGGGGCGTGTTTTACTGATTTTGATGATGACCAACGTAAACTTCATAAGCTGGCATTTAGTAAACGTAAGTTATTAAGTCATGGTGGCTTACTAAAATATGTTCACGGTGGTGAGTACCATGCTTATAACCCAGATGTTATTCAAACACTGCAAAAGGCAGTACGCTCTGGGGATTATAAAGACTACTTGGCTTATGCTGATTTAGTAAATAACCGGCCGATCACCAATTTACGTGACATGTTGGCGGTGAAAATTCCTGATAGCGGTGTGAGTGTTGATGACGTAGAGCCAGCAACTGAGCTTTACAAACGTTTTGACTCTGCTGCAATGAGTATTGGTGCATTATCGCCAGAAGCACATGAAGCACTCGCGATTGCAATGAACCGCTTAGGGGGTTGTTCAAACTCTGGTGAAGGTGGTGAAGACAAGCTTCGCTACGGTACAGAGAAAAACTCACGTATTAAGCAAGTTGCTTCGGGCCGTTTTGGTGTTACACCACATTACTTACGTAGCGCTGATGTCATTCAGATTAAAGTGGCGCAAGGTGCAAAACCAGGTGAGGGTGGTCAATTACCGGGTGAAAAAGTAACGCCGTATATTGCAAAATTACGTTACTCAGTGCCAGGTGTGACCTTGATTTCGCCTCCGCCGCATCACGATATTTACTCGATTGAAGATTTAGCCCAGCTTATTTTCGATTTAAAACAAGTAAACCCAGATGCACTGATCTCGGTGAAACTCGTTTCTGAGCCGGGTGTAGGTACTATAGCAACTGGCGTAGCTAAAGCCTATGCAGATTTAATTACCATTGCTGGTTATGACGGTGGCACAGGTGCAAGCCCGCTTACCTCTGTTAAGTATGCAGGTAGCCCTTGGGAGCTTGGTCTTGCTGAAACCCAGCAAGCGCTGGTAGAAAATGGTTTACGTCACCGTATTCGTTTGCAAACAGATGGTGGTCTTAAAACGGGTCTAGATATCATTAAGGCGGCTATTTTAGGTGCTGAAAGCTTTGGCTTTGGTACTGGCCCTATGGTGGCACTAGGTTGTAAATACTTACGTATTTGTCACTTAAACAACTGTGCGACCGGTGTTGCAACGCAAGACGATACGCTGCGCCAAAAGCATTATCATGGCCTACCAGAAATGGCGATGAACTATTTTAAGTTTATAGCCGAAGAAGCTCGCCAAATTATGGCAAGTTTAGGTGTGACTCGTTTAACAGATTTAATTGGTCGTTTGGACTTACTTGAAGCAATCGAAGGCAACACAGAGAAACAAAAGAAAGTCGATTTGTCGTCAGTGATTGCTGTGCCTAACAACCCAACGGGTGAAACACTGTATTGTAGTGCGCCAAATAGCTCACACTACTTAGGTCAGCTAAATGAAACCTTGCTTGAAAAAGCTAAACAAGCAATTGATGAAAAATCAGGTATCTCACTGGTTAACCGTATTTGCAATACAGACCGTTCAGTGGGCGCTATGTTATCTGGCTATATCGCTTCTAAACACGGTAACCAAGGTATGGCTGCTGATCCTGTCTCTGTTGAGCTTCATGGTACAGCGGGTCAGTCATTTGGTGTATGGAATGCGGGTGGCCTTGAAATGACACTGGTTGGTGATGCCAATGACTATGTTGGTAAAGGCATGGCTGGCGGTAAGCTAGTAATTCGCCCACCGCTGGGTTCATCGTTCGAAAGCCACAAAGCGACCATTGCCGGTAATACCTGTTTATATGGTGCAACAGGCGGTAAGTTATTTGCTGCAGGCTGTGCCGGTGAGCGTTTTGCAGTGCGTAACTCAGGCGTTCAAGCGGTTGTAGAAGGTGTTGGTGACAATGGCTGTGAATACATGACAGGTGGTGTGGTTTGCGTACTTGGCAAAGTAGGTATTAACTTTGGTGCAGGTATGACAGGGGGATTTGCGTATATTCTTGATGAGGGCAACGACTTTGAAAAACGCATTAACCCTGAGCTTGTTGAAATTGTTACCCTTGAAGGGTTGGCGTCACACCAAGAACATTTACGCGGCCTCATTGCTGAGCATTTAGAGCTTACCGGCTCAAACCGCGCTGAGCAGATTTTAGCTAACTTCGATTTATACATGCCAATGTTTAAATTAGTTAAGCCAAAGTCTAGTGATGTAAAAAGTTTACTCGGACACCGAGCGCGCAGTAGCGCAGAGCTTCGTGTTCAGGCTCAGTAAGGGGGTAGTATGAGCGAAAATGTATACCAGTTTATCGATGTACAACGTGTTGATCCGCGCAAAAAGCCAATTTCAGCACGTAAACAATCTTTCGTAGAAATTTACGAGCCGTTTTCTGAGACACAAGTTAACTCACAAGCGGATCGCTGTTTAGATTGTGGTAATCCGTACTGTGAATGGAAATGCCCAGTACATAACTATATTCCACAATGGTTAAAGCTCATTCGTACTGGCCGTATTTTAGAAGCGGCAGAGCTTTCTCACCGTACAAACAGCTTACCAGAGGTGTGTGGTCGAGTGTGCCCACAAGACCGCTTGTGTGAAGGCTCTTGCACACTTGAAGAAGAGTTTGGCGCTGTCACTATCGGTAATATCGAAAAGTACATCACTGATACGGCCTTTAAAATGGGCTGGAAACCAGATATGTCGTATGTGGTATGGTCTGACAAAAAAGTGGCTATCATAGGTGCAGGCCCAGCTGGTTTAGGTTGTGCGGATATTTTAGTACGTAACGGTGTTAAGCCTGTGGTGTTTGACCGTCACCCAGAAATCGGTGGCCTTCTTACGTTTGGTATTCCTTCATTTAAGCTTGAAAAAGAAGTAATGCAAAAGCGTCGTGAAATTTTCACGGAAATGGGAGTTGAGTTTAAGCTAAACACTGAAGTTGGCGTTGACATTACCCTTGATGAAATTTTGGCTGAATATGATGCCGTATTCTTAGGGGTGGGTACCTATCAAAGTATGCGTGCAGGCCTTGAGAATGAAGATGCAGAGGGTGTGTTTGATGCACTGCCGTTTTTAATTGGTAACACTAACCGTGTTATGGGCTATGCAGAAGACAAGCAAGCTTATATCGATATGGCGAACGAAAAAGTCGTTGTATTAGGCGGTGGTGATACAGCAATGGACTGTGTGAGAACCTCTATTCGTCAAGGGGCTACACAGGTTACCTGTGCG
The DNA here is from genome assembly GCF_021532495.1 of Pseudoalteromonas sp. Cn5-37. Lineage (NCBI taxonomy): Bacteria > Pseudomonadati > Pseudomonadota > Gammaproteobacteria > Alteromonadales > Pseudoalteromonadaceae > Pseudoalteromonas > Pseudoalteromonas sp. Cn5-37. Next base: position 589,654 of record NZ_JAKGBA010000001.1, on the reverse strand, counting down.
TATCGTCGTGACGAAGAAAACATGCCAGGCTCAAAGCGCGAAGTTAAAAATGCCCGTGAAGAGGGCGTTGAGTTTACCTTTAACGTTCAGCCAAAAGGTATTGTGGTTGATGAGCAAGGTAAAGTTGCTGGCGTTAAAATGGTGAAAACGCAACTTGGTGAGCCGGACGAAAATGGTCGTCGTCGTGCTGAAGAAGTTGCGGGTTTTGAGCATGTTATTGAAGCAACTAAAGTGCTCATGGCATTTGGTTTTAAACCTCATAAAATGGATTGGTTAGAACCGTACGGTGTTGAAATCAATCATTGGGGTGGTATCAATGCACCAGAAAAAGGTGAATTTACTCACCAAACAACCAACCCTAAGATTTTTGCCGGTGGCGATATTGTCCGCGGCTCAGATTTAGTGGTAACGGCTATTTTCGAAGGCCGAAATGCCGCGGAAGGGATTATGGATTATTTAGGCGTTTAATTCTAAGGCGCCATTCAACACTTTTAAAAGCAAGCTACCGAGCTTGCTTTTTTATTGCCTATCATTTTATTGATACGAAAATTTAACCTAGTTTTAGAAAAATAATGAAAAAATAGCGCTTATTACCTAAAATCTAGGAATGAATCTAACTGTTGAACAGAAAAAATTCATTATTTCGTACTAACTCCATATTTGCTCCATATTGTTGCGTTTTAATCTTTAGTAGAGGCAGAAGCCCATCTTAATATTTGATGCTAACAACATGGATAAAAAGAAAATGTTTTGCGAACACACAAATGACGAGCAGTTAAGCTTTTTTCAGCCAAATTCGAAATCTGAAAATGATTTACTCAATGAGGTTATGAATAGTGAAGATCTGCACGATATTCTGACTATGGTTTTATTAGATGAAACCTTATCAGATACGCTTAAAGCGATGGTGAAGCAACAACTTAGAACAATAAAAAAAATATAAACGGAAATAGAAATGCCGCAGATATTAGTCGTTGAAGACGACTTAGATATTGCAGAACAAGTGCTGTTGTTCTTCAATGCATCTGGCTTTACCACTCACCACATCACTGATGGCAGTGCTGTGATGTCGTGGGTTAAAGAAAATAATCCGGATGCGATAATTTTAGATGTAATGTTACCCAATTTAGATGGCGTGGAGTGCATGAAGCAGATCCGCGCTTTTTCTATGGTGCCGATTATTATGGTAACCGCGAAAGTCGAAGAGGCTGACAGGTTAAAAGGATTGGAACATGGTGCCGATGACTATGTTTGTAAACCTTTTAGCGGTGCAGAGCTGGTGATGCGTGTTAAAGCTATTTTAAGGCGTTGTGCGTCAGCACCTAGTACCGATGTAGTAGTGCAAGCGACTGATGCAATTTGCTTATTAGAAGATGCGCTTGAAGTTGAAATTAAAGGTGTCTCTTTAGGTTTAACAAAAGTGGAATTTGACGTATTTAAACTTTTGTACAAAGCCCCAAAGCGTGTTTTTTCTAGGCAGCAGATACTTGACCATATCCAACCAAACAACTTTGATATTACCGATCGGGTAATCGACAGCCATATTAAAAATATTCGCAAAAAGCTTAAGAGTTTAGATTTCTCTCCTAAGATAGTCGCTTCCGTTTATGGTGCTGGCTATCGCTATGATGAACGTCAAATCAATTGATTTGGCGTTCATCGCTTTCTAAATTACATACTGTTCGATCACCTTTTCGAATCGAATGGCTAAACACATACACTGATAATTCCCTCGTTTTGATATCTTGCCAAATGCGTTTGCTAGCAACAGGGCATAAAGCGTAATGTAAATATTGACTCAAAGCTTCACCTTCTAGAGCAATTTTGCTTGGCGTTTGCACATACACCTGAATTGCATCAGATGAGTAGTTAATTTTATTTAAGCGCCATTGCCCCAGTAAAAACTGTTTGGCAAAAAATTGCGAGATACGCTGTTTCGCCGCTGCAGATAACGGTGGATACTCTTTCGGTTTTTCATAACTCGCATAATAAAACCCAGCACTCAATAGCACACAAGCAAGCGCGGCGCAGATAGGAAGAGGTGATTTTTTGGTTTTTTTAACTTTGCTTTGGCGGTGTTTACGCTCAACAGATTTTGCCCATTGAGCATGCTTTAATGACTCTGACATGGTTCCATTCCACAGTAGTTTATTATGCTATTTAAGCAATAAAATATGGTGGAAAAATGGAGAAGCTTATTTATTGCTTAAAGGCAGTAAAATTCGGATACATAATCCACCCGACTTACCCGGTAATGCACTGATATTGCCAGACATTAATTCGACAAAACTTTGGCAAATTGATAGCCCCAAACCTGAGCCTCCTGATGCGCGGCTTCGAGATTCTTCAACACGATATAAACGGTCAAAGAGTTTGCCTATATGGGCTTTACCTACACCCGGAGAAGTATCATCGACTTGAATAAACAGCTCTTGCTTGTTAGTTCTCACTTTGAGCCGAACATGACCTGGGCTGTCGGTATATAGGCAGGCATTAGTAAAAATATTATTAAGGATCTGATCGAGCTTTTGTTTATCTACCGTGATCTCAACATCATTAGCAATAATAATGTCTGAAAAAAATGTCAGGTGGTGGCTGCGAACATAATGACGCATGTCTTGCTCGTACTCAGCAAAGACATTTGCAGCATTTAAGCGTTGGAGATTTAGCGCGAGAGTCTTGTTTTCTGCTTGAGATAACTGATACACATCTGAAATTAGGTTGTTAAGTTGCGCTATTTTGCCATTAATTTTGCTATAGGCTAGATCGCGGTTTTCTTGAATATCGAGCTCAAGTGCTTCTATATGCAGTTTTAATACGCTTAAAGGGGTGCGTAATTCATGGGATATATCAGCAAGCATTTTGTCTTTTTCAAGCAGGTTATATTGATAAAGTTTTGCTTTAAATAGCGCTTTTCGATGCTTGAAGTAATAGAGCACGAGCGCAAGAGTCGTGAACAACAAAACAAGACCCGCAGACAATAACCAAATCTGTTTTTCTAGTCGCTGGTTATTCATTTGTGCTGTAGTGAGCTTATTTTTTTGCACTTCATCATCAATACGTTGCTGTTGCTCGATTGCTGTTAATTGCTTTTTGTTTTTTTCAACGGCTTGATTTAAATGTTCTTCAAACAAAGACTCGGCTAGTTTATTTTCAAGCTTCAATTGCTCAGTTGCGAGTTTGTAGTCACCGATAAGTTCGGCATAAACTGCGGTGTAGCCATGCAGCTTTTTATTTAGTAACCGATTATCAATTCCTTCGATAAGTTCTTTTGAACGACTCAAATAGAGGTCAATCAATTGTGAGTTCTTAAGTGGCAGGTGGAGTTCAATTAAATTGAAATATGAATATATTTGACTCAATGCTGAGCCAGATTTAAGTGCTGCTCTGAGGCCTGAATCTGCACTACTTAAAGCCATATGTTTATTTTCGAGCTTTAAATATAGTTGCATTAGCGTATGCTTTGCTGTTGCCATTCCTTCATAAGCATTTAAATCAGCTAAGCGTGAGTAGGCATTTTTTAATAAGGGTAAAGCTTGCTCATAGTCACCACGTTTATAAACTAACTTTGCCAACTGTAAGCTGGTATCTGCAATGTTTATTTGATTTTTTGTTTTAATATCAAACTCAAGTGCTTTTTTGTAGAAGTATTCAGACTGAGCAAGATCATCTAGGCGATGAGAAAGGTTTGCTAAATTATAAAAATTGGTGGCGATTAACTCATTATCTTTACTGCCAATTAAAAGCTTTTGTGCTTTTAATTGCTGAAACATAGACTGGTCTAGGTCATTCAACGTGTCATATAAGGTACCCAGATTACTATGGCTTTGTGCCTGTTTGTTTTTATCCTTTAACTCGTAAGCTAGTTTGAGTGCTGCCATATAATGCTGCTGAGCTTGGGTCGTTTTAACTTGACGTCTGTAATTGATACCAAGCTCTTTTTGGATTTGATAATGCTCTTCTTTGGACAACTCAGCAATATGCTGTAAAGGTAAGAGTAACTCTATTGCAGCCTCGTATTGCCCTTGTTTTCTTAATATGGGGGCTTTTATCAAATCAATCGTTGATTTTGCGACAGGCGTGCTATTGCTTTGTAGTTGTTCAATTAACAATAGTGCTTTTTTTAGGTTTCCTTTCTGCTCTAAGGCAAATATTTCTTCTATCTGCGGTATGTGATCTGTATTAGCCATACAAGGAAGAGAAAGAAGAGCAAGGATTAAAGTTACAGTTAGCTTCATTAAATATTTCGGTGACCAATTTTGCCGTTATGCTACTGAGAAAATGTGTGGAAAATATGGAGCAGTAAGAATATTAAAACATTGAGAATATAGAAAATCAGAAGTTATTAGCCATTGCCAATACTAAAGTGTGTTTTACATAATTGGTGCTAATTGTTATGTCTGTTTTTATAATAAATCGAGACAAATCAGTAATTTCTGATTGTGTTTGAACTGTAGCGAAATAAAATTATTGCGTACAAAATTTAAACGTAATGGTCTGATGCTAAAGCAGTAATTTAATTATTTTTATTAATTATTTTAGTTAGTCGGCCTAATTTTTAGGTGTAATAATATGAAAAAATCGCTACTTTCAGTTCTTGCAGTCACAAGTGCTTTATCTACAAATGTAGTCGCTAATGAATGTACGGGTGAGTTGTATGGAATTAATTCTGGTCGCGGCCATCTAGGCATTGTTTTTTCTTTAAATGAGCAAGAGCAAACAGCCGCTATTCACTCAAAAGCAAAGTTTTCTTCTGCTGCTATAGCCTATGATAGTGCAAGGGATCGCTTATATTATGTTTCAGCTCCTCGACCGCTAACTTACAAACTTGATCCTAGTGATTTGAACTTATCTGAAGATGAGTTAAAAGATCTGCCAATTAAGGGGGCTAAATACAAATATACTCAGCTTGCTTATGTTGATATGGCAACTGGTGAACACACAGTAGTTTCTCGATCTAATCCAATGACTCGACTGGCTTATGACGCTAATACTGACATGATGTACGGCTCTAAAGGAAGCAAGTTATATACTGTTGATCCTGTATCAGGAAAAACTACATTACTTGGTAACTTAACTGGCTATGGCGACAGCTCAGATATTTTACGCGGTGATATGGTTTTTAAAGATGGCCAACTATTTTTGATCAGTGCTACGAGTATTTTTTCCGTTAATTTGAACACATTGGAGTTAACGAAAAAATCAGAGCATGGCTTAATTGCTGTTACAGGTGCTGCGCTTGATCAAAATGGTGAGCTATTAATTTCTAGAGAAATTATAAACGATCAAGGTCACTATAATACTACCAAGTTATATAAAGCATCGATTGAGACTGGCAAAACGTGTGCAATGGGAACCTACCCGATGCGCATAAATGATTTGGCGCTAAATACAGCAAAACCAGTTGCTTGCTATGCTCAAGCTACATGTAGTGTAGAGCCAGACTCTTTTGTTGTTACAAGTATTGATACGCTAAGAAAAGCAACCTGGCAAGGTTATACACTAAATGGCCACTTAATGGATAAACCACTTGCGAAGCTTTTAAGTACAGAAAACTTTGGTGAACAGGGAACTGTTTATAAAACAGTATCTGTAAATCATGATTTTGCAGCGGCAAATTCGATTACTGAAGCTGCGATAGATGCTTATGGCACCGATGTTTTCTTTATTGGTAGTTTCCACAAAAGCGACTTCACAGATAGCGAATTAAATGAAGCTTACAATTGGTCCCTTAAAAAAGGAAACGTAGCGATAATAGCGGGTGATTCTGACTACCCTGAAGAAAAAGTGTATACGACTTGGGGCTATACAGTTACTCGCGATGGTTATGTTGATGGTCCAAATACACAAAACCCAGAAGGAGTAGGTAGTGCAGCTCAAGAGGCAATCTTTGCAGGACCATTTGGTGAAGTATCTCGCTTTTTCCAAGCTGGTGGCGCAAAAGGTTACTTCTCTGAAATGCCTTCAGGGACTCAAGTCTTAGCTGTAAATCAGGATGGCTTGCCTACAATTGTTTTAGATGCTGCAACAGGCGACATAATACTTGCTGATAGCGGTATGCTGACAACACAAAATAAAGAAGACAACTTTACTGATGGTACCGAGGTATCGAGCATGTCAGACCGTTTATTTATGAACTTAATCAATTATGCGAGTGAAATCGATTAATTGTAATTTTAAACGCTAATTGAAATCGCGAGGCTTGTGGTCTCGCGATTTTGTTTGTGAGTTTTATATCAATTTCGTTCAAAATTATAAGGAGGATAGTAATAAAGTTGAACAGGAAGTGAGTTATTTTTACATTGAAAGGAATTTAAAATGAAAAAGTTTTTATTATCTACAGTTAGCCTTTTAGGCTTAATACCTGCTGGCCTTAGCGCGTCTGAATGTTCGGGTGAGTTATATGGAATCAACTCAGGGAGAGGGAGCTCGGGCTTCGTTTTTTCTTTAGATGAGCAAGCGCAAACGGCTAACATTCATTCTGCTGCAAAGTTCTCATCCGCAGCAATGGCTTTTGATAGCTATCGAAATAGACTCTATTATGTTTCAGCCCCAAGACCTTTAACTTATAAACTGGATACGAGTGTTCTCAACTTATCAGATGAAGAGTTAAATGATCTGCCTATAAAAGCCGACAAGTATCGATTTACACAACTCGCCTATGTTGATATGTCTACAGGCAAACACACTGTAGTGGCACGTACTAACCCTATGACCCGTCTTGCTTATGACCCTAACAAAGACGTTATTTATGGCTCTAAAGGGAGTAAGCTTTACCAGGTTGCTATTGATTCAGGTGAAACTCAGTTCTTAGGCAATATGAAGGGCTACGATAGTAGTTCAGATATTCTGCGTGGCGACATGGTTGTTAAAAATGGTGAGGTTTACCTCATCTCTGCCACAAGCATTTTTTTATTGGATCCGGAAACACTGGAGTTAACAAAAAAATCTGAACATGGTTTAACGACGGTAACAGGTGCTGCTCTAAATCAAAATGACGAATTGGTAATTTCCCGTGAAGTCATTAATGATCAAGGTAATTTTAATATTACTAAATTATATAAAGCATCAATCGAAACGGGTAAAACATGCACATTGGGGACATACCCAGTGCGAATAAACGATTTAGCACTAAATACTCTAAAGCCTGTTGCATGTTATGCGCAGCCTACTTGTAGTACAGGAGTAGAGTCGCTTGTAATTACGAGTATTGATAAGCAAAGAAAGGCACGATGGCAAAACTACACATTAAACGCTTACTTGTTTGATTTACCGATGGCTAAACTTGCAAGTCCAGAAAATTTTGGTGAAAGTGGGGTTGTAGCTAAATCAGTATCGGTTAATCATGATTTTGCGGCATCAGGCTCAATTACTCAGGAAGCGATTGAAAGCTATAACACTGATATCTTCTTTATGGGTAGTTTTTACAACAGTGATTTTACTGAAACTGAAATTGCAGAGCTATATAATTGGTCAGAGAAGAAAGGAAATGTTGTCATCATAGCATCAGATTCCGATATGACTGACGAGAAGGTGTATTCAAAGTGGGGTTATACAGTAACCAGAGAAGGCTACATAGATGGACCAAATACCCAAAACCCAGAAGGTTTAAACTCTCAAATACAACAAGCTATATTTGCAGGTCCTTTTGGAGAGGTTACACGCTTTTATCAGGCCGGTGGTTCAAAGGGGTACTTCTCAGTAATGCCAGAAGAAAGCCAAGTGTTAGCTGTCAATCCAGATGGCTTACCGACAGTGGTTTTTGACTTGAAATCGGGTGATATATTACTCGCAGATAATGCAATTATTAACTCTCAAAATAAAGTTGGTAATTATACCAATGGTACCGGAGTTAGTAGTATGACAGACCGTTTATTTATGAATTTGATATATTTAGCTAGCGAAATCGAATAACGCTAATCAGCAAATAAGAACTAAAATCGCGAAACGTGCTGTTTCGCGATTTTTTTTGCAGCCAAAGTAATTTCATTACCAGCAACTAGTAAGTGTATTTTTTATCTTGTTAGTGTGTTGTTTAACCAATAAATAATTAATGCCAACAAGCAATGAATGAATACCTGCAAACACAACTAACCATGATGAAAGCTCAGCTGTTAGATGATTAACCATTATCAGGCTAGCTAACATGATGACCAATGAATAATTTAATACTGTTTGTAATAATTGCTTAAATCTTAAGTGCTTCCAGCGACTCCATAGAACCAGCAACAATGTAGTTGAGGGCAAGACAAACAAAATACATTTAAATAAAGCAACGAATAACTGCGTATCGTTATAGGGTGGTTCAACCACTGCGCCAAACGAATGCCCTGAGTTAAGCGTTATTAAGGCAAGACCCAAAGCTGTAAGTATATTTTTATTTTTCATTTATAAACTCTATACCATCAAATTCATCAACAATCTAAGTTTCATAGCTAAAAATGGGTTATGCGTGTGCGCTTATAAGCTCTTTGGCATTTGCTCTAGCCATTTTACTGATATTGTCACCGGCAAGTAGTCGGGCAATTTCATCAATACGGCCTTCTTTAGATAGCTTATTCATTTGAGTGTAGGTTTCGCCGTTTGCAATTTCTTTAGCTACAAAAAATTGCTGATGTCCAGAGCTTGCAACCTGCGGCAAGTGAGTTACACAAATAACTTGAGTTGATTTACCTAATTGGCGTAAAAGCTTGCCAACTGCAGAAGCGGTTGGTCCAGAAATACCCACATCTACTTCATCGAAAATAAGAGTCGGCGTTGTAACACGCTGAGCAATAATGACCTGAATAGCTAAACTAATTCGCGATAACTCACCACCAGAAGCCACTTTAGACAGTGCTTGTAACGGTTGACCTGGGTTGGTAGATACTAAAAACGACACAGTATCAAAACCCATTGCACTTGGCGCTTTATCGCTAGTTTGTTGAATATCAATCGCAAACCTGCCGTTTTCCATTGATAAGTTAGCCATGCTATCACTAATTAATTGATTAAGCGTATCTGCGTATTTATGGCGGCTTTCACATAACAGTTTTGCTGCTTGTTTATATTGCTCAAGGGCATTGTTAATTTCGCTTTCGAGTGCAACAAGGCGGTCGCTGTTATAACTAATTGATGCTAACTCTTCTGCGATTGACTGATGAAATTCTACCAGCTCTTCTGGTTTTATATGATGTTTACGGGCAAGGTCCATAGCACCTGTTAAACGCGTTTCAACTTCGTCTAACCGGGCAGGGTCTAAATCAGTTACATCAACATAGCTGCGTATCTCGCGGCTAGCTTCTTCAACTTGAACGGCAGCTTCACTCAGTAATGATGCTATGCTAGATAAGCTTTCATCGTAGCTTGCCAGCTCTGTAAATTGTTGGGCGCTATGTTGCAGCAATGAACACGCACTTTGCTCATCACTTTCGTATAAGTGTTGTAGCTCACGTTGGCATGACTCTAAAATAGTCTGGCTATGGCTTAGTTTATGATGCTCAGCTTCAATCTCTTCGAACTCACCCGGTTGCAGGGCAAATTCATCAAGTTCAGCTACTTGATACTCCAGTAATTGCTTTTGAGCTGCTTGTTGCTGCTGTTGTTTTTCAAGTTGATTAAATTCTTTAATTAATGCTTGGTAGGCTTTAAAGCGCTCTTTAACATCAGCTAATAGCTGGTTGTGGCCGGCATAGGCATCAAGCAGGTGCAACTGATGTTCAGCTTTTAATAAATGCTGATGGGCATGTTGCCCGTGAATAGAAATTAAATACTGACCTATCTCTTTTAATTGTGCAGCGGTAACTGAGCTGCCATTAATGTAGCTCTTGCTGCGGCCATTTTTGCAAATAACACGGCGTAGTAAACATTCGCCTTCACTGTTTGAGAGTAAATGTTGCTCTAAAAAGTGCTGGGCAAGAGGGAGTTGGCTAATATCAAATTGTGCACAAATTTCTGCACGATCCGTACCTGGGCGAACAGCACCTGCATCTGCACGCTCGCCTAAACATAATGACAGGGCATCAATTGCAATTGATTTACCTGCACCCGTTTCACCTGTAATAGCTGTCATACCATTGTGCCACTCAGTACTTAAATTACTTACAATGGCAAAGTTTTTAATTTCTAACCCGATTAACATACTGTTTATCCATCCAGTCAATTAACTGTTAATTTATACAGTGTTTTCGGGTTTTGCAAATTAAATTTTTAAGCTTTGCTTAATTCTGGCAGTTGATTTTCTTGGACTGATTCATTTGTAGCTTGCGTGCTCTGGGCTAGCGGCTGATCGTCCTGTAAATCGGTGGGGGACTGATATTTAATTACTTCAATCAGCGATGGTAAGGCTTCTTGATAAAACGCTTTATTGTACTCGATGCCGTTGTAAGGCAATTCAGCCATAAAATACTGTAACCTGTCAGCGAGCTGATCAATTTCCTCAGGGCTTTGCGCTTTACTGGCTTCCATTATGATTGTGTTGATAAGCAAATCGCTAATGAATTCGAGGTAAGTGAGATTTTCTTCATTGTGCGCTTGCACTACAAAGTAATTGCTGGTGATCATATTTAGGCGCGAAATATTCTTAGGGCGGATAATTTTGCCTTCGCTAAAATCAATTAATTTATTTTTAAAGTCATTATTGATTTCTTTGACTCGTTGATTAAAACGTTTTTTTTCAGCTTCAATAGCTTTACGACGATTGCTCTCAACCACCCAGTAACAACCTAGTAAGGTGATAAGTAATAATAGAGCAAGAAAAACGATATAACTCATTTCGCCTTAGAATCCTTTAAAAAATACAGCTTTTAGTCTTATTATTTTGCGCTAATCAATACGCCTTGGCAATTAGCTTGAGATAAAAAAGCCACTTAAAATAAGCGGCTTCCCCAATTTAATTTTTTTCTTAATACATTGTAGTAAGAGTATTCCTTTGGGTGAATCAAACGTAGACGCTTGTCTGCTTTTTTAATCACTACTTCGTCACCAGGTAATACAGCTAAAACTACGTGACTATCACAGCTGACTTGTAGGCTGTCGGTATTTTCGAGGCTAAGCTTTAAACGTACTTCATTGTCAGCGTCAACCACAAGAGGACGGCTTGATAATGTGTGCGGGAACATAGGAACTAATGAAATCGCATTCAGCTCAGGGGTTAAAATAGGCCCGCCGCCAGATAATGAATAAGCTGTTGAGCCAGTTGGTGTTGAAACGATTAATCCATCAGAGCGTTGAGAGAATACAAAGTCGTTATTAATAAAGGCCTCAAACTCGATCATATGCGCAACTTTATCAGCATGAAGTACCGCTTCATTCACTGCCAAGTTTGCACTTTTGAGTTCGGCATGGCGATATACTTCAACTTCAAGCAAGAAGCGTTTTTCCTCAAGGAACTGGCCACTTAACACTTGTTCTAGGCTCGCTTCAAAACCTTCTGGGTTTAAGTCAGTTAAAAAGCCTAAGTTGCCACGGTTTACGCCAATCACAGCGACATCAAAACGCGCTAATACTCGAGCTGCGCCAAGCATATTGCCATCACCACCGACGACTATGGCTAAGTCTGCTCGTTCACCTAAATCTACCAATTTAACTAGATTTTCTTGAGGAAGGTCTTCAAGTTGACGTCCAGTGCGCTGTTCTACTAGCACTTCGAAACCCAAGGCTCGCAAAAATGTGTGCAGGCGAGCAAGTGTGGCAGCTGCCCCGCTGTGATTAGGTTTGCCAATTAAACCTATGGTTTTAAACGGTGAATCCATGTTATTTGCACTTAAACTTTCATATCGATAGATTACATTAAAAATTAATGCTTTGAAAATAACTTGAAATAAACTTGCTGCGCCCAAATATCCACTGGCAAGAAGCAAGATGTATGAATTATGAAATTAAATCCGCGCGACCAACAAATTTTTTCAGCTGTGATGAGCCTTTACTGTAACGGGGAAGGTCAGCCTGTAGCCTCAACTCGTATTGCCAAACAAAAAGGCATGGCGGTATGTTCAGCTACAGTGCGTAATGCTATGGCACGGCTAGAAAAAGTGGGCTTACTCTATTCGCCGCATACTTCTGCTGGCCGCGTACCAACCAATGCCGGTTTTGATTATTGGCTTGATGAGTTTTTTGCTCTACCTGAAATCGCACCATATTGGCAGCCTGAGCAAGCACAATTAGTCGAGCTTGCCCATGGTTTGAGTCAGCGCTATAAAGTGTGTTGTTGTGTGGGCTTACCTCAAGTCAGCTCACAGTTGGTCTTTCGAGTAGAGGTACTTGATTTTGATGGTAGCAATTGGCTAATTCTACTAATAGATAGAGCAGGGCAAAGCCATAACATTTGCATTACCAAACCTGAAGATTCATCTGATGCCGTTCGTTACCAGTTTGCTACTTGGCTTAATACCGTGTTTAGTCAGCAAACCTTAATGGAAGGCTTATATCGTATGCAGGCAATGGCAGGCACGGCACCAAATAATTGCCATGATTCACTAACACAATGGACTCGGCAATTAAGCCAAAAGCTTGGTTCAGACAACAGTATTGTGGTCGGTGAAAACTACCTTTACCGCCAAGTTGATTGTCAAACCAGTTTAAATATAGGTGTATCGTTTTTAAATTTTGTTGAAGATAAACTTGCATTTAAAAATGGTGTATCGGTATTAAACACAGAGCAATTGCCATTTACAGATTGTAATGAGTTGATGGTGATCAGCGTTCCTTATTTTAATAACCATGAATACCAGAGCCGATTTTGCGTAATTTGTCCAAAATCAGCGCAAATAGAAGCAATCATCCAAGAATTTAAGTTAATCGGCTCATCAGCCTCTTGAATCTTTTAATTCAATCCCCATAATTACCGCAGTTGTAAAGAATTGGAGCATGTAAGCTATGTCTGAGCAGACAAAATCACCAGAGCAAGAAGTTGAACTAAACGAAGAATTTGAACAAATGCAAGCTGAAGTAGAAGCTGCAGAAAAAGCAGCTGAACAAGTTGACGGCGAAGAAATGAGCCCTGAAGCTGAAATCGCTTTACTACACAGCGAATTAGAAGCGGCTAAACAAACTATTAACGATCAAAAAGACAGTGTTGTTCGTGCTGCTGCAGATGTTGAGAACATGCGTCGTCGTGCCGCTCAAGATGTAGAAAAAGCGCATAAGTTTGCACTTGAAAAGTTTGCTAACGAATTATTACCAGTTATCGATAACCTAGAGCGCGCAATTGAGTTTTCTGATAAAGAAAATGAGCAGCTTAAACCTGTGCTTGAAGGTATCGAAATGACTGTTAAGAGCTTTAATGATGCGGTATCAAAATTCGGTGTTGAAATTGTTAACCCACAGGGTGAGCAATTTAACCCTGAATTCCATCAAGCAATGTCAATTCAACCAAGCAATGATGTAGCACCTAACACTGTTCTTGCAGTAATGCAAAAAGGTTATACATTAAATGGCCGTTTATTACGCCCTGCAATGGTTATGGTATCAAAAGAAGCTGAATAAGCTTTAAAGAAAAATAAAAAAATGCCTGTTAATTACAGGCATTTTTTTTACCAATTATGTTTAAGTATTTAACTCGTTTGGTATTGTTTTCGATGCCAAAGCTGCACGAGTAAGATAAGTATCAGTGCGCTGAACATCATCGCAGAAAATGGAATAGCACTTTGTGGGTGAACAAAAGCAAGAATAGGCCCAACGAGAGCGCCACTGCCGAATCTCAGGGTACCAATAACAGCTGTTGCAGTGCCTGATTTTTCTTCAAATTGCATCAGTATCAATGAGTCCGCATTACTCGCGACAATACCTAAGCTCATCATCAGTGGTGCGATGCTTGCTACGATAAAATACAGTGATAAATGCAGCACACTGAATAATAACAATGCCCCACCAGACACAAAGCCAATGCTAAGGCCAATAAATAACAGTTTACGAGAACCCAAGCGCGGCACTAAACGTGTATTCATAAAGTTACCGAACATTAAAGCCAACACGTTAAAGGCGAATAACACACCGAACAATTGCTCATCTACTTTGAAGAAATCGAGATATACATAAGGTACCGATGTTAAAAAGCAAAAGAATGCGAATGAGGCAAACATGGAACTGGCAATATCGGCAAGGGCACTGCGGCGTGAAAATACCGTTTTATAACTATTAAAGAACAGTGCCAAACCACGTTGCTGACTCTTAAAGATTGGAATATCGATTAAATGAATTTGCACCAAGGCTAAAATAGCAAAACTGTAGGCCGCCAATGCAATAAAAATAACCTGCCATGTCGAAATACCCATGATCAATGAGCCTAGAGTAGGAGCAATTAATGGGGCAACCATCATGATCATTGAGACATAAGACATGCCTTTGGCTGTGTTCTCTCGGTAAATATGGCGAATAATACCCGGCACTACAACGGTTGCAGCGGCACCTGTGAATGCTTGCACAGCTCTTAAAGACCAAAATAATTCGATGTTAGTACAAAACGCCAATGCTAATGAGCTAATACCAAATAGCGCTAAACCCACTTTAGCAAGTAATCGCCTACCAAGTTCATCGGCAATCGGGCCAAAAAAAAGCATGCCAAGAGCATAACCTGCTAAATAGATGCTGAGTGATATTTGCACATTTGGCATGGTTGTTTGCAAGTCGTTGGCAATCACCAACATCGCTGGTAAATATAGATCAATTGCCAAAGGCGTAATCGCGACAATACTTGCCAGTAAAGGTAATAAAATGCGTTTATTTAAAGTCTCAGGGGAAGGCATTGTTTACTCATTCATCAAATAGTAGGTCACTATTGTAGCAGTGTGAGTCACTGTGGTGAACTTAGTTTGCCTGCTAAGTAAAAGAATTAACTAAATGGTAACAACTGAGTGGGTGATTGTTCATTTTCATATAAAATTAAGCAATGCTTTGCTATATTAGCCTCAATTACACAAAGTATTTGAAGGACTAGTATGAAAAAGTTAATCATGGCAGTGTTGGCCACCGCTGTTTTAGCTGGCTGTAAAACCTCTCCTACGGGACGTACCCAAATCGCACTTTATTCAGATCAACAAATGAGCCAAATGGGTCAAGCAAGCTTTGCTGAAATGAAAAAAACACAGCCTGTTAATACTGATCCAGGTGTCAATGCTTATGTAAAGTGTATTGCCGATGATGTTATTGCGGTTTTACCTAAAGAGTATGCCAAGCAGTCTTGGGAAGTTGTTGTATTTGAAGAAGATTCAGCAAATGCATTTGCATTACCGGGGGGGTATATTGGTGTTCATACAGGTTTATTAAAAGTCGCTGTAAACCAAGACCAATTGGCTACAGTACTAGGTCACGAAGTTGCACATGTTATTGCTGAGCACTCTAATGAGCGTGTATCACAAAACGCACTGTTACAAACAGGCCTACAAGTTGGTGGTGCAGCACTTGATATGGGTAATGTTCAATATCGTGGCGAAATTATGCAAGCCTTAGGCTTAGGCGCACAGTATGGTGTTGTTTTACCATTTAGCCGCTCACATGAATCAGAAGCGGATATTGTTGGCTTAGATTTAATGGCAAAAGCAGGGTTTAACCCAGAGCAATCAGTGTCGCTTTGGCAAAATATGAGTGCTGCTGGCAGTAGCGGTACACCTGAGTTTATGTCGACTCACCCAGCACCGGGTAACCGCATCAAAGAGCTTCAAAAGCATATGTCGGAAGCATTAAAAGCCCAACAAGCGGCGCGAGCAAAGGGTAAAACTCCACAGTGTAAGTTATGATCAATTGATCAAAGGTTGAATATCGACATTCTGCCAATGATATCTATTATTTTCAAAAATACACACCTTTCCTGGGTAAGTTAACTGCTCCAATGTAGGAGCTGGTAGCTGCTCAGGAATACCACATTTTCGCGCCATACTGACCATAGATATACTTTCAACTAATGGAGTGATATCTATATCTTTCCAATTACAATTATTTGCTTGGCAAAAACAAGCCTTTCCGTCGTAAGTAGCTTGGTTAAGTTTTGGCATTGTATATGGTTTAGGCAAACCGCACTTTATCGCAGGTTTAAGCTCAGCTGTATTGGCTAAGAAAGAAGTGGTTAAAATTAATAAGCTACTAATGATAAATGATTTATTCATGACATTCCCCTAAATTCTAACTTTAGAACTATGAGCGAATGTATGTCAAATTTTGTTATTTAGATATAACAAAGCCTGTAGTTTAACTGGCTACAGGCTTTTATTTTTTTCAGCTTACAGCTTATTAGAACGTCCACTCAACGTGAAGTTGTGGTACTGACTCAGTTGTGTCTGTACCTAGCTTGTTGTGCCAGTATTGCCACTCAAGGCCTAGCAGTAAGGTGTTTTCTTTCATGCTCATTGCGTGACCTAAATCCCACGTAATGATTGGCTGCGCTAAAATCCACGCTTTAACATCTTCGCCAAATTCATTTTCACGCTCTGCAATGTATTCAACATGGCCTGTTACGTTGAACTTTTGTGAGCCAATAGTGAATGGGTAGCCCCAAGCAACATCAATCATCCAGCTGTTCGTTTCAGTTGGAGCACCACCGCGTGCTACACCTTCACTGTCATCGATGTAAGCGGTAAATAAAGTAGATAAAAAGCTAAAGCCAGGTGCTTGCCAGCTTAGTTTTACACCCGGTAAATACTTAAGAACTTTCGAATCGCCTGCGGCATTAAAACCTGCCGTTAAACCTACATCAGTAATTGCGCCGTATGAGAAATCACTGCCAGAGATTTTTGATAAACTGAATGTTGAATACCATTCGCCGTAAAAGTCTTTATCTTGATAACCATCTTGACGGTCGTCATTGCTGTAATCAATAAAAAAGAAGTTGTCGCCATAGTCATAACCAGACGCATGCTGTAGTGATACAACCGTGGTGTTTGACTTAGTCAATGAAAACGGGTTTTTGTGTTCACCGTTATTAACGTGTAATTGCGTAGAGCTCCAATTAGCGGCATAGCTCGAAGTACTTACTGCACAAAGCGCAGCAACAGAAAGGATCTTTTTCAAGTTCATATCTCAATATTGATGGTGTAATGGGGGATATAAAGTGAGGATTATAGCAGATACGCCCATATTTGGGCGTATCGAGAGAAAAAATTATTTAACTTATGCTTTATTTCGGCGTAAGCAAATTACTGCAACGGCAGTAAAGGCAAGAATAAAGCAGTAATAAGAAGAGGTAGAGACTTCCCATGGGCTAATTTTGAAGGTTGCGCCCAGTAGAAGTGCTTGTGCGCCATACGGCAATGAGCCTTGCGTAACACAAGCAAAAATATCAAGTAAGCTTGCTGAACGCTTTCCTGTAATTTCACCATCATCCGCTAATTTTTTAGCAATCGGGCCTGCAACTATAATAGACACGGTATTATTAGCGATGCATAAGTTACTGGTCATAACCAGTGCTGCAATCCCTAATTGATCTGCAACTTTACGGTGCCATTTTGCAACGATTTTTGTAATTGCTTGAATTTTGTTAGCAATATAATCAAGACCACCATTAATACGGATAAACTCTGAAAGGCCACCAATAAACATCGATAGCAAGAAGATTTCCTGCATATCAGTAAAGCCTTTATAAATATCTTTAACAAAGCTTGCACCTTCATAGCTGCCAGTAAAGCCCATGAGTGCGGCAAAGATAATACCACTAAACAGCACCACGAATACGTTAAAGCCCATTACCGCGAGCACTAAGATAAAGGCATAAGGTAACACTAATAAAATATCGAAGTCTTGTGTCTCTACAGCTTCTGCTGCAGGGGTTAAGAAGAATAATAAGCCGATAGTTAATGCCGCAGCAGGTAAGGCGATTTTTAAGTTCTCACGGAATTTATCTTTCATTTCACAGCCTTGCGTGCGGGTTGCAGCAATAGTTGTGTCCGAGATGATTGATAAGTTATCACCAAACATGGCACCCGATACAATCGTGCCTGCCATCAGAGATGGATCAATGCCTGTTTTTTGGGCGACGGCATAAGCAATCGGGCCAATCGCACCGATAGTACCCATAGAAGTGCCCATCGCAGTCGACACAACCGCAGCAATTAAAAATAATCCTGGTAGTAACAGAGCCGGTGGAATAAGTGATAAGCCCGCATTAACAACGGCATCAACACCACCGGTTGCACCAGCAACCGCAGAAAACGCACCAGCAAGCAAATAAATCAAACACATAGTGATGATGTTGCTATGGCCAGCACCTTTAATAAAGGTTTCAACACTGTGGTTGATGGTATTTTTATTTAAGATAAACGCCAGCATGATGGCAGGTAAAATTGCCACAGGAGCTGGTAATTGATAGAAGGCGTAATCGACACCTTGAGACTGTAAGTATAAGCCAGCGCCTAAAAATAAGCCGACAAACACCAAAAGCGGCAGCAAAGAAAGTTTTGCTTTTGTTTTATTAAATGATGGCTGCATCATATTCCTCGTTAGATAACCAATAACACAGCCAAACACTTCTTTTAGCTGTATTTAGTTGTGTCTAAAAGACAACAACAGCGCCCGCAAGCCAAAGACCAAATCGGCGCAAAGGAAGAAGTTTAAATGTATAGATGGCTAAATGCAAAGACTATCTGTTATTATTGTTGTTCTATTAATAAATCTAAAATTAGCTCTGTATTTTTTATAAGCTAACCTGACTATTACATGAGTTTTCGATAAAATCCAGCCAGCTAAGAAGAATAGATAAGGTAACTATATGAACCGCATAGGTGTATTTGGCGCAAACGGCCGCATGGGACTTGCACTTTTAGAAGCAGTCTCAAAAAAAGATGACGCAACATTAACGGGCGCGTACGTACGCGAAAACTCACCACTTTTAGATAGTGCGGTTAATCAATTAAACAGCGCTGCATCAGCAGATGTATCATTTAGTAAAGAAACAGACGTAAAAGATGCAGATGTATTGATAGATTTCACCTTACCTCAAGGCATGCGCAACCACCTGAAAACAGCGGTCGAAAAAAATATCGCCATGGTAATTGGTACTACGGGCCTTAACCAAGATGATCTGGATGCCCTTAATGAAGCCGCGAAACACATTCCGATTGTTTTTGCCCGCAACTATAGCGTAGGCGTGAATTTACTGCTTAACTTAGTGCAGACTGCGGCTGTGAAGTTTGGCGATGATATGGATATCGAAATTTTTGAAGCTCATCATCGTCATAAAATCGATGCGCCATCGGGAACTGCATTGGCAATTGGTGAAGCTATTGCTGAAGCAAAAGGCTGGCAGCATGATGAAGTCGCGCGTTTTGATAGAAGCAATGACGAACACGCAAAATCGCAAAATGAAATCGGTTATTCAGTCATGAGAGGCGGAGATATAGTAGGTGAACACACTGCATATTTCGCAACTTCTGGCGAAAGGCTAGAATTAACTCATAAAGCAAGTTCAAGAATGACCTTCGCATTAGGTGCTGTAAGAGCTGCGGGCTGGTTGAAAAATAAACCAGCTGGACTTTATGACATGCAAGATGTGCTTGACTTGAAGTAGTTTAGTTTCTTTTTTGGCAGTTTCAGTGAATTTTTAGTTAATAACGCTTATTTTTACTATTTTATTAATTAAGATTAGATCTGAAAGCTAAATTACTGTAGAATAGCGCCAATTTGCCAAAAATTCATAAATGCGTGTTTCCAATCGCTTTAAACGGGCAGTAGAGCAAATGACTTTACTCCCGTTTTTTACTGTTAGGAGGTTAACTTGACTAAATCCGCTCTGTTAGTCCTAGAAGACGGCACAGTGTTTCGCGGTACTGCAATCGGCGCTGACGGCATGTCAGTCGGTGAAGTAGTATTCAATACGTCTATGACTGGTTATCAAGAAATTTTGACTGACCCTTCATACGCGGAACAAATCGTAACTTTGACGTACCCACATATCGGTAATACGGGTACTAACAGCGAAGACGAAGAAGCGGGTCAAATCTGGGCTAAAGGCCTAGTGATCCGTGATTTGCCACTGCTAGCAAGTAATTTCCGTAACGAGCAATCGTTAAGTGATTACTTAAAAGAACGCAATATCTTAGGTATTGCCGACATCGACACTCGTAAATTAACACGTATCTTACGTGATAAAGGCGCTCAAAATGGTTGTATCATTGCAGGCGACGAGTTAGATGAGAATAAAGCGCTTGAAGCTGCGCAAGCCTTCCCAGGCTTAAAAGGCATGGATTTAGCAAAAGTTGTCTCAACCAAGGAAAATTTTGAGTGGCGCGAATCAAGCTGGACGTTAGGTTCAGGCTTTAAAACGCTAGAAGCAGCAGAGGAGAAGTTCCACGTTGTTGCTTATGACTTCGGTGTTAAACGTAATATCTTACGTATGTTAGTTGATCGCGGTTGTAAATTAACCGTTGTTCCTGCACAAACATCTGCAGAAGACGTACTGGCATTAAACCCAGACGGTATCTTCTTATCAAATGGCCCAGGCGACCCTGAGCCGTGTACATACGCGATTGAAGCAATTAAAACTTTCCTAGAAACAGACACGCCAATTTTTGGTATCTGTTTAGGTCACCAATTACTTGCACTTGCTTCAGGTGCACAAACGGTGAAAATGAAGTTTGGTCACCACGGTGGTAACCACCCAGTTAAAGACCTTGACCGCAACGTTGTAATGATCACAGCGCAAAACCACGGTTTCGCAGCTGACGAAGCAACATTACCAGCGAATTTACGTGCAACTCACGTTTCTTTATTCGATGGTACGCTACAAGGTATTCACCGCACAGATAAGCCAGCGTTTAGCTTCCAAGGTCACCCTGAAGCAAGCCCAGGTCCTCATGATGCGGCGCCATTATTTGACCACTTCATCGACCTGATGCAAGCACGTTCTAACTAATTTAACCGGAGTAACAATGCCAAAACGTACCGACATAAAAAGCATTCTTATCTTAGGCGCGGGCCCGATCGTAATCGGTCAAGCTTGTGAATTTGACTACTCTGGTGCACAAGCGTGTAAAGCACTACGAGAAGAAGGCTTTCGAGTAATTCTTGTAAACTCGAACCCTGCAACTATCATGACTGACCCTGAAATGGCGGATGCGACGTACATCGAACCAATTCACTGGGAAGTGGTAGAGAAAATCATTGAAAAAGAAAAGCCAGATGCAGTACTACCTACTATGGGTGGTCAAACAGCATTAAACTGTGCGCTTGATTTAGACAAGCACGGTGTACTGGCAAAACATGGTGTTGAGCTAATCGGTGCAACTGCTGATGCAATCGATAAAGCTGAAAACCGTGAGCGTTTTGACGTAGCAATGAAGAACATTGGCCTTGAGTGTCCACGTGCAGAAATCGCTCACTCAATGGAAGAAGCACACGATGTACTTAGCCGTATCGGTTTCCCATGTATCATTCGTCCATCATTCACTATGGGTGGTACCGGTGGTGGTGTTGCATACAACCAAGAAGAATTTGATGAAATTTGTGAGCGTGGTTTAGATTTATCACCAACAAATGAACTTCTAATCGACGAATCGTTAATCGGTTGGAAAGAGTACGAAATGGAAGTTGTTCGTGACAAAAACGACAACTGTATCATCGTATGTTCTATCGAAAACTTTGACCCTATGGGTGTTCACACTGGTGACTCAATCACGGTTGCACCAGCGCAAACACTAACTGATAAAGAATACCAAATCATGCGTAATGCATCGATGGCGGTACTTCGTGAAATCGGTGTTGAAACAGGTGGTTCAAACGTACAGTTTGGTGTGAATCCAGTTGATGGCCGTATGGTTATCATCGAGATGAACCCACGTGTATCGCGTTCTTCAGCACTAGCATCAAAAGCAACCGGTTTCCCAATTGCGAAAATCGCTGCAAAACTAGCAGTAGGTTACACCCTTGATGAGCTTCAAAACGACATCACTGGCGGTAAAACACCAGCGTCTTTCGAGCCGTCAATCGACTACGTTGTTACTAAGATCCCACGTTTTAACTTCGAAAAATTCGCAGGTTCAAACGACCGTCTTACAACACAGATGAAGTCTGTGGGTGAAGTGATGGCGATTGGTCGTAACCAACAAGAATCACTGCATAAAGCATTACGTGGTCTTGAAGTTGGCGCAACGGGCTTTAACCCAATTGTTGCCCTTGATGATCCGAAAGCAAAAGAAAAAATCATCCGTGAATTACGTGAGCCAGGTGCTGAGCGTATTTGGTACGTTGCTGATGCAATGCGTCACGGTATGAGTGTAGAAGACGTATTCGAATTAACTAAGATTGACCCTTGGTACCTAGTACAAATCGAAGACATCTTAAAAGACGAAGCAACAATCAGCGAAGTAGGTATGGCTGGTTTAAATGCTGAGTTTTTACGCAAGCTTAAGCGTAAAGGTTTTGCTGATGCGCGTATCGCTGAAATTGCCGGTGTTTCTGAAGCCGAAATTCGTAAGAAACGTCACCAGTTAGCTATCGTGCCTGTATATAAGCGTGTTGATACCTGTGCTGCAGAGTTTAGTTCAGATACAGCTTACATGTACTCATCTTATGATGAAGAATGTGAAGCGAATCCATCTGACAAAGATAAAATCATGGTAATCGGTGGTGGTCCTAACCGTATCGGTCAAGGTATCGAATTCGATTACTGTTGTGTTCACGCAGCATTAGCTTTACGTGAAGACGGCTATGAAACAATCATGGTTAACTGTAACCCTGAAACTGTTTCAACTGACTACGATACATCTGATCGCTTATTCTTCGAGCCAATCACGCTTGAAGATGTATTAGAAATCGTACGTGTTGAAAAGCCAAAAGGTGTTATCGTTCAGTACGGTGGTCAAACACCACTGAAACTTGCTCGTGAGCTTGAAGCGAATGGCGTGCCAGTTATTGGTACTTCACCAGATGCAATCGACCGTGCAGAAGACCGTGAGCGTTTCCAACAGCTTGTTGAGCGTCTAAACCTTCTTCAACCAGAGAATGCAACGGTTACTTCTTTAGAAGAAGCGATTGTTAAGTCTGCTGAAATTGGCTTCCCACTGGTTGTACGTCCTTCGTACGTACTAGGTGGTCGCGCGATGGAAGTGGTTTATGATGAAGACGATTTACGTCGTTACATGACTGAAGCAGTATCAGCGTCAAATGAAGCGCCAGTACTACTTGACCACTTCTTAGATAACGCAATCGAAGTTGACGTTGACGCTATCTGTGACGGTGAGCAAGTAATCATAGGTGGTATCATGGAGCACATTGAGCAAGCAGGTGTTCACTCAGGTGACTCAGCGTGTTCATTACCGGCTCACTCACTAACAGCTGAAGTACAAGACGTAATGCGTAAGCAAGTGACAGATATGGCACTAGAGCTTGGCGTAGTAGGTCTGATGAATACACAGTTTGCTGTGAAAGACGGTAAAGTTTACTTAATCGAAGTAAACCCACGTGCTGCGCGTACAGTACCGTTTGTTTCAAAAGCGACAGGTATCGCACTTGCTAAAGTAGCGGCACGTTGTATGGCGGGTCAGTCGCTAGCAAGCCAAGGTATTACAAAAGAAGTAATCCCTCCTTACTACAGCGTAAAAGAAGTGGTACTGCCATTTGCTAAGTTCCAAGGTGTTGACCCAATTCGTGGCCCAGAAATGCGCTCAACGGGTGAAGTTATGGGTGTTGGTGAAACTTTCGCCGAAGCATTCGCAAAAGCACAATTAGGTGCAAGCAACACTTTACCACGCGGTGGTCGCGCGTTACTATCGGTACGCAACAGTGACAAACCACGTATCGTTGAACTAGCTAAAACCATGACTGATCTTGGTTTTGAGCTAGATGCAACAGGTGGCACTGCAAAAGCACTTGAAGAAGCTGGCATTGCAGTTCGTCGCGTGAACAAAGTATACGAAGGTCGTCCTCATATTCTTGATAGAATTAAAAATGGTGAATACAGCTACATTGTAAACACTACTGAAGGCCGCCAAGCGATTGAAGATTCGAAGGTGTTACGTCGTGGTGCGTTACAGCATAAGACTAACTACACAACGACTCTGAACGCGGCATTTGCTAACTGTACTGCAAACCAAGCAGATGACCGTAGCAAGGTGACGTCAGTTCAGGAACTACACCAGCGAATGAACTAAGGAAATGTGCCAAGGGCGAGGCAATCGCTCTTGGGATTAAGTGAGAATAATATGCAATCAATTCCGATGACAGTTCGTGGTGCAGCATTACTGCGCGAAGAACTTAACGAATTAAAAACAGTTACCCGTCCAAAAATCGTTGCTGATATCGCTGAAGCACGTGAGCACGGTGATTTGAAAGAAAACGCTGAATACCACGCTGCTCGTGAGCAACAAGGTTTCTGCGAAGGCCGTATTCAAGAAATTGAAGCGAAGCTTTCAAATGTGCAAATCATTGATGTAACTAAAATGCCTAACACAGGTAAAGTTATTTTTGGCACAACGGTCACTATCGTTAATGTTGAAACCGATGCTGAAGTAAAATACCAAATCGTAGGCGATGACGAAGCAGATATCAAAAACAACCTGATCTCTGTTAACTCACCAATCGCGCGTGGTTTAATTGGTAAAGAGGTAGATGATGCCGTTATCATTAAAACGCCAAACGGTGAAGTAGAGTACGAAATCATTGAAGTTGAGTATATTTAGTAGCTTAACCAAGCATTGAGAAAAACCGCAGTTCACACTGCGGTTTTTTTATGCCTGTTTACAGGCGTGGATTTATTCGGTACGTTGGCTACAAACTGTTGCAATGAGGAGTAATAATGGCGAAAATTCAGTATCCTAAACCACTTGTTCAAGGTGATAAAATAGCCATATGTGCTTTTTCATCAGGTGTTGATAAAGCCTTTCATGAGCGCTTAGACATAGTACTTAATGGCTTAACAGCCAAAGGTTTTATTGTTATTGAAGGTGCCTGCTTACGTCAGTCACACAATAGTGCAAAGCAACGTGCTGATGAGCTCATGCAGTATTTAACTGATGATTCAATCGCAGCCATCATGCCGCCATGGGGGGGCGATCTCACCATGGAAATTTTACCGCTTCTCGATTTTAATGCGATAAGTAAAGCAAAACCTAAATGGTTGGTTGGCTTTTCAGATATCAGCACGTTTGCATGTGCATTAACCACTCGTTGTGGCTGGGCAACCTTGCACGCTGCGAATTTAATGCAAATTCACCCTGACGATCCCGATGTTTATTTAGCAAATATATTCAGTGCCATGTCACTTGAAGAAAAACAGCAATTGCATCAAGTTGCTTCGCCTTTTTATCAGCAAAAGCAAATTGATTATAAAGCTAAGCCTGAGGCTCAATTTGACTATACTGCTCCTAGCCAATGGCGCTGTATTAACTATAAAGATAAACGCCAAATTGAAGTGTCTGGTCGCTTAATTGGCGGCTGTTTAGATACCTTAGGTCTGTTGTTACCCTCTAATTACTATGCATTGCATGAGTTTAAAAAACAGTATGCACCAGAGGGGTTAATTTTATACCTAGAAAATGCAGAGCTCAGTCCAATGGCCCTTGCACGTTGTTTGTTATCGTTAAAGTTGAATGATGTTTTTACTGATGTAAATGCGGTGGTATTCGGCCGCAGCCCTGCAATTAATAACGACTGCTACTTTGATGAATACCAAGCAATAGAGCTCGCATTTAAAGGCAATTTGTTCCCAGTTATTGTTGATGCCGACATTGGCCACGTAGCCCCTAATTTAGCATTAATTAATGGTGCTGTTGCCACAATAACTGCAGATTTGTGTGAAGGTATGGCGAGTAATGTGGTTGTGAAGACAATATGTAATTAAAGGAAGCTCTGATTGGCTAGAACTAGGTGACCAAGTTTGGTTTTGGGAGATATTAGTGTGAAAGTAAAATTATTATTGCTTGGCATGATATTACTTTTGTCCTGTTCAACTGCGAAAAGTGCTCTTTATGTAAATTCTGAAAGTTGTACAGTGAAGTTAAATAACACAGAAAAAAAACTGGGGTTAATTACTCCATGCAGTTTAGTGAAAGTTCATGATAATTTATTGAATATTAAGAAATATGGTGAAACAGAGGTTTATATTATTTCTGGGGCACCATCACCGTTAGATAAGCTGTCGAGATGGTCCGTAACAAAAGAAGATAACTGTTCACTAGAATATCAAGCAGTTATTGTTAATAATGAAAAGCTATCATTGTCAAAGGTGAAGGATAAAACCTTGGTTTGCCCTAATTTAGGCTTGGATGAAAAAGTGTATAGGCAGTTTCTATCTGATTAAAAGCTTATAAGCTCATTTATAATAGCCATTTAAAGTTACGCCTACATTAAAAGGCGTAACTATTAAGGTTTGTTAAACAATCTTAATTACAGAATTTTTATCTAAACGCGATTTTGGTAATGCAGCATTATAATCTTGCTCTGGCTCGTGATAACCAATAGCGAGTGCCACCTCACAAACATAGTCGCCTAATTCATCTGCAAAAAGCTCACCGAGTAAGTCTTTATCGACACCTTCCATCGGTGTTGAGTCTAAACCTAAACGAGCCACTGTATGCATGGTATTACCTAAGGCAATGTAGGTTTGCGCTTTAGTCCAAGCAGCGTTAACACCTTGCTCATCAGTATTTAAATCAACAAAGGCGAAGGCGCCAAATGCTTGCTCTTTGTTTTCTGCTTTTGTACGGCCATTAGCAATATCGGCATCAATTACTTTTTCATAATCAGCACGTTTATAGCTTGGGTTATAAGCAAATAAAATGGTGTGTGATGCCGCTTTTGCATGAACTTGGTTAAACTGAAACTTATTTGCAAAACTATCATGCAGACGCTGTTTACCTTGCTCTGATTCAATGACCACAAACTTCCATGGTTGAGAATTAATAGACGATGGCGATAAACGTAATGCTTCTAAAATTACAGCTAAGTCTGCTTGGCTAATTTGTTTTGAAGCGTCGTAACGTTTACTAGTATAACGGCGTTGTAAGTCAGAAATGATTGGGTGTGTCATGATTTGCTCCCGCATGTATAACAATTAGGTGCAGTTTACGCCTTGCATACTTTACGATAAAGCTCATAATCGAATAAACATTATCAAAAATTTTTAGTTAATATGCTGGTTGAAGATCTTAAATTAATCCTCAAGGTGGCTGAATTTCGCAGTATTACAACCGCGGCAGCCAAATTAGACATGCGAGCTGCTACCGCCAGTGCGGCAATTAAACGTGTTGAAGCAGCGCTGGGGGCTGAGTTATTTGTTAGAACTACTCGTCATTTGCGTTTATCTGCGGCAGGGGAGCGCTTTTTACCTCAGTGTCAGCAAGCAGTGCTCATGCTAGACCAAGCCACACTCGCGTTAAAAGGTGAGCATGATGAAATTGAAGGAGAACTAAGAGTCGCATTATCTTCAGATTTAGGCCGCAACATCATTATCCCATGGTTAGATGAGCTACTTGATGAGTATCCAAAGCTGAGTATGCGCCCGCATATTAGCGATAGTAATGTCGACTTTTACCGAGACTCCGTTGATTTTGCCCTTAGGTATGGCTCGCCATCCGACTCAAATTTGTATGGCTTTAAAATTTGTAATGTTCCGCGGCTGTTATGTGCAACCTCGGAGTACATTGCCGAACATGGCGCGCCGACACATCCCGATGAATTAAATCAGCATCAAGGCCTGTTTTATCAACTACAAGATATCATCAATAATGTCTGGGAATTTACCGATGGAACCGAGCGTTTTAAGGTGAAAATGCAAGGCCGCCGAGCATCTAATGATGGTGATTTGGTAAGGCGTTGGTGCGTGGCTGGTAAAGGCCTAGCGGTTAAATCATGTATTGATATCAGTGATGATTTACTAAGTGGGCGGGTAGTGCCAGTGATGAAAAATTATCCCCACTTATGTGCAGAGCTTTGGCTAATATGCCCAAGTCGACAGTCCATTACACCCGCGGTTCGTCTAGTGCGTGATATATGCCGAGAAAAAACCAAGGCGATCCTCAATCAACTGATTGAAAAAGGCATATTAGATAAGCGGGTACTCGATAACTAATTACTTTAGGTATAGAATAGCTTGGCTTATTCATCTTATTGATTAAGCAACATTCTCAGGGCGGGGTGAAATTCCCCACCGGCGGTATACTTTAAATTTAAGTGAGCCCGCGAGCGCTTTAACTTTGGTTAAAGGTCAGCAGATCTGGTGAGAGGCCAGAGCCGACGGTGATAGTCCGGATGAAAGAGAATATAGTTTATCTATAAAACAGTAATTGGCTGCCTGCGGGTGGTCTTTTTTGCTGTGCCTTTCAATGTCCTGAATCTTTTCATATTTAATTTAATAGGTATTAAAAATGATGATTCAGTCTTCTTTACTTAGCCAATTTGGCGAACCACTTGAACGCGTTGAACGTGCTATTGCTGCCTTGCAGCAAGGTGAAGGCGTACTTGTAGTAGATGACGAAAACCGTGAAAACGAAGGTGATTTTGTGTATTCAGCACAGCACCTGACCACAGAGCAAATGGCCATGATGATCCGTGAAGGCAGCGGTATTGTGTGTCTTTGTATGGGCGATGAGCGTGTTAAACAGCTTGATTTACCACAAATGGTTGAACATAACACCAGCCAGAACAAAACAGCTTACACAGTGACCATTGAAGCTAAAACGGGCGTGACAACCGGCGTTTCAGCAGCTGATCGTGTAACCACCATTAAAGCGGCAACAGCTGACAATGCAAAGCCTGAAGATTTGTCTCGTCCAGGACATGTGTTTGGACTGCGTGCACAAACGGGTGGGGTATTAGTGCGCCGTGGCCATACCGAGGCATCTGTTGATTTAATGCAGTTAGCGGGTTTAACACCGTTTGGTGTTATTTGTGAATTAACGAATCCAGATGGTTCAATGGCTCGCTTGCCTGAAGTAAGCAAGTTTGCCAATGAGCACAACATGCCTGTTGTATCGATTGAAGATTTAGTTGCCTATATCCAAGCAACGCAAAAACAGGCTTGCTAAAAGCTTTAAGCCGTAAGTAAAAAAATAAGGCCACTCTTGTGGCCTTTATTTATTGTAATTTCTCAATAGCGTGTTTAGCACTTTCACTGTCAGGATTAAGTTTTAGCGCACTTTTGTAACTTGCTAATGCTTTTTGTTTATCACCAGTTGCTAAATATGCTTCACCCAAACTGTCAAACGTATTTGCTGAATCTGGGTAAGATTGATTGTTGAGTTCAAACACTGTGATTGCGGCGTCTAGCTCATCCATCTGCATTAATTCATAGCCAAAGTAGTTTAGCGACCTTTCTCTAGGCGTATTACCCTCACTCACCATTTGCTGATAGCTATTCTTTAGTCCTGCAATACCTTCACGTTTAAATGCGTTATAAAGTTTACTATCTGCATGCTCTGTCGCTTTTTCGTAGGGTTTGCCATAGTAGATTGCAAGTAAGCCATTAGTCATGGGTGTGAGTGGCGCACCACCGGTGTTATTTAAAATAATAACCAGTAATTTGTCTTCGATTATTCTACTTATAAATGCATTAAAACCATTAATACCACCGCCATGTTGGATACGTGTTAGGGGTTTTCCGTAGGTGCTTTTATCAAGGTTTGTAACTTCCCAACCAAGCGCATAATTTCTTTGCTCAGAAACTTGATACATCTGTTTTTTATATTCGTTGTTCAATAATTTACCTGTGTAGAGAGCTTGATCCCATTTTAGTAAATCTCGTGCTGTTGAATACATTGACCCAGCAGCATACGGGATAGACATATCTAAATAATCAGTATTGCTATAACCTGCTAGGCCATTGTCGTAACCCGATACGCGAAATTTAATGATTTTATTGTGAGAATCATAGCCTGTATTCTTCATATCGAGTGGATCTAAAATATTCTTCTGCAATACGTCTTGATATTTTTGACCAGTTACCTTTTCGATTACCGCACCCAAAATAAAATAGCCAGAATTGCTATAACGAAACTCAGTGCCAGGCTCGAACACTAGATCATCACTACATAATAAGCGAATAAATTCATCAACACTGTAAGGGTTTCGGCTATACTCATCACGAAACGATTTTGCTTGAGTATAATTACCAAGACCAGAGGTGTGATTAAGTATTTGCCGAATGGTAATTTTAGTGGCTATATCTTGTCTGTAATTAGGGAGGTATGTTGCAAGGTGATCATCGAGTTTGAGTTTACCATCTTGTGCCAATTGCAGAATTAACATGGCGGTAAACTGTTTGGTAATTGAACCAATTCTAAATTTACTTTTATTACTATGTTTTATATCCCATTCAAAGTTGGCATAGCCAACGCTTTGTTCAAACAGTACTTTTCCATCCTTTGCAACTAACACATTGCCATTAAACTGCTTAAAGTTATGAAAGCCATTAATAAAGTCAGCCATCTCTGCTTGCATGTTTTGGCTATGTGCGAGGCTTGAAATTGCGACTAAATAAAAAACTACAAGCAACCTTAGTTTATTAAAGAATTTGTTCATTGCTTTCCTTGTTATTTGTTGGTTACATTAATCGATGTAAAACTTCATTGCGCATGGCTTGATTGATAAGGCTGACCATTCTGGTGTGGTTCAAATTACTGTAATGCACTACAGATACACTCTTATTTTGAAGCGCTTGCCAATAACCAGCTGGGCTTATTGGGTCTGCGTTACTGACATAGAGTGTGGTTCTATCAGCTGATTGCTTGTCGTTGAGTAGGGCGATTAAATCAAGCTGTGCTTCATCAATACCTGTTTCTTGAATTACATCTTTTGCTGCGTTTTTAAAATCATTATCTTTGACAAAGTAGCTTAAGGTTGGGTGATAACTTTTAGCTACGGACATTAATGCGGTATCAAAATGCACCATTGGTGCAACCATTATCTGTTGATTTACATTAGGCATTTGCTTTGCAAGTTGCATAGCAGCAATACTGCCCATTGAATAACTTAAAATATCAATTTGTTGGTATTGGTTGGTATTTAAAAAATGCTTTAATACATCAAGACTATTTAGGCCAAATTTGAATTCACTATATTGATTGCTCGCAGGCATTAGGATGACATCTTTGCCGGTAAAATGACTAAGCCAGCGGGCTTGAAAGCTATAAATCAAACTACTCACACCATAACCTGGGAATAGTATAATTGCTGAATCGTTTTTCTGTTTGGCACCATTTATAGAGGTCAAAGTTGTTTCAAATGTTTCCATTTCCTCTTTTGATTTAAGTTGAAAAGTTATGCCAAATTGTTCACCTTGCTCAAAATATTCGATTAAATCATTATGGGAAAATATTCTAACTGCTAAACATTCATGTGTAGTGTTACATGTTTTGTGAGATATACCTTCGTAAACGGTATTCAACATTGGGTCGTCAGGGCCACCGTAAGATATCTCTTCTACAGGTTGAGTGATTTGATAAGCAATAAAACTCTGACAACCACTGAGGACTGAAATATAAAAAATGCAGAGGATAAAGCGCATAATTCCCTTTGTTGTTATTGTAGTATTTCCATTAATCACAACAACTTACCAATCAAATAGTAATAATGCAATTGGATAATATTTATTCAAGGGTTATATGGAGCTTGCAATTACCACCTAGCGGTAAATCCTCGGTTATCTATGTGAACAAAACCACCGTGGTGGGAGGCGGGTTTATAGCGGCCGATACCGCCATTATAGCGACTCTGTTTTTGGAACTTTTCAAACACTTTATAAAGCACGTCAACATCAGCAATCGTTAGTTTGCCATCGCCATTTAAATCATCCATTCGGCCATCACCATCTTCATCTATATATAGGTCAAAGGCATCGCCGTATTGGTGTCGGCTGTGTTTGCCATTACCAATTGAGCGATTGTAGTGGGGTGTTCTATAGCCGCTGATAAAGGCAAATTTGCTGACTTTAATCCCTTCATTTTGTATAAACGAGAGCAGATCTTCGAGCATCATCAAGCCATCGTTGTTGACATAAAGGTATTTTGGAAAGCTACTCACTTGCTTACAAATTACATTCTTAACTTGCACATGAGGGGTCAGCTGGCGTGATAAGTCTTTCTCAAAAACTTCTATAAACCCGTTTGGCGCACTGTATTGTGTATAGCCTTTATAAGGCGCAGGGTAGAGGCCGATTTGGTAATTATTTAATTGCTTATTGTTAGCATTGAATGGTTTTTTCACTATAACGAGTAAGCGTTTGCTCGTTTTGTTGTTACTCAGTACTAGGCTATAAAACCCTGCATTTTCTGGGGCATAAACGGCAATGCTATTTGGCCCTAATCGCTCTGTCTCAACATCTGAAACCGCAGTCGCTGTAAAGTCAGCCGTGTTATCAAGTGTTAGCACTTGTTTTGCATCAAGTACAAGGCTGTGCAGCGAGTCAGTTAATTCAATGGCAGCAACAGGCCATGTAGTTAACGCTAAGCACACACTAAAAATAATACGGCTGAAATACATAGTGACCTCTAAATTGTATTGTTTGCTAATGGCGTGGTGAGAGCTTTTAATAACGCGCCATCACGATTATAAACGTCGGTATAAAATTGTAGGCCCTCGTCGTTACCCGCAACGGTCCAATACATTAAAAGTACATCCAGCGGTTTTGATAAGCTGACTTTTTTAGTTTCTTTCGCTGCAATGGCGTCATCAATTTCACTACGGCTCCAATTATCTGAGGTTTCTAATATTTTCTCAGCTAAGGTGAATGGGTCATCAACTCTTACACAGCCGTGGCTAAATGCACGTTGGTCTTGCTGGAATAAACTTTTTGCAGGGGTATCGTGCAAATAGATTGAGTATTTATTTGGGAACATAAACTTGATTTGCCCTAATGAATTATTCTCTGAAGGCTGTTGTACAAACCAATACGGGAAGTTTTTGCGGCTAGCATTCGGCCAATCAATACTCTTGCTATCAACTGGGTTACGGCGACTATCAACCACAACAAAGTCTTTCTCGTTTAAGTAGTTTGGGTTTTCTTTCATTTTTTTGATGATGCCACCTGAAATACTCCGCGGTACTGTCCACGTTGGATTCATCACGATATAACTCATTTGCCCTTTAAATATTGGCGTTTTGGTGTAGTTTCTGCCTACAACTACGTTGGTTTGCCATTTCAATTTGTTGTCTTCAAACAAATACAGCAAGTAGCCTGCGATATTTACCACTAAGAAGCGCTCTGTGAGCGTGTTATCAACCCAACGAATGCGCTCTAGGTTTACTAAAATATCATTAACGTACTCACTGTAATCTTTGTTGAGTAGTTTTATCGTCGCATTGCCAATCACACCATCATCAGCAACTTGATGGGCATTTTGAAAGCGTTTAACTGCTGTGACTAGCTCATCGTTATAATCAGTGGCATCACTGTTACTGCCGTCAAAATACTTTAGTCGTTTTAACTTTTGTCTTAAAAGCGGTACTGCTGGGTCTGATTGTCCGGGTTTTAATACCTTATTTTGCAGTGCGAAGTCAGGTAACTCGCCAGTGGCATCAAGCTCTTGATAAAACACAAGGGCGTCTTTTAAACGCTTATAATGAGGCAAAACAGGTTTTAGGTTTTCAAGTCCTTTATCAAGGCTTTTTGATTTTACATGTTTGAGTAATGAGGCCGCTGCGGCATCTGGGCTAACATCAAACTGTTCATAGTTCCATGTGGCAGCCAATTGTTTTGGGTTCACCTTTCCGCGTATTAGGTGTTTTGCATAGGTCATCACGGCATCTGTCATCAGTACATCAAACTGGGCTTCGACGGCATATGCTCCGCGCTTCTCTATTTCGTTGGCCAGCGCCATTAATGTATCAAAGTGATAGTCGTTAGGAGATAGCCCTTCAAGTTCTGCTTGCGCAATTAAATTGAGCGCTTGTTTGGCATATTTGCTGTCATCCCATACTCGTTCAAAACTATTTGCTTTATAGGTGGCAACAGTCATTTCTGGGGAGTGGATTTGTTGTCCTTCTATATTGTGAGATTCACCAATCAGAATAGGTTCAAGCTGTTGTTGCAAGTATTGGTTCTCAGCAAGCACTGGCATACAAATTGATAAACAACTGAGCAAAGCTGTGTAGCGCAGAATTTTCATAGCTATGTCCTTATAACGTATTTAGTTATTTTTTGAATTGTTTCTTTTTTGCTCATTTAAGCTTAGCAAAACAACAGGATTTATAGGAACATATTTTTAAATAAAAAACGCTTGGCAAATAAGCTTGCCAAGCGCTCGGTTGGGATTTTGAGGGGGGGGTTAATTACTGGTTGTTTGTAATTTTGCTTCTGGCTCTGCTTTTTTACCTCTTAGCTTGCCAATTAAGCGTTTGAAGTCTTCTAACGCGACGTACTGACAAGGGATTAAAATAAGCGTAATGACCGTTGCAAATAACACCCCGAATGCTAGAGATACAGCCATTGGGATAACGATTTTTGCTTGTAAGCTTGTTTCCATAATGATTGGTAATACACCAATAAAGGTTGTAATCGAGGTCAGTAATATTGCTCTAAAACGACGCGCACCGGCTTGCATTACCGCATCTTTGATTGCAACACCTTCGGCGCGGGCTTTATTGACAAAGTCGACCATCACTAGCGAGTCGTTTACGACAACACCTGCAACAGCGATGAT
Source organism: Pseudoalteromonas sp. Cn5-37 (assembly GCF_021532495.1). Classification (NCBI taxonomy): domain Bacteria; kingdom Pseudomonadati; phylum Pseudomonadota; class Gammaproteobacteria; order Alteromonadales; family Pseudoalteromonadaceae; genus Pseudoalteromonas; species Pseudoalteromonas sp. Cn5-37. The sequence goes on along the minus strand of NZ_JAKGBA010000001.1, from coordinate 555,122 downwards.
ACCGAATACTGATAGGCTACTCATTGTCATACCTAAGATCATGTGGCCAAACATTGCACCAATGACACCGAATGGAATAACCGACATGATGATAAATGGCTGTGAGTACGAGCGTAGTGGAATAGCAAGTAACGCAAAGATAATCATCATTGATAAAGCAAAGTCACGTACTTGTTCTGCCACACTGTCCATCTCTTCTTGAATACGACCTGCCACATTACTTTCTACACCAGGGTAGCTTTTCAGTAGGCTAGGTAAGTATTCGTCACGAATTTCTTTTGCAATGGCAAATGGTTCAGCTTGGTCAGTATTAACCGCAGCCCAAACGTTTACAGTACGTTTAGCGTTCTCACGGCGAATACGGTTTACACCATCTACAATGTTAACTTTAGCAACTTCAGCAAGCGGCACTTCAACACCTGTTGGCGTAATGATACGCGCATCTGTGATGTCACTAACTGCGTTACGTGATTCACGAGGGTAGCGGATCATTACTTTGATCTCTTCACCGTCACGTAAAATACGTTGTGCTTCAAGGCCGTAGTAGCTAAAACTAACTTGTGATGCCACATCTGAAAGGGTTAACCCTAAGCTGTAAGCGAGTGGTTTAAGTTCAAGTTGAACCTCGTCAGTTGCAGATTGTAGTGAGTCATTTACATCACCTACGCCTTGCATGCTATTTAGCTTTTCTTTTAACTTAGCAGCCACTTCTTTGAGCTTATTGATATCTTTACCTTCTAAGCGAAAGCTCACATCACCGTCATCACGACCACCGTTCATGATACTGTCTTCAATATTCAGCGTTTTCACACCTGGCAGTGGTGGCATTTGCTCACGCCACATTGCACTTAATTGGAAGGTATCAATAGGGCGTAAGTCTGGTTCAACCAAAATCGCCATAATGCGTGCACTTGTTCGACCGCGTAAACTAACCGATAAATCGCGGATCATTGCTTGACCATATTGCTCTTCAAGTTGTTTATCGACATCTAAAATCAGCTTTTCAATTGTTTGCGCTGTCTCGAGGGTTGCTTGCTCAGACGAAGATAAGTTCATTTCAACTGAGATACGCGGGAAATCATGTGGAATTTTAGGGTTCGCAACAAATTTCACTAAGCCACCAGCGAACATACCGCCACTAACAATAAGTACACAGATAAAGCCAACAATCACGGTGTAACGGTAATGAATACAGCGGCCAATAAATGGTGTGTAGTAATTATCAACAAAGTTCTTGAGGCCTTTATCCATACCTAAACGTAAGCGATGTAGTGGATTTTTAGGGTTCGCAGGTTTATTTTTCATTGCCGCTAAGTGAGCCGGTAAAATTAGTTTTGACTCAATTAGTGAGAAAATTAAACATAGGATAATTACACCACCAATGGCTTTAGAAAACGCAGAGCCAGGACCGGATGCCAGTGTTTGTGGTAAAAATGCTGCAATTGTGGTTAACACCCCAAAGGTTGCAGGAATAGCAACGCGTTTTACGCCGCGTACTACGTTATCTAGGCTATGACCGTGCTTTTCAATTTCAGCACTGGCTGACTCACCGACGACAATAGCATCATCAACGACTATCCCGAGCACCAGTATAAATGCGAATAAAGAAGCTAAGTTAACCGTGATATCAATAAAGCCCAGTGGCATCATTAAAAATGCGCCTAGGAATGACACAGGTAAGCCCATCATTACCCAAAACGCTAAGCGTAGTGGTAAAAATAGCGCCAGTACCACCATCACTAAAATACCACCCCAAATCATGTTGTCGATCATCATGTTTAGACGACCTTCAAGGTAGTAAGTTAAATCAACAATCGGTGATAGTTTTACACCTGCTGGTAACTGTGGTGCTTTATCTGCTAGGTATTTTTTTAATACCGCAGCAACTTTAGTGATGTCTTGATCTTTCGACGCATTTACTTCAAAAGTCAGTGAGTTTTTACCGTTGTACTTAGAGTATTGTAAGCCTTCTTCAAAGCCGTCGTTAATTGTTGCTACATCACCTAAGAAAATTTGTGCACCATCTGGTAAGTGTAATAAAGGCAGATTTTCGAACTCTTTACCACGATACGCTTGATTTTCAACACGCATCGAAATATAGCCATTTTCAGAGCGAATTTGACCTGCTGACATATTGGCAGAGAAACTGCGAACGGCTGTGGCAATATCACGGAAAGTTAAACCATACTCACGTAGTTTATCTGGGCTAATTTCGATGCCAATTTCGTAGTTTAAGCCACTGTAAAAGTTGACCAAGTTAATTTGTGGTAAAGCTTGTAGCTCATCTTTAATATCATTACCAAGTTCTTTGAGCTGGTAGTTACTCATATCGCCATACAGCGCGAGTATCATCACTTCTTGCTCAAACTTTTCGCGGCGAACAATTGGGCGTTCCATCTCTGCAGGGAAGGTATTGATTGAATCAACCTGCATCTTAATTTCATCGAGTACTTCTTGCGGGTCGTACTTTTCTTCGATTTCGATCCAAGCTTGTGAAAAACCACGGTTCGAATAGGTAATTAAACGTTTAATGCCTTCGAGGCCTTCTAAAGACTCTTCGACCTTAATGGTGATGCCTTCTTCTACCTCTTGCGGCGCAGCCCCTGGGTAGACAGCTTGAATACTGATCCAGTTACTCTCAAATTGTGGGAACATTTGCTTACGCACCGACATTGCCGTCAATAAGCCACCCACTAAAATGAAAATCATAAGTAAGTTTGCAGCAACTGGGTTGCGAGCAAACCAAGCAATAAGCCCTTTTTCTCTGTGCGTGGTCATGGCTTATTCCTCTTTTAACGCTAACTGCGTTGTTGGCACACTCAGTGTTGCGTCATCTAACTTGACCGCCATGCCTTCAGTTGGGTATTCGAGTGCCGAGGTAATCAGTTGCTCACCATTAGCAAGGCCATTATCGGCGATCACCATGCCATTTTGCTCGCGAACGATGTTAAGTGTTTTAAAGGTAAGCGTTTCGCCATCTTGTAAAACAGCGACTTTTTTATCTTTAACTAAATGGTGCGGAACAACAATCGCGTTGTCTAACGCTCGGCCCTCGATAGTGGCGTTAATGTATGAGCCAAAACGTAATGGCTGCTTTTGCTCATAAGGCGTTGCTACTTGTGCTACTAAGTAATTCATGCGGCTACGTTGGTCAACAACTCCTTCGCTACGAACAATAGTTGCTTGCCACGTTGTTTGTTTACCTGCAAATTCAGCATTAATTGATACGCTTGCACCAATTCCTTGGTTATTTAGGTATTGCAGATCTTTATCAGCAACAGGTAAACGAATTTCAGCCAGTGACGTTGAGCTCAGGCTACCAAAGCTGTTACCTGGGTTTACCACACTACCTAGACTAATCAGGCGTTCGTCGATAATCGCATTGTAAGGCGCTTTAATATATGTGCGCTCAAGATTACGTTTAGCGCGTTTTACACTCGCTTGCGCAGCACGATAACTTGCAAGTTTTTCAGCAAGTTGTGGTTTACGTAAATAAAGCTCAGAAGGGATAACTTGGTTTGAGTCACCTTTGATGCGGTCCCACTCAGCTTGCGCAACTGACACCTGTGCACGTTCTATCTCAAGTGCAGAGCTTGCTTGGGCTAGTCCTGCTTCAGCTTCAATGAGTGCTGCTTCGTAATCATTTGGGTCAATACGTGCTAGAATGTCGCCTTGCTTAACAAATCCACCTTGTACGAATTGATCTGATAACGACACAACCTGACCACTTACTTGCGCAACAAGCTCAGTTTGGTTTTTAGGTTTAACGATACCGTATGATTTTACATCGAGGGTAATGGCGTCAAAGCTTAACGGTTTGATTGATACAAGCGGGCGCAGATCTTGTTCTGGTTTTTCTACTGGCGGTTGCTTCATTGAGGCAAATGCGAATGCCATTCCAAGTCCGCCGACTAATACGGCGATAGGGAGAATGATTTGTTTTTTACTAGCCACGGGATAGTCCCTCACGGTTGACGGTAATTAAAAATAAATTTGATAGGCTAAGCATACGCAATAAAGTGTTTACAAGGCGTTTGAAGATGTAACAAACCATTACACATATTACAAAGGCGCTACAAAGGTTCTATAAGAGGTACTCAATGACAGATAAAATGGCATGCAGATTAGGCTGTGGCGCCTGTTGTATTGCACCCAGTATTAGCTCACCGATCCCAGGAATGCCCAATGGGAAAGCAGCGGGAGAGCGCTGTATTCAGCTTGATGATAATAACCTATGTAAATTATTTGGTGATGAATCAAGGCCTAAGGTGTGTAGTGACTTTTCTGCCACTATTGATGTGTGCGGCACGACAAATGAGCAAGCGTTGTATTTAATTACCGAGCTTGAGCAGATGACTTAATGTCTTAAGGAAACTTTTAGGTATGTAATTTTATTTGCTGCTTCATTTATTAAGTTGAAGTACTAGGCATACTTTTTTAATTGCTCTTTCATTCCTATGAGTTTAACGTTAATGGATGACATTAGTTTAAAGGATTAAATAATGGTCAATTCAATTTCAGCTTTTCTTTGCTTTATCTGTTTTCTTTTGCCTATTACATGTAATTCTTCATCTACAGAGACAGTATCAGTTGATGTAACTATGGGCTATAACAATGGCTATTATGGGGACTCGATAGATGATTCAGAAAGCCTTTTTGATGATATGCTTGTTTTCATTAATGGTGATTTTGTCGGTGAAATGGTTGATACGGTTAATATCACACTCAATGTTGACCCAACTATAAAAAATACAATTTCGTTAATTGGTAAAGTATCTTCATTTGGTGAGGTGACTTTAACTGAAGAAAACTACCAAACTAATTCAGTGTATATTCCCCTTAATGAAAATCATGGCTATGCTGAGTGGGCAAATATGTCTGTCTCCAGTATTACAGAAAATACGATAGATAAAAACTTTTCGAGTTTTGATATTTCGTTCTCACATAATGAATTACCGATAGATATAGATGAAAATCCCTCTTTTATCATTGAGTTAGCCAGAGTTGACGGTAGAGAAATAAATCTAGAAAAACAACCATCAGTTGATATATCACATTATTTCCATGTTGTGGATGGTATACTTACACCTAAGTCTTTCGAGGAGTTTAAATCATTTTTTAGTTCAAGGGCTATATTTGGCGAACTCACTTTAATGGTTTCTGCTAGAGGTAAAGAGGTGGACGTAGACGTAGATTATTATGGTGAAATTAATTTCTATTTGGACACTTTTTTATTAAATGGAAAGCTGAACCCACCACACTTTAATAGCAATGTATCTGTTGCTAATGTTGAAATCGAATTCTCATATTTATTAAATAATAAAAAGTTAGTAAAAAAGGTCATTACTGATGAGTCAGGTTATTTTAGTATAAAATTACCCCACGCTAATTTGTCTTTTTTAGCCAAGAAGTTTTATGAAAATACAGAGTATATTTTAAAAGGAGAAATCTCCGCTGAGCAGTCAAGCAGTAACATTAATTTTAACCTTTTGGCCGCGAGCGATAAAAATGTGAAGGCTTCAAGTAACCCGAAGGTAGAGATAGTTATTAAAAAGTCTTCTATATATGAACCAAGCTATTATCATTTGCTTAATAGAAATCGAAGAAGTCATTTTATAGATGCTTGTCGAATGAATAATCATGAGTATGGCTATATTTTTAAGTGCATGGATAGCAGCAAGCCTTAATTTTACACAAATGGCCGCCAAACTCTCAAAATAAGTGAGCTTGTTATCAGCTTTTATGCATTCTTTATAGAGTAACAATTTTTGGACTATTAATTGTGATGCCTAATTCTAAAATACTAATAAGAAATGTTTCGGAGATTGAAAGTTATGATGTTATCGCATCGGAATCGAGCCTAAATATAGCGCCATACGAACAAGTTATAAAAGGTTATTGGCATGAGGTTATAGCAGATGCGCAAAGCGCAGGCACAGAAATTTGGGATGGGCAGTATTATCGATTAGAAAATATTGATGAAATACAACGAGGTTCATTGCAATTAAATCTGAGTACTATCCCATATTCTACAATTCGCTCTTTGATAAAATTAGGCCTACAACAGAACCTAGCGAGTTGCTACTTTCCATACCATATAAATACAGGGGCGTTAATATCGACAAGTGATGACTTGTTTGTGTTTGGTCAAAAAACAATAAAGTCAGGTACTTATTATCTTGACCTTATCGGCGGTGGGCTTCAAAAAGATGAGTTGGATGTGCAGCAGGCTATTGATATTAAAAACAATATACTAAAAGAAGCATTTGAAGAGGCGAATATAACCAGTTCAATGATTGATTGGGTAAACCTTAATTCATTTATTCTAACTAACACGATGAGTGTCGTAATATTATTTAATATCAAGCTTAATGTAGATAAAAGCCAATTGATACAATCATTCGAAGGCCGAGTTGAGAATGAGCTTTCGGGCTTACAATTTTTTGATCATGAAAGTGTGAATGAACTTAGTCACAAAGAAAATAGGCTTTCTTATTTGAGCTTAATACCGAAGCTTGTGAAAAATTTTAGCTAGATAATGTTATTCATGAATAGTAATAATGCCAGTCAATTGGCTGGCATTATTGTTTTTGCTTACCATGTATAGGTAGCGCTAAGAGTATATTGTTCGCCGCGGCCAGGGGTACCCGGGACTTCTTCGAACGATTCATCCCAAATATTGTCAGCTGCAAAGGTTATAAACACATTATCAAGCTGGGCAGGGGTGAACTTTAGCGTTAACTGCGTGAAGAAGGCTTCATCATCAGAGTTACGTAAGCGGTTACTATGTTGCTTACGCCATTCGTTATCGATACGTAGCTCAAGCACATCCATTGGTTGCCATACTGCACCCAGTGTTACACGGTGATCAGGGTAGTTAAGCGCATAAAAGCTCGCATCAATATCTGCCGCGCCATAGTCTTCTGACTTTTCTAAGTAGGTGTAGCTGGCAATCAACTCAGTGCTTTCAAACGATTTATTCGCTAAAAACTCAACGCCTAAGGTGTCTATATCAACCGGGTTTGCAAAACGAGCTGAGGTTGCATCAAAGCGATATGTCCAATCTGTCAGGTTTTTATCTTTACGGTAGAAAATAGCTGAATCTAAACGCCACGAAGACTGTTCAATCAGTAAACCTAGCTCAAGGTTATCGGTTGTTTCGCGCTCAAGGCTGTAGTTACTTCTGAATAATCCGCCCGTTTCGCTGCCGCCGATGGCGGTATAACCGGGAACTTGTGTTGCTTCTGCGTATGATGCATACCAAGTATGTTCACCGCCATTATGATTAGCTACTTTAAGGCTGGCATCGGCAATCAATGAGGTAGCTGAGCTATCGTGGTTAGTATTATCAAATGCTGCACCAATACGTACAGTAAGCTCTTTGTTCGCTGTAAGGGCTGATTTGTACTCAGGCAAGATACTTAGCTTAGTGTAATTGCGTGACGTAAAGTTGTTTTCAAGAGACGTTGATTCAATTTCATCAGCAATAAATTGCCCAGCATAATTAATTGCATACTGGTTATTTAAACGGTGGCGTCCAGAGAGTCCCAATGACTTAACCGTGGTTTCGTGAAACGCTTCAAAAATAGCTGGGTTTTCACGAGACAACACGTAATGGTCGTTATGTTTACGATAATAGCCAGTCACTTCAAAGGTATTGCTCTCACCATACATTTGTTTGTGATTGAGCATGAAAAGCTTGGTTTCAAGATCTTCAGTTTCATTAAAATTAAATGGCGTGTAAAGGTTTGGCCAACCAAAAAACTTCTCTTGGCGTCCGAACATTAAATCAGTTTGTGAGGTAGAGCTTGCAAGTTGAATACGCGCTGAAGCACGTTCAAAGTCGTGGTCGCCATTATCAATTGAGCCATCACTTTTTGAGTGCGAGTATTCACCCTCAAAACCTAATCGCCAATCAGGTTTACTATCCAGCTTTTGGCTATGGGCAGCATGAATGCTTTGTAAATTAAAGCCATTCGTACCTGTGCCAAGTGAAACGCTGCCAGTGTTTGTGATAGGGCGCCAGCCAAATGAAACTGTGCCAACCGAACTATTCATACCATAAAGGGCATTATCAGCCCCTGTAAGCACTGAAGGGCCTGTTAGCATTTGTGGCGCAATTGGAATTTCAGCAAAGTAGTGACCAGATTGCGGGTCGAATAATGTACTGCTACCAACACGAAAGCCAGTATTTTCAAAGATACCACCACGAATGGTGACATCAGCTTGTGCTTCAGCCATGTTACGTGATTGCAAATCGACACGTGGGTCATATTCTAAGTTTGATACCGGCGCATCAAAGGTACCAACAGGCTCTTTATTTGCGGTTGCTGAAACTTCAACGGTGATTTGTTCAATATTGTTGGTGTCTTCTGCTAGCACTGAGCAAGTGACGAATAATGCGGGAAGTGTAAGCTGTACTGCGCGTACCATCTAAAACTCTCTATTATTTTGATTAACTCGTTGCAGTGGCCGTTAAGAGCGCACTGGAAATTGCAGGTATTGTATCTGAATCACTGAGTTATACCACTCCAACCAGATTTCAGCAGGTAACAAAAAACCGCGCTAAGGAGCGGTTGTGCAATAAGAGCTGTGTCTATTTATTATTTAAAAAAGATGTGTGTTTCAGTTTGATTTTTTATGTTTAACCGCATCATATTTACCAAAGAAAGTAATGATGAGAGCAACAAAAATACCTATAAATCCAATGACTGAAAAAGCTAGGCTATATTCAGCTTTAATATTAAAAATATTAAGCAAGCTAGTTATTAACAATAGAGAAATACCGGAAATTTTTAAAATCGTCTGTGTTTTATTTAAGCAAAACCATGCTTGACAAGAAGGGCATTGATTTTCAATGAAGAGGCTGTTTGTATTAACCTTTTTTATATCTTTAGTCGCAATTATGGTTTTACAGTTTGGGCAAGTTAATTTCATTTTATTCCTTTTTGGATCTTTTCTCTAAGACCCCTAATTCCATTTAGAGTTATTTAAGTTAAAGCATCATAGCAAACTTTGATCTTCACAAACAAAAAAGCTCACAATTTGTGAGCTTTTCAAAATTATGTAAAAGGCTTATTGCTGAGGTTTTGGTGGGAAGTTACTTAGAATGTTAGCAACAGTCTCTTTGATAACTTCAGTGCGCTTTTCAGGTGATTGGTTCTTTTGCAAACGACCTTCTTTCGCACCACGCCAAACTAATTGGTTAGAAGCACGGTCTACCACGTCTAAAATTAACGTACCCACTTCGTATTCGCGAGCAGTTGTTTGCGTGTTATAACCCATACCCCAGTAATTCCAGCGTGCACCGTAACCTACGTTGAAGGTATCTACATCAATTTTAGTATCAACAGAGGCATGGTAGTTAATCAGCACATCTGCTTGTGCTAAATCAACTAGCTTCATACCGCTTTTTTCAAGTTCAGCATTAACGGCTTCACGAACCCGCTTTTCCATTAAAGGGCTAATTTGGTAGTTCGCTACGTTTTTAGTCAAGCTGGCATTAGGTACCCAAGAGAAGGTTTTATAATTACTAAAATCTGCTGATTTGTCGTAATCCCAATCAGGCGTTTTAGCACAAGCCGCTAAAAATAATACAGCCGTCGCGATTAATAAGTTCTTCATATTGTTTGCTCCTTGGCAAAAATTCCACTACTTGATTGATAACATAACACAAAAAACACTCAACTGAATGATTATTTAAAGACTATGGCACATTTACAAAAAAGTACTGTAATAGTTTGTAAACATAGTCATCCTTGACTGAATCAATGATTAATTTTTGTAATTAAGCAGTGTGTTCCACTTCTATCCAATCTTTTTCATCGACCCAGTTTTGTGCACCATCTTTAACAGTGCGAATAGGGACGATGTAATCACAGCTAACTTGTGGTTTAACAGAGGCAAAAATCGGCACAAAGCCAAAGCTAAGCGCGGTTTCGATAATTGCTTTTTGGTTTTGTGGGTCGATATCAGCTGCTTCATCGATATAAATCGGAATACGATACAAGTTTTGTTCTTGGTCGCTTAATAAGTAACGAATAAACAGCATGCCACAAAGTAGCTTAATGGTGATACGGGTACCGTTAGAGCCGGCTGAATCGATTTTTTCGAAGTGCTCAGTTTCACCAGCACGGTTTACTACTTCAAAACGAATATCGAATAAGTCGGTCAGAGTTAAACCGGCTTTTTCAGAGGCAAGCTTAATCAAATGATCTTTCGCTTCGTTTACCGCAGACTCGCTATAAGGCTCTTGGCTTAATAGGTCGAGGGTATCGCCTTGCTCAAACTGATTTGAGGTACTAATAATAGTATCAATGCTATCAACCAACATCTTGCGCGGAATAACATTAATTTTGAATGCTTGAAGATTAGAGATACGGTGCTGACTAATCCCTTTATTAAAGCTGTTCATTTCCCGGCGCAGGCGGTCTAAGTCTTCGCGCAAACCTTTAATAGTAGCGGCTACTTCAGTTAACGCAACTCGGCCTTGACGCTCAACCGCATCGCGCTCGTTATCAATGTTATGAAACGCGCTGATAAGCTTTTCGTATTTAGTAAACTCATCGTTTTCGTTATCAAATTTAGTAATACCTGCATTGTAAATATGCAGGTAGGTGTTACGTACGTTGATATCAAAGTTACGTAACTCTTGGCAGTCTTTATTGAAGTGGTGAATGAGGTCACTTAAGTTATCAAAATCAATACTGATTTCAATCATGTACGGAGTGACTTTTCCTGAGTAAACATCAAGGGTGTGATCGATACGTTCAGATTTAACTTGGCGTAAACGGTCAGCTTGGCGCGCGAGCAAATCTTTTTTCGACTTGATAATTGAGCGACGATCGCTGATTGAGCCACTATTCTTTTGAATATCTTGCAGGTAGTCGTCAACTTGCTCGCGTTCTGCATTTAACTGCTCTTTTAGCAGGGTTTGTGCATCGACAGATTGCTGCATCACTTCAAATTGTTCAAAACGTTTTAATGCTTCTTCTGAGGCCATTAACTCATCATACAAGGCATCTTTTTCTTTTTGCTTTTCGGCGACATTTGCGGCGACTTCGCGCTGTTGTTTAAACTCTTTCAGTGAGTTTTCAAGAGCAGCAAGTTGCGCAGTTAATTGCTCTTTATTTTCGCCAGTTTGCATTTGCACTGGGCTTAGCTTTTTCAGTTTAATCGTCGCGCCCGGAAGAGTCAGTACACCGCCTTTCACGTTAGCCGATAACTGCTCTAAGAACTCCCCAAAGGCATCTTCGTCTGTGATCTCAACATCACCATTGCTGGTGGTGGCAAACGATAAGATATCTGGGTTCAGAATACGCGAAATTTCTTCAACTTCTTTTAAAGACAAATCTTCACGCATACGGGTGAATAAATTGAACTCGAGGTTCTTTAACTGCAGTTTTAAGCTCTTGATTTGCTTTTGTGTTTCGCTAATACGGTAATCAAGGGTGTGCAAGCTTTGACCTTGGGCACTGCTTAATGAATGCGATAGCGATTCATAATCTTGTTTAAGCTGAGTAAGGCTGACTTTTAAAGTGGCTTTATTGACCAATTCAAACTCAGATTTAAGCGCTCGATAGTCTAAAAACCACTGTTCAATTTGAGTTTGTTTACGCTCAATATCACGGGATTGTTGAATATAAAGCTGCTGCTTTTGTTCGAACTCGTGCTTTTCGTGTTCGATATCTTCAAGGGCAATATTTAGCTCAGAGAGTTGCTCTTGTTGATAGGTTTCAAAGTCAATCAGTGCTTGGTCAATTTTTGGCGCATAGGCAGCAAGCTTACCTTTTAAAACCGTTTGGTTTTCAAGCATAGATTCAAGAGCTGCAATTGGCTCTTGCATTGACTCAAGGGCTTTTAATTCACGTTTAGCGCGATTCACTTTATCAAATGAACGTCGCCATACTTCATAAAAATCAACCCGTGAGTTTGACATATGGCGCTCAAATACACGTAGCATAAAGCGTTTAACATCACTGGCACCTAACTTATGCAAGTTAAGGATACGGCGGAAAATTTCTTTGTAAATCGCTGAGTCTTGCACGTTATTGAGGGGGATCATCTTTAAGTTGATATCGCCATCAAATGGGGTTGCGCCGCCAGTGAGTAGGGCGTTTAGCTCTTGCGCTTTTAATTCAATTGGATTGAAACCTTGCTCTTTTAAGTGATTAAAAAGCTTAGTGAATTTTACAATAGTTTTGCCTTGCGTGTAGTGTTCAAGGTTCAACTTACCTGGGTAGCAAAAAAACTGATGCGCGTAACCGGCTATTTTACCTAGGCCGGCAACACCAATCACCACAGGGCCATTAGGCAGGTCAGCTTCAAGCAAAATATAGGATTGATCTGACGAAAAGTAGAATTTTCGGGTTTCGTCTAAATCATGGCCATCCCATTCTGTTAAACGCAAATCATTAATCAGTGGAAATTGCAGGGCATTAATTACCGAGCTTTTACCGGTATTATTCGGTGCACAAATAGAGCTACTTTTATCCAACGGGATCACGCATTTTGCATAGCCAGCGGTATTTAAAAGCGCAAGTTTGCTGAGTCCGTATAGGCTTTGGCTTTGCATTATTCGTCATCTCCTAGGTAGGTTTCTTCGTTTACTTCCATTAATGCATCGATATAACGATAAATAGGTGCTTGCAGCATAAAGCCGTTTTCTACTTCGCGAGCCAGACCTAAACGCACCATACGCAGGTAGACGTCTTTGCGTAAATCTGAGCCTGAGAAAATTTCTAATTGATCAAACAAATGCTTGTTGATTTGCACTAAGGTTTGCATTAGTTCAAGGTCGTTTACTTCGTCAAACAAGGCACGCATTGGATCTTTACCAGTATTGGCATAGTGCTCAATCAAGATGTAGATAGTCAGTGCGATGGCTCGCGAAATTTTCCCCATATTTGGGGTGCTTTCGTCGCTACCAAAATAGTAAAAGCCACGGCTATCGTGTTGTAGGTCATGGCCAAGGGCGTTAAATAACGCGCGATAAGCATCAATGTGTTGATCAAGCTCTTGCCACATCAGCGTGTCTTGTTCGCTAATGTGGTAGCCTGATGTGAGCTTTTTATTAATAGCTTGCAGATGCGTTAAATCATCTAAATTAATATCTGTCATGGTTATTGCTCTGTTGCTTTTTTATCGTCAGCAATCGATGAGTTAAATGGATAAAGAGAGAAGTGTTGCTGGGCAATTTTTATTTTTACTTTCTCTTGGCTTTGGCTGATTTCAAGGTCGCCATCGCTAATCAATTTTTGATATAAGAACAGCATTTCGTCAGCCTCTAGATCTGGGTAGCTTTCATCTAAGAAACTAAGCAGCGGCTGAGCTTTTTTGCTGGCTTTTTTAAAGCGTTTTCTAAATTGTGTTTTAACGTCGTTGTAATCAGGAATATGCGGGCTTTGATAGGCGGGCACATCATCATGTTCAGGAAGCTGATATTCATCGTGCTCAAAGTCAACTAAGCCTGCCATATAAGCCACGATATGACGTTGCTGACCAAGTGAAAAACGTTGTGCGTCTGAAACAAAGTTAGGCTGTACTGCACTTAACATGTTATCGACGCCATTTTTACGCACTAAACCAAGCACTTTAGCCGCTTGGCGCGTAATTAGGTTGTTGCGGCGTAACTCTTCACGTAACGGCATCAGCATATCGGCGCTTTTACGTAAACTTTCACGGCCAACTAAATGCATTTCTAGAATACGAGTACGTAATTGTTCAAGCATGCGCTTGTCTTGATATGATTTACCAAGGCGGTCAATTTGCTCTATTTGCGAGCTAATTTGCGCTTCGATGGTATTAAAGCAAGCGTGGAAGTCACCTCGAATATCAACCATTTCCAGCATAGGCTCGATGTATTCATCGAACGCTTCAATTACAGCCTGATAGCGTTTTTGCAGTGATTGCACCGCGTTGTCTGCTTTTGCTTGCTCAACAATATTTAAAATTGCGTTTTCATTGTGGGCAAACAATTTCATTATTTTGCGTACCCGATCATCCATAATGCGGCTAAAGCGGCGAAGCTCGTCGTAATCTTCAATTTCACCCGCTTTAGCAAGGCGATTGCCAAGGCGAGCTAAGTCATCAACAAGCACACTAATTTCTTGGGCAAGACCTAAGTGTTCTTCTTGTAGCAAGAAAGTCGCAAAATCGGCGATCGCGCGGTTTATTTCTAACTGTGATGATTTTGCCAGTGGAATGATAATATCTTGATTCAATAAACGATTTGTTTCTTTATAAATGCGTTCATTTGACCATGAAGGTTGTTTTTGTTTTATCGCATTTTGTACGTCTTTTAAGCTGAAATCAGCCATCTTAAAACGTTTAAATAGCAGTTCTAACACCCCCCAATGTTCAGTAAGGGTATTTAATAACTTTTTAGCTGGGATCATAAAGCTCCAGTAAATTCAGACTTTGGTGTTGGCGATTAGTAGTAAATTATGTAATTGAGAATAGTTTTATGCTTTCTATGCTGCTAGAATCCGCGCCGAAACACTCGACTTACAATGTTTACATTATTATAAAGGTTGTTCAAACACCATGGTAACCCCACTTATCCTAACCCTGATAGCGGTGGCATTTTTGCTTATCGTTATAGAGGATATTATCCATGTAAACAAGGCCAAAACGACGCTTTTTTTTGGCACTTTATGCTGGATTATCTTATTTATCTCTCCAATTCATGGGCAAAGCCCAGAAACCATACAACATCAACTGGATCACAACATATTAGAAATCGCGACTTTGTGGCTATTCTTAATGGCTGCGATGACCTTTGTAGCGTATTTAAACTCTAAAGGCTTTATCCAGAATATTGTTCATAAAATTATGCCAAATCAAATCAGTGAACGAAAGCTGATGTTTCTGATTGGTGGTTTTGCGTTTTTATTTTCATCTATTTCAGACAACATAACGGCAACTTTAATCTCGCTTGCGGTGGTGATGTCACTTAAGTTAGATCCTAAAAAATTAATAAAATATGCGACCTTAATTGTATTTAGTGTTAACTCGGGTGGGGTGTCGTTGATCACAGGTGATGTGACAACCTTGATGATTTTCTTAGACGAAAAAGTCACCATTGCTAATCTACTATTATTAATTGCCCCTGCACTGACAAGTGTTGCACTGCTCGCGGCGATGTTGTCGGTGGGTATGTCGGGTAATGTTGTGTTTGAAAAACAAGCAGCCCGTCGTATCGAAAAGACAGATATTACCATTGCGGTTATCTTCTTCTCGACGATTATTGCCACGTTAACTTTGAGTGTGCTTTATAGTGTGCCGCCGCTGTTAACCTTTTTATTTGGTTTATCACTTATGTTTTTGGTTGCGCAATTTTTAATGCGCAAAAAAGACGTAAACAAAAAAATCATCGATTATATTCGTGAAATTGAATACGACACCTTATTGTTCTTCGTTGGTGTGTTATTGCTGGTTGGTGCATTAAAAGAAGTGGGCATGCTTGCTAAATTTACTCACTTATATGAGTTGATGGCACCGGAATATGCCAACTATTTAATGGGACTATTATCAGCGGCGGTAGATAACGTACCTCTCACTGCAGCACTTTTAAAAGCTGATATAGTGATGAGCCCTCAGCAATGGCTGTCGTTTACTTACGCAACTGGGGTCGGTGGCTCAATGCTTATTATCGGCTCTGCGGCAGGTATTATTGCCATGAGTAAGGTAAAAGCACTGACCTTTATGAGCTATCTTAAAATGTCGGTTTATTTATTAATTGCTTATACCGTTGGTTATTACGGTTCGTACTTAGCGGGCAGTTTAATTTCATAAAACAACTTGACAGCTAGACGTCTAAACGTTAACTTTCGAAGCCTGCTTTTAACAGCAGGCTTTGTTATTTTAACCAGGTGTTAACTTAACATTCAGAAGAGGTGCGATACTTAGGTAATTAATGTGAGGTGACGAACGCCGATGACCATTAATGAGGGAAGTACTCGCCGAGAAAATTAACCGGACGTCACGGTTATTTTTCGGTTTATGGGGCTGAATCCTCAAAACTGTCACCAAACTAGGTGGAGAGCTTCTGGCATGGACTACTCTTTATTTTCAAAGCACCCCCTTGCCGAGTTCTTCTTGAATTACTGTGGATAGTTTTCCACAAAAGGAGACGACATGAATACCCAATTAGCCGCCAACACAAAATCAGATTACGTTGTTGCAAAATTTGGTGGTACCAGTGTAGCTAACTTTGATGCTATGAGCCGCTGCGCTGAAATCATTTGTGCTGATAATCAAGTACGTATAGTTGCTGTGAGTGCCAGTGCAGGCGTGACCAATCATTTAGTTGCATTATGTAAAGCTGATTTGAGTGCGGCTGAACGTGATGAGCACATTACTGGCGTTGTCGCCATTCAAGAAGCAATCTTGGCAGAGCTGTCGCTTGATGCTGATTTAGCACATGGCTTTAATGAAACGCTTAAGGCTTTTCAAAAGCTAGCATCAGACGGGGCTCAGTCAGTAGCAGATCAGGATGAACTACTGAGCTTTGGTGAGCGTTTATCATCGTATTTATTCACTCAAGTATTACGCGGTCAAGGTCTTGATGCGGTGCGTTTTGATGTACGTAAAGTGCTAAAAACAGATAGCCAATTTGCTAAAGCTACCCCAAATGTTGCAGCAACCGCTGCGGCTGCTAAAGAGCATTTAGTGCCGCTACTTGATGACCATGTTGTGGTAACTCAAGGTTTTATTGGTAGCAATGAGCACAATCAAACGACCACTTTAGGCCGTGGTGGTTCAGATTACAGTGCTGCATTACTCGCTGAAGCAATTAACGCAAAAAGCGTGCATATTTGGACCGATGTTATGGGTATTTTCAGTACTGATCCGCGTTTATGCGCTAAAGCAAGCCCAATTGCACGCTTAAGCTTTGATGAAGCGGCAGAAATGGCAACGTTTGGTGCAAAAGTACTGCACCCTGCAACCATTTTACCTGCAAGCCGTAGCCATATTAGTGTGTTTGTTGGTTCAAGCCGTGAACCACAGTTAGGTGGTACATGGATTGAAAAAGAAAAATCTCAGCAACCAGGTATTCGTGCGGTAACGCAGCGTAAAAACCAAATTCTGTTAACGGTTAAAAGCCCAGAAATGCTCCTAGCGAGTGGTTTCTTAGCGCGTGTTTTCACCATTTTAAGTGAGTTTAATATTTCGGTTGATTTGGTTACTACCTCCGAGATAAGTGTTGCAATCACTTTAGATAACGCACCAAATGCATCACGCCCTGAGCTTGATCAAGCTTGTTTAGATAAGCTTTCTGAGTTTTGTCATGTGTCGGTTGAGAATAACTTAACGCTGGTGGCTTTAATTGGTTCTGAAATTCAATTACGTCAGCAAGAAATGAACTTAATGCAGGTATTAAGCGATTTTAATATTCGTTTAATTTGCCACGGTGCAAGTAAACATAACCTGTGCTTCTTAGTTGAGCAAAGTGAGTCAGATGAAGTCGTGCAGGCTATTCACAGCCGACTATTAGAAACCCAAGTCGCAGCGTAAGTCGTTAAAATTAATAAAAGAGCACTGCCAGTCAGTGCTTTTTTGTGCCACAACACTTATATCAAAGCCTTCAACAGAGTTACTACTCGCGCTGAAATTATGTTTGCTCAATTCTTCAAATACATTAGGAGCAAGTAGTTTCGCAATCGGCTGAGCACTTGCTTTTGCAAGCGCTTCTTTTAATGTCCAAATTCTAAAAAAGCACTGTGCCTGTTCATCGGGAGCGTCAAAACGGCTAATTAAGTCAACTTCATCTTGATGATAAAAATGCTTTGCGAGTTTGATAAAAGGGCGAGGCTTACTGCTTTGTTCAATATCAAAACCAAATAGCTGCTGTTCGGGGTTAAGGGCTGCGCCAATCAAGCCATTTGAATGTGATAAACAAGCCCACACAGGTTCTCTAACCGGGGTATGTAATTTTAGCTTGCTGTCTTTGTCATCAAACTGGCTCGATATTTCACTGAGCGCTAAATCATCATGAGGGTAAGCATGTTGATACAAATACTTTAACGTTAGGCGAGTCGCTAAGTACTCTTGCTTTGCACTAGGCACTTTGCGTTTTTCAAGCACACTTAACTCAAACTCACTAAGTAATTTATCAAGGGGTAAACTTGCAACATCAATACGTGCTGCATGCATTAGCATAATTTTTTTGGCCGTTGTTTGGCTTTGCTGCTCGATGATAAGAGTATTCGAAAAGTAGTGACTGCTCATGGTTTAACGCTTACACGAAAGCTCGTATTTAGTTTTGTTTATTTTTACAGCAGATGCACTTTTATAGGCATGAACAAACGCAAATAGTTTACGCAGTTGACTGTAATTATGGTTTAATGAGGAAAAATAATAACAGATTTGTAGATGTATGGCACAAGTTCGTGACGGCTTTCAAAGTCGATTAGGTTTCGTTTTAGCAGCTTCTGGTGCGGCGGTAGGTTTAGGTAATATTTGGGGCTTTCCAACACAAGCGGCAAACCATGGCGGCGGTGCATTTTTACTTGTTTATTTCATTGTTATTTTCTTATTAGCGCTTCCAGCTCTTTATACAGAGCTGTACTTAGGCCACCAAGCGCAAGCTAATCCGGTAAAAGCATTATCTAGTGCATGGCAAGACACAGCACCTAAAGTGGGCGCTGCAGCTGGCTATATTGGCCTCTTTGGTGCGATTGTGATGCTGAGCTTTTATTCGATAGTTGCAGGGTGGATGCTCGCTTATGCGCTCGAGCCAGTCGCAAGCTTCTTTGGTTTTACTGAGTTAAGTAACTTTTTGCACAGTGACTCCATGGCGCGCAATTTTGTGTTTACGCCACTGATGCTTATTCTTACTGCGAGTATTATTTTAAAAGGTGTTAAATCAGGTATTGAGACTTGGTCTCGTCGCTTAATGCCATTATTGCTAGTGTTATTAGTGGCGTTAATTGCTTATATCGCTACCTTAGACGGTGCGATGGATGGCTTTGCAGCCTATTTAGTGCCAGATTTTAGTCAAATTCTTGATGCAAACTTAATTATTGCAGCAATGGGGCAAGCATTCTTTTCATTGTCGTTAGGTGTTGGTTGTATGATGGTTTACGGCTCATATTTAAAACCAGATGCTAACCTGCCTAAACTAACTGGAACCGTGGCACTGCTTGATACTGGTGTGGCCTTTTTAGCGGGTTTATTGATTATTCCGGCTATTTTTGTTGCTCAACATAACGGTGTAGAGGTATTTAGCGGCGGTAAATTGGTCGGTGAAGGGCAGTTAATTTTTGCGATTTTACCTGAACTTTTTAGCACAATGGGCCAAGTGGGTTTACTCGTTGGCTTATTATTTTTTGTATTAATGTCGATTGCCTCAGTGACATCAACCATCTCATCGACCGAAATTCCAGTGGCATTTTTAGTTGAGAATCACAGTGTAGAGCGTAAAAAAGCGACCATATTTGTAACGCTAATCGTGTTTATTGCCTCGTCACTTATTATCTTAAACTTTGACTGGTTATTTGGTTTAGTCATTATGGTGCTCACACAGTACCAATTACCTTTAATGGGACTGTTCTATTTCATTACTGTTGGTTGGTTATGGCAGCGTGGTAATAAATTGCATCAAGTATCGAGCGGCCCTCATTATTGGTTTGCCCAGTACATTCGCTTTGTGTGCCCGTTATTAATGACGGCGGTATTTGTGAACGTGGCGTTGTTGAAATAAAAAACTAATACTCACATTTACTCAATCAGACCATCTTAAGTAAAGTCATTTAAAATAAGGATATATTATGAACGAATGGATTGTTTTAAGAGAAAAAATAGAATCAAAGTTTCCAGCTCTGATAGATGTTATTAATAATGAGTCGAATGTTGAGTCATTAAATAAAATTGCAGATTTGGTTGGAAATACTTTACCTCAATCTTTTGTATCAATATATGCAAATTGTAATGGTCAATTCCGCACTAAGGCTGGTTTCGTTTTTGGCCTTTCATTATTAAGTACAGAAAAAATTATTCATGAGTTAAATGTTTGGCGAGAGATTATTGACCAAGGATTAGAAGGGTTAAATGAGAGTTGTTCATCCCTAACACCTAGCGCTATAAAAATTGAATATGCGAATACTAAATGGTTACCTCTACTTGGAGATGGAGGAGGTAATTTTATAGGGGTGGACTTTGATCCAGGCCCGACAGGAACGAAAGGTCAAATTATCAATTTTGGCCGAGACGAAGATGATAAGTGTGTTTTTGCAAAGTCACTTGATGATTTCTTAGTGCTCCTCACTGAATTACTAAATAGCCCTTCGCTTGTTGAAGAGGAAGATGGCAGTTATTCATACAACCATACACACTTCATAGATGCACTCAAAGAGTTATCTCAAAAGTAATGAAACATAATTTTATTAAAATGCCATAAAATCAATAAGTTAATAAAGGATGGTTAGCTTTGCAAGTGTTTAGAAGAAAAAGGAAGAAGGTTAGCTTTAAATTGCTCAACAGCTTTTTATACAGATTGTTATTTGGTGGTATGTTTGCTTATTATTTAACTGAATTTGCAGAAAAACCATTTTTTATGCAGCTCGGCTTTATAGTTGTATGTTGCATCATTTCTATCATTGTAGATTATTGGATGATAGAGCCAAAAAATTCAGTTGAGGTGTCAATAGACGGTGAAAAGTTACTATTATTAGGTGTTAAAATAGATATTTCCGAAGTAACTGAAATTCTTTACTCACAAACTAAAAGGTTCGAACATACAGTGAGGTTTAGTTATAAAAACCTAACTTACCAAGATTTCGAGCTAGCATCTTCCGATCTAATTGAAGATTTACGATTTTACGACTTTTTGGTTGATCACCAATTACCAGTAAAAATGCTCGATAACAATGAAAGGTTAAACGAGCATTGATGAGCTTAACGGCCTGATGAGAAGTATCAAGGCCATTTCTTAAATAACTTCGTTAGTTAATGCTAAGCCTTGGCTTATTTCATTGGCACTTTGTAATGTGGTGCAGGCTATTTCGCTCAGTGCTTCTTGGGTGAAGAAGCCTTGGTGGCCTGTCACTAACACATTTGGAAAACTAATAAGGCGTGAAAAAATATCGTCTTGCATGATTTCTTCACGGTGATCTTTAAAGAATAACTCTGACTCTTGTTCGTACACATCAAGGCCTAGGTGTCCGAGCTTTTTAGACTTAAGTGCTTGAATACATGCTTGGCTATCGAGTAGCGCACCACGAGAGGTGTTAATCAGCATGACACCGTCTTTCATTTTCTCAAATGCGCTAGCATCAATTAAATGATGGGTGTGCTCGTTGAGCGGGCAGTGCAATGAGATGACATCACTTTGGGTGAGCAATGTGTCTAAATCGCACAGGGTATAAGGGCCTTCACCAGCCATTGGGTCGCAAACGAGTACCTTAGCTCCAAAGCCATTTAAAATATTAGCCAGTGCTAAACCTATTTTGCCACATCCGATAATCCCAATCGTTTTTTTAAACAGATTAAAACCAAGTAAACCGTTTAAATCAAAGTTACCTTCACGCACGCGGTTAAAGGCTTTGTGGGTTTTTCGGTTGAGCGTTAGCATGAGTGCAATACAATGCTCTGCTACTGCTTCTGGGCTATATGCAGGGACGCGGCAAACCTTGATGTTATGCTCTTTGGCAGCATCAAGGTCTACATTATTGAAGCCTGCACAGCGTAACAAGATTGCTTTAATGCCAACAGCCGCCATATCTGCAATGACGTGTTTGTCGACCGTATCGTTAACAAACACGCACACTGCATCGAAACCTTGGCAGAGGGGCGTGGTATTTCTGTTTAAGGATTGCTCAAAATAACTGAGCGAAACAGACTCAGCGTATTCAGTTAGATTCCTTTCAAAAAACGGTTGCTCATACTTTTGCGCACTGAATAAGGCCAGTTTCATCATTTAAATTACTCTCTATCACCATTTTGAGGGTTTCGGGTTTGGTGCGCGGGGCATATCGCGCAACGAGTTGACCTTCTGAGTTTATAAGAAATTTGGTGAAATTCCATTTAATTGCGCGGTTTTGCGCAATTCCTCGAGTATGGCACTTTAAATAATTAAATAACGGGTGGGCGTCTGGGCCGTTGACTAACACCTTGTTAAAAATGGGAAAGCTGACATCAAAGTGTTGCTGATAAAAGGCTTTAAGTTCATTGCCATCTAGAGGTTCATTGTGGCCAAATTGATTACAGGCAAAACCGAGTACGGTAAATCCTTGCTGTTTATATTCTTGATAGAGTTTTTCAAGGCTTGCCATTTGCACTGAAAAATTACATTTGCTGGCAATATTGACAATAAGTGCTGTTTTTCCTTGTAGCGATTCAAGGCTGAAGTTTTCACCAGATGCAAGCTGGGCATTGAAACGATATATACTATCCATGTTTTACCTGTGTGTTTTTTAACGGTTTAAATGAACTTTTTTTCATTCGCTTTTTAGTTATTCGGTTGAGATAATGAAATTGTTACTAATTTATCACTCAAATAGGTCAGTTTTATGTCAATGAAAGTCGCCTTCATCGGATTAGGTGTAATGGGTTACCCAATGGCGGGTCACCTTGCCAACGCAGGTCACAACGTGACAGTTTACAACCGCACAACGGCTAAAGCGCAAAAGTGGGTTTCTGAGTATCAAGGTGAATACGCTGAAACACCAAGTAAAGCAGCAAAAGGGGCTGATATCGTTTTCATGTGCGTAGGTAATGATGATGATTTACGTTCAGTTGTTTATGGCGAACAGGGTGTGCTGGCAAGCATGCATGAGGGCAGCTATTTAGTTGACCACACTACAACGTCAGCTGAAGTGGCACGTGAAGTGGCTGCTCAAGCGAAACTACAAGGCATCGCATTTTTAGATGCGCCGGTTTCTGGCGGTCAAGCTGGGGCAGAAAATGGTGTATTAACCGTGATGGTTGGTGGCGACGAAGCTGATTTTAATGTTGTTCAACCTGTTATGGCTGCTTTTAGCCGTTTTAGCCAATTATTAGGTGAAGTAGGCTCTGGTCAACTGTGTAAAATGGTAAATCAAATTTGTATTGCGGGTGTGGTACAAGGCTTGGCTGAGGGGTTACACTTTGCAAAACAAGCTGGCCTTGATGGTGAAAAAGTAATTGAAACCATCTCTAAAGGCGCTGCAGGCTCATGGCAGATGGAAAACCGCTACAAAACAATGTGGGCTGGCGAATACGAATTTGGTTTTGCTGTTGATTGGATGCGTAAAGATTTAGGCATCGCTTTGGATGAGGCAAAGGCCAACGGCGCAACTTTGCCGATGACGGCAACAGTTGATCAATATTACGCCGATGTACAAGCCTTAGGTGGCGGTCGGTACGACACATCTAGTTTATTAGCGCGTATCGAAGCGTTACATAAAAAGTAATATCCATAAAAAACGCGACAATGATTGTCGCGTTTTTTATTACATGCTTTGTGCGTAATTGTACAACGCTTTTAATATATGCAGATTTTTCTCGTTATCATCATTTTCATGAGCCAGATTCTCAAGAGTGATCATGAAATCTTGGCCACTGATCGACGGGCTATCTTCACCGTGCATTAGCTTGTTTTGGCAATACTGGCGCCATTTTGCCAATTCATCTTGGCTAAGTGTATGTGGCCAGTTTCGAGCGCGGTATCTAAATAACAAGGTAGCAAACTTTTTATCATCAAAATCAAGCTGCATTGAGGCTAATTGCTCAGGGCTTGCATCACGTATCATAGCAAATTTTGCTTTATCAGCATGGCTGGTAAAACCATCATAAAGTTGATAGTCAGGGTTAGTGGTTTCGCCGTAATCACGTTGTTCGTTGAACACTTCGGTTACTTTGTCGCGAAGCTCAGTGTTGGCTTTTAAAATAGCGAGATTTTGTAGGCACTTTTCGCGGTCAATACCTAAACGGGCTGCGTTCTCTGGTAACAAGGTTTTTGCTGGAGCAAGAATAGGGCACTTGTTTAAATGCACGAGTTTTAAGCCTACCGGTGCTTCGTCTTCGCCAAGGTCGCTGTGTTTTGTGTAAAGACGCGTGCGTAGCTCTTCAACAGGTAAATCTAATAGCACTTGCGGATCTTCAGTTAAATTAAAGCAAATAATGGCGTTTTTATTGACTGGGTGAAAGCTCATTGGTGCAATCCAGCTGGTGCAGCCTTGGCTTGCCGGAATTCGTGATGAAGTGTGCACCAGTGGTGTCATGTTAAACACATCAACTAAATCAGCCAGTGCTTTTTTAGAGCGTAAGCTAAAGAAAAACTGATACAGCTTAGGTTGTTTTTCTTTTATTAATTTTGCCAACGCTATGGTTGCCGTTACATCACTTAATGCATCGTGAGCGGCTGCATGTTCAATGCCATTGGCAACGGTTAAGTGCTCGAGCTTAAAGCTCGGTGTACCGTCTTCTTTGAGCGGCCATTCAATACCTTCTGGGCGCAGTGCATAACAGGCACGCACTAAATCAATAATATCCCAGCGGCTATTATTGTTTTTATATTCTCGCTCGTAAGGGTCATAAAAATTACGGTATAAGCTGTAACGTGTGACTTCATCATCAAAACGGATACTGTTATAGCCCGCAACACAGGTGTTAGGTTGGCTAAATTCAGCATGGATCTTTGCCATAAACTCAGCTTCAACTAAGCCTTTTTGCATTGCAACTTGCGGGGTAATACCTGTTATTAAACACGCCTCAGGGTGCGGCAAGTAATCGGCTGCAGGCTTGCAATATTCAATTAACGGCTCACCAATAATATTCAAATCGAGATCGGTACGAATACCTGCAAATTGACTTGGGCGGTCCTTTTGCGGGCTTGCGCCAAATGTTTCGTAGTCGTGCCAATAAATTGTTGGTTGCTGTTGTTCTGGATATGCCATGCATTAAACCTTGCTAAGCGTAGGGCCGCTTTGACTTATTTTTGAATTGACAGAATTATGGCATAGAGACTTGTTAGTTTATAGAGTTAAAGGTGTTGATGCTGTTTAGTGGTCGTTTTATATACCTGTGCGGTATAAAAAATAGCCTAACGGCTAGGTTTTATGCTTATATAGGGTCTAGTCGTTAGTTTTTACCTAAATTTTTATTGTAGTGGCTCGGTATTTGCTAACGAAAGCTATCTTTAACAATGAAGGAACAAAAAAATGACTTTATCAGCTTTATTACTATCTACTTTAGCATTCGACGCAGCACCAGCTCCTAGCTTTGATACAACAAAACTTCAAGGTACTGGTGGGATTGTTATTATTCGCGAAAAGAAAAAAGAAGAACAACAACTTAATGGAACAGGTGGAATTGTAATTGTAAGAGAGAAAAAGAAAGAAAATTAAAAATCAAAGGTCAATTTGGCTGGTCTTTTTCTTAATTACATCTTACCCTTATAGCTTCGTGTAAGGGTAAGAAATGTTTGAATCTATTCAAAATTTATATAGAGAGTTAATGGTTGCTACAGAAAATCATCAAGTAATTTCAATGCAAGCAATTATTGCAGCTATGTATGTTTTAGCTTTTGCTACATCTTTGTTTCGAGCTATCGGGAATAAAGAACTATTTAGTGATTTTCTATCAATTGCGACAGTTGTAGTAAAATATGCAGTAACATCTTTATTGATGGAGTATGTATTGATTTTCATTGCCGAAAATCAAAGTATTGGCAATACGCAGAATATTTATTTTGTAGCTTGCCTAATTAATTTAATTAGTATTTACATTCTTTATCTATTACATACAAAATTTAGCTATAAATTTGGCTTGCTATTCTTTTGTGTTATCAAGCTAACAGTTGTCCTTTCTATAGCTCACTTTATTCTTTGGTTTAAGTTTGTTGTGTTAGACATACAAGCTGAACACGCCTACATACACTACATGTATAGTTTTATTGTGCTCTACATTAGTATTGTCCTTGCTGTTGTAATGTTGTTTCCAGGTCTTTTGAAAACCAAATTGAAACTATTACTTAGTCCAAGCTGGCCTTTTGGAACAAAAAGTTAACATGAATTTATGATGTTTTTCAGTCCTATAACTTCATTTATAATGCTTTTTCCTGATGTATTGCGAACCAAGTTTGGGTGTATAGTAACATTTAGTTTACCGAGGGATCGTAATGCTTGAACTAATTTACATAGCCATTGTCGTTTTAGCCATCTTGCTTGTTGCAAGTACATGGTTGATTGCGCGCAAAAATATCTTTGAAGATCAAATCAGATCTAAATCAGTTGAGGTAGTTTGGTGCACGTTACAAGCTGAGCATGAAACAGATATCAGCAAAGCAATTAAACTATTTAATAAAGCTGAACAGTTAAAGAGTGAAATTGCCACCTTAATGGGTAATTCACCGCAAGCTGCAGACTTTAAGTTAGCAGAGCCTGTTGGGCTTGATAGTAATGAAATAAAAGAGTTATCGCTTGGGGAGCTGCAGCGCTACTACGATAAACAAAATAATATATCCGATATCTACGATAAAATGTACAAAGGTAAGAATTAGTAAAAAGCCAGGTTATTTAACCTGGCTTTGTATTTTGAGCTCATTTTTTATTTGTTTTAGCTGAATATCTGCAAGCTGACTAAGGGCTTCATGAGTGTGGTTATCACCTTTAATTAGCCCCGCCATAGAAAGCTTTTTTATACTCTTAATAATACCGTTACTTACTGCTTGTAGTAACGCCCCATCAAGTGTCACTATGGTTTGTTCGCTACCATTAAGTAGTGAGTCAAAGCTAACTTCAGAAGCTTTAGCCACGTTATCAATTAGTTCATAAGGCACTGCAGCAACTTCAATACTTTGCTCGCAAAAACCTGATGTTAACGATAAGTGGCTTTCTAATTCAGCATAGTTTTGCACCTTACAAAGCGTACATATGCGCTTAAAAATATCACTCACATGCTGTTGCTCGGTGCTGAGCGTTTGATTAAACATAGCATGTCCTTGCGCTGCTTTTTTGTTTATATTAAACGACTTTTCAGAAGATCTCATTAATAAAGTTAAGGTGTGACCGTTTTTTAGCCCATAAATAAGGCTATTTGATGATATAAGCCAATTCCTACTAATACATTGAAAGGAAAGGTAATGCCCAAAGAACATAACATGGCTAAACCAATGTCTGCATCGGGTATGGCTGCTTTAATCGCGGCAGGGGCTGCTATGTAAGAGGCACTTGCAACTAGGCTTGCTAGTATTACCACAGAGCCTAACTCTAGTTGTAATGCAGTACCAACGCAGACTCCGATTGCACCTAATAAATTTGGTGTTATAAGAGCAAATAATGCTAATCGCCATTGGTGCCATGGAATAGGGCGCAAAGTTTGTGCAGCCATTAAACCCATTTCAAGAAGGAATAGTGCCAGCACAACTTTAAAGCTGTTCGTTAATAGACTCGTTACTTGGCTCCCTTGTTGTGTGCCGTACATCATGCCAATAATTACACCACCAACTAGCAGAATGACACTTTTGTTAGTGAGTGTTTCATGCCAAAGTGCTTTTAGAGAAAGGTTTTGTCCAGAACCATTACCAAGGCGGCGATACAGTAACAATCCAACAATAATCGCAGGTAACTCAAGCATTACTAAATAAAGTGTGACTTCAGCACCTACATTAAGTGAATTCGATTCAGCATAGGCTAAAGCAACTGCAAATGTACCTGCGCTTACTGAGCCGTAATGGGCAGCAATACTTGCGCTATTTGCGATAGAGAGGTTTAGCAGTTTGTTTAAAATAGGAAACAGCATCAATGGTATTAAGCCACCAAGTAGTAATACAGCGCCCATTTCTGGTAGAAGTTGCCAATGCAAATTGCCATGCAGCACCATACCTCCTTTTAAGCCAATGGTGAGCATTAACAATAGGCTAAGAGTTTCATAGGTCGCTTGCGGAATTTTTAGGTCAGAGCGAAGTAATCCGGCAGTGAGTCCTAAAACAAAAAACATTACAACAATATCAGGCACTTTGTTCTCCTCTTGATTAAAAAGCGCCGCTATTCTAGATAAAAAATTACATAGTAAATAATAAAATAAATGATAATATCCTATAGGTTTTTATCTATGGGTTTGATTTTATGGATTTAAGGCATATTTCTTTTCGTTTACTCGAGGTATTCATGTGCGTTGTAAAAACACGCTCAATTAGTGAAACAGCAAGGCAATTACATTTAACGCAACCAACGGTTTCGCAACAAATTAAACGCTTACAAGAAACAGTTAATGAACCATTAGTGATGGTTAATCAGCAGCGAATTCATGTTACTGAAGCGGGTTTTGCATTGTTTCAAACTTGTCAGCAGGTGTTTGGTCACTTTGATGACTATCAAGATTATCTTGCTGAGCTTAGAGGTGGTGAGAGAGGGCGCTGTAAAATAGCCATGGTTAACACCGCGCAATATATCTTGCCTAAGTTACTTGGTCCGTATAGTAATTTACACCCTCATGTTGAGTTGCCACTTGAAATAGGTAACCGGGCTGAAGTGCTAGCCCGTTTTGAAAGAGGCGAAGATGATATTTATGTCTTTAGTCATCCACCTTCATTAGAACATGCAAAAGCAGGACGGTTTTTACAAAACCCATTAGTGTTTATTGCACCAACCAACCATGCGCTCGCGAGTCAGACTCAGGTCACATTACAAGACTTAGTATCTGAACGTATTTTGCTTCGAGAACCTGGCTCTGCCACACGAATGCTGTTCGAAAGTGAACTGCAAAGCAGAGGCTTTGTTTTAAGCAACACAGTACAAATGGCAAGTAACGAAGCTATTCGGGTTGCGGTTGGTTCAGGAATGGGGCTAGGTGTTGTTTCTCGCCACGTATTGCCACCCCATGATACAAGTTTTTGTATGTTAGATGTAAAAGATGTCAATTTAGCTAGTCATTGGTATTTTGTGGTGCGCACCGATCGCCATTTATCGCATGCGGCGCGTAGCTTTTTAAAATTTGCTCAGTTGAATTTAGAACAATGTTTAAATAAACAGTGGGTCACTAATGAGCTAAACCTACTCAATGAAAGCTTAAATTAAAGATTCTAACTACCGCATTTAAAATGCCATAGTTACAACTTGATTTCGGCCATTTGACTTGGCTTTGTACAAACCTTTATCGGCTTCTGCGAGCAACTCATTGACATTATTGGCGCCCGATTTATGTGTAATAATACCGACACTGATCGTAAGCTTTAGAGCTTGGTTTTGATAAAAGAAACGATCGTTGTGTATCGCTAAACGAATTCGTTCAGATAGGCTTTCGCCTTGAGTTTGAGTGGTGCTAGGTAGTATGACTGCAAATTCTTCACCACCGATTCTGGCCACCAAATCGTGTTCACGTAGTTGGCTTTTAATCTTTTTTGCAACCCATTTGAGTGCTTCATCTCCTGTTTCGTGTCCATATTGGTCATTTACTTTTTTAAAGAAATCGATATCAATCATCAAAGCGCAGAGTTCAGTCAGGTTATGATTAGCTTGTTCTAAGTAGCTGTTACTAATTGTTATAAATGATCTACGGTTTAATAATCCAGTAAGTGGATCTCGATTTGCTAGATCGTTTAGTACTTGCTCTGATTCTAAAAACATCATTAATGGCCAGATCATGGCGGTTAGAGTGGTAATTATAATATGGCTTATCAGAATGACCGCGAGAATGTGAGTTAAATCAGTATCAATAATGTCTTGATAATCCGAAACTAAAAGCGAAAACTGTAAAAGCATAATTAAAGCATGAATTACAAAGCATAGTTTTAGTAAAGCCAGATGCATGATGCGCTCAACCTGTAGTTTTCTGAGGGCAAAAGCAGCGTAGCTAAAGCATATGACGATAATGGCCGTGGTGATTATTTGGTTTAACGGGGAGTCATGCACTGGCAGCAATATCAGCATGGATAGAATCACTACAAATGCACAGGCTTTATGATATTTTTTATCTGACTGACTGTAAGCATGGATCCCTAAAATTGCAGCTAAAGGCGCTGAAATAATGAATAAATCAGCCAAGTAATGGGTAATTAAGGGGAAGTCGATAAAAACACGCAGAGATGCGGTGATCTGCGCAAATACGAAAAGTAAACACGAACTACCCCAATATAAATAGCTTGCTTGTTGTCTCAAGAAATATAAAGACAGTAGAAACGCCCCAATAATCACATTCAATAAAATTGAAATGCTGATTATGGTGGGTAAATGCATCATGATTTTCCCTGGATAATCACTCGACTAAAATCAGGTTAATTATTATGTATTAGTTGAATCTTATCAACTAGTACATTGTAACTATAATTTCAGACTTTCTAATGCGGGCTTCAATGTTGGGTAATGGAAACGGAAATTGTGATTAAGTAATTTATTGGGAAGCACAAATTGACCATGAAGTAGAAGATCTGACATCTCTCCCATCATCAATTTGAGAACCCAACTAGGCATACGCAACATGGCAGGACGCGAAATTACATTCGCAAGTGTTTGACTAAATTCATTATTATCAACGGGGTTTGGTGCGGTGGCATTAATTGGTCCTTGAATCTCTTGATGTGAAAGCACAAAAAGAATGAGTTGGATCATGTCGTCAATATGGATCCACGACATCCCTTGACGACCATGACCTAAAGGGCCACCAAAACCAAACTTGAAAGCTGGCAACATTTTACCTAAAGCTCCCCCTTGTTTTGCTAAAACGATGCCTGTACGCAGCAAGCAAACGCGAGTTTGCTCACCGTGCGCTTTCGTTGCGGCATGCTCCCAATCACGACAAAGGACATGGCTAAATTCAGGGTAAATATCATTAAAGCTTTCATCGATTGGCTGGTTTTCTTGACGGCCATAAAAACCAATCGCACTGCCAGAAATGAATGTGTGAGGAGGGGACTCACAGCGGCTAATCGCTTTTGAGATTTGTTGGGTAAGATTAATCCGGCTATTAAGTAAAGTGCGCTTTTGCGATTCACTCCAACGTTTATTGACGATTGGCTCTCCTGCAAGATTAATGACAGCATCAATCTCTTCAAAATTGACTTCATCTAACGACCTAACTGTGTGTACCTGATGAGTCAGTATCACAGCAGCTTGTATCGGATTGCGTGTTAGCACAGTAACCTTGTGGTGATTAAGTAAGAAAGGGCACAAATGTCTACCAATGAGGCCTGTTCCACCTGTTAATAAAATATGCATAGTGCTACCTTAATTAATATCTGTGTGTATTTTTTATACATAGTGATGGGGCTTTTTGCAAATTTATACGTATAAAGCAGTAATTTAGATTAGTCTTCTAGCCGCGATTGTTGTGTATGTGATAACTATTCTTTGACTCATGCTTAGCCTGATACATTGCTTGGTCAGCGAGTTTAAGTAGATGTTGATGATTTAGGCTGTGATCAGGAGCGAGGGCTACTCCAATACTTAATGAAATATTTAATGTCAGCTGTTCGAGTACAAAAGGATTGTCAAAACGTGCTAATAAATGAGTGATCATCGCATTAACGTATCTGTATTTGGCAATATTATGTGTAATTATGACAAATTCATCTCCTCCATAACGATATACATCATCATCAGCTCTAACAGATGACGTAATTCGTTTTGCGGTTTCAATGAGAATTTGGTCACCAATTAAATGACCATACTCATCATTCAGTTTTTTGAATTTATTGATATCTATAAATATAACGGCCAGCTTACTGTCTTTAGAGCAAGTAGAAATGGCTTGCTTTAATGCAGGCTTTAGCTCTGTTCTATTCAAAACACCTGTAAGATGATCATGACTAGCTTGAAAATTTAACTTGCTCGTTCGTTTATAAACAATGTCACTCATGCGTGCAAAACGTTTTAACACAAAGCCAATTTCATCGTTGTAATTAATCGTCAACATTTTAGGTCTTTCGCCTTTTTCTAGTTGTTCAGTGTTTTGAATTAACAACTTAAGAGGTTTAAAAAGCCTTGAATTAATATAAAAAGCACAAAAAACTAACAAGGTCACTATTAGTGGTATTTGCAAAGTAACAAACCGAGTTATGAATAGTCTGTTTCTTTGGTAGTCAGCATTTTGCTGTTCTAGCTTGGCACGTTCAATATTTTGAAACAGTAAAATATGCTTGCGGATTTGGTCCATATACTGTTTCCCCTCATTCGTCAAAACAATCGCTTTTGCTTCTTCGATTGCATATGGCGTGTTTTGCATTACAAGTGTGACAGTTAACGCTAACTCCGCTAACTTTTTGTCGACTAGCTCATCTATTACTGCAAGTGTATTTTGTTGTTCGGGGTTACTTAGCGTTAGTCTATTGATGGCTAAAAAATGTTGTTTAACTTGTTCAAGTGCTGCGTAGTAGGGTTCTAAATAGTTCAGGTCTTGCGTTAATAAATAACCACGTTGCCCGGTTTCTGCGTTCGTTATTTGATTGTAGAGCTTTTCTGATTCATCGAGCACATCATGAGTATGGATCACTGCCTCAAGCTTAGCCTGACCTTGTTTATCTAATACATAGATAATGAAGGTATTGGCTACCACCACTAAAAAAATGGTAGATAGCAAAAAGATGAATTTAATTCTCAGCGACATTGAAATAGCGACAGCCTAAAATTACTAACCTGTAATGATAAAGTATTGACTGAGGTTGAGTATTTTACCAGTTTGAGTTTTGATATATGGATTCGAAATTTTAGCTAATTAATTAATGTGAGCTTAACAAATTGGTGCAGATTGTGTTTATTTTTGGTATTTTGGTCCCGATAATAAGTAAAAAATGTATTTAAGGAACTATTATGCATAAGGGATTAATTGCAGGTGCTGCAGTTTTTAGTATGTTCACTGCATACTCTCTTCAAGCTGCAACAGTCGAAAGGGTAAGTCCATCTAACAAGCCTCAACTTCAAAACCTGTTGTTAATGAATCAGACTCTTCAAAAAAGCCAAATAAAAGGCTCTTATTTTGAAGAAATTACTTCTACTCACCAACACTCTAATAGTGTGTTAAGAAAAAGCTCATCAAATAAAATTCTGCAGCAGTATTACTCTGGTATTCCTATTTGGGGTCAGCAAATTCGTGTTCAAGAGAAGTCACAGCACATGAGTGGCTTTTTTGCGACTGGCATCAATGATGCGCAATTACAATTAAGAGCGAACAATCAATTTGATTTAGATACTGCAGTTAACGCAGTACTTGAAGCTGCTAAATTGTCATTAGACTTGCCATATAAGCTCATAAAATCAGAACGTTATATTTATGTTAAGGATGATAAAGCTCATTACGCATATTTAATTGAACTTGAAATTTTAAATGCCGAACATGAGTCAAAGCCTTCAGCTATCATCAATGAAAATACTTATGAAGTGTATAAAGCGTGGAATAATATTAAGCACACACAGGCGATGGGTCCTGGGGGGAATGAGAAAGTTGGCCGTTATGAATATGGCGAAGATTATCCTGCCTTTGCAGTTTCTCAAGTAGGAGAAACATGCTTTTTAGAGAATGATAAAGTGAAAACTGTTTCGATGGAGTCAGGCAGTGAGCCATCATCTGCGTTTTCATTCCCGTGTGATCGAAATACTCACAAAGAGGTCAATGGTGCCTATTCGCCTTTAAACGATGCGCATGCATTTGGTACCTCAGTGTTTGATATGTATGAGCAATGGTACAACACGGCGCCCCTGACCTTTAAATTATTACTGCGTGTTCACCAAGGAGATGGATGGGAAAACGCCACCTGGAATGGCTCTGCGATGAGTTTTGGTGATGGTGCTGATAGCTTTTACCCACTAGTATCTTTGGATATTGTATCTCACGAGGTAAGTCATGGTGTAACAGAACAAAATTCTAATTTATTTTATTTTGACCAATCAGGCGGGATAAATGAATCTTTTTCAGACATGGCTGGTGAAACTGCTGAATACTTTGTCAGAGGCACTACAGATTGGTTGTCGGGTGCCGACATCACAAAAAATAGAACTGCATTGCGTTATTTTGAAACACCGTCAAATGATGGTATTTCAATAGACCATGCATCAGAGTTTTATTCTGGCATTGATGTCCATTACAGTAGTGGTGTATTTAACAGAGCATTTTATTTACTTGCAAATAAGCCTGAGTGGGATCCGCGAAAAGCTTTTCAAATTATGCTTTACGCAAACCAAAATTATTGGGTTAATTCAACTGACTTTATTGATGGAGCATGTGGTGCAATAAACAGCGCCATAGATTTAGGTTATGCAGCAAATGATGTTGTTGATGCATTCAATACGGTAGGCGTTGTATGTAATAACATCCAATTTATTGATAATGATAACGATGAAATGGATGACAACTGGGAGCTGTTATATTCACTCGACTCATCAGACCCTACAGATGCAGCAGGTGATCTTGATGAAGATGGATTGAGCAACCTAGAAGAATACAGATTAAATTCGCTGCCTAATAATTCTGATACAGATGACGATGGTCTAACGGACTATCAAGAACATCATGAATATCAAACGAGCTTAACTAATCCAGATTCTGATAACGACAAAATGACAGATGGTTGGGAAGTCAATTTTACGTTAGATCCACTAGACAGTGCAGATGCACAAAGTGACTTAGATCAAGATAGCTTCACTAACCTAATTGAATTTTTATTAGGTTCAGACCCAACTGATGCTGATTCTACGCCTTCAATTCCTGCAACAATCTCTTTTAACTTTAACGATAATCTTGTTCCTGAAAGTTTTAATTTTACAGATCCTTCTACGCCATGGGTAACGTCACAAATAGATGAAAGCTATAGCTTCTCTTTGGCTAATAATGATATTGACGATAGTCAAGCAACTAGTTTTGAATACAGCTTTGTAACAGACCAGACTAAGTATTTAAGTTTCATTTATAAACTTTCTACAGAAGCAGGTTTTGACCATTTGTATGTATACCTAAACGAGCAATTAATTGTTATTGATTCTGGTATTACCGATTGGCGCTCTTTCGAGCAGGTCATTCCTGCAGGCTTAAATACACTTAAATTCGCATATATTAAAGATGGTTCTGTATCATCCGGTTTAGATACTGTCTTCATTGATAACATTTATATCAGTAATGAGTTTGCCGATAATGATGGTGATTCAATACCTGACTCTTGGGAAGTTGTGCACGGCTTAGATCCTTCAAATCCAGATGATGCATTACTAGATAATGATAATGACGGTTTGAGTAATCTAAATGAGTTTTTACATCAGGGAGACCCCAATAACCTTGATACAGATGGAGACCAAATTCCAGACGGCTGGGAATATGAGTATGGTCTAAATTTAACAGACTCTACTGATGCTATGCTTGATAGTGATAACGATGGATTTAGCAACTTTACCGAGTTTCAGTTACAAACTGATCCGCAGGATGCAGAGTCATTTCCAGAGCAATTGAATCTAACTAGTTCATTTGAAGACTCTCAACTACCTCAATGGTTTAACCATTCATCAGAGAACAACGCAGATTGGTACATTGATAATAGTTTTGCTACAGATGGTTCGCAAAGCATTCGCTCCGGTAAAATCTCAGATGGTCAAATGAGCTCATTCAGTGCTACAGGCGTCTTCGCTGAAGCATACCTTGTATTTGACTATAAAATAGAGTCTGAAGAATGTTGCGACTCTTTTATAATGAAAATAAATGGTTCAAACAGTGATATTGAGTGGATCGCTGGGACTAAAGAAGGGTCGGTAATAGTTAAAATCCCCGAAGGTGTTAACGTTATTGAGTTTTCATATTCAAAAGATGGATCAATATCTACTGGAGAGGATGCTGTTTGGCTAGATAATTTTAAGTTTATTGCTAAAACGAGCGATGCTGATACAGATAGTGATGGGTTGCCAGATTTTTGGGAAGTTGAAAATGGGCTTAATTTAACTGATGCTAATGATGCATCTTCTGACTACGATAATGACGCATTAACAGCTCTGCAAGAGTATGGTATTGGAACAGATCCTAGGCTTTCGGATAGTGATGGAGATGAACTTCCTGACGGTTACGAAGTCAATGTAATTATGACTTCACCGATTAACACAAATGTTGCTGGTTCTGATTTAGATGAAGATGGTTACACAGACGTACAAGAGTATTACGCGCAAAGCTCGCCAACAGAATACTCTTCAACGCCTTCAGCAATAAATAACCTCTTCGAAAGCTTTGAAAATGGTGGGCTACCAAATCGATTTACAATGTCATCAACAAATAATGTTGACTGGATTTCAAGTGATAGCTGGTCTACGGACGGAGTGAATAGCCTTTCTTTCAATCCTAAGTTTGATGGCGAAAATTATACAGAAGTAAATGCAGGTTTTGCTATTGCTGGCTTGTTTGAGCAGGGTTTTATCACAATTGACTATAGAGTTAACAAATATGACCGCTTTAATGTTCAACTAAACAACGAAAACATTCAGGTTCAATATAATGAGTCTCGTTTACTAATACCTGTCACTGATGGCTTCAACGTCATAAAACTTAATCTAGTTGATGCTGATTTTTACCGCTATGATCCATTCTTTATTGATAGAGTTATGTGGGTTACAGAGGTTGATACTCGTTTAGATACCGACAATGACGGCATTCCAGATTTTTGGGAGTATCAATTTGGCTTAAATGTTCTTGACTCATACGATGCAAGTCAAGATTTAGACAGAGATGGTTTGACTAACTTAACTGAATTTGAAATAGGGTCAAACCCAACAGCTGAAGATACTGATTCAGATGGTGTGGTTGATAGTGAGGATAGTCATCCAGATGATCCAAATTTAGGAGAAAATTTACCACCTGTTTTCTCTGATTTGACAGCTGTGACAATTGAAGGTGTCTATGAAAACACATCTATTCCTAGAAGTCTTTATCCTGAGGTTACTGATAACAATAGAGCAGCAGTTGAGGTATACCCTTTATCTAGAACGCTAGTATATGGCGAGAATCAAGTAACTTGGGTCGCTGAAGATATTGCAGGGAATAGCGCAAGAGCTGTGCAAACATTCTTTGTTACTGATACGACGGCTCCAACCATCCGAAACGATGTCGTCGCTATGAACGGCGAATTTACTGAAGAACAATTGTTTGAAACCTTGCTAGAGCAATTTATTGTTTTTGATAGGGTATCAGGCATCAAAGAAATAACTGTCGGATCAGGGCTAGATATAGAATTTGAATCAGGGCGTTACTCTTTAGATATTACGGCAAGCGATAATGCAGGTAATACAGCCTCAGGCACAATAAACCTACATATAAATCCTCGTATTGATATTCAGCCTTATACCTATGCTTATCGAAATGTTCTGCCTGTCGTTGCGCTTAATGTAAGAGGTAAGCCGTTAAATGGCTACTTGGGCTTGAATTTAACTGCTGGCAATTATAGCCACTATTTTAGTGACTACAGTATCGAAGGGATCAAGAATGTAGTATTAGGAAATACGCTTGACTCGTCAGTTGATTCAATTGAGCTTGAAGTATACGACGGCGGTTATACAGGTGAGTTTAGTAAATCTGAAATAATTCATTTAGATGAAGATGCTCCACGTACTATCAGTGCCACTTATAAACAAAATGGTAAGAAAATGGCAAGTTTGGTCAAAGGGAATAGCGCCGACCTTTCTATTCAAGTATATGGCTTTTCAAATTATGAAAGTTTAGAGCTAAAAGTAACATTATTATCTGGTGAACAAGTCATCAATGAAGTTGACGTGTATATGTATGACACATCAATTTGGAGTGGCTATTTTGGTATTGAAGATACTTGGCAAGGAGACATTACCTTACAGTATGACATTTTACAAAATGGAGAGTCGGTTCTGACTAAAACTGAGACCGTGCCATTAATTAATAATGTTAACTTTGATGATGAAAGCGTCGACACCGATGGTGATAATATCCCTGATATTGTAGAGTGGATAGGCGACAGTGATGGTGATGGAATTGTTGATTTCTTAGATAATTCAGCAAACACCTCGAAAGGGGTACTCGCATCTGACTCTTATGTATATACGAACAATGTTTTCCATATCATCAGAGCAGGTGACGTTATTCGCACTCACAGTGAGCACTTCATAGAAAATATGAATGTCTCTGAGGGCCAACTGCTTGATGCCTTCACCGAGATGAGGGTTGAAGATCCTCATTTCCAGTTGAAGAGTGACATGATAAACATCAATGTTGAGCTCGCTCAGCGCACAGAATCAGTAGACCTTGCTTTACCAATGCTTGAAAACGCTTTATTGAGCGATGAGCTACAAGCACGCGTACTAACGTTGAGTGGTTGGAAATCGGTAGAGATAATTGCAAGCAGCGAGTTTAGTGCTGAGTGCAGTAATTGTTCTGTGATTAGGATTGAAGATGGTAGTGAATTTGACTTAGACGGCGAGAAAAATGGTTTTGTTGAAGTTGTCGCAAAACTTGCCCAAGAAAGTCTTAATAGCGCACCGACATTGTCTCTTATTATTCCTGAAACGATAGAAGAGCTGCATACTTTCGTTTTAGATGCGTCAGGCACGTCAGATAGCGACGCAGATGAGCTAACGTATCACTGGTCTATTTCAATACCTGAAGTTACTATCGAAAACCAAAATGAAAGTATAGCAATCTTAAAAGTGTCAGAGCTAACAGAGTCAAAGCAAGGGACAATTTCTTTAACCATTAACGATGGTTATGAGGAATTTGTTCATGAACAATCTGTTCTATTCGTGCATGTAAACCAATTGCCAACTATTGAACTTGCTAGTAGTTATACAGTTAATGAGAATGCAGACGGTGTAATTACCGTTTCTGCGACAGATAAGGAATCACAGTCGTTAACTTACAATTGGACACAAACGCAAGGTCTTCAAGCTGATATTCTTCAATCGAATTCGGCAACGTTAAAATTCAA
The DNA here is from genome assembly GCF_021532495.1 of Pseudoalteromonas sp. Cn5-37. Classification (NCBI taxonomy): domain Bacteria; kingdom Pseudomonadati; phylum Pseudomonadota; class Gammaproteobacteria; order Alteromonadales; family Pseudoalteromonadaceae; genus Pseudoalteromonas; species Pseudoalteromonas sp. Cn5-37. The sequence continues at coordinate 516,292 of NZ_JAKGBA010000001.1, read as the reverse complement.
ATCTCCAGCTGTTTCAGAGGATTCATTGCTCAAATTCAAAGTAGCAGTTTCGGATGGGGAAGGAACTACAGAACAATCGATAGATGTTACTGTTAAAAATGTACCTACTACTAGCAATAGTGATAAAGCTGAATCTAGTAGCGGTGGCGTTTTTGTATTTCTCATTGCTTTGTTACCTTTTGTTTATAGAAGGCGACTATACAGAGATTAAAATAGCGAAAAAGCCCCTTTTAAAGGGGCTTTTTTAATAGGAGCAAGTCATTATAAATAATTTAAATACAGTCATAAATTATGATTACTACTGTTGTTATTTGAAATTCTTGGTATGCTTATTAAAGCAAAATAAAATTCGTGTAACTAGGGAGCTAGGTTGAACTTTCTGCGCCAATTTCACAACATCGTATCTGATCAAAATACTGACTTCTCAGAGAAAATAACAGAGTTACTAAAATTTGGTCTAGATGTATTTAATCTTGATTTTGCGATAATTAGTCGTGTAGAAAATAATGTTTACACGGTCATACACGTAATTGCTCCAGATGATGCAATTGCTGTTGGTACTCAGTTTGAACTATCGGGTACGTATTGCACCCATACGCTCACAGCGAATAAAGCGATATCTTTTCATCAAGCCTCTAAAAGTACTATTGCAGAGCATCCTTGTTATCTGAATTTCAAACTTGAATCTTATATTGGCGCACCTATTTTTGTAGGTAATAAAGTCTTTGGTACTCTTAACTTTTCTGCACCGCAAGCTTCACCGCCTTTTAATGATGATGCCCATGATTATGTTGAGCTTTTTGCGCAATGGCTTGGAAATGAGTTTGCACGAAATTCAGCATCAAAAAAATTAATAAAAAAGAACTCTATGCTTGCTCAAGTTGAGAAAGTTGCGAAGATTGGTTCATGGGAGTTAGATCTTGCATCAAATCGCCTTTATTGGAGTAAACAAACAAAAGCGATCCATGAGGTGCCAGAAGATTTTACTCCCTTACTTGATAATGCCATAGAATATTACAAAAAAGGGCCAAGTAGGGATGCTATTGAGCTTGCTGTGAAAGAAGCTATTGAAGATGGAAAACAGTGGAATATCGAAATTGAATTGATCACAGCGAAAGGTAAACCTATATGGGTATCCACTTTTGGTGAACCTGAATTCAAAAACGGAAAGTGCGTAAGATTAATAGGTACATTTCAAGATATTACTAAATCGGTATTATTGCGAGAAGAACTTAAAAAGCAAAAGGCAGACGCAGAACGCACCTTAGAAGATCGTAGTATTTTACTTGCAAAAATAAGTCATGAATTACGTACTCCGTTGAATGGTATAAGTGGCATGTTGACGACTTTGCTTTATGAGAAATCTGAGCAAAAGCGTGAAGAGAAGTTGAAAGTTGCGCTTCGTAGCGCCGATATATTGCTTAATATTATTAATGAAGTTCTCGATTTTTCGAAAATTAACCATGGAGAGCTGAAACTAGAGCCATGTCATTTCTTGTTAAAGACAATTTTTGTTGACCTTGCTTCGTTATATTTACCGCTATACCAAGAAAAGAACTTAAATTTTGAAGTTGATATTGATATCAGTGATAAGTGCTGGACTTACTGTGATAACACGCGGATCACCCAAATAGTGTCTAACTTGTTAAGCAACGCATTAAAATTTACTGAGCAAGGTGATATTAAATTGCGCGCTGTCGCACAGCAACAAGGTGATGATGTGCTTCTAAATCTGCGGGTAAGTGATAGTGGTGTCGGCATGTCAGAATCTTTTATGAAGTCACTATTCTCTCCCTTTACACAAGAAGTAAACAAAGAGCGTAAAAAAGGTGGTACAGGGCTTGGCCTTGCAATAGTTAAGGAACTTATTGACTACATGGGCGGCTCTATTAAAGTTACTAGCGAATACGGCAAAGGAAGTTGTTTTGATATTCAATTAACTTTAAAAAGGGGAGTAGCTCAGACGTCTGACCTTATTACTGCCGCAAATATTGACTTTTCAACCTTGCCATTGTCGATACTTGTTGTTGATGATAATCAAATTAATCGTTTTGTTCTAAAAGCCCATTTAGAAAAGTTAGGTTTAACTGCCGATTATGCATGCGATGGTATTGATGCGATAAATAAGTGCAAACAAAATAACTACAATCTAATATTTATGGATTGTGTAATGCCTGAAATGGATGGTATTGAAGCAACTAGTATTTTAAGAGAAGAACTAATTTGCCCGGTACATAAAACTTACATAGTTGCTTTGACAGCTAATACTTCAGCCGATGATAAGGCTGCATGTAAGCGAGCTGGTATGGACTTGTTTGTTTCTAAACCTGTTAAAAATACAGCCATAGAACAAGCTATTATTTCAGCAAAAGAGCACTTATTTATGTAATGTTTTTTCTAATTAACCTCACGAAATGGCTCGCGATCAGAGTCCAATAAAAAAAGGGTTATCAAATTGATAACCCTTTTTCGTAAGCTTAGTTTGAGATTAAACTAACTTTGCTAATATATCATTAAATGTAGAGCTTGGGCGCATCGCTTTGAATGCTAACTCATCATTTGGTTGGAAGTAACCACCAACACTCATAGCAGGACCTTGTGCATCGTTTAATTCAGCAACGATTTGGTCTTTTTGAGACTCAAGATCAGCAGCAATTTGCGTGAACTGTGCTTTTAATTCCGCGTCATCATTTTGTGCAGCAAGTTCTTGTGCCCAGAATAATGAAAGGAAGAAGTGCGAACCACGGTTATCAATCTCTTTCACTTTACGTGAAGGTGATTTGTTTTCCGCTAGGAAAGTACCTGTCGCTTTATCAAGCGTATCAGCAAGTACTTGCGCTTTCTTATTACCAGCATTAACTGCTAAGTGCTCCAAAGAAGCCGCTAGTGCTAAGAATTCACCTAATGAATCCCAACGTAAGTGGTTTTCTTTTTCGAATTGTTGAACGTGCTTAGGCGCAGAACCACCGGCACCTGTTTCGAATAAACCACCACCATTCATAAGTGGTACGATTGAAAGCATTTTAGCACTTGTACCAAGCTCAAGGATTGGGAATAAATCAGTTAGGTAGTCACGTAGTACGTTACCAGTTACTGAAATAGTGTCTTTACCTTCTTTGATGCGCTCTAAAGAGAATTTAGTTGCTTCAACAGGTGCTAAAATGTGGATTTCAAGACCATCAGTATCGTGGTTTGGCAGATACGCGTTAACTTTTTTGATTAACTCAGCATCGTGTGCACGGTTTTCGTCTAACCAGAAAACTGCTGGCGTGCCCGTTGCGCGAGCGCGGTTAACAGCAAGTTTAACCCAATCTTGAATTGGTGCATCTTTAACCTGACACATACGCCAGATATCGCCTTGCTCAACAGCATGCTCAAGTAAAGTTGTACCAGCTGTGTCTACAACACGGATTGTACCAGCTGCTGCTACTTCGAACGTTTTGTCATGTGAACCGTACTCTTCAGCTTTTTGAGCCATAAGACCAACGTTAGGTACGCTACCCATAGTAGTTGGATCGAATGCACCGTTTTCTTTACAGAAATCGATAGTTGCTTGGTAAACACCTGAGTAACAACGATCTGGAATGACAAAGCTCGTGTCTTGTAATTTACCTTCGCTATTCCACATTTGGCCGCTAGAACGGATTGCAGCAGGCATTGATGCATCGATGATCACATCACTTGGTACGTGAAGGTTCGTGATACCACGGTCAGAATCAACCATTGCAATAGCAGGGTTGTTGTCGTATACCGCTTGGATATCCGCTTCGATTTCAGCTTTCTTAGCTGCATCTAGGCTTTCGATTTTTGAGAATACATCACCAAAGCCGTTGTTTACGTCAACATCTAGTTCTTTGAAAAGATCAGCGTGTTTTGTGAAAACGTCTTTGAAGAAAACTTTTACAGCGTGACCGAAGATGATTGGGTCAGACACTTTCATCATCGTTGCTTTCATATGTAATGAGAACAACACGCCTTTGTCTTTTGCTGCTTGAATTTCTTTTGCAAGGAAAGCTTGAAGCTTAGCAGCACTCATTCGCGAAGCGTCAATTACTTCACCTGCTAGTAATGGTGTGCTTGCTTTAAGAACTGTGATATCACCATTTTCAGCAACATGCTCGATACGTACGTCAGTTGCTTGTTCAACAGTGACTGATTGCTCTGAACCGAAGAAGTCACCGTCTTCCATGCTAGCAACGTAAGACTTTGAATCTTTGCTCCATGCGCCCATTGAGTGTGGATTGTTACGCGCATATTCTTTTACTGAACCAGGAGCACGACGGTCAGAGTTACCTTCACGAAGTACAGGGTTTACAGCAGAACCTTTGATTTTGTCGTAAGTTGCTTTAACTTTCTTTTCTTCATCAGTTTTTGGCTCTGAAGGGTAGTCAGGTAGTGCGTAACCTTTTTCTTGTAACTCTTTGATTACTGCACGTAGCTGAGGGATAGAAGCACTGATATTAGGTAGTTTGATAATGTTAGCTTCAGGTGTTTTAGCCATTTCACCTAATTCTGCAAGTGCATCATCAATACGTTGATCTTCAGTTAAGTACTCAGGGAAGTTTGCAATTACACGACCCGCTAATGAAATATCGCGAGTTTCAACTTCAACACCAGCAGCGTTTGTATACGCTTGGATGATTGGTAACAATGAATACGTCGCAAGAGCTGGCGCTTCATCTGTTTTAGTATAGATAATTTTTGATGTCATCATCATTCCTAGATAGTTGGCGTAATGTTTGGTAATGACTGCTAACAGTAACCCTTAATTAGCCATATTCAACAATGCAAAAGATAGCTTTGAATTACCAAGCTTTAGGTACCTTGATAAAACAACAGCAAGCAGTCTGTTAGCTGTTGCCACTCAATACAAAGTATTAAAATAACCACAGCTGACAGACTGTAAAATTCTTATAGCTCAAATAAGCAAATCATGAAATTAGCCAAAAGCCTTACGTCAAAATGACGAAAAAGCTAAATTTAAGCAACAAGAGTGTAACAAGCTTGGCTCTAAAGGGCTAATAACAATTAATCAATTGGGGTAAACAAATGGAATTTCAAGGTAAGTGTAAGGATAAATTTTAGTGGAAGAGTAAGCGAGGAACTTAACAAGGTCGCTCGCTTGATACTCGAATAGGTTTTACCTAAGAGATTTCATCGTTAGGCGCAATATTCGTTGCGTGTAACCCTTTTGGACCTTGTTGCAATTCGAATGTTACATCTTGACCAGCTTTAAGTGTTTTATAACCGTCCATTACAATCGTTGAGTAATGAGCGAAGATATCAGTCTCGCTGCCGTCTTCTACGATGAAGCCAAAACCTTTGGCATTGTTGAACCATTTGACTTTTCCACAAGCCATACTTCTACATCCTTCTATAAGTTGACTAATTTAGTTATTCTAAACCGTGTAATTTGCTAGACTGACTAATGATTAATCAATCTATATTTGACTGTAGTTTATTTAGCCAGTCAGTCAAGTGTTTTAGACTATTTTTTAACAATTTATTTATTTTTTTATTCAAGTTTGCTTGAGTTCTAAAGACAAGACTATATTTAATTATGAGTGGCATGAAAGATTCTGGTGTTATTGAAACGGTTCGCGATAGTGAAAAGCAAAAATTGCAACCACCGCGAAAACATAAGGTCATTTTAAATAATGATGATTACACGCCTATGGACTTTGTGATAGAAGTACTAATGACGTTTTTTAATATGGATAGCGATAGAGCAACAGATGTGATGCTTCAAGTTCATCATAATGGTAAAGCGATATGCGGTGTTTACAGCGCTGATGTAGCTCATACCAAAGCTGAACAAGTTAATCGTTACGCACGAGACAACGAGCATCCACTGCTATGTAGTTGTGAGCAGGAATAAATACCAAGGTAGGGTGAACTAATTAGCCCGTCACAACGGTATATAAATATTATCTCAGTAAGGGGTTGCCAATGCTAAACAAAGACTTAGAACTAACCTTAAATGCGGCGTTTCGCGAAGCGAGAACACGTCGTCATGAATTTATGACCGTCGAGCATCTTTTACTTGCACTGCTCGATAACCCTTCTGCTGGGGAAGCGCTTAACGCCTGCGGCGTAGATATGGGCGCATTAAAAGTCGAATTATCAGATTTTATTGACGAAACAACACCGGTTATTCCTGATCTTGAGGAAGACAGAGAAACACAACCGACGTTAGGTTTTCAGCGTGTATTACAGCGCGCTGTATTTCACGTGCAGTCATCAGGCAAAAACGAAGTTACTGGCGTGAATGTGCTAGTGGCAATTTTTTCTGAACAAGAGAGCCAAGCAGTTTATTTACTTAAAAAATCAGATGTTAATCGTTTGGATATTGTTAACTTTATTTCGCATGGTATTTCTAAAACAGATGACGACATTGGCGGTGAAGATCACGATGACATTCATGAAGAAGTGCAAGAAGTGCAAGGTGAAGAGCCAACTAAGCTTGAAAACTTTACGACCAACCTGAATCAACAGGCCATTGATGGCAATATTGACCCATTAGTGGGCCGCGACAACGAAGTTGAACGCACAGTACAAGTGTTATGTCGTCGTAAGAAAAATAACCCGCTATTGGTTGGTGAAGCAGGGGTGGGTAAAACAGCCATAGCTGAAGGCTTAGCTTATCGTATTGTAAACAAAGAAGTACCTGAAGTGATTGCCGATGCAGTGGTCTACTCACTCGATATGGGCGCGTTATTAGCGGGTACTAAATACCGTGGCGACTTCGAAAAACGTTTCAAATCGCTACTTAAAGAGTTACAGGCTAAACCAGGTTCAATTTTATTTATTGATGAAATTCATACCATCATTGGCGCCGGTGCAGCATCGGGCGGGGTAATGGATGCATCGAACCTAATCAAACCGCTACTTTCAAGTGGTAAACTGCGCTGCATGGGCTCGACTACTTATAATGAGTTCAAGAATATCTTTGAAAAAGACCGTGCGCTAGTACGTCGTTTCCAAAAAATTGATGTGCTTGAACCAAGTGTGGCTGATACCACGAAGATTCTTAACGGCTTAAAAGAGCGTTACGAAGAGCACCATGGTATTCGTTACACACAAAAAGCATTGAAAGCAGCTGCAGAACTTAGTGCTAAATACATAAATGAACGTCACTTACCAGACAAGGCTATTGATGTTATTGATGAGGCTGGTGCTAATCAACGTTTACAGCCAGTTTCTAAACGTAAGAAAACAATTGGCGTGGCTGATATCGAGCTAATTGTATCTAAGATGGCGCGTATCCCTCAGCAAAGCGTTTCGTCAAGCGATAAAGAAACACTTAAAAACCTTGATCGTAACCTGAAGATGCTAGTGTTTGGTCAAGACCAATCAATCGATGCGTTGACTTCAGCAATTCGCTTATCACGCTCAGGTCTTGCTAACGAAGATAAACCAGTGGGTTCGTTCTTATTTGCAGGCCCAACAGGAGTTGGTAAAACAGAAGTTACTAAGCAGCTTGCTAAGTGTATGGGTGTTGAGTTTATTCGTTTTGATATGTCTGAATATGTTGAACGTCATGCGGTCAGTCGTCTAATTGGTGCACCTCCTGGCTATGTAGGTTTTGAGCAAGGTGGTTTATTAACTGAAGCGGTAATTAAAAATCCGCATGCAGTTGTACTACTAGACGAAATTGAAAAAGCACATTCAGATATTTACAACATTCTACTGCAAGTAATGGATCACGGTACACTTACTGATAATAACGGTCGTAAAGCCGATTTCAGAAATGTAGTATTGGTGATGACGACGAATGCGGGTGTTCAAGAGACTGTACGTAAGTCAATTGGCTTTACTGAGCAAGACCATTCTCATGATGCGATGAGTGAAATCAACAAAGTGTTTTCACCTGAGTTTAGAAACCGTTTAGATAACATCATTTGGTTTAATCACCTTGAGAAAGAGATTATCTTGCAAGTGGTTGATAAGTTCATTGTTGAGTTACAAGCGCAACTTGATAAGAAGTCGGTTAATCTTGAGCTTACATCCAAAGCAAGAGAGTGGTTGGCAGATAAAGGCTACGATAAAGCAATGGGGGCACGTCCGATGGCACGTGTTATCCAAGATGAGCTTAAAAAGCCGCTGGCAAATGCAATCTTGTTTGGTGAGCTAGCCGATGGTGGTTCAGTTAAGGTTTCGATTAAGGACAAGAAAATCCACTTTGATTTTGAGACTAGCTTAGAAACGGCTTAATTTATCAAGCTGAAACAAAAAGCCCAGCAATTGCTGGGCTTTTTGTTTATTAAATGGAATTAAAACTAAGTTAGTTTGAACACCATTTAACAAACGCTTTTAGCTCTTTGTAATAAACACACCTGCTCATTCAAAGCAGCAAAAAGCTAAATCTCTCGTTAACGCACTAACTTAGCGAGCACGGAATACGATGCGACCTTTCGATAAATCGTAAGGAGTCATTTCTACGGTTACTTTGTCACCAGTTAAGATGCGGATGTAGTTTTTGCGCATTTTACCAGAGATATGAGCCACAACAACGTGACCATTTTCTAGCTCAACTCGGAACATTGTATTTGGTAAAGTATCAAGGACCGTACCTTGCATTTCGATTACGTCTTCTTTCGCCATGTTTAGCGTAACACCTCTTTAATAGTTAAACGCTGCAGATTTTGCCGAAAATACTGCAATAAGTAAAGCTACAGGGCTCAATTTTGTAAATTAAATCGCCAACCACTCGTCGCCAATGTGCTTTTGTGCAGGCAAAAATTGGGTTTTATATTTCATTTTAGTGCATTCGTCGATTTGGTAGCCTAAATAGACAAATTGTTTTGCTTGTTGTTTTGCAAATTTAATTTGTTCCATGATCATGATGCTACCGATACTGTATTGCTCATAGTCGGGATCAAAAAAGGTATAAATCGCTGATAGGGCATTGGTCATACAGTCGGTTACCGCAACGGCAACTAACTTATCGCCATCTCTTAACTCTATAAATGTAACGGGTAGCCACTGGCAAAACAAAAAGCTTTCGTACTGACTTTGGTCAGGCGGAAACATTGAACCATCTTGATGTCTTTGCGTGATGTATTTGCAATATAACGGGTAGTATTCTGCGCGTTCGTACTCACTATAACTGACCGTGAAAACCTTATTTGCTTTATTTAATTTGCGCTTTTGCGATTTTGAAGGAGTAAATTGTTGGGCTAAAACGCGCACTGAATTACAGGCATTACAAATAGGGCAATGTGGACGATAGATTTGGTCGCCACTGCGTCTAAAGCCTAATGCTAATAATTGTTCAAATTTATCAGGGCAATAACAACTCGGATCAAGTATAACAAGTAGTTGTTCCTGACGGTCGGGTAAATAACTGCAATCAAATTGCTGGCTTAAACCAAGCCTAGCGGGTAAGTGCTCAGTCATAAATATTAATCAACTCTTGTGGTTGCCACATATCTTTTTTAGGCACATAACTGTGTGCTAATTTAAGTCTAGTTAAAAATTCTCTACGTGGGATAACTTTTGCACCTAAAGTGATTAAATAAGGGTTTTCTAGTTGGCAATCAATAAAATGGGCTTGATGTTTGTTAAGCCAATTAACTAATGCCCACATCGCCAGTTTCGAACCATTACTGACTTGATGGAACATTGATTCACCACAAAAAATACCGTTTTGCATAATGCCATAGAGGCCAGCTACCAGTTCATCTTCATGCCAAATCTCAAGACTGTGTGCTAACCCCTGATGGTGCGCTTCAATATAGGCATGCATCATTTGCTCTGTGATCCAGGTACCTTCAGCATTGATACGTTGCTCACGGCAAGCATTAATAACATGGGGAAATGCGTGATTAATGGTGACACGCACAGGAAAACGCTTTAAATGCTTTTTTAAGCTGCGACTGACATGAAATTCATTTAGCTCAATAACACCACGCACGCTTGGTGACCACCACATGATGGGCTCATAGTCACTAAACCATGGAAAAACGCCTGTGTTGTAGGCATTTTTAATACGCTCAACTGATAAATCACCGCCAATTGCCAACAGGCCATCGGGCTCATCAAGGGCGAGTTCTGGGTCTGGAAAATCAACAGTCTCGGGCGAGAGTTGGTACAGTTGCTTGATCATATCAGCTTGTCGTTGTTCTTTGTTCTGATTTTAACAAAATTTTAGCTATAAAAAAGGGGCTGTTTTACAACAGCCCCCAGTATTTAGTGCTTTAGATCAACTAATTTATAGGTTATCTAAAAAGCGCTCAGCATCAAGTGCAGCCATACAGCCAGTACCAGCTGATGTGATTGCTTGGCGATAAATGTGATCAGACACGTCACCTGCAGCAAATACACCTGGTACGCTTGTTTGTGTTGCGTTACCGTTTAAACCAGATTGAACAACTAAATAGCCGTCTTTCATTTCTAGCTGACCTTCAAACATGTCAGTGTTTGGCTTGTGGCCAATTGCAATGAATACACCGGCAAGATCTAAGTTTTCTGTTTCTTCAGAATCAGTTGCTTTAATACGGATGCCAGTAACGCCCATTTCATCACCAAGCACTTCATCTAATGTGCGGTTGTAATGTAAAACAACGTTACCGTTTTCAGCTTTTTCTTTTAAACGATCAGCTAAGATCTTCTCACTGCGGAAGCTGTCACGACGGTGGATAACGTGAACTTCATCAGCAATATTTGATAAGTAAAGTGCTTCTTCAACAGCAGTGTTACCACCGCCTACAACCGCTACTTTTTGACCACGGTAGAAGAAACCATCACAGGTTGCGCAAGCAGAAACACCACGACCTTGGAAGTTAGTTTCTGATTCTAAACCTAAGTATTTAGCTGACGCGCCAGTTGCAATAATTAATGCATCACATGTATATGTGCCTGAGTCACCAGTTAAAGTGAAAGGGCGCTTTGAAACATCAACTTTATTAATGTGATCAAAAACGATTTCAGTTTCGAAACGTTCAGCATGCTCTTTCATACGGTCCATTAATGCTGGACCTGTTAATCCGTGTGCATCGCCAGGCCAGTTTTCAACTTCAGTGGTTGTCGTTAATTGACCACCTTGCTGAATACCAGTGATAAGAACAGGGTTAAGGTTAGCACGGGCTGCGTATACCGCTGCCGTGTAGCCCGCAGGGCCAGAACCTAAGATTAATAGTTTACAGTGTTTTGCGTCACTCATGGTTTTTCCTAAAAACGTTTCAATACGATGTCTATGCGCCCGATTCTAAGAAAAACAAGGCGGAAGTAAACAAAAGCCCCGATTATTTTTTTAGTCAAATTGCGAAGCTGTCAAATAATCCTTACTTAATGCAATTTAAACACCTATTTTTGTTCGTAAAATAGGCTAATTACAAATTGTTCTGTGATCAAAGTACGGTAATTCATGACCAAGCAATTTTTTTTTGGTATGTTTTAGCTAATTTTGATATTAGCTCATGGTATGAGCTAACTAAACTAACAGGCAATTATGGTATTTTGGCAGGAAAAGCCCGCTTTTGGGCTGACTACAGAAGACGTACAGGTCTTAACCAATGCAAAAGAGTATCGCACTGAACTATTGCGTTTAATTGGTTCAGCGAAAAAAAGAATTTATATTACTGCTTTGTATTTGCAAGATGATGAAGCAGGACGAGAAATATTGACTGCCTTACATCAGGCATCACTTGCTAATCCTGAGTTAGAAGTAAAAGTATTGGTTGATTTTCACCGAGCTCAACGTGGTTTAATTGGTGCGGCTAAGTCTGATGGCAATGCCAGCATGTATTGTGATTTTCAAGAGCAGTATCAATCAAATGTGAAAGTACATGGTGTTCCGGTAAAAGCCAAAGAGCTTTTCGGGGTACTGCATTTAAAAGGTTTTGTGATTGACGATACATTATTATACAGCGGCGCAAGCTTAAATAATGTATATCTTCAGCAAGATGACCGTTATCGTTTAGACCGTTACTTCTTAGTTCACCAAGCTGGATTATGTAATTCGGTCATCGAATTTATAGAAACACATCTGTTAAGCTCAGTTGCCGTGCCGCGAATTGATATGCGCCCACTGATACAATTTAATGATATTAAAGTGGCGCAAAAGCAATTGATGCGTGAACTTAAATCTGCAAGTTACGAAAGCGCTGCAGAAGCCAGTGCCGGTGAGTTGGGTGTGCGTTTATTTTTAGGTTTTGGGCGAAGAAGTAATAAGCTGAACCGTTTAATTAAATCGTTATTCGATACCACTGAGCAAGAGCTCGTTCTTTATACCCCTTACTTTAACTTTCCTGCACCATTAATGCGTTCATTACGCCGTTTATTAAAGCAAGGTAAGCAGGTAACTATTGTGGTAGGGGATAAAACTGCCAATGACTTTTATCTGCCGCCAAGTGAGCCGTTTAGTAAGATTGGTGCATTACCTTATTTATACGAAACCATTTTGTATAAATTTTTAAAGTCACAAAAACGCCACATCAGTAATGGTAATTTGAATGTTTACCTTTGGAAGCACGAGAGTAACTCGTTCCACTTGAAGGGGATTTGTTCGGATAAGCGATTACACTTATTAAGTGGGCACAATTTAAATCCACGCGCATGGGGCTTAGATATCGAAAATGGTATTTTAATTGACGACCCTAAGCAGCATATCCTTGAACAAATAGAAAACGAAAAACAAGCTATATTAAAGCACTGTCGACGTTTAACAGGCCCACAAGACTTAGAAACGATGAATGACTATCCTGCGCCGGTTAAAAAGCTATTGGGCCAGGCTAAACGTGTAAAAGTTGATTTTATTATCAAACGCTTTATTTAATCGAAAAATTAAAAAAGCAGCGAAAGCTGCTTTTTTTGTGTCTAGATATTTGTTTCTGGCTTATTTTTGTTGAGCATCTAAAGACTGACCATTCACTTCTTTAGAGTCGTCGCTCATCAAGTATAAATAAGTTGGCATTAAATCTTCGGGTGTTGCTAACTTATCCCTATCTTCACCAGGGTATGCAGATGCACGCATTGATGTGCGGGTAGCGCCAGGATTGATACAGTTTACGCGAATATTGGTTTTACCCACTTCACAAGCCCACGTTTGCATCATGCCCTCTACAGCAAATTTTGAGATAGCATACGCACCCCAGTGTTCGCGGCCTTGGCGACCCACCCCAGATGAAGTAAAAATAACAGATGCACTGTCAGATTTTCGAAGCAGAGGGAACATAAATTTAGTGATCATAGCTTGTGCAGTTACATTCACTTTCATGATGTTTTCAAATGTTGATACACAGAAGTGCTCAAGTGGACCTAATGAACCTAAAATACCTGCATTATTAAGTAAGCCGTCTAACTTACCGAACTGCATTTCGATGGTTGCAGCTAAGTCACGGTAGTTTTGCTTTGTGGCACCTTTTAAATCCATTGGCACAATAGCCGGTTGTGGATAGCCAGCGTTTACAATTTCATCGTAAACACATTCAAGCTTATTGGTTGTTTTTCCAAGTAAAATAACAGTGGCACCATGCTTAGCATAAGATAGTGCGGCAACACGACCAATGCCGTCACCAGCACCTGTTATTAAAATTACTTTGTCTTTTAGCGCATTCTCTGCGGCTTTATAAGTATGCATAAACGTACCATCGATTAAGTTTTTTACTATTTTACCATAGCAAAAAGCCAAGTTATCGAATTTATTGCAAATTAAGGTGGCGAAAATTGAAACTTTACGTTAAGTTTAACTGGTCTAATGTCTCATTAATAACCTAATTACATTAAATTAACTTAGAATGAAGGTAGTAGAACCACTACTTTTAACTTTGAACACACAATAACAATAAGATTTGCGCGGAGCGAAATTATGAAAAAACTGCTACTCTCACTAGCCATTGCGTCAGCCATTACTGGCTGTGGTGGAGGAGAAACATTAGAAGATGTAAAAAATGATAATCCTCCTGTTCTCCCAACCGCGACAGTAAAATTTGACCCAGCGAATAGTGTTATCTCAGTGCCGAATGATTTACTTATGAGTGGTACGCTTGATGGTACTTTAAATATGCCGGGTGAATTAGACGACGACAATGTTAGTGTTGACCGTGCGGCCTATGCTGATCCACAACTTGCACTTGGTGCGCTTGATGGTTGGTCTACGCAAACTCCGTTTAAAATTGACTTAACTTTTCCTTCGGGTATCTCTCTTGATATGACATCTGCTGCTTCACCAGGCGCTGTGCGTATTTTTGAAGTTGTTATGGGTGCAAGCCAAACAGACGAAACCTGTTCACAAGTACCAGCTGGTATCGCTTGTAAATTAGTGTCTGAACTTACTTTCGGTGTTGACTTTATCACACAAGGTTCTGGTGATGCGGTTGCTGTGATCCCACTTAAGCCATTTAAAGCTGGCAGCACTTACATTAATGTTTTGACAACGTCATTAATGGACTCAGAAGGGCGCTCAATTGAGCCTTCTTCAACTTATGCACTCGTGAGCGAGGAAGCAACACTTATTACCGACTCACAAAAGTCACTTCAAGCGGTTATCAATAGCTATGAAAACGCAGTGACATCAGGTGGTGCAATCACAAAAGATGAAATCATTTACTCAGCAGCGATGACAATGCAATCAGCAGGTCAAGTGCTTGGAACAGTTAAGCAGCTTCTTGCTGCAAGTTTAACCCAAGATGCACTACCGACGCCTATGGTGCAAATTCCTGATCAACCCGTTATTACCGTTGAGCAAGTATTTGCATCACAAGGTATTACTGGTGTGTCACCTGTGTTTGGTGGTGTGCAGTATCAAAAAGGTAGCGTAATGTTACCTATGTATTTAGCTACACCAACTGGCACAACGGTTGATGATTTATCTGCGACTTACTGGCAAGGTTTATGTGATAGCGGTGTTGCGGTACTAGGTTATGCAGCCGCAGCGGGGGATTCATTCCCAACAGACCCTATTAGCGAAACTGATGGCCTGTGTATGGCGTTAAGTGAAGGCAAGTTACGTGATTTAGGTTTAGACCAAACTAAACACTTAACTAAGTACAACACAATTCCAAAAACACAAAGTATTGCTAATGTGCCAGTACAAATTACTAAACCAATTTTACCTGTAATTAATGCAGTGCGAGCTCAGCTCGGCTTAGACGCATTGAGCATGCCTGAGACAGGCTGGCCAGTTGTTATCCTTCAGCACGGCATTACTTCTAAAAAAGAAGATATGTTAGCCATTACTGCACAATTAACACTGCAAGGCTTTGCAACAGCTGCAATCGATCATCCTATGCATGGTGAGCGTGGTGTAGATGTAGATGGCGACGGTACTGACGATTTTAATGCCTCTACTGGTTCGGTATTAAGCTATATGAACTTACAGTCATTATTAGTAGCGCGTGATAGCTTACGTCAATCAGTTGCTGATTTACTTGGTTTACGTTTGGGTCTTAACTTTACCGGTGCTGCTGATTTAAATACGCAAGATGTATCATTCTTAGGTCATTCATTAGGCTCTGTCGTTGCACCAGCATTTGTTGCTGTTACTAATGCACCGCTAGCTGATCAAGTTGATCCAATGTTCAACGTGAAAAGCGTAGCACTTGCCAGTGGCGGCGGCGGTATCGCAAGCTTCTTAATTGAGTCAAATACATTTGGCCCATTTGTTCAAGGCTCTGTATTACTTGCAGCCGGTACAGCTGAATCTGCTGAGTTTGGTGCTTATGCTCAAAATGAAGCGTTATCAAATTGTGGCGTGCTATTACCAGACCAAACTAAATTTGTCACATGTGCTTATAAAGAGTACGTTGGTTCACTAACAGTGGCAGGCGAAACAGAAAAGCTAGCAAACATTCAAAGTGTGGTTACTCAATTTGCTTTTGCTGCACAAACAGCACTTGATAGTGGCGACCCGTCAAATTATGCTGCCTCTGTTGCAGCGCTTGGCACGCCAGTGTACATGAGTGTAGTGGTTGGCGATGGTGCTAACAACAATGCTGATATGGTTATTCCACCAATGGTGGCGAGCAACCCAATTGCTGGTAGCTTACCTCTTGCTAATCTAATGGGCTTATCAACTGTTGCAGAAACTCAAGGCCCGACTGCTGATGCAATGAGCTATGTGGTTAAATTCACGAAAGGCCATCACAGCTCTGTATTATCACCTGCAGCGACAGAAGATTCAGGTGCTACTGCTGAAGAAAGTGCAGCAGCAACAACAGAAATGCAATTACAAATCGCGACTTTCTTAGCAAGTCGTGGGCAGTATCTTCAGGTTACAAACACAGAAGTTGTTACTGAATAATTAAATGCTATTAATTACGTAATAACCAATTAAGTAAAAAGCCACATCATGTGGCTTTTTTTTGCTTTAAAGCGTGGTAAATTGTGCCGAAGTATTAATAAATGGAGAGTTTGATTGGAATTTTTATATGAATACGGGTTGTTTTTTGCAAAGACCCTGACATTTGTCATCGCAATTGCAGTGATTGTTGCCATTATCATGGGCGCAGCAGTGAAACCAAAAGCGAAGAAAGGGGAGATAACAATTGATGATTTAAGTGAGCAACTTGATGATCTAAAACAAAGCTTTATCGAAAATACCCTTTCTAAAAAAGAGCTCAAGGCTCATCAAAAACAGCAAAAAACTGAGGCTAAAAAACAGCAAAACGACGAGCCTAAATCGCGTTTATATGTTATTGATTTCAATGGCAGTGTTGATGCCCATGAAGTCGAAAGTCTTCGCGAAGAAATTACCGCTATTTTAACCATTGCTGACAAAGAAAAAGACCGCGTACTGGTTCGCCTTGAAAGTGGTGGTGGTGTGGTGCACGGCTATGGCCTTGCTGCCTCTCAACTGCAACGCTTACGTAATGCTGGCATTCATTTAACGGTAGCTATTGATAAAGTAGCAGCAAGTGGCGGCTATATGATGGCCTGTGTGGCCAATGAGATTGTTGCAGCACCTTTTGCCATTGTTGGCTCGATAGGTGTTATTGCGCAAATTCCTAACTTTAATAAAATCTTGAAAAAGAATGATGTTGATTTTGAGCAAATCACTGCCGGTGAATACAAGCGTACGCTAACTATCTTTGGTGAAAATACCGATAAAGGTCGTGAAAAATTCAAAGAAGAAATTGAACAAACCCACGGTTTATTTAAAACCTTTGTGAGTGAGCAACGCCCATCTCTAGATATTGATACTGTTGCAACAGGTGAACATTGGTTTGCTACTCAAGCGTTTGATAAAGGTTTAGTTGATAAGATTGATACAAGTGATGATATCTTATTGAGCCAAGCTAAAGAACGTCAAATCTTTAAAGTAAAATACCGTGTTAAGAAGAATTTAAGCGATAAGCTCGCCGTCGGATTAAGTTCAGGGGTAAGTAAAGCGGGAGTGACTTTAATGTCTCGTTTAAAAGGCTTAAACCCTTAAATTTAAAAACATGAAAGTAGTATAAAAAACCCGCTTATTATTTAGCGGGTTTTTTTATGAGTTAATTAGTGTGAAATTAATTAATAGATTTATGGTAATCTTCTAAATCTTTAGCGGCATTTGGGTCGTTAAATACGTCCTCATCAAACTCACCTTCAGATTTTGCAACCACACAGGTCACCATGCAGTCACCGGTCACGTTAACAGCGGTTCGCGTCATATCAAGTAAGCGGTCGACACCAATGATGATAGCAATACCTTCTACAGGCAATCCAACTTGATTTAATACCATAGCTAACATAATAAGGCCTACACCCGGCACACCAGCAGTACCTACAGAAGCAAGGGTTGCGGTTAAAATAACCATCAGATAATCAGAAATCGTTAAATCTACTGCAAAAACTTGCGAAATAAAAACAGTCGCAACGCCTTGCATAATCGCCGTACCATCCATGTTGATGGTTGCGCCAAGGGGCACGGTAAAAGAAGCAACAGAGTTATGAGCACCTAACTTTTTATTTGCTGTTTCAAGGGTAATAGGCATAGTTGCGCTTGAGCTTGATGTACTAAATGCAAATAAACAGGCATTTTTCATTTTCTTTAGAAATGTAATAGGGTTTAGACCTGTAAACAGCTTAAGTAACAGGCTGTAATTCACAAAACCGTGAAATAATAAAGCAAAAACAACGACACCAAAATATAAGGCCAAGCTAGTGATAAGCTTTAAGTCAATGGTTGTAAATAATTTTGCCATTAAGAAAAATACACCATACGGTGCAATATTCATAAGCAGTGTTACAAGCTTTAAAATTACGGTATTTAAATCTTCAAAAACACTGGCCACTCGTTTACCTGCTTTTCCACTGAGTGCCATCGCAACACCAAATAACAAGGCAAAAACGATAACTTGGAGCATGTTGCCACTTGCCATTGCATCAATAGGGTTTGTTGGGAACATACCAATAATGACTTGCGCAAGGGTGGGAGCTTCTTTCGCACTATAGTTAGCATCTGAAGGTAAATTGATTCCCTCACCTGGATTCACTAATAACGCCAAGGTGATAGCAACAGTAATGGCGATTGCCGTTGTCGCTAAATAAAGCAAAATAGACTTACCACCTAGTCGACCTAACTTTTTTGGGTCGCTCAAGCTACAAGTTCCACAAACAAGTGATACAAATACTAAAGGCACCACAAGCATTTTTAAGCTTGCAATGAATATTTGCCCGCCAACATGGAAAATACCATCAACAAAAAAAGCTTTAATAGGTAAAGAGAATAACCCTAATGGAATAAGGAAATCGTCTTCACCCGCTAAAATGGCTTGAAAGATAAAACCAACAACTACACCAAGTACCATACCAACCATGATACGCGATGTAAGGCTTAAAGACCGTACTTTTGACATACACCTAATCTATCTTGTTATAAATTTTGTCATAGACTACCAGCATAAGGATTTTTATACAGAAAAATTCGATAAATAATTAAATTAATTCGTTAAGAAATGAATAAAAAAATGATTATTTTCGGACTGATTTTAGGTTAATATTAGGTAAATAATAAAACAAAGTTTGAAATAGCTAACTAGGGAGAGGTCAATGCCTTTATTTCGATGGCTAAGTGTAATAGTTTTCAGCTCATTATTAGCTGCATGTGGTGGCGGTGGCTCACTGGAAAGTGATGGTGGTTCGCTTGATGGTGGGGATGATTCAACAGCTGAAGCTAGTTATGAAATTGCAGTACAAGGTTTTTCGCTGTCATCTGGTGAACAAGATAATCAGGTAACAGCTGACTCTCCGTTAACAATATCTGCTACATTAACAAATAATGATGAAGCTGTTGCTGGGGTTGTGATTAACTTTAGCTTAAACGGCGATATTGGTCTTTTAGATCCAGTATCTGGAACTGATCTAACAGATAGCAATGGTGTTGCTTCTATTAAACTTACGGCAGGTGATACTGCTGGCGCTGGTATAGTAACTGCTACCTACGCTCTTGATGGAGATACCTACAGCGACACATTTGGTTTCACATCGGATGGTTCAGAATCAGATGATTCAAGTGTGAGCGGCAGCGTCACATTAAACCTCACAATTACAGACACTTCTGGAGCACCGTTTACTGTTGATAACCCTGTAAGCAAAGATAATAAAGGTAAAGTCACAGCAACTTTGCTTGATGAAGAGACGCCCCTTGCAGGTCAACTTATTTCATTCAGCACTAATTTTACAGGTAAAATTACGCCTGTTTTAGGAACCGCTCTAACAGATTCAAATGGTGAAGCTTTTGTAACACTGAGCAGTGGTGATGCGAAAGGGGCAGGTCAAGTTGTAGCAACCTATACAGATGAAAGCGGTAATGCAGTCACTAAAATTGCTGGCTTTATTTCTAATGGTGATGAAGCCCCTGATGATGCTATACAGTATTCGGTTACAGCTTCTCTTTTAACTGGTTGTGTCCCTTCTTGGGATGACAATAGAAGTAACGTAAAACTAGACCCGACCTCAATAGCATCAGGCTGTAGCATAACTAACTCGGTATCGAGTGCTGAACTTGCTGATTTATTTATTGAAGTAACAAATCAGCAAAGTGGTGACGCTGTTGCTAATGCACTAGTCGAAGTAACAACTGATCTAGGGACAGTCCTTCCATCATCAGGTCGAGCGTTGACTGATAGCTTTGGTGTTGCACTATTGAAAATCCAACCTGGTAACACTGGCGGTGCAGGAACAATTACAGTATCTGCTTTAGATGAACAAATTAGCACTAACTTTGCAGTAGGTATCGCAGATTTAATTCTAGAAGTGGACAACGGCCTAAATGTTGACTCAAATGGTGATGTAATTCCTCTTAAAGCTGGAGGAAGTACAATTATTGAGGTCACTTTAAAGGACGAAGAAGGGAATTTATATACCACACCAACAGATGTAGAATTTAGTTCAACATGTGTTGATAACAATAATTCAAGTATTGATGCCTCTGTAAAATCATCAAGCGGTATAGCTAGTTCTACCTATAGAGCCAATGGTTGCGGAATTGATGATGTTGTTAATATTACAGTCGAAACGGGCGGAAAGAACTTTACTGCTTCAACGATCATCCCTGTTGAAGTTTCAGCAGTACAATCAATTCAGTTTATCGACGTCTCAGAACCGGTAATTGCTCTTCCTCCAGGTGAAGGTGGCTTACCGACACAGTCTGTCGTTCGCTTTAGATTATTAGATGCCGATGGCATTGTATCGCCACAGCAGCGAATTGACTTTAAGTTAACAGACTCAACTGGTTTAGCTGGTTTGACTCAACGTACAGCGAATACAGACAATGATGGTGTTGTGCAAACTACGGTCACTTCAGGTATTGTGCCTGGTCCTCTTGTAGTTAAGGCTTGTTTTGTTTCAAAAACAGATGTTGCTGCATTACCAGAAGGTGATGATTTATCATGTTGGACAGATGAGGTGCAGTTGTGTGCAGATGAACCAACAAATGACATTTGTCCTGAAGGAACGCTTCACCTCGTACCACTAGCAGAGCAAATCAATGCAGTATCATCGCAACTTGCATTATATTCAGGCATTACGGATCAAAATAGTTTCGATTTAAGCCCTCAAGTTTTTAACCCTAATGCACTGAATTACAATGGAATTACTAATAGTCTTACGGTTTATTTTGGTGATCAATTTAATCAATTTAATAGTAATGGTGTCGAATCAACAGTTTTGACAGAATCAGGCGTTGTAGGTCCACAAAGTAATGAAGCGGTGTGTCGTACTACTGACGCGTCATGTGTAGTAACGTGGCGTTCACAAGGTGAGCGACCGTTCTATGATTACAAGTGGGGTAATAGAATTGGTGAAATCGATGGTAACTCTGCAACTACCGAAGGTATAAACCCTAAGACGGGTGATGTTAACTGCGATCCTTATTTTGAAACTGCAGCGCCTTGTATCGGGACATTAGTTCGCGCTAAAAACGATCCTAATGGTGTTATACGAGGCGGAAGAACAAGTATTATTGCTGTTGCAAAAGGTCAAGAAAGCTTTGTCGATGAAGAGTCATCAGATGGAATAACTAGGCGCAATGGTTTATTCGATATTGGCGAATATTACACATTATATGACTTACCAGAAGCGTTTAATGATCATAATGAAAATAGCACTTTTGACAAGGCGAACTGCAGTGATGCAGATAGTGATAGTTACGATCCGATCACAGATCAATGTTCTGAATTAAACTCGCGTGGTGGTCATAACGAAACATGGCGTGATCTTAATAATAATGGAATTTATGACGGTGCAGATGGTTTGTATAATGGCTTATTGTGTAGTGAAGCTGCCTTTAATGCAGGCCAGTGTACCCGTGATTTAATTGAAGTTCGTAAGCAAATTGAAGTTGTCATGTCTGGTGATGATCCATATGTTCGCTTTGCTGTATTAAAATCCAATGAAGTAGTATCTGCTCCATATGAGGTTTTAGTGCCTGCTGATTGTTCGAGCACAATAGCTGGTGTATTTGAGGTATCTGATAATGTGTTGTGGTGCGATGTCGCCTCTATTGATTTATCTGAAGTATCTCGTGCTAACCCAGACTATGATGCAACAGACCCCGATGAAACAGATCCTGAGACCTTAGAAGTGGGTTTATCTAGTATCAATGTACGTATTTTTTATAGTGATGAGTTTGGTAATCCACTTCCTGCTGGAACTGAAGTTTCGCTAACGGCCGATAATGGAGATTTTTCTATAATTGAGCATGAGGAAACGATTCCGAGCACAAATCGTGACTCAACAATGTATTCTGATGTTCGAATTGCTAGGGAGTCTGATGGTAACCAAGATCAAGATGGTGTGCTAACTATAACTTTCCAATTTGAAAATCAGCTTGGCGGAACTAAAACGGTGAGCCGATCGATTTCAATAATCGATGATAAATAAAGTTAAATCTTAAAAAATGCCAACCAGAAGGTTGGCATTTTTGTTGCTGTTCTATATATTCCCCTTGAAATTACCTTAAAACACCACATTGACTAAATTAGCAACAAAAATTGTTTAATTATTCAGTCAATGAAGAAAAGTTTCTATTAAAAGCTTGTAACAATTGGTGTTTGTAGATATACCTATAAATATTCGTGCTCCAATGATAAAAATCATACTTATTTGTTTAATGTGATTGATATACATGTATAAGGGCAAAAAACTTTTAAAATACTCGGTCAGAAATAGGCAACTATGGGCAAATCACTTGTAATTGTAGAGTCTCCTGCAAAGGCAAAAACAATTAATAAATACTTAGGTAACGATTTCATCGTAAAGTCCAGTGTTGGGCATGTGCGTGATCTACCAACTTCAGGTTCAGGCAAAACAAAAACTGCAGCGACGAAAACCCCTGCTGAAGTTCGAAAAATGTCGCCAGAAGAAAAAGCTGCCTATAAAAAGCAACGCGACTATAAAAATTTAGTTGCTCGTATGGGTATTGACCCTGAAAAAGGCTGGGAGCCACATTACGAAGTCTTACCGGGCAAAGAGAAAGTTGTTCAAGAATTAAAGAAACTTGCTGAAAACGCCGATAAAATCTATCTCGCAACCGATTTGGATAGAGAAGGGGAAGCGATTGCATGGCACCTCGAACAAATTATTGGTGGCGAGCCTGAAAAATATAAGCGAGTTGTTTTTAATGAAATTACTAAAAATGCGATTCAGCAGGCATTTGAAACACCCGGTGAACTAAACACTGACATGGTTTATGCGCAACAAGCGCGTCGTTTTCTTGACCGAGTCGTGGGTTTTATGGTGTCGCCATTACTGTGGGCTAAAGTAGCACGTGGCTTATCAGCCGGTCGTGTGCAATCTGTTGCAGTACGTTTACTTGTTGAACGTGAACGCGAAATCAAAGCATTTATCCCCGAAGAGTTTTGGGATATCCACGCTGACGTTAAAAATACAGAGGCAGCTTTACGCTTAGAAGTTACTAAACACGCTGGCAAGCCTTTTAAACCAGTTAATGAAGAGCAGGCGATGTCTGCTGTTAGTGAACTCGAAAAAGCTGACTACAAAGTCATTAGCGTTGAAGAAAAGCCTAGCAAGAGTAAACCGAGCGCACCTTTTATTACTTCAACCATGCAACAGGCTGCCAGTACGCGCTTAGGTTATGGTGTTAAGAAAACCATGATGCTTGCTCAACGCTTATATGAAGCGGGTCACATTACCTATATGCGTACCGACTCAACTAATTTATCGAAAGATGCAGTTGAAATGTGTCGTGATTACGTGACAGAGCAATTTGGTGAAAAATATTTACCGAAAGCACCGATTAGTTATAGCTCTAAAGGCAATGCACAAGAGGCACACGAAGCGATCCGTCCTTCTAGTGTTACCGTACTATCTGGTCATTTAGACGGTGTTGAAGCAGATGCTAAAAAACTTTACGAATTAATTTGGCGCCAATTTGTTGCCTGCCAGATGGTTCCTGCTGAATACGATCTAACCACTTTAACAGTGGGTGCTGGCGAATATCAGTTAAAAGCTAAAGGTCGCGTTCTTCGCTTTGATGGTTGGACAAAAGTCCAACCGGCTGTTCGTAAAAAGAATGAAGAAGATCAATCACTACCAGCAGTTAAAGAAGGTGATGTTTTAACGCTTGTTGAGCTAGATCCTAAACAACATTTTACAAAGCCACCTGCACGCTTTAGCGAAGCGAGCCTAGTTAAAGAATTAGAAAAGCGTGGCATTGGTCGCCCATCTACGTATGCATCTATCATCTCTACGATTCAAGATCGTGGTTATGTGCGTGTTGAAAATCGCCGCTTCTTCGCTGAAAAAATGGGCGAGATAGTTACAGACCGCTTAGTTGAGAACTTCGAAGATCTGATGAACTTTGACTTTACCGCTAAGATGGAAGGCCGTCTCGATGATATCGCAGAGGGCGAACGTGTTTGGACACAAGTACTTGATAGATTTTACGCAGACTTTTCAACACAGCTTGAAATTGCTTCAGGTGACGAAGAGCAGGGGGGCATGCGTCAAAACCAAATGGTCGAAACTGATATTGATTGCCCTACGTGTGGTCGTAAGATGGGGATTCGTACCGCATCAACGGGTGTATTTTTAGGTTGTACTGGTTACAACTTGCCACCTAAAGAGCGCTGTACTACAACCATGAATTTGGTATCAGGCGATGAAGCTATTGCTGCGGATGTCGAAGACGTAGAAACTGAATCTCTAATGCAAATGAAGCGTTGCCCAATTTGTGAAACGGCAATGGATTCATACTTAATTGACGAAACACGTAAGTTACATGTGTGTGGTAACAACCCGGCATGTAAGGGTTATATCGTTGAGCAAGGCACCTTTAAAATTAAAGGCTACGACGGCCCTATTATCGAATGTGATAAATGTGGCTCAGACATGCAGTTAAAATCTGGTCGTTTTGGAAAGTACTTCGGTTGTAGTAATGAAGAGTGTAAAAATACACGTAAGTTACTCAAAAATGGTGAAGCTGCGCCACCAAAAGAAGATCCAGTTCACTTACCTGAACTTGAATGTGAAAAGTCAGAAGCTTATTTTGTACTGCGTGATGGTGCATCAGGTATTTTCTTAGCGGCTAATACTTTCCCTAAATCACGTGAAACGCGTGCGCCTAAAGTGGAAGAATTAAAGCGTTTTAGAGATCGTATTTCTGAAAAGTTTTATTACCTTGCTGACGCACCTACACAAGATCCTGATGGAAATCCTTCAGTCGTTCGCTACAGCCGCAAAAATAAAGAGCAGTATGTAATGAGTGAAGTAGATGGCAAAGCCACAGGTTGGACCGCCCACTACCAAAATGGTAAATGGGTAGAAGAAAGTAAAAAGAAAGCGCCTGCTAAGAAAAAAACAGCAGCCAAAAAATAAATCGCCAGATTATATAATAGAAGTCGCGGCGTAATGTCGCGCAAACTTATTGTTAATTTGAGATGCAAATAAAAAACCGGAACGCACATCATTGTGTCATTCCGGTTTTTTCATATTCTAAGTAGACGTAAAATTAGATTTGTACGTCTTTTACTTTTTTATAGCCTTCAGCTTCAAGCTCATCGTTTACACATTTTAATACGTATGGCTTTAATTCTTCGTTGCTGATGTCATCATCTTTTGCCCAGTTTAAACACATTTCAGTGTATTCTTTGATCATTTCAGCTGATGCTTCAGGTGCTTCGTTAGCGATTGCATTCGTTGCTGACACGCTTAAAACAGGTGCCAAAATTAGTGCTAGCAATGCTTTTTTCATTTAATTATTCCTAATCAAAAAATTAATTATCACTGGCTAAATGCACAGTAATGGTGCGCAATGTGTATGTCACTTTGCTTGAGTGAATTTATAAACTAAATTTCAAAAAAAGATAACGAAATTTTTTTATCGTAAAGATAAGCAAAAAATAACCACTATTTTGCCTCTAATGCTGGTAATCGTAAGGTCAAAACACGTATTATCGCGCTAATTTTAAAAGAAAAGTGAACTAACTTATGTCTGAACAAGGGACTCATTCAAAAACAAAGAAAGTACCAACCAAACTAGAACAAGTTGTAGAGAGTTTTATTTTTCGCTCGCGTTGGTTACTAGCGCCATTCTTTATTGGCTTATTAGTCGCTGTGGTATTACTGTTGCTAAAGTTCTTTAAATATTTATACAGCATGGCTTTAAATACGTTCACTGCGTCAAACCAAGAGCTTTTGGTAGGTATTTTGACTTTAGTTGACACTGCGCTACTAGCTGGGCTTTTGCTTATTATTATTTTTAGTGGTTACGAAAACTTTGTTTCAAAATTAAATATAGAAAACCATGAAGATAGACCAGTTTGGATGGGCAAGGTTGGTTTCTCTGGCCTTAAGATGAAGTTGATTAGTGCAATTGTTGCAATCTCGGCTGTGGAGCTTTTAAAGGTCTTTATCAGCTCAAACAACCATTCAACAGATGAGTTACTCTGGAAGGTGTTAATTCATGTCACGTTTGTGGTGTCGGGGGTGTTGTTTGCTCTTACAGATTACATTAATAGTAAAACCATGAACCACTAATACCAATCCGCTTAATTAAGTAGTCTATTTTGAGGCGATAAAACCTCGTTGATAACAAGGCAAAAATTTAGTTATTTAGTTGTTCTAAATGAGGAATTTTTAACGCAGTTAGCGACAGGTTTAATCCCTCAAAATGATTAAGTATTATTGCGGGTTGGTATAATACCATGATCAGAAATAAAAAAGCCCTGCATTGCAGGGCTTGGTTTTAACAACTGATTTTTAATTCAGAGTTGCATAAAAGCAACCAAACCCGGGCAGAGTGACTGTATTATTTTTTAATTCAGCTGTGTGATGAGAAAGCTCTGTATGCAGTGAAGACACAGTATCAGAGAGTGTCAGTTCGCTACTTTGAGCACCTAAGTTGAATGCACAAAGCATTTTAGTGTCGTTGAGCGTTCTATAAAAAGCAAGTACTGGCTCTTGTGTATCGATAAATTCAATGTCGCCTTCAAGCAGTACGTTCTTATCTTTACGCCATGCCATAAATTCACGGTAGGCATTCAAAATAGAATCTTTATCTTGATCTTGCGTACTCACCGCAACTGATTTGTGCGCATCGCCTACAGGTAACCAAGGTTTTACTGTTGAGAAGCCTGCTTGCTCAGCATCTGCAGCATTCCACGGCATCGGCGTACGACAACCATCACGGCCTTTAAAGTTTGGCCAGAATGTAATGCCGTATGGGTCTTGTAAGTCTTCAAATGCGACTTCAGCTTCACCTAAACCAAGCTCTTCACCTTGGTACATACACACGCTGCCACGTAAAGACGCTAACAGGGCAGTAAGCATTTTACATTGCTGCGGATTGATAATGTTATCTTTACTCCAGCGGCTAGCAACGCGTTCTACATCATGGTTACTAAATGCCCAACATGGCCAGCCTTCGGTCATACGCTGCTCAAGAGTACTCACTGTTGTACGAATATATTCAGCGCTATAGTCGTTAGTCAGTAGCTCAAAGCTATAACCCATATGAAGTTTGTCACCACCTGATGTGTATTCAGCCATGGTTGCGAGTGAATCTTCAGATGAGATTTCTCCTAATGCAACGGTACCAGGGTACTTGTTTAGTAGGGCACGAATGTCCTGCATAAAAGTCAGGTTTTCAGGTTGTGTATTATTGTAGTAGTGATATTGGAAAGCGTACGGGTTGTCTTCGCTAAAACCACGACCTTGACGTTTTTCTGGTGGCTTAGCCGGGTTGTCACGTAATTGCGCATCGTGATAGCAAAAGTTAATTGCATCTAAGCGGAAACCATCAACGCCTTTCTTCAGCCAAAACTCAACATTGTCTAATACTGCTTTGCGTACTTCAGGGTTATGGAAGTTTAAATCAGGTTGTTCAGTCAAAAAGTTATGTAAATAATATTGACCACGACGCGGTTCCCACTGCCATGCAGGACCACCAAAAATAGATAACCAGTTATTTGGTTGTGTACCGTCAGGTTTGGCATCTGCCCACACGTACCAATCTGCTTTATCGTTGATCTTATCTTCACGGCTATCAAGGAACCATTGATGTTGATCTGAGGTATGGCTCAATACCTGATCAATAATGATCTTAATATCACGTTGGTGAGCTTGTGCAATGAGTTCATCAAAATCATCAAGGTTACCAAACAATGGGTCGATATCACGATAGTCACTGATGTCATAACCAAAGTCTTTCATTGGTGATTTAAAGAAAGGTGAAACCCAAATAGCATCAACACCTAGGCTTTTAATATAATCAATGCGATCAATGATACCTTTGATATCACCAATGCCATCGCCATTGGTGTCTTGGAAACTGCGCGGATACACTTGATAAATAACCGCACCTTTATACCACTGCTTTTGAGCCATGTTTTTCTCCATCGTGACACTCAGAGTGTGTAAACTATAAGGCAACCATTAGTCGTATATGTTGCCGGAATGTCAAAAGCATACGTGAAGGGTGTGATACTGTAAAAACTCTGCATACGTATGCACGCCAAATTCACCTCTGTCCTCAGTAAAACTTATTAACTTGATTTAAAATTGAGCAGCATAAATTTAGCGCCGTAAAATTTACCAATTAGTAAAGTAATTGTCTTATTCAAACTCAAAACGCCAGCGTGGTGCATAATATAGCTGGCTTACACCAGAATGGTGCAATGTGATTATTGGTAAGACCAATTATCATTGATCCATGTGCGTTCCTATTATTATTGCGTTAAGTCACCATTTAAGCGGGGTAAATGGCCTAGTACCTATTTCTGTAACCAAATTGGGGGCGAAAATATAGCGAAAATGTTTCATTACTATTAATTTACACAGTAAAATTGATAAATCATTTATATTCAATCGGTTATGGGGTGGACTTGTAAAGATGGTGTTAATATTTGTAATGATGAGCTACGCTGAATACGTATGCATAAATTTGTTAAGAAAATAACCAGGGCGTTAATATTTAATTCGACAACAAAATCAGTCAGCGAATAACAGCTATTATGTTCATGAATAACTGCAACACGTTGACATTACAATTTGGGTAATGGGAAAACATCATGTCTATGTTCAAACCAAGTATATTAACTCTGGCTTTAACAGCCGCAGGTTTAAATAGCTTTGTAGTGTATGCTGCAGAAGAAGACCAAAAAACAAAAAACGACAACGTTGAAGTTATCGAAGTAAAAGGTTTTCGTGGCAGTGTTGTAGAATCTATTAATACTAAACGCTTCACTCCTGAAGTTGTTGAGTCAATCTCAGCTGAAGATATCGGTAAATTACCTGATTCATCAATTGCAGAATCGATTGCACGCCTTCCTGGTTTAACAGCACAACGTCTAGACGGTCGCGCTAGTCGTGTAAGTGTTCGTGGTTTCAGTGAAAACGAAAGTGCAACAACATTCAACGGTCGTGAGCAAGTTTCAATCGGCGACAACCGTGGCGTTGAATTTGACCTTTACCCATCAGAAATTATGAGTGGCGTAACGGTATACAAAACCCCAAGCGCAGGCATTGAAGCAGAAGGTATCGCTGGTGTTATCGACATGCAAACTGTTAAACCTTTAAGCAAAGGTGAGCAAGTTATCATGTTCAATGGCCAGTACGAACAAACGGGTTTTGATAAATTAAACCCAGACGGTGACGATCAAGGTTTCCGTGGTACGTTCTCATATATTGATCAATTTGCTGATGACACAATCGGTGTTGCATTTGCATACAACACGATGAGCTCTCCAAACCAGGAAAAACGCTGGAATTCATGGGGTTACCCTGAGTTTACAGGTGAAGATGGTAATACGTACTCAATCTTAGGTGGTGCTAAGCCATTCGTACGTTCATCAACGCTTGAACGTGATACAGCCATGCTTGTTATTGAAGCTGCGCCGACTGAACGCCTAAACATGACCTTTGATGCTTTATATGTAGATTTCTCTGATGAGAAAATTTTACGTGGTATCGAAGTGCCATTTGCATGGGGCCAAGGTTCAATTGACCCAAGTTCAGCTGTTGTTGACGCAGATTCTGGTTTCATCACAAGCGCAGTAACAGAAGGCCAACGTGTTGTTGTTCGTAATGACTACGAAGAGCGTAACGCGGAGCTAACTCAGTTTGGTTTTAATGCAAAATACGACATCAGCGATGATTGGTCAGTAGAATTTGACGTAAGCCGCTCTGAAGTTGAGCGTCAAATCTGGAGTATCGAAAGCTACTCAGGTACAGGTCGTGGTGATGCAAATGGTGTTGCTGATACGATTGGTTATGAGTTTGACGGTGGTAACACAGGCGCACAATTCAGCCATAACCTTGATTACAGCGATTATGACTTAATTCAACTTGGTGGCCCATTATCTTGGGGTGCAAGTGCTGCACTTAACGATAAGTACGGTCTAACTGATACTGCTTATCAAAATACTGCGCAAGATGGTTTCATCAATGCGCCAGAAATCAATGATGAACTAAGCACATTGAAACTTGCGGCTAGCAAAGTACTTGATAACGCTTACATCAGCCGTGTGTCATTTGGTATGTCTTACCGCGACCGTGAAAAGAGCAAAGTGTCTGAAGGTTACTTCATGACATTAAAAGACTTCTCTTTATCAAACCCGGGTATGTTATCAATCCCAGAGCAATACCGTTTAGGGTCAGCTAGCCTTGATTTCATTGGCATGGGCAACATGGTTGCTTACGATACCAACGGTCTAGTGAATGATGGTTACTATAGCCTGCTTCAAGAAAGCTTAACTGATTCAAAACACAAGACACAGTCTTGGACAGTTCAAGAAGAAGTAACAGCGTTCTTTGCTCAAGCTGACATTAATGCAGAGCTGGGCTCTATCCCTGTAACAGGTAACGTTGGTGTGCGTTATGTGAAAACTGAACAGTCTTCACAAGGCTTCGCAGCTAACACTGTGGATGGTTTAGTTGTTGTATCACCAACAGATGTAAACCATGACTACAGCCACTTCTTGCCAAGCATCAACTTATCATTTGCAATTGATGAAGAGCAAACTGTACGTTTTGGTGCCGCGAAAACCATTTCTCGTGCTCGCTTAGACGAAATGAACGCGTCAGTTAACGCTACTTACAATCAACAACCAGATGAAAACGGTAACTATTGGAGTGTATCAGGTGGTAACCCTGAGCTTGAGCCAAAAGAAGCAACTGGTTTTGATTTAAGCTACGAAAACTACTTCCATGAAGAAGGTTACTTCGCTGCAGCTGTATTCTATAAAGATATCACTCAGTGGATTTTCGATGGTACTTATGAAATCGACATGAGCGGTGTAGCTGATCCGTCTACTGGTGAAATTCCTGCGACTTCAACTGGCACAGGTTCAGGTAAAGTGAACGGTGGTTCTGGTGACCTATGGGGTTATGAGCTTTCATTAACTCTACCATTCACTATGTTCAGCGAGTCACTTGATGGTTTTGGTTTAATCGCAAGCCATACAGGTGTTGAGCAAGACTTAACTGACCAAAATGGTAACGATTATGAGCTACCTGGTCTATCTGACCAAATCGATAGTTTAACAGTTTACTTTGAGCGTAACGGTTTCCAAGCGCGTACTAGCATGCGTAAGCGTAGCGACTTTAAAGGTGACGTATACGGTTTAGGTTTTGCGACTACACAAGTTGACATTAAAGGCGAAACAATTTGGGATGCTCAAGTTGGTTACGACTTTAGTGAAGGCGGTATAGAGAGCCTTGACGGTTTATCTGTTACTTTCCAAGTACAGAACATCACAGAAGAGCCGTTCACATCACTACAAGGTGATAACTCACTTCAAGTACGTGACTACCAAGACTACGGTCGTACATTCCTGTTAGGCTTCAGCTACAAGCTGTAATTAGCTAAAACAGCGATAGAAAATTGCCCTTGTGATTTGTTTTACAAGGGCTTTTTTTTATCAGTGAGCTACACTCAATGAATAGAAATTGGCGTTAGGTGTACTATGGAAACAAAAAAAATAACCAAGGTCGTGATTGCCGGTGGTGGTACTGCAGGTTGGATAACCGCTGCATTACTTAATAAAGTGCTGGGCAAAGTAATTGATATCACGCTGGTAGAGTCAGCAGAGATTGGCACTGTTGGTGTAGGCGAAGCAAGCATCCCACCTATTTTGCATCTAAATGGTGCCCTTGGCATTTCTGAAAAAGAATTTATTAAGGCTACTGGTGCCACGATTAAGCTTGGTATTGAGTTTGAAAATTGGCGCAGCCAAGGCCACAGCTATATGCATGCCTTTGGTGAGATAGGTAAAGATTTTCCGTTTTGTGAGTTTTATCATTTTTGGCTAAAAGCAAATCAAACACAAAAAGCGCCTGACTTTTGGGATTTTTCACTTAACTACCAAGCAGCAAAAGCGCATAAATTTGCTCACCTTAAGCACATTCCTAACACTCAGTTGGCGGGCTTACATTATGCCTATCATTTTGATGCCACTCGATATGGCGAATTCTTAAAGGAATTAGCGCAATCAAGGGGCGTAAAACGCATTGAAGGCAAAATTGAATCGGTTAATCAATGTCATGAAAGCGGGCATGTTCGTTCTTTGTTACTTAAAAATGGCGAGCAAATAGACAGCGACTTATTTATTGATTGCACCGGTTTACGTGCTTTATTAATAGAGCAAACACTTAATACCGGCTTTGAAGATTGGTCGCATTGGTTACCGTGTGATAGTGCGATTGCGGTGCAAAGTGAATCAGCTTCTGATGCAATTCCCTATACGCGTTCAATTGCAAGAAACTCAGGCTGGCAGTGGCAAATACCATTACAGCATCGAGTAGGCAATGGCCTAGTTTATTCTTCACGTTTCTTATCAGACGAAGCGGCAAAACAACAGCTCTTGGATAATTTACCTGCCAAACCACTGACAGAGCCGCGTGTTATTAAGTTTAAAACAGGCCGCCGTTTAAAGCAGTGGCATAAAAATGTGGTATCGGTTGGCTTATCAAGCGGTTTTTTAGAGCCATTAGAATCGACCAGTATTCATTTAATTCAAAGTGCAGCCATTCGTTTAATTAAGTTTTTTCCTCATCAAGGTATTAAACAAAGCCTTGTAGATGAATTTAATCAACAAAGTAAAACAGAATTTGAGCGAATTCGTGATTTTATTATTCTTCATTACAAGCTTACTGATCGTGATGACAGTGCGTTTTGGCGTTTTTGTAAAGGCATGGATATTCCATGTAGTCTCAGAAAGAAAATTGAGCTATTTAAAACCAGCGGCAAGCTAATTAGAGAAGACGATGAGCTCTTTGCCGAAATCGCATGGCAGCAAGTAATGATAGGGCAAGGGCTTATTGCAGAGGATCACCATCCTTTAACAGATGCGTTATCTGATGAACAGTTAAATGAGTTATTTAGCAATTTAAAAACCTTGATTAATAGCACTGTCGAGCAGTTGCCGACCCACAATCAATTCTTAGAAAAAGTACAAAATTAATTATGAAAAAAACACAAACATTTTTAGCGCTTACAACCGCATTTACACTTTTTAACTCAACAGCAAGTTTTGCAATTACTGCGTCACCAGAAAACTGGTGGGTAGGGATGCAAAACGACTCATTACAAGTCATGCTTTACGATAACAATATTGCTAACAAAGCGTGGCAAATGGTGCCTTACATAGGCGTTGAGTTTAAAGGGGTGACAACAACAAATAACCCTAACTACGCGTTTTTAGATTTAACCATCAGCGATAATGCAAAGGCGGGAACACTGACTTTTAAAGCTGAAGACGGCACCACCTTTACTTACCCGTTAAATGACCGTGATAAGCAAAGTGCCAATCGTCATGGCTTTACAAATAGAGACACGCTTTATTTAATAAACCCTGATCGCTTTGTAAATGGTGACCCAAGTAACGATAGTGTTGCAGGTATGCAGGAGGCTGCAAACCCAAGCTTTAAAGGTGGCCGACATGGCGGTGATATTCAAGGTGTTATCAATAGCCTAGATTACCTTGAGGACCTCGGTGTAACGCAACTTTGGTTAACACCGGTGCTTGAAAATGACATGCCAAGTTATTCTTATCATGGTTATGCTATTACTGATTTTTACAAAGTTGATCCGCGTATGGGCAATAATACGCTTTATAAAACCTTATCGGCAGAAGCGAAAGAGCATGGTATCGGCTTAGTGATGGACATGGTACTTAACCACTTTGGTTCATCGCATCAGTGGATGAGTGACATGCCAACGGCAGATTGGGTTAACTTTGATGGCAAGTTTGAAAACGGTAAAAATGCCACTAGTCACGCCAGACAAACAATTCAAGACCCTCATGCGAGCCAATACGACAAACGTCAATTTAATGATGGTTGGTTTGTTGAGACGATGCCTGATTTAAATCAGCGCCAGCCGTTACTATCAACGTATTTAATTCAAAATGCCATTTGGTGGATTGAATACGCCAACTTAAGCGGCATTCGTGTTGATACCTATTCATACTCTGATAAAGCATTTTTAGCCGATTGGACTAAAGCGATTATGACCGAGTATCCAAACTTTAATATTGTTGGTGAAGAGTGGACAACCAACCCAGCAATTGCATCTTATTGGCAGCGTGGCAAAGTCAATCAAGATGGTTATACCTCTGAGTTACCAAGTGTAATGGACTTTTCATTACAAGAGGCGTTGATCCAAGCACTTAACGAAGAAGAAAGCTGGAATACAGGTTGGGTTAAAGTGTATCAATCGCTGGCGAATGACTTTTTATATGCTGATACAGATAACATTTTAGTGTTTGCAGATAACCATGACATGAGCCGTGTTTACACTGAGCTGGGTCAAGACCTAGCAAAAACTAAATTAGCCATGACGCTGTTATTAACAACTCGTGGTATTCCACAAATTTATTACGGCACTGAGCTGCTGCTCGATAACACGCCAAGCAATGACCACGGTGATATTCGCATTGATTTCCCGGGTGGGTTTAAAGGTCAAAAAGCGAATGCCTTCACAGGTAAGGGGCTTTCAGCTGATCAGCAAGAGATGTTAGCTAGCATGAAAAAACTTCTTAAGCTTCGTCAAGAAAAACCAGCGTTAAGCGAAGGTCGTTTAATGCATTTTTCACCCAAGCAAGGCATTTACAGCTATGTGAGAGAGCACAATGGCCAAACTGTATTGGTTGTTCTTAACAAAAACCAACAAGCTATTGATTGGGATTTAAGCTACATGCAAGAAGTGCTGAAAGGCAATAATAAAGGACGCGATTTAATCAGCGAAGAGCGTGTTGATCTTGCTGCGCCAATCCGCTTAAAAGCTATGCAAGCACGCTTAATAGAGCTTGAATAATTGCAACTAATAGGCTGAATACGTATGCATTTACTGTCCGTATGCAGCCCTTAACATTAGTATGAACTGATATTTACAGAAAAATGAAGTAATGATGACAACATACAAACTAACTGCGTTAGTAGTGGCTTCGGTTTTAGGTTTAACTGCCTGTGGTAACGATGCGCCAGTACAGCAGAACACGCAACAGCAGCAATCAGAATCTAGCCAAGCAGCTATCTCTAAGCCTGTGGTCTACCAAGTATTCACTCGATTATTTGGTAACACTAACACCATCAATAAACCGTGGGGCACATTAGAAGAAAATGGGGTAGGTAAATTCGCTGATTTTAATGATGCTGCATTACAAGGTATTAAAGAACTAGGTACAACACATGTTTGGTACACCGGTGTACCGCGTCATGCTTTAGTAACTGACTATACCGAATACGGTTTGTCACAAGATGATCCTGATGTTGTAAAAGGCCGTGCAGGCTCGCCTTATGCAGTGAAAGATTATTACGATGTTAATCCTGATTTAGCAATTAACCCTGAGCGCCGCTTAGAAGAGTTTGTCGAGCTAATCAATCGTACTCATAAGCACGGTATGAAAGTGGTTATTGATATTGTGCCAAACCACGTAGCGCGTAACTATGAGTCGGTTGCTAAGCCTGAAGGCGTAAAGGATTTTGGTGCTGAAGATGACACGACGAAAACCTATGCTCGCGATAATAACTTTTATTATGTAACAGGGCAGTCATTTCAAGTGCCAACAAGCGATAGCTACCAAGTGTTAGGTGGTAACCCGCATCCTCTTGCTGATAATCAGTTTGCCGAAACCCCTGCAAAATGGACGGGTAATGGGGCCCGTGCCGCTAAACCTGACATTAATGATTGGTACGAAACAGTTAAAATCAATTACGGTGTGAAACCAGATGGCAGCTACGATTTCCCGACACTACCGGATGATTACGCTGATAAAGATTACCGTGCGCACTACGCATTTTGGCAAGATAAAGACCTACCAAATAGCTGGTATAAATTCCGCGATATCGCGCTTTATTGGTTAGATAAAGGTGTTGATGGTTTCCGTTATGATATGGCCGAGATGGTGCCTGTTGAGTTTTG
This sequence comes from Pseudoalteromonas sp. Cn5-37, assembly GCF_021532495.1. NCBI lineage: Bacteria > Pseudomonadati > Pseudomonadota > Gammaproteobacteria > Alteromonadales > Pseudoalteromonadaceae > Pseudoalteromonas > Pseudoalteromonas sp. Cn5-37. Next base: position 479,985 of record NZ_JAKGBA010000001.1, on the reverse strand, counting down.
GAGCTTTTTAAATTCATCAATCAAGATGCAAAAAAGCGATGCCTTTATTTTGGCTGAGGTATATAACCCAACGCTTTACCGCACATTTATCCAACAAGGTAAGATGGATTACCTTTACGACAAAGTCGGTTTTTACGACACGGTTAAAGCTGTGATGCAAGGCAAGCAATCAGCGGATACTATTTTCGATATCCAAAGCCAAGTGGCGGATATTGAAGAGCATATGCTGCACTTCTTAGAAAACCATGATGAGCAACGCATAGCTAGCCCAGATTTCGCTGGTAGTAGTGAAAAAGGTAAGCCAGCGATGGTGGTATCTACATTGATGTCGCGCTCGCCAACCTTACTTTATTTTGGTCAAGCTGTCGGTGAAGATGGCTCTGAGGACGGTGGCTTTGGTGACCCAACGCGTACCAGTATCTTTGATTATATGGGTGTACCTGCGCATCAAGCGTGGATGAATAATGGTAAATTCGACGGCGGTGCGCTTTCAAAGCCGCAAGCTGATCTTCGCACTTACTACACCAAGTTAATGTCGTTAAACACACTTCCTGCCATTGTTGGTGGTGACATGCAAGCGATTGAATTGACATGCTCAGAGCAAGTCATTGCATTCACGCGTAAGCTAGGTCAACAACTGGTGCTTGTCGTAAGTAATTTTTCAGAAAACCCTCAAGATGTTGAGCTAACACTTAACCAAACGTTGTTACCTAAGCTTAATCACAGTGGCTTAACGTTAATTGATAACCTAGAAAATCATGCCGACATTGCGATTTCTGAGGCAGCTACGAATGCGCCAATTCAATTACAGCTGAATGGCTTAAGCAGTGCAGTATTTACCTTAAAGGCTGACTATGAATAATAACAAACCAACGCTGAGCTTTTGGCAAATATGGAATATGTGTTTTGGATTCCTTGGTATCCAATTTGGCTTCGCATTACAAAACGGTAATGTAAGCCGTATTTTTCAAACTTTAGGTGCCAATGTTGATGATATTCCAATCCTTTGGGTTGCAGCACCATTAACAGGTCTAATTGTACAACCGATCATCGGTTACTGGAGCGATAAAACTTGGAATAAGTTAGGTCGTCGTCGTCCGTTCTTTTTCTATGGGGCTATTTTAACGACGTTATCGTTATTCATCATGCCTAACTCACCAAGCCTTTGGATTGCGGCGGGTATGTTATGGATCATGGATGCGTCAATTAACGTGACTATGGAGCCATTCCGCGCCCTTGTTAGTGATAACCTACCGAAAAAACAACGTGCAACTGGTTATGCGATGCAAAGCTTCTTCATTGGTGTTGGTGCGGTTGTTGCGTCTGCATTACCTTGGATGATGACTAACTGGTTCGATATTGCTAATACGGCACCTGCTGGGCAAATTCCAGATTCTGTAAAATTTTCGTTTTACTTTGGTGCAGTAGTTTTATTAGTTGCTGTGTTTTGGACTGTATTTACCACGAAAGAATATTCACCAGAAGAACTTGAAAGCTTTCATGAACAAGAGCAAAGCGATGACTCGAGTGATGTTCAAAGTGATGTAAACTTTAACAAAGGCGCTGCAATCTTTACGGTTCTTGGTCTAGTAGTACTTGGTATTGTAACGGGTCTATCGCTTGAAAAAGAGCTTTATTTACTCGCTGGTGGTTTGATTAGCTTTGGTGTTATTCAATTTATTGCTGGTGCTTTAAAGGCTAAAAGCGCAACCAGTGGTGGCTTTTATCAAGTTGTGAATGATGTATTCACTATGCCAGAAACGATGAAACAATTGGCTTGGGTACAATTTTTTAGCTGGTTCTCATTGTTTGCAATGTGGATTTACACCACGTCGGCAGTAACTAGCTTCCACTACGGCAGCAGTGATACAAGCTCTCTTGCCTACAATAACGGTGCGGATTGGGTTGGTGTATTATTTGCCGCTTACAATGGTTTTGCTGCCATTGCAGCACTGTGTATTCCGATTATTGTTAAAAAAGTAGGGCTAAAAATGGCCCATGCTCTCAACCTAGTGTTAGGTGCATTGGGTCTGGTCAGCTTCATTATTATCAAAGATCCAAGTTTACTGATCTGGCCAATGATTGGAGTAGGGTTTGCTTGGGCGTCAATTCTATCTTTACCATACGCAATGTTAAGTACCTCAGTACCAAGTAAAAAAATGGGTGTGTACATGGGTATCTTTAACTTCTTTATTGTTATTCCGCAGCTGTTAGCGGCAAGCGTATTAGGCCTAATTTTACGTCACTTTTTTGATAATCAACCGATTTATGCGTTAGTGCTAGGTGCAGTGTCATTCGTACTAGCAGCGGTCGCTGTGCTGCGCGTTAAGCAACAATAATAAGGACACACAATGAAAAAATTTAATCTTATTACAGCAAGCTTGTTAGCCTTAGGTTTAACTGCTTGTAGTTCAGAGCAATCAGTTAATACAGCAGTTGAGCAGGTGTCAGCGCCAGGTGCACCGGGTGTTGAGCCTTTTTGGGCATACTCTGGTAAAACGGGTATTGGTACCTCTTACGAGCAATACCAAGACGGCCACTACAGCGACGCAGCTGCTACTGGCAAAGTATCAAGAGTTTGGTTTTCAATCGCTAAAGGCATGATCACAGAAACCATGTTTGGTTTAATTCACCAAGCACAAATCAAAGATATGCAGTTTGTTGTAGTCGGTAAAGACTTTACCGTTACAGAGAGCGATGATCTCGATGTAAGCATTGATTATTTATACAAAGACGACGCTGGTCGCCCATTATCGCTTGCTTATAAAGTCGTTAGTAAAGATAAACAAGGTCGTTTCACTTTAGAAAAGCATATTTTTACAGATCCAAATGGCCAAACATTGTTTGTTCGTAGCGTATTTAATACCGACCTTGAAGGTGTGAAAGCCTACGTTAATGTGAACCCTTACATTGATAACAACGGTTTAGATGATTTTGCAAAAGTGACTGATAAGGGTCTAGTTGCGTGGCAAGATGATAACTTTTTATCTTTACAAGCCGCTCAACCATTTAAGCAAGCAAGCGTTGGCTTTACGGGTGTAAGTGATGGCTTAAAAGAGTTAAAAGCATCGCAATCACTATCAACGACTTACCAAAATACTGGTGATAAGTCGGGTAATGTAAGCTTACTTGCAGAGCTTGGTGAAGTATCAAAAAACACCACCTTTGATTTAGCGTTAAGCTTTGGTAACTCTGAAGCTGCAAGCTTAAAAGAAGGTCAAGCGAGTTTAAATCAAGGTTACCAAAAAGTGCTTGCAGCATATAACGGTGAAGGTGCTGCAATTGGTTGGCAAGACTATTTAGCAAGCCTTGAACCTTTGAGCACATTAACTAACAGCACCGCAGATAATGGTAAGTTACTTTATACCAGCGCCATGGTGTTAAAAGCACAAGAAGATAAAACGCATGCTGGTGCTTTAATTGCGTCACTGTCTAACCCTTGGGGTGAAACAGTATCAGCTAAAACAGGCTCTACCGGTTATAAAGCGGTTTGGGTACGTGATTTCTATCAAGTCGCAATGGCATTTATGGCCATGGGTGATACACGTACCGCTAAAACAGCATTTGAATATCTAGAAAAAGTACAAGTAACAGATAACACGCCAGGCAATGGTGGTGACACGGGTTGGTTTTTACAAAAGACGCACGTTGATGGTGAGCTTGAGTGGGTAGGTGTTCAGCTTGATCAAACAGCAATGCCAATTATGTTAGCGTGGAAACTACATCAAGCAGGCGTACTTAGCGAGCAAGAGCTTACAGATTGGTATGGCAAAATGTTAAAGCCAGCTGCTGATTTCTTAGTTGATGGTGGCCTTGCGAAAATTCTTTGGAACGACACGCAAATTACACCGCCAGCAACGCAACAAGAGCGTTGGGAAGAACAAAATGGTTTTTCACCATCAACAACGGCTGCGGTTGTTGCAGGCCTAGTGACAGCTGCTGATATTGCTAAAAAAGCAGGTGACACAAAAAATGCAGAGCGTTATCTAGCAACGGCTAAAACCTACAACAGTGAAATTGAAAGCACCATGTTTACGACTCAAGGTAACCTTAAGTCTGAAAACAGCGATGGTGAATATTTCATTCGCATTGGTCAAGACAAAGATCCAAACTCATCAACCACACTTAACGCCAATAATGGCCGTGAAGGCTTTGATAAAAAGCAAATCCTTGATGGTGGTTTCTTAGAGCTTGTACGTTACGGTGTTCGTGATGCACTTGCGCCAAGCATTGTAAAAACATTACCAGAATACGATGACGAAACCTTAGTCGATAATCTGCAAGTGCGTTACACCTTTAATTTTGCTGATGGCTCAGGGTCATTCCCTGGTTACCGTCGCTATGGTAACGATGGTTACGGTGAAGATGAAGTGACAGGTAACAACTATGCTGAAGGTGGCAATAACACCCCTGGTCAACGTGGTCGTGTATGGCCGTTTTTCACAGGTGAGCGTGGTCACTATGAAATCGCTGCGGCAAACGCAACCAACAGCCTAGATGCGATGAAGCAACAAGCGATTAAAGACACCTATGTAAAAGGTATGGAAGCATTTGCCAATGAAGGCATGATGTTACCTGAACAAGTTTGGGATGGCGTAGGTAACAATAAAGCAGGCTATCAGTTAGGTGAGGGCACAAACTCAGCCACACCGCTTGCTTGGACTCATGCAGAATATATCAAGTTACTCCGTTCCGTGAGTGATAAACATGTATGGGATCATTACCCAGTGGTTGAAAAAGCCCTCAAGTAATACCTTATTAATAAGCCGCAATTCATTTGCGGCTTTTTAGTTTAAATTTGAGTAGACATTATGTTTAAGAAATTAATTTGTTTAACCTTGATGCTATTTTCAGGTGTCACTTTTGCAAATGTGATAATCCCTAAGGTGTCAGAAGGGCATCTTGATGTTAAGAAAAACTTTAGTTCAAAGTATGTTGAGAGCCGTTTTTTAAATATCTGGTTACCACCAGGTTATAGCAACACACGTAAGTATGATGTTTTATATATGCATGATGGTCGAATGTTGTTTGATGCCAAAACAACATGGAATAAACAAGAATGGCAAGTTGATGAAGTTGCCGCGAAGTTAATTCAAAGCGGTAAAGTTAAGCCATTTATTGTTGTTGGCATTCCAAATGCGCTAGAAAATCGTCATAGTGAGTATTTTCCACAAAAAGTATTTGAAAGTTTAGCAAAGCAAAAACAAGCAGATTTATTTGAGTTAGAGAGGTATCCAGGGCAAAAGCTGTTTTACTCTAAGGTTTATTCAGACAACTATGCTCGCTTTGTTGTTGAAGAAGTCATTCCCTTTATTGAGGATAACTATTCAGTAAATAAAGGTTTTGAACATCGGTATATCGCAGGATCAAGCATGGGAGGGCTTATTTCTTGGTATACATTACTTCAATATCCAAATGAGTTTGCCGGCGCAATTTGTATGTCTACGCATTGGCCAGGGATTTTTACTTATGACAAACAAGTATTTACTGCTTTCAAGCAGTATATTTCTGACAATATTGGCAAACTAACAACACAAAAAGTTTACTTCGATTATGGAGATGGCACATTAGACTCCATGTATCCTGATCTTCAAAAACAAATTGATAATGTATTTATGCAACACGGTTATCCAGCTTCGTTATGGCAGAGTCAATATTTCCCAGGTGCGACGCATGCAGAAGTTGATTGGGCTAAGCGATTGCAAATCCCACTTGAGTTTATGTTCAGAGCAAACGCGCAAGCACTGTAATAATTGATTGATTAAAAGAATCGAACTGCTTCTGCTAGGCTAAATGCCTGTATTAAAGGTATTTATAGCACGAAGCTATAACTATGAAGTAAAAACTTAATTACATACCCAATATTTATTGGGCATGGCTTTTGGTAAAAGGAAAAATAATGTTAAAAAAACTAGCCTTATGTGGTTTGTTAGCAATAAGCACGCAAAGTAAAGCGGATGACTATTTGCTTTACTTTATGGGGGGGCAATCAAATATGGAAGGTTTTGGCTTTAATAAAGACTTACCTGCACAGTATAAAAAGCCAGTTGAAAATACCTTATTCTTTTTTGGTAACCCTGTTGCTGATGATGCATTAAATGGTGGCAAAGGTGTTTGGACTAATTTAATGCCTGGTTTTGGAACAGGGGCAAGATCGACAGAGCATTCAATTATTTTATCTGACAGGTTTGGTCCTGAATTGAGTTTTGGTAAACGCTTATCTGAGCTAACGGGTAAGAAAATAGCCATTATTAAATATGCGCGGGGTGGCTCATCTATTGCACTTGGGGCATCTGGCTTTGGTACGTGGGGGCAGAACTATGCTGACAACACTAAGATCAACCAATGGGATAACTTTCAAACTACCGTAAGAGCTGCGTTAGCTAACAAGGATATAGATGGTGATGGTGAAGCCGATACTTTAGTCCCAGCAGGTATCATTTGGATGCAGGGTGAGGCCGATGCCTATCATGAACAAGCATCTAAGGTTTATTTAGCTAATTTAACAAGCCTGATGAATGATATGAAGATGACTTTTGGCAGTAGAGAGTTACCAATCATTCTTGGCAGAATCGAAGACTCTGGTAAAACACCTGAAACACGCATGATGCCATATATAGAGAGAGTATGGGATGCTCAGAAAAAGTATGTTTACTCAAATGCTAACGCTCATTTAGTCGCCTTTGATGAGCCGGTCGAATTCATTGAAGATAAATGGCACTATAAAAGTAATTACTATATAAAACTAGGTAACCTTTTTGCAGAGAAAGCAGCCGAAACATTAGCTAAGTAAGTTTCTTTTAAATATCTAATTAAATAATTAAACCGCCGAATTAACCTCGGCGGTTTTTTGTTTATAATAGGGCCAAATTTAAAATGGAATTTACCATGAATAAGCAAAATTTTATTCTTGTTATACTTATTCTCATTGCTTTACCTGTGTGCTTAATTAAAGCTGAGGCAGCTGAACTTAAACCCTTCACTACAGATGGTTGCAGCTCTTTTCCTGATGGAACGATAGAACACAAAAACTTATGGTTAGCTTGCTGCACTGCCCATGATCTCGCTTATTGGCAAGGCGGTACTTTTAAGCAACGTGAGCAAGCTGATATAGATTTAAAAGCGTGTGTTGCACAAGTGGGTGAACAAGAAATTGCGGTATTGATGCTTGCCGGTGTCAGAGTGGGAGGGACACCTTTTTTACCTACCAGCTTTCGCTGGGGTTATGGCTGGCCATACCCCAAGTTTTATGGCGAACTCACTGAGCAAGAGCGCTCACAAGTTGAAAACCGTTTAGCAGAATACGCTAATACTGAACAGCATTAATACTTAATAAAGAGAATGGGCAGAGAGCAGCCTATTCGAGTTTTTATAATTATTTAAAATGGAGTTTGTAGATGATCAAAACAGCCGGGATGTTACTTTTATTATTTGCTCTTAATTCTCAAGCACAAAGCTTTCAATCTAAACTTGTTGAAGCTGCTAAAGAGCGTACTGAACACTTTGTTGTTTATAACGGAAGTTATCGAAAAATAGACTATCCCAATGGTGATGTGCCTAAGAATATAGGTGTATGTACCGACGTGGTTATTCGTACTTACAGAGCTTTAGGAATTGATTTACAAGCGCTTGTACATGAGGATATGCGCTACAACTTTAGCTTATATCCTTCAAAACGAATTTGGGGCTTAACCAAACCAGATACCAATATTGACCATCGCAGGGTACCTAACCTACAAGTGTTTTTTGAAAGACATGGTGAAAGTCATGTTACTAGTAATACAGCAGCTGATTATCAAGCAGGAGATATTGTGACTTGGGTTCTACCTAATAATAGGCCTCATATAGGTATCGTTACAGATGTACTATCGAAAGATAAATTAAGACCTCTGATTGTTCATAACATAGGCTGGGGTCCGAAAATGGAAGATATGCTATTCACTTACAAAATTACAGGGCATTACCGATATAAACCCTAACATTCACATTAGGCTTCAATTAGTTACCACTTTAGTATACATTTAAGGTATTCATGTACCTTTATTGGGTTTGGTCTGATTTTTAACTTAAAGGGATTTATATGAAAAATGTGAGTAAATGCATTGCCAGTATGTTGTTGCTACTTCCGACGACTATTTTTGCTGCTCAAGAAGTTGTGATTGAAAAGTCAGATAAATTTACCGAACTGTCAAAAGGCTTAAAGGTAAGTGTTAGAACTGGCCCTACTAAAAATGCCAAAATTTATGACTTTTCGACAAATAAAATTACCATCACTGATGAGCATGGTGCGCCTTTTCAACGTTACTATTTGCAAATTGCCACAGCAGATAAAGAATGGGCCAAGGAAATCATTACGTTTGATGATAAAACGAATGTAATTGACTTAAATGCACTACTCTTTGGTCAATTGGTAGACACTTCTGAACTAAAAAAAATAGACTCAGCGCATGCTTTTTCTTTATATAATCGTCTTGAAAATATTCTCTCGGAAGAATATGGCACATTTGAACAGGTTTACAATGGTGGCTTAGCTGACTATTTAAATTATATGTCGATAGACGCCGGTTTTGAGAATTACATAGCAAGAACTGGGGGAGCGGGCGATAAACTCACAGAGTCACTAAAAGAAATAAAGCTGCCACCTCTTGCTGAACACCAACAATTAATGAGTGAGTTTATTAAAGCTGTAAATCAAAAGGACAAAACTTGGTTGTTAGCTCAGCAAAAACCAAATTCCTCACAGCGAGACTCGGGAATTTATGCGCGCGGTTTAAACGTGCTGTTTGAGTATTTTGATAGCATAGGTAACCCTACAAAGTTTAATGTTACCAGAGAAACACAAGGTCGCTCTTATGACCTTAATTCAAATAAACACTTTATTGTTGAATTGCTTGAGCACAAAGGCCGACGAGAAAAAATAGAGATGGAGTTTATGTTTGTAGATACATATGGTGGCCGCTTTATTGCTGAATACGACATTACAGGTGTTCGTTTTCGTTAAGTAACGGTTTTAAGTAAAGCAGAAAAGCCGCAGGTTACGAAAACGTGCGGCTTTGATATTTCTTGGTTACAGCCCTGCTTTTTTAGCGCGGGCAGCGTGTAGCTTTTTGTAACTTTCGATTAAACGAAGGTGCCTGTCTAAACCCTCAAGCTTCATGCTGGTTTCTGTTAAACCATAGAACATTACATCGCCGTTAATTGAGCCAACGACTGCATCCATCGTTTCTTGACCAAACATACGGGTGAAGCTATGAATGTAATCTTCAATCTCTAGGTCATCGCTGAGTGCGACTTCTAACGTTGCATGCATTGCTTGGTAGAATAGGCCGCGTTCAACAATGGTATTATCGTTATACTGTAAGAATGCTTCAACAAGCTCCATTGCTGCTTCTAAATCACCAAGTGCTAAGTAAATAAGTAGCTTCAGCTCAAGAATCGTTAACTGACCCCATACTGTGTTTTCATCAAACTCAATACCGATTAAGGTGATGATATCTATGTAGTTATCAAGTTCACTTTGTTCTAAGCGCTCAACTAAATCAGCAAGTTGATCTTCTGATAAACGATGCAGGTTTAGGATATCTTCACGGAAGTTAAGTGCTTTATTGGTATTGTCCCAAATCAAGTCTTCCACTGGATACACTTCTGAGTAATCAGGCACTAAAATGCGGCATGCGGTACCAAGATCTGAGAATTCAGCAATGTAAGCTTCTTTACCTAAGCTTTCTAAAATACCGAATAAGCTCTCAGTTTCTTCATCATTGCTACCAGAGAAATCCCACTCTACAAAATCATAGTCGTGTTTAGCGCTGAAGAAACGCCATGAGATCACGCCAGTTGAATCAATAAAGTGCTCTACAAAGTTTTCTGGCTCCGACACAGCCATACTATTGAACGTTGGCTTAGGAACATCGTTTAAGCCTTCAAAGCTTCTGCCTTGTAATAACTCAGTTAAGCTGCGCTCTAACGCAACCTCAAAGCTTGGGTGCGCGCCAAAAGAAGCAAATACACCGCCTGTTTTAGGGTTCATAAGTGTTACGCACATCACAGGGAACTGACCACCTAGCGAGGCATCTTTTACTACAACAGGGAAACCTTGTTCTTCAAGACCATTAATACCCGCAACAATACCTGGGTATTTATTTAAAACGTCCTCTGGTACGTCTGGTAAAACTATTTCTTGCTCAATGATTTGACGTTTAACGGCACGCTCGAAAATTTCAGATAAACATTGTACTTTTGCTTCGGCAAAATTGTTACCTGCGCTCATACCATTACTTAAGAATAAGTTTTCGATTAGGTTTGAAGGGAAGTAAACAGTTTCACCGTCAGAGTGGCGTACATAAGGAATCGAACAAATGCCACGTTCTTTATTACCAGAGTTGGTATCTATTAGGTGTGAGCCACACAGCTCACCATCTGGATTATAAATTTCACGGGTATAGTCATCTAAAATGCCCTCAGGTAAAGAGTCATCGTCAGTCAGAGCAAACCACTTTTCATTTGGGTAATGAACAAACGCGCTATTAGCAATGTCTTCACCTAAGAATTGATCGTTATAGAAGAAGTTACAGTTTAAGCGCTCAATAAATTCGCCTAAAGCTGAGCATAGTGCGCTTTCTTTCGTTGCACCTTTACCATTGGTAAAACACATAGGCGAAGCTGCATCACGAATATGAAGTGACCATACATTTGGCACAATATTACGCCAAGAAGAAATTTCGATTTTCATCCCTAACTCTTCAAGGATGGCCGTCATATTTGCGATGGTTTCTTCAAGTGGTAAATCTTTACCTAAAATAAATGTGTTGCTGTCATCACCGGGTTTTGCCATCAACATTGCTTGCGCGTCGGCTTCGATGCTTTCAACAGTATCGATCTTAAATTCAGGGCCAGTTTGAATAACACGTTTAACTGTACAGCGCTCGACAGAGCGTAAAATACCTGTGCGATCTTTCTCAGAAAGGCTTTCTGGTAACTCAACCTGAATTTGGAAAATTTGGTTATAGCGGTCTTCTGGGTCAACGATATTGTTTTGCGCAACACGAATACCGTCAGTCGGGATATCACGTGAATTACAATACACTTTAATAAAGTAAGCCGCACACAATGCAGAAGATGCTAAGAAGTAATCGAATGGACTTGGTGCAGTGCCATCACCCTTATAGCGAATAGGTTGGTCTGCAATGACAGAGAAATCATCAAACTTTGCTTCAAGTCTGAGGTTGTCGAGAAAATTAACTTTAATTTCCATTAAAAAATTCCACCTTTGTGCGCGTTGTTATCTAAAGCATTGTTAGCCAGATAAGCATTTTCAACATAATAGGTGTAATTATCTGCTTTTTCGAAGTAATAGTCTTGGGTAAATCGAAAAAAAACTGATTTTAATGCAATAAGTGTCTGGTTAGGGAGGGAGTAGGCGATAACAAAGCTGTTATCGCTAAAAATTAAACACTTGAACCGCGAATAATTAACCGAGGTGGTAAAAGGGTATTCTCGACATCTTCACCACGAATAAGTTTGAGCAGGTTATCGACCAACATTTGTCCGGCGAGGGTGGTGTCTTGCTGAACAGTGGTAAGTGGTGGGTTTACAAAGCTGGCAACCGCAATATTATCAAAGCCAACAACGTGCACATCATCAGGAACCTTTATTTTTGCTTCTTTCAATGCGCGAATAGCTCCAATCGCAATAAGGTCACTGGCAGCAAATAATGAGTTAAAACGAATGTTATTTGCTAAGAGTGAACGAGTCGCGTGATAGCCTGATTCTTCTGTGGAAATAGCATTTGCCATCTTACGTTCGTTTAAATTAACGCCCTTGGCTAGAAATGCATCTTTAAAGCCTTGGTAGCGAGCAAAAAATTCTGGACTATGCTCAGATGCATCACCAATAAATGCACAATCGGTTCTTCCTGTTGCGAGTAAATGTTCTGCCGCTAATTTACCACCGCCGTAGTTATCACAGCTCACAGTTAAATCTGGTCGGTTATCTACACTGGCACCCCAACAGACAAATTTAGTGTGCTGATCTATTAGGGTTTTAAATTTAGGTTGATAATCAAGGTAATCACCATAACCAAGCAGTATTAAGCCATCTGCACGATGGCTGTCTTCGTAATCGGCTTGCCAATCAGAGCTGCTCGACTGAAACGATACCAGTAAGTCGTAGCCTTCTTTTGCACAGGCTCTGGTTATACTGCCAAGCATCGCCAAAAAGAAAGGATTTATTTGTGATTCATCCGAAGTGGGATCTTCAAATAATAACAAGGCGAGGGTGCTACTTTGCTGTGTTCTTAAGTTACTGGCATTTTTATCAACTTTGTAGTTGAGCTGCTTGGCTACCTCATGAACACGTCGACGGGTTTCTTCGTTGACCAAAGGGCTATTTCGCAGCGCGCGAGACACGGTTGACTGCGACACACCCGCATAATGTGCAATGTCAAAAGATGTCGCCTTACCTTTCATATGGTTACCAAATAACAGAACTAGTAATTGCCATTTTCGGCTATTTAATATTTTTTTCAAGCTATTTGTGACAAGCAGCGAGAGTGTGGCTGTTCTGTACACAGTTAGGTATTTTTTATGTGTTTATAATTGCCTTTTCGATACTTAATACGCAGGTTTTCTCATTAAATACGTATGCATGCACAAATAATGAAAATTTTTATTGATCCAAATCTGACACCGGTGTCATAATGTCACTGTTTTATCATTTTGTTGTCAAAACGTATTTGGCTGCCCATTCATTTGGGCAGCATTTTTTTAATACAAAAGATAGCTTCTTTGAGGCAATGACCCAAAGTTTAGCAGACACGGTGGCTTTGCCATTGAAAACTAGAAAAATAAGCGGCAACTAGCTTAGACAAATAGAGAAAACATCATGAACACACAGACAACCACAGAATTCGCTCCTATTCTTGTTGCCGATATCGGCGGCACTAACGCTCGTTTCGCTTTAATCACTGACTTTAATGCACAAACTAACCAGTTTGTTATCGAGCACAATTTAACTTTTCCAAGTGCAGATTTTGGCTCTTTAGAAAGTGCGATTAACCAGTACTTTAGTCAAATTTCGTTTCCAAAGCCAAGCCGTGCATGTTTAGCAGTAGCTGGCCCGATTAAAGCAGGTCAAGTTCACTTAACTAACCTTGGCTGGCACTTTAACGTTGCCGATTTAAAGGCTGAGTTTTCATTTGAGCAACTTGAAGTAATCAACGACTTTGCAGCATTTGCTTATGCGGCACCTTATTTAGATGATTCGGAAAATATGGCTGTTAAAGCAGGTCAGGCGGATGAAAATGCGAATATCGCAGTTATGGGGCCTGGTACAGGTTTTGGTGCTGCATGTTTAGTTCGCACATCACAAGGCAGTGCTGTTCTTAGCTGTGAAGCAGGGCACATTACCCTTGCTGCTGTCACAGACTTAGACCGTAGGCTGATTACTGAGCTTAAAAAGCAATTAAATCATGTTTCTGTGGAGACTGTGTTCTCAGGCCCTGGTATTGCTCATTTATATGGCGCTATGGCTGCGGTAAAAGGCGTAGAAGCGAAGAATTTAGATGCAGCACAAATTAGCGAGCTTGCAACCACTGGTCAATGCGAAGTCTGTGATGCAACACTCAATCAATTTTGTGATTGGATTGGTAGTGTAGCAGGGGACTTAGCCCTGACATTTGGCGCATTAGGTGGCGTATTTATTGGTGGTGGTATTTTACCTCGTATGCAACAACGTTTATTATCTAGTCGATTTGTTGAACGTTTTGCAGACAAAGGCATTATGTCGCAATATACTTCACAGATCCCTGTTACGCTTGTAACACAAGACAACATTCCATTCATTGGTGCTGCTGCGTGTATACATGTTAAAAGTAACGCGTAATTAGCAGTTGGATGTAGAGCGGATGAAGAAAGTAACCATCAACAGTGTCGCCAGCTATGCCGGTGTATCGAAAAAAACAGTATCTCGCGTGCTTAACAATGAGCCAAACGTGAGTGATGCAACGCGCGAAAAAGTACTTAAAGTATTTAAAGAGCTCGATTACACGCCAAACCCAATCGCTAGAGGTTTAGCACAAAACCGTAGTTTTATTATTGGTTGCTTGTACGATAATCCGAGTAAAAGCTATATTACCCGGGTGCAAACTGGTGCCTTAGCGGCGTGCCATGAACTTAACTACAACTTATTGATCCATCCTTGCGAATTACGCGGTGATGAATTAATTAGTAACATTGAGCAATTAATTCAAACTTCTCGTTTAGACGGTATTGTATTGACCCCGCCATTTTCAGATTTTCCTGAACTTGTAAGCTTTTTAAAGTCGAAAAAGATCCCGTATGCTCGCGTCGCATCAGCAGTACTTGAAGACGACTCTATTTCGGTGAGAAGTAACGACGAGCAGGGGGCTTTTGAAATAACAGAGCATCTTATCAAGCTGGGTCATAAAGAAATTGCCTTCATCAAAGGTCACCCTGATCACAGTGCGACAGAGCAGCGTTTTAAAGGTTATCGAAGAGCGCTTGCGTCAAATGGTATTGAGTTTGATGAACGCTTAGTTGAAGAAGGTAACTTCAGTTATCACTCTGGTGTTGATAGTGCCCGTACAATTTTAGATTTAAACCCTCGCCCAACAGCGGTATTTGCTTCAAATGACTACATGGCAGCAGCAGTATTAAAGCTTGCTACACAAATGCAGTTAAGAGTGCCAGATGATATTTCTATTGCAGGGTTTGATAACGCACCAATTGCACGTCATATCTGGCCGGGGTTAACGACCATTGCACAACCAGTGGAAGAAATGACTCAGCAAGCAGTTAAGCAATTGATCACTCATATTGGTGATCCACAAGAGTCGCCTTATCAAGTAACCCTTGAAGCAAAACTCATTACTCGAGAGTCGACAGCAGAAAATAAATAAATTTCATCTTGTTTTTTCACAGTAGCCCGAGAATGAGTGACGCGTTCTCGGGCTTTTTTATTTTCAATCTAAAAATTGCATTTTTATGATCTAAGTTGCTGTTTTTAAATAAAGCTCACAACAAAACCTTTCTTATGCATACACCTTTAATCGTGGTGCTTCACATGAATTCTACTCATATTCTACTAAAATTGAATTGTTCATTATTTGGTCATTTAAAAAAATTAAACTAAATTTAACAGATAAGGTTGACACCGGTGTCACAGTCATGAGTTAATACAGTGACACCGGTGTCAGGTTGGTTGTGAGAGACAGCCTGTCAGCGTACCTTTGAACGGGTAAATCAAAGTTGCTCAGTACAATTATTTTCGTGGAGTCTGTAATTGTTACTGAGCCTTTATCCTCTAACTATAGAGATGAGTCGAATTTATATGTTGCATCCTCGTATCCAAGAAGTCACCGAACGCGTTATCGAACGCAGTAAAGAGACCCGCCAAGCTTATTTAGAGCGAATCGCGCACGCAAAAAAACAAACAAGAGTTCGTGCAGGTTTAGGCTGTGGTAATATTGCACACGTTATGGCTGCTTGTAGCAGCGATGACAAAGCTCGCTTAAAAGCAGACGAGCAACCAAATCTAGCTATCATCAACGCTTATAACGACATGCTTTCTGCGCATGTTCCTTACAAAGATTATCCAGAAATCATCAAAAACCTTGCCACTAAGTTCGATGCTACAGCACAGGTTGCTGGTGGTGTACCTGCTATGTGTGACGGTGTTACACAAGGCCGTGATGGTATGGAACTATCATTGTTCTCACGTGATGTGATTGCAATGTCTACTGCGGTTTCTTTATCGCATGACGTGTTCGACGGTGTTTTCTGTTTAGGTGTGTGTGACAAGATTGTCCCAGGGCTTTTAATTGGTGCCTTATCATTTGGTCATTTACCAACGTATTTCTTACCAGCAGGTCCAATGCAATCGGGTATCCCGAATAAAGAAAAAGCCCGTGTTCGTCAAAAATTTGCACAAGGCTTAGTAAGTCGCGAAGAGCTTTTAGAGGCAGAAAGCGCATCGTATCACAGTGCCGGTACGTGTACTTTCTACGGTACCGCAAACTCGAATCAAATGTTAATGGAAATCATGGGTCTACATTTACCAGGTAGCTCTTTCATTAACCCTTACACAGAACTACGTGATGGTTTAACAGGTCATGCTGTAGAAACCATGTTAAAGCAGCTAATCGAAACAAAAGATGCTAACTGCCTTGCAGACGTAGTCAGTGAAAAAACAATTATTAATGGTTTAGTTGGCTTGTTATCAACAGGCGGCTCAACAAACCACGCAATCCACCTAGTAGCTATCGCAAAAGCAGCGGGTGTAATCCTTACTTGGAAAGACATGGCTGATTTATCAGAGGTTGTGCCACTTCTTACACGTATCTACCCGAACGGCTCAGCAGATGTGAACCACTTCCAAGCTGCCGGCGGTATGGGCTTCTTAATGAAGCAACTACTAAGCAAGGGGTACTTACATAACGACGTGAAAACGATTGTGGGTGATGGCTTAGAAGCATACACCACAGAGCCAATGCTAGATAAAGATTCATCAGTGATCATGACTAACAGCACTGGCCCAAGCAAAGTTAAATGGGTTGCGTGTCCTGAAAAATCACATGATGAAGAAGTATTACGTCCGATTGATAACCCGTTTAGCAAGCAGGGTGGTTTACAGCTTCTTACAGGTAACCTTGGCAAAGCCGTTATTAAAGTTTCTGCAGTGGCTGAGTCACACCAAGTTGTTTCTGCGCCAGCTAAAGTATTTAGCTCACAAGGTGAGTTACAAGAAGCGTATAGCCGTGGTGAATTAAACACAGACTTTATTGCTGTAATTAAAGAGCAAGGTCCAAAAGCGAAAGGCATGCCTGAGCTTCACAAATTAACGCCAGTAATGGCAACACTACAAGACCAAGGCTATAAAGTGGCGATTGTGACTGACGGCCGTATGTCGGGTGCATCAGGTAAAGTGCCTGCTGCAATCCACTTAGCACCAGAAGCGGTTGAAGGTGGTGTAATCGCAAAAATTCACGAAGGTGATTTAGTGACACTGGATGCACCAGCGGGTGTATTGAAAGTACATGTAAGCGATGAAGAATTAGCAAAACGTGAATTACAACTTAGCCAACCAAGCCAAACATATGGTACAGGCCGAGAGTTATTCGCAGGTTTCAGAAATATAGTAAGTAGTGCAGACCTAGGCGCAAGTGCCTTTGGTTTAGAATAATAATACGCCGTTACTGGGCTATGAGGAACAAACAATGAGCATTGAGAAAATTTTATCATCGGCACCTGTGGTACCGGTTGTTGTTATCGAAAAACTTGAAGATGCAGCACCCCTTGCACGTGCGCTTTATAACGGTGGCTTAAAAGCACTAGAAATTACTTTACGTACGCCGATTGCGGCAGAAGCTGTAAAGCTAATGAAAGAAGCTGTACCAGAAGCATACGTTGGCACAGGTACTGTTATTGATAAAGCAACATTTAATGCATCTGTTGAAGCCGGTGCTGACTTCATGGTTAGCCCAGGTGTAAACGACGAATTATTAGCACTGGCTAAAGACACTGATATTCCATTTTTACCAGGTGCAGCAACACCTAGTGAAGTCATGAAATTAGCAAGCCATGGCTTTAAGTTCTTAAAGTTCTTCCCTGCAGAAGCAGCGGGTGGCACGGCAATGCTGAAATCAATTGGTGGCCCTTTACCACAAGTAACTTTTTGCCCTACAGGCGGCATTAGCCTTGAAACAGCACCTAACTACCTGGCACTTAAAAACGTAATCTGTGTAGGTGGTACTTGGATGCTAGATAAACAACTTATTGAAAACAAAGACTGGCAAGCCATTGAAGCGCTTGCTCGCCAAGCAAGTGAAGTAAAATAATTAACGGGAGATATTAGAATGATTAATGTTGCAATTAATGGCTATGGACGTATCGGTCGTAACGTATTACGTGCCCTTTATGAGTCAGCTCAAAACAACGAAATCAAAATCGTTGCAATCAACGATTTAGCACCAGCAAATGTTAACGCGCATTTAACTCAATTTGACTCAGTACACGGTCAATTTTCTCAAAAAGTAACACTTGCTGAAAACACCATGCTAATTGGTAATGACGAAATTACCCTTACACAAGAGCGTGATCCAGCAAACCTTCCTTGGAAAGCACTAAACGTAGATATCGTTTTAGAATGTACTGGTTTATTCACTTCACGTGACGCAGCGGCTAAACACATTGAAGCGGGTGCAAAAAAAGTAATCGTTTCTGCACCAGGCACGGACATGGATGCAACAGTTGTTCATGGTGTTAACAGCGAAGTATTAAACGCTGACAGCAACATCATTTCAAATGCATCTTGTACAACAAACTGTTTAGCACCGATTGCAAAAGCAATCAACGACACAGTCGGTATCGAGCAAGGTAGCATGACAACAATTCATGCTTACACAAACGATCAAAACTTATCTGACGTTTATCACCCAGACTTATACCGTGCACGTAGCGCAACTCAGTCAATGATCCCAACGAAAACAGGTGCAGCTAAAGCAGTTGGTTTAGTACTTCCTGAACTTGCGGGTAAACTTGACGGCATGGCAGTACGTGTACCAACAATCAACGTTTCTTTAGTAGACTTAACGTTTGTTGCTAAGCGCGAAACAACTGCAGCAGAAATCAACGAAGTAGTTAAAGCAGCATCAGAAGGTGCAATGCAAGGTATTCTTGAATACAACGAACTACCACTTGTTTCTATCGACTTTAACCACAACCCAGCGTCTTCAATCTTCGATTCTACCCAAACTAAAGTAGATGGTAAGCTTGTTAAAGTGATGGCTTGGTACGATAACGAGTGGGGTTTCTCAAACCGCATGTTAGACCAAGTTAAAGCGCTAGGTCAGTTCTTATAATAGAACAGTAAAAGTTTAAGCTTTATCCAACAAAGCCACGTTTATCGTGGCTTTTTTGGTTTTTACTGGAAATTAATTTTGATTCACATTACTTTATTGTGCGTAATTATTTTCAAGGAAAGATAATGAAAAAAATCTTATTAACTACCTCACTATTTATAACCTCGTTACTGCCTAGTTATGCTTCAGCATCAGAAGAAGCACAGCAACTTGCAGTGTGTTTAACAGATTCACTAAATGGCAAAGAACGAAAGAACCTCGCTAAGTGGATTTATCTAGGTATGTCGACGCACAGTATTATTAAACCTTTCGCGAATGTGACAGAGCAAGATATGGATGACACTAATCGCTATGTTGGTGCATTAGTTACGCGTTTATTAACCGAAGACTGTCCAAAGCAAGCAAAAGCGGCGATTGAAGTCGGTGGTCAGGGAGCAATGGAAAACGCATTCGGTATTGTTGGTGAAGTTGCAATGCAAGAGTTAATGGCTGAGCCAAGTGTTGGTAATGCTTTAGGGGCGTTTGATAAATACCTTGATCAAGATAAGTTTGATAAAGCATTTCAATAATAGTTAAAAGGCTTATTCTTTTATAAGCCTAACTCGTTTCATAAGGATATGGATGTTCAATAAAATTAACCAGTTATTCGCTAATAAGTTATATAGGTCAATTGCATTGGTTTTAGTCATTCTCATTGCAGGGCCTGAGTTAATGATGGGGTATGAGCTCATGGCGCTACTTGAGTTTTTAGGTCCATCGACATTTGTGCTTATTCATTTGGCTGGAATAAAGCTTTATCTGGAAAGGCTAAAAAACGCTTTCATGAGGTTTGAAAAACATAGTTTGTGCTATAGGCCAAAGGCTTCGCACATTATTGACATGCCTGCGTTGATTATTCATTACTTACCTGAACGCAGTTTCGTTTTGGTTTTTTTGAGCTTGGTCTCAATTTGTTGTATACACATGTTTGTGATGGCTTAACGTATATTTGTTCCTAAATTCTTCTGTGTTATGCTGCGAAAAATTGATAAATGGATTTTTATATCATGACACGTCTTTATCATCGGCTATTTAGAGCTGAGCAGTTTCAAGTGGGTGAGGGCAATATCAGTGGTTATATTGCTTGCTTCTTAGCGGTGTTATCCTGTTTAGGGGTATTAGCTTTTCATTTTCCAGAGTACTTAACGACCCCAGAGCTCAGGCAAAACTACAGTGTTGAGTTTTTACGTCAGCTAATGTTTGTGGCATTAATTATTTCGGGCAGTTTAGGGCTTTTGAATTTTGTTCGTAATACTAATAAACGGCTGGGTGCAACGGCTTGGGTATTTATAGTTGTGGCAATTGCATTTGGCGGTCCGAATGTTGAAGTGGGCGACTTTAAAGATAACACGCCGTACTTGGGGCTGGATTGGTTCATTCTTGACTTACTTGGCTCCACACTGATTTTTATTCTAATTGAGAAGCTACTGCCGCACCGTAAAGAACAAAAAATTCTCCGCTCTGAGTGGCAGGGTGATTTAAATCATTTCTTTGTTAATCACTTAATTATTGGTTTTGTGTTGCTGGCAACCAATCAGTTCGTGCATCATGCTTTTGGCTGGGCTGTGTCTGATACAGTGCAAGGCTTTATTATTCAACTGCCATTTTTACTCCAATTATTTTTAATCATTTTAGTTGCTGATTTAATGCAGTACTTTGTGCATAGGGCTTATCACGAAGTGCCCCTGCTTTGGCGTTTTCATGCCGTGCATCACAGTGCAAAAGAGATGGATTGGCTTGCTGGCTCTCGTCAACATATTTTAGAAATACTCGTGACGCGCAGCTTAGTGCTTACGCCAATTTTTGTGCTCGGCTTTCCATCGGATGTCATTAGCCTCTATGTTATTATTGTTGGCTTTCAGGCAGTGTTTAACCACGCTAATGTTCGGGTAAAATTTGGATGGTTAAAGTACGTGCTCGTTACGCCTCAGTTTCATCATTGGCATCATTCATCTGATAAAGCGGCCATTGACCGTAACTATGCTGCGCATTTTTCTTTTTTAGATTATCTATTTGGCACTGCTGTCAAAGGTCAAGCAGAGTGGCCCGATAAATATGGTGTGGTTGGCGATTACATGCCCGAAGGTATGTTAAAGCAGCAGGTGTTCCCGTTTAAAAAGCAAAAATAAAGCCTCACAGAGGCTTTATTTATAATTACACTACACTCATAATCGCGAAACTAGCTCAGAAAGGCGAGGGCGTTTGTCTGAGTTTAGTACCAAGCACTCTTGAGCGATGTCAGAAAGCATCTTAGTAATGTCGTTTTGTTCAGTGACTACAGTGAGCAAATCATCGATGAAATAACCAAGGGCGCGTACTTCAATGCCTTCTAATCGCTGCTGTTGATCAGGCGTCAGCATGGATAAGTCGGTTGCTGCACCAAAGTCACCAAATAATAACTCGCCCTGTGAATTGATCATGCTGTTATGGGCATAAATGTCACCATGGCTTACTTGCTTTTGATGCAAATGAGCGAGGGTACTTGCCATTTGCTTGACGATTTTTAGCACCACTTCTGGCGCGTACTGGCAGTTGTCTTCGAAGGTATCACGAGTACAAGTTACAAGGGAAGGTGGCAAACCAAGATTCGTGAACTCTTTACTGATAAGCTCCATCACTAAACCAAGTTGTTCCTTTTCATCGACATAGCCCAATGCTTTAATGAGATTTGGATGCTCACTGGCTTTTAAACAACAATTTAGCTCATCGAGTGGATAGCCATCACTGGTGATCTCGCCTTTAAATAACTTAAGGGCAACAGGACGTTGATGCCAATTGGCCAAATGAATAACCCCAGACGCACCTTGGCCAATCTGCTTTTTAACTTGGATTTCATCCAGTGTGATTTTGCTAAACTGCTCACAGTGTAAGCTAGTTGAGCGATTTAAATCGTTACCAGAGAAGGCAAGCCAAGCAAGTTTCGGTAAAGCTAAAAGCCAATCTTCAACTTTTGTAAGCTTATTGGCACTTAAACGTATTAGCTCAAGCTCGTTACAATTAGCCATTGAAGCTGGTAAATGAGTTAACTGATTACCTGCCAGTGCGAGCTTTTTAAGCTTGCTGTACTCACCAAATGAATCAGGTAAAGCGGGGATTTGATTATCCGTTAAGATCAGCCATTCAATCTGCGTTGGCAAACAGTGCGCTTTAAATTCAGTAATTTGATTACCTTTAAATGCCACCATGATTAAGTTAGGGCATTCTCTTAGCACGTCTGGAATATGTTTAAACTGATTAAATGATAAAAACAGCCGTTTGAGATTTTTTAATTTGTAAAAATCGTCAGGTAAATCACTTAGCTGGTTATTAGATAAATCGAGGATTTCTAACGTATCGGCTAGAGTATAAATTTCTTTTGGGAACTCGGTTAGTTTTGCAACAAGCTGAAGCCGTGTACAACCTTGTAGATATCCGGCTTTTAACTCTTCGAGGGTATTCAATGTTGATTCCTTTGGGCTAAAAGGTAAAAGGCCAACTTGGTTGGCCTTTTTAATTAAAACTGTGCGTTATGGTAAACGTTTTGTACGTCGTCACAGTCTTCTAGCATGGCTAAAAAGCGTTCCATGACTTCAACGTCTTCACCTTCAATGGGTGCTTCTACTTGCGGCACAAAAGCAATTAGATCTTCGTGGAAATCAGTAACTCCCATTTCTTCAAGTGCTGTACGGGTGTTGTTGTATTCAGTGTGTGGCGCGAATACCGTCACTTTACCGTCTTCAACTTCTACATCCGTTACATCTACATCAGCCATCATTAGAGCTTCTAAAACAGCTTCGTCATCATCACCATCAAAGACAAAAATAGCGAGGTGATCAAATAAGTGTGATACTGAGTTTTGCGCGCCAATTTTTGCATTTGCTTTAGTAAAACAAACACGTACGTCAGCGAATGTACGTTTGTTGTTGTCGGTTAAACAGTCAACAATGATCATACAGTTACCCGGGCCGTAACCTTCATAGCGAGTTGCTACATAATCTTCGCCGCCACCGCCTTTGGCTTTATCGATTGCACGCTCAATTACATGCGTAGGTACTTGGTCTTTCTTAGCACGCTCAATTAAGCGACGAAGCGCTAAGTTGCCATCGGGATCAACACCACCATTCTTAGCGCAGATATAAATTTCTTTTCCGTACTTTGAATAAACTTTGGTTTTTGCACCCGCAGTTTTTGCCATTGAGTCTTTTTTGTTTTGATAAGCTCTGCCCATCTGCGTGTTGCCTTTTTGTTATAGATAAAAATAAAGCGGTTATTCTAATCATTTAACCTACTAGTTAACAGTGTTTATTCATCGCTTTGCTGTAACTGCCACATTCGTGCGTATTCACCATTCGCTGCAAGCAGTTGATGGTGCTGACCTTGCTCAACAACCTGTCCTTGTTTCATAACAATAATTTTGTCTGCGTCAGTAATTGTTGATAAACGATGTGCAATAACCAAGCTGGTATGTCTTTGTGCGACTTCACGCATCGCGCTGAGAATGGCTTGCTCTGAATGCGAATCTAGCGCCGATGTTGCCTCATCAAATAATAAAATGGGTGAACCTTTTAAAATGGCTCTAGCAATTGCAATGCGTTGTTTTTCACCGCCTGATACTTTTAAACCGCGCTCACCAACAAGGGTTTTATCACCTTTATCTAGGCTGGCAATAAATCCATCTAAATGGGCAAGGCTTATGGCTTTATCAATTTCACCTTCGCTTGCTGTTGGGTTTCCGTAGGCGATATTTTCGCGAATGCTGGTATTAAATAGCACGGTATCTTGCGGTACGATGGCAATAGCTTGGCGCAAACTTTCAAGTGTCACTGTGTTGATTGCTTGCTCATCGATATAAATTTTACCTGCATCAACATCATAAAAGCGGTAGAGAAGACGGCTTAAGGTGCTTTTACCTGCGCCACTGGCACCCACAATCGCCACTTTGCTGCCAGAAGTAACCTCAAAGTTTAAGTTATTTAAAATCGGCCGTTGTTTGTCGTAACTAAACGACACATTTTCAAATCGAATAGCTGCTTTGGTTGCTTTTAATGGTTGTGCATCTTTGTCATCGCTAATGGCGGCTTTGCGATTTAACAGCCCGAGCATGTTTTCAAGGTCAGTCAGCGCACGGCGTATCTCACGATAAACAAAACCTAAAAAGTTAAGCGGTAAAAATAACTGGATCATATAAGCATTGATCATCACAAGCTCACCTATTGTTAGCTCTTTGTTGACCACTGAGCTGGCACCGAGCCACATTAGCGCTGTAATAGCCGCGGCGATGATAAGTGCTTGCCCTGAATTAAGTGCCAGTAACGATAAACGATTTTTAAGCCTCGCTTGCTCCCATTTAGCTAAAAAGCCGTCGTAGGTGCTCGCTTCATACTGTTCATTGTTGAAGTACTTAACGGTTTCGTAATTTAGTAAGCTGTCGATTGCACGGGTGTTTGAGTTGTTATCGGCAGCATTTGCTTCACGAATAAATCGGTTACGCCACTGAGTTACTATCACAGTAAAAGCAATGTAAGTAGTGACGGCAATTAATGTGACCAGTGCAAACCAAGGTGAAAACAAGGTCGCAAAAATAATCGCTACAGTGATTATTTCAAATAGGGTTGGCACGATGTTAAACATCAAAAAGCGCATTAAAAAGCTGAGGCCACTTGTACCACGCTCTATATCGCGACTGATACCACCTGTTTGCCTATCCAGGTGAAAAGCAAGCTCTAAACTATGCAAGTGTTTAAAAACTTTTAGGCCAATATGGCGCATAGCGTGCTCTGTAACACGGCCAAATAATGCATCGCGTACTTCACCAAAAAATACACTGGCAAAGCGCAGTAAACCATAGGCGATCAGCAAGGCAATAGGAACACTTAATAGCGGGTTGATACTCGCATCAACCGCGTCAATTATTTCTTTTAGTGCCCAAGGCATCAGCAATGTGGCGCCTTTTGCAGCAATAAGCGCTAAGACGGCTAAAATAACGCGGCCTTTAAAGGTCATTAAATAGGGCCAAAGTGTTTTGATGCTTTGTGATAGGTTCATTGCATCAGGCGATCTCGTTACCTGTTCTTTGCGGCTCATTCCACGCATTGGGAGTCTCTTGAATCAATTTGATAAAAATAGGCAAAAGCTTTCGTGTTTTAGGCAAGTGTAATTTGTTAATTTACCTCTATACTGAATGCATTATACACAAGCGCATTAGCAAATTAGTTAAATGCATGAGTAAAACACGAAGAAAACTAAGGAGTAAGCATGAAAACCGTCGGTTATGCAGCACATGATTCTGAAAAACCATTAGAGCCGTATCATTTTGAACGCCGTGCACTTCGTGATGAAGATGTATCAATTGAAATTCTATATTGTGGCGTGTGCCATTCAGACTTACACACCGCAGAAAACGACTGGGGCTGGACTCAGTACCCAGTGGTACCAGGCCATGAAATCGTTGGTCGCGTCCTTGAAGTAGGCAGCGGCGTTACTAAATATAAAGTGGGCGATAATGTTGCTGTGGGTTGTATGGTTGATAGCTGTTTAAGCTGTGACCAATGTCATCACGGTGAAGAGCAGTTTTGTCGCGAAGGTATGGTAGGGACCTACTCAGGACAAGACCGCATTAGTGGTGAACTCACTCAAGGTGGTTATTCAAAACACATTGTGGTGCGTGAAGAGTTTGTATTAAGTGTGCCAGAAGGCTTAGACCTTGCTAAATGTGCACCAATTTTATGTGCGGGTATCACAACGTATTCGCCACTACGCACGTGGAATGTCGGCCCAGGTAGTCGTGTTGGTGTGATTGGTTTAGGTGGTTTAGGCCACATGGCGATTAAAATCGCAGCTGCAATGGGCGCACATGTTACGGCAATTAGCCGTAGTGATAAGAAAAAACAGCAGGTTTTATCTTATGGCGCAAAAGATTTATTGGTATCGAGTGATGAAGCTGCCATGCAAGCGCATGCTAATCAATTTGATGTGATCATCAATACTATTCCGGTAAAACACGACTTTACGCCGTATATTCCGCTTTTAGATATTGATGGTACGCAAGTATTGGTTGGTCAAGTAGGTGAGCTTGCTGAGTCTAACTCAGTGCCGTTATTAATGGGGCGTCGCCGTGTTGCTGGCTCATTAATTGGCGGTATAGCGCAAACCCAAGAGATCCTCGATTTCTGTGCGTTACATAATATTCTGCCAGAAGTTGAAATGATCAAAATGGACCAAATTAACGACGCATTCGATAAATTAAAGCAAGGTGATATGGCCTCACGCTTTGTTATCGACATGTCATCATTAGAAGTTTAACAAAGTTAAATGACTAAGCGGGCCTAATTAGGTCCGCTTTTTGTTTTAGTCACTTTTATTTAAGTAATACCTTGTGTTTTATTTTTTTACCCTCATTATATCCCTGTCATCCGCTTAATTTATTGGTCAGTTCTTGTTACGGTTTTTCTCAGTCATTATCTTGCTCTTTACTGTGTTCTTTAGTGCACAGAGCATGGCTATGCCTGACACTCAGTCACACTTTTCTGCAACTAAATTGTTCCAAGTCGAGCTGACTAAAACACCAGTTATTTCCCAAACTCATACAGCTGAGCATCCTAAACCGGATGAACCATCGGGGTTTGATACCCTTATGCCGCGTTTAACTGCCAGTAATTCATCATTATTTCTTTATCATAGTCAGGTTGATCCTGATTACGAACTATTAATTGAATTCTTTGCTGAAGATTGGGGGAAAGAGCACTTTTTAGCGCCGCCAGGTGCTGTGCGTGTGATCCCATGGTTTGCATTAGCCACTCAACGTAAATCCCGCATTAGTGGCTGGAAAGACGCTAATCTCTTGTACAAAGCCAATACGACCTACCATAGCTAAACGACTTCCTTCGTTACTTTTTATTTTTTGGAATTAAATTTTTACCGGCTGACAATGCCGGAAGGAAGTCATGTATGTCACATAAATCAAAGCCGGCGCTATGGCGTCGTCTAAAAATGAGTTATGTCGCTATGATAGCGGCGTGTATTTTATTAGCGGTTAGCGCACTACCTAACCTTTACCCTAACAAATCTTGGTTGCACATTAGCTTGCCAGATCAGACTGTGACGCTGCAAAGTGTGACAACGGCACTAAATCAACATGGTTTTGAAGTGACTGAAGCCAATGATAGCCAAGCACAACTGGCTATTTTATTAGCTGAGCCGACTCAAAGTGCTAATGCGTTGAGCTTTATAAAAACGCAATACCCACAGCTAGAGGCTAAAATTGTTGAGCATGCGACAAGCCCACAATGGCTTCAGCAACTTGGGCTTTCACCGATTAAGTTGGGACTCGACTTAAATGGTGGGGTGTTATTTGTGCTTGATGTTGATCTAGATAAAGCAATGCAAGAGCACTTAAACAGTGTCTATCAACAAACTAAATTAACGCTTCGTAAAGACAAAATTCGTGGTATTCGGGCAAGTGTTGTAAAAGAAGGGGTTGAGCTACAAATTTTACCAAGCGGCGAGGAGCAACTCGCAGGGCTTGTTTCAACGTTACAAGGTCAATTTAAAGGCCTGATGCAAACTAAATCAACAACGAATAACCTAACCACGGTATTACTGCATTTTAATGAGCAAAGCCAAAGCGAATTTAATAAACAAGTTATGGCGCAAAGCTTAACAACACTGCGTGGTCGTATTGAAGAGCTTGGTATCACTGAAGCGGTAACGCAAAGACAAGGTAAGCAGCGTATTCGCATTGAGTTACCCGGTGTGCAAGACCCATCAGAAGCGAAACGTATTATTGGTGCAACTGCGACTCTTGATTTTTACCAAGTCGTCGAAGTAGGTGGTAAAGCGTTTAATGTGCAAGGTGGTGGCGTTGTTAATTTAAATCCTGTTGCGATTCTTTCAGGTGATCACATTAATAATGCCAGTGTTGGCAAAGATGAATGGGGCAAGCCTTTAGTGCAGCTTAGTTTAGATTCGCAAGGTGGCGATGCCATGTCTGCATTTTCTAAGCACAACATAGGTAAGCCTATGGCCACTGTGTATTCTGAATACTCGCGGGATGCAAATGGCGACGTTGTGAAAAAAAGCGAAGTGATAAATGTAGCAAACATTGCCCAGCATTTAAGTTCACGTTTTAGCATTACTAATATGAAAAGCCCGCAAGCAGCCTATGATCTAGCGCTTTTACTACGCGCTGGGTCGCTCACAGCGCCAGTGACAATTGTTCAAGAACAAACCATAGGCCCAAGCTTAGGCAGTGAAAACATTGAACACGGTTTAGCAGCGTTAATGCTGGGTATCGGAATTACCCTTGCCTTTATGGCGCTTTGGTATCGTCGCTTAGGGCTGATTGCCAATATTGCTTTATTGCTTAATCTAACGGCTTTAGTTGGTTTAATGTCGTTATTACCGGGGGTTGTGCTGACCTTACCGGGTATTGCTGGGCTTGTACTGACGATAGGGATGGCAGTTGATACCAATGTGATTATCTTTGAGCGAATAAAAGAAGAGAAGCGTAAAGGCCGGCCTACTTATCAAGCGATAGAGCAAGGTTACAACCAAGCATTTTCGACCATTTTTGATGCCAATGTGACTACGATGATCACGGCAATTATTTTATATGCCATTGGTTATGGGCCGGTGAAAGGCTTTGCAATCACATTGGCGCTTGGGCTATTAACTAGTGTCTTTACAGGCGTTTATATTTCGAAAGCGCTTAGCCAAACACTCTACATTAAACTAACTAATTTAATGGGGGCTAAAGCATGAGTTGGTCAACATTAACTGCAGCTAGTAAAGCGCGCGTTTTAGGATTATTGCTTAGTTGTGTTTTAGTCATTACGAGCTTAGGTGTTTTATCTGTAAAAGGGCTAAACTTTGGTCTTGATTTTACAGGTGGCTACATCACGGAAATTAACACAGCGTCAGTCACAACAATTACAGATTTAAAGGCAAAGTTAAGCCCTGAGGTTGCGAGTAAATTAACTATAAGTAAAGCGGGTGAATATCACTTTGTTTTAAGAGAAGCACCAGAGGTTAGTAAAGCCAGTACTTGGCAAGCAGAGCGGAATGAGCAAGGGGTAGACTATACCGTTTTATCTAGCTCATTTTTAGGCTCACAAGTGGGTGATGAGCTTTTTGAACAGGGCTGTTTAGCTTTATTTGCAGCGCTGATTGCAATTATGGTTTATCTTGCTGTGCGCTTTGAATGGCGACTCGCGGTAGGTTCAGTGGTTGCACTGTTACATGATTTAATCTTAGTGCTCGGTTTATTTTCCTTACTTGGTCTTGAGTTTAATTTAACCGTGCTGGCGAGTTTACTGGCTATTATTGGTTATTCATTGAATGACTCAATTATTGTTGGCGACAGAGTTAGAGAGCTTTTACGTATTCAGCCAGACAATCAACGCATAAATACCCATGTTGTGATTAACGATGCAATTGGTTCTACCTTAACACGTACATTGATCACCTCAGGCACAACACTTGCGACCATTGCTTGTATTTGGCTGCTTGCAGGGGCTGCATTAACGGGTTTTGCTATCGCGTTATTTGTGGGTATTGTGGTAGGGACCTTCTCATCGATTTGTATCGCCGCGACCTTGCCGCAGTTATTGGGGTTAAGTTCAGAAAATTACACCCAAACACTGGATGATAAAACTAAAGCCTATATGGAGTTGCCGTAAGCCAGTTTTATAACTTACTTTCATCAGCCGCTATTTTTCCATAGAATAGCGGCTTTTCTGTTTTAGCTACTTTGATATGAATAAAACACACGTAATTGAACATTTACGCTTTGCGCTAGAGGCACAACTGCAAAACGCCAAAGCAGCGGCAAAAGCGGCCCATGATGCAGCAACTCACGAAGAAAGTGTTGCTGAAACTCAATACGATACCTTGGGTTTAGAAGCCGCTTATTTAGCCCAAGGGCAAGCTGAGCGAGTTAATGAATGCTACCGTGATATTCAGGCATTCAATGCGGTGTTTAAAGAAAGCGAGTTTAATAAGGTTCGTGAAGGTGCATTAGTGTGTCTTATCGATGAGCAAGATAACGCAAAGTGGTTTTTTATGGGCCCAAGTGCAGGTGGCTTAGTGGTTACCGTAAAAGAGCAGCCTATTTATGTTGTAACCCGAGAAGCGCCGTTAGGTAAGCAATTGATTGGAAAGAGCCTTGATGATGAAGTTGAACTCTCAATAGCTGGCAATAAACAACTGTACAGCATAGATCAGTTAATTTAATTATTGGTATTTTTAATCAGTAAATTTCATCTTCAAGTAAAAAATATCTCGTTGGTCACAAAGCAAAAAAACCTCTATAAATCACATCAAGCTTAAGGCTTATACCAATACGCTTAATTACCAATTATTGTGTTTTGGTATTTCAAGCACCCATCTAGTTAAGTGAAGTTTAGCCTCATGCGTTCACTTAATTGGTTGGGTGTTTTCATTTTTCTCATTAGACTTAATTTAGGAAAAGTCGTGTTTAAAACCTTGATAGTGGTTGATAACAATGAGCAACGTATTGCTCAAAATTTCGAAAATGTCATTACCTTTGACACCTACTTACGTGATTATCCAAAACATAATGAGCCAAAAACGCGCATTTTAAACTTGTGTGATACAGGGCAGTATTTAAGTAAAGGTTATTATTGTTCTTTGCTTGCTGAAGCGAGAAAGCATCAGGTATTACCGAGTGTAAAAACAATTAATGCGCTACGTAGCGATGAGCACAGCTCGCGTCATAAAGAACTTGCTGGTGGCACTGTATTTTTTGGCCATACAGATCAAGAGCAGCATAGTAAAGCAACCAAAGCACTATTCTCACAATATCCCGCACCTATTTTAGTGTGTGATGAGCAAGGAGTTGTTAAGCAAGGCACGATTGCATCATTAGATGACACAGCCTTTACAGAATTTGTAAAACAGCTCAGTAGTTTTACAGAGTCAGTATGGCGTATTCACGATAAAAAACGTCGTTACCGTTGGGATATGGCTATTTTGGTTGATCACCAAGAAAAAGTGCCGCCAAGTGATAAAGATGCCATTGCTAAATTCATCAAAGCAGCCGCTAAACATGGTATTTATGCTCAAGCACTGACATTTGATGAAATAACCAATATTGCACAATTTGATGCGTTATTTATTCGTCAAACAACGGCTATCGACCATCCAACTTATCGCTTAGCAAGTAAAGCACAAAGCTTAGGGTTAGTGGTCATTGATGATGCTGAGTCAATACTACGCTGTTGTAATAAAGTGTTTTTGCACGATGCCTTTAATTATCAAAAAGTGCCGAGTTTAAAAACGCATGTTGTTGCTGATACAAGTGAAGAGACAATTGACAATTTAGAAGCAAACTTTAGCTATCCGCTGGTATTAAAAATGCCAGAAGGCTCTTTTTCGAAAGGCGTATTTAAAGTCGCTAATCGTGATGAGTTAGTTGCTAAGTTAACAGAGCTGTTTGAGTTCAGTGCACTTGTGCTTGCGCAAGAGTACATGTATACCGAATATGACTGGCGTGTCGGGGTGTTAAATGGTCGTGCAATTTATGCATGTCGTTATTTAATGGCGCGTAATCACTGGCAAATTTACAACCATGATGCAAAACGATTCTTCTCAGGTGGTTTTGAAACCTTGCCTACCTTTGAGCTACCTAAAGTGGTCCTCGATGCAGCATTAAAAGCCTGTAAAACGGTAGGTAAAGGTTTGTATGGTGTTGATGTTAAAGAGCATCAAGGTAAAGCATACGTGTTAGAAGTGAATGACAACCCAAGTATCGACCATAAAGTCGAAGATGCCTATTTAGGTGATGAGCTTTATATGATCATTATGGATGAGTTTAAACAACGCCTAGAAGCACGAGGCCGCGGTTAATGAACGCATCTGTTTGTCAAATCCGCTTTGCACAGGCCACGGATTTGACGGCTCTTGTTGCCATTGAAGAGCAAAGCTTTAGCCAAGATAGATTAAGTAGCCGTAGTTTAAAACGCTGGATCAGCGCAACTCACGGCTTACTGATGGTGGCCGAGGTAGATAATCAACTAGTTGGATATGGCTTAGTGTGGTGTCACAAAGGGACACGCCTTGCTCGGTTATATTCACTGGCGGTTTTGCAATCTCAGCAAGGTAAAGGTATTGCTGCGCAGTTACTGCTTGCGCTTGAAAGTGAAACGGCTAAACGGGGCCGTTTATACATGCGCTTAGAAGTTGCGGTAAACAACCAATCAGCAATTCGTTTATATGAAAAACTGGGTTATCAGGTGTTTGGTCATTACAGTGATTATTATGATGACCATAGTGATGCTCATCGAATGCAAAAAAACATTCGTCGTAATATCGAATTTAATGCCGATAAACACACGCCTTGGTATCAGCAAACTACCGAGTTTACCTGTGGTCCTGCGGCGTTATTAATGGCAATGTCATCATTGAATGATACCGCAATGAGCCAACTAAAAGAGCTGGATATCTGGCGTGAAGCCACGACTATCTTCATGACTTCAGGGCATGGTGGTTGCCACCCTCTAGGGTTAGCACTTGCTGCAATGAAACGTGGTTTTAAAGCTGATGTAGTTTTAAATACCCGTGATACCTTGTTTATTGATGGTGTCAGAAGCGAAAAGAAAAAAGCCATTTTGCATACCGTACACAATCAATTTGTAGCCGAAGCAATAGCTGCAAAGCTGCCAGTGAGGTATCAAGAGTTAACCTTGGCCTCCATTGAAGATTGGCTTGCTGAGGGTAAAGCGGTGGTGTTATTGATCAGCACTTATCGATTTGATGGTAAAAAGTCACCGCATTGGGTGTGTGTAACCCATATTGATGAGCATTGCTTGTACGTGCATGACCCGTTTTGTGAGAACGAAAAGCAATTGGCGATTGATTGTCAGCATGTGCCAATAGCTAAAGCCGATTTTACTAAAATGGCTAGTTTTGGTTCATCGCGTCTCAGTACTGCGATGGCCTTTTATTTATAATTTTGATTTGGAAGTGCAGTGACACTAAGTAGTTTATTTGATATTGCTCCTTATTCGTGGTCAGCAATAGGTAGCGCCGCATTTTGCGGCGCAATTATTGGTATGGAGCGTCAATTACGCGGCAAACCTGTGGGCATTCGTACTTCAGCGCTCATTGTGTTGGGTACTTATTTGTTTCTATCAACAGCGTTTATGTTACATGGTGAAGATATTGATCATTCACGTGTCGTTGGCCAGATCATTACTGGTATCGGCTTTTTGGGTGCCGGGGTGATGCTTGCAAAAGATGGTGCGGTTGTTGGTGTAACATCCGCTGCAACGATTTGGGTATTAGCATCAATTGGTGTTGTCATTGCCACTGACAACTTACTCGCTGCGATAAAGCTATCAGTGCTAGTGGTGGGGATTTTATATGGCGTAGATGTTCTTGAAGCTAAATTTAAGAGCCTAGGTCGTGGTGTGCATGCCCGTGTAAAACGCTACTCAAAGTTGTATTATCGAAAAGAAAAGTGACATAAGATATCAGATTAGAGTTATTCATGGAGCCTCTTTACGTAATAAAGCCAGCTAGATTAGAAGATTTGTTGTTTATAGGTAGTCAAATACCAGAGTTTGATGGCCGAAATACCCTCAGTAAATTACAAGCACAGTGTGCAGATGTTGACCACCTAGCTTTAGTGGCTTATATCGATAATGAGCCTGTGGCCTACAAACTGGGTTATGCGTTAGATTCAAACACTTTCTATAGCTGGCTTGGTGCGGTTGCACCAAAATGTAGAGGGCAGGGCATTGCACAGGCTTTATTAAACGCGCAAGAAGCATGGGTTAAAGCCAACAATTACCGAACCATTAAGGTTAAGTCGATGAACCGTTTTCCTGCAATGCTGAGTCTGCTTATCAAAAATGGCTATTCAATTGTAGGTTATGAAGACAGAGGCAGCCTACAAACTAGTAAGATTTTATTTACGAAAGACATTTAAACTTATCAACTTACTTAGGCAAACTAATTAAAAAATGGGCGCCTGCATCACTTTCTTGTACACAAATATCGCCTTGCAGTTGTTGGCTAACTATTTTCTTCGCAATACTCAGGCCTAGCCCTATACCTGATTGATTGCTGCTACCTTTAAAAAAAGGGGTGAAAATTGAGCTTAGTTCATTGCTGCTGATACCGTTGCCGTTATCTTTATAGTGAATTTTTAACACCTCATCAAAATTAAAAATATTAATTTCTATAGCAGGGTCTGCAATATTGTTGAACGCATGCTCCATTGAGTTTTGTAGCAAAATAATGAGTACTTGCTTGAGTAGCTCTATTTCAACTTCAAATTGGCTATGTGGGTTTTGATAATTAATGTCTAATTTAATTGCACGATATTTTATTTGCTCTTTTAAGTGTTCTTGAAGTGATTCTGAAAGCTGAGCTAAGGTAATGACAGTTTTACTAGATTGTGATTTGGTATACAGCAAATCTTGTAAAATTCGTATTTTATGTGCACATGCGGTTAAATTTCTATCTAGCAGTTCATTAGTGTTCTCTAATGTATCTAATGTGTTTTGTAGTGCTTGTTGGCTTAATTGTTTTTTTACTAGTAGGGATTTAGTGTCATTTAAGGCAAGTTTGGTTACATCAACGGTTGTAATACAGTTACCTAAAGGAGTATTAATCTCATGAGCAATGCCTCGAATTAAAGTCGCGAGCTCAGTAAACTGTTGCTGCTCAAACGCTTGTTTTTGCTGATGTAATAATTTTAGTTGCGTCTCGAAGCTTTGTTTAATGGTTTCGAGTAGCTTTATTATTGGCTCATTATATTCATGGGGTTTACTATCAAGGATACAAATAGTACCAAATGGGGTAGTATCTCCAGCACAGATTGGTAAACCCAAATAAGAAATCATATTCAACTTGATATCAGGGTTTTCTTTCCAATCATCATCAATAAGTGCGTTTGGAATATTCAGTAAGTTCTGCGTTTTTACGACATGCTCGCAATAGAGGCCTGAATCTTCTAACTCTTCGCTGTCACCAATTTCATAAGGATTTGCTTGGTTATCGTTTTTTGAAAACACACTAATAATATTGTTTTCTATTTTCATTACTAATGCGACGGGCACTTCAGCAATCAGGGCTAAAACAGCGAGCGTTTTATTCCAACTTTGTACTAACTCATCATAATTTGGCTGATACATTTATCAAATTTACTCAATTACTAATACAACAAGTCAAAGGATAGTAATAATCTTGAATTCAGCAACTTAAATATGATTAATCTGACTTAGCCTGAAATATATTTAGATACTTTAGTTTTAGCCAAATAGTTTTCGTCTAACAACTGTGCGATATTCACTGGGTGTTTGCGAAAGCACTTTCTTAAAAACTCGTGTTAAGTGACCTTGGTCGTTATAACCTACTTCCAGGGCAACTTCTTGAATAGATAAATTTGAAGACGCTAATAACTCTTTTGCAGTTTGTACTCTAAGCTGTTGCCAATACTCAACAGGAGTTTGGCTGGTGGCTTGACGAAATCGGCGCGTAAAGGTGCGGTAGCTTAAACTAAATTGCGCTGCAATTTCTTGCAGGGTTAATTCTGAGGTTAAATTGTTTTTCAGCCAAAATTGAATTTGTGCAATGAGCTCATCTGGGTGTTTATCAACGGCACCTTCAAGGTAGCGCTGATCTTCGTAAGGTTTACGAATTTCATGGGAGAAATTACGCTCAACATGTTGCGCCGCTTCTCGGCCGTAATATTGACTAATAATATGCACAATAACATCGGCAAGGGCATTTAAACTCGCAACGGTGTACATGCGCTCAGATTGTGTGATGAAAAAGTCAGGCTTAAGCTGTACTTTAGGGTAGTCACGTTTAAATTGTTCTGCGTAGTGCCAGTGAGTGGTAGCAGGGTGGCCATCTAGTAATCCCGCTTCGGCAACTAAACAATTACCTGTGCCAACACCAATGATATGGCTGCCTTGCTGCCAAGAATCACCAAGCCAGTTCACCAAACTCTTTTGTTTGCTTACTACTGGACGCGGGTTTCGCCAAATCCCAGGAACGATAATTAAGTCACTTACAGGCGCTGTGACGGTTTCACAATCGGGCATAATTGAAAGCCCAGTACGATTGGGGATCGCTTCTAGACTACTTGCAACTAAATTGATGTTTAAGGGTTTAAATTCGTTTTGCTGACGATGGCTTTTAGCAAAGGCCTCGCCAGCTCTGAGCATTTCGATAGGCAGGGTTAAACTGGTTATTAATAAATGGGGATAAACCAAAATACTAATTTCAATAGCTTTTACTTGTTGAAGTTTCGTCACTCTAATTGCTCCGACCAGTTATTTTTGGCCTGTTATGCAGGTTATTTGGCTATTTAAGCATAAAGCGTGTTAATTAATCCATTTAAACTTGGCTTAATTCTCATAACACGTTTTCTCAAGGTTTTTTATGACAGCATTACCCGTTATTGTCGGTATGGGTGGTATTAATGCCGCTGGCCGCACTTCTTTTCATCAAGGTTATCGTCGTATCGTGTTAGACAGCTTGGACGCTAAAGCCCGTCAGGAGACATTCTTAGGCTTAGCGACATTAATGAACTTAGTCACCCTTACTGAAGGTTTACTAAAAGATGCTGACGGCAATACCATTGCCGAATCAGACATCGAAGCTAAGTTCGGTGAACAAATTTTAGCTGGTACACTTATTCGTAAAATTGAAAAAAATCACTTCGATGTTGATGCAACGCCATGGCAGCAAAAAATGACGTTAACAGCGTCTGATGAACAGCAGATTGTTTTTGAAACGCGCCGCCGTGATTTACCAACGCCGGTACCAAGTGCTTGGCAGGTTGAAGAATTAACTGATAAAAAAGTGAAAGTTACAATTAGTGCTGATCTTGCTATTAAGCATGACAGTACGCGCGATAATCCAATTAAAGCGGCCGGTCAATTACCAACAGGTTTTGAACCTTCGGCTATGTATAACAGCCGTTATCAACCAAGAGGCTTGCAAGCGACTATCTTTGCCGCAACCGATGCAATTCGTTCGACAGGTCTGGCGTGGCAGCAGGTAATGAATAGCGTTGAGCCTGATCAAATTGGCACTTACTCAGCTTCTGTGGCTGGTCAAGTTGATGATGAAGGATTTGGTGGACTTATTCGTGCGCGTCAGCAGGGCGACCGTGTGAGTACAAAACAGCTTGCACTTGGCTTAAACACCATGTCGACTGACTTTATCAATGCTTATGTAACTGGCAATGTGGGCACAACTTTTACTACATCAGGGGCATGTGCCACGTTTTTATATAACCTACGTGCAGCAGTAAACGATATTCAAGCAGGACGTACGCGTGTAGCTATTGTGGCGTCTGTTGAGTGTGCTATTACACCTGAAATCGTTGAAGGTTTTGGCAATATGAGCGCACTTGCTAATGAAGAGGGCCTTAAGCGTCTTGATAATACAGATGTGGTTGATCACCGTCGTACCAGTCGTCCATTTGGTGAAAACTGTGGTTTTACAATTGGTGAAGGCGCACAAGTTGCTATATTAATGGATGATGCATTGGCATTAGAGTTAGGTGCAGATGTCTTAGGCAGTGTTGCAGATGTGTTTGTAAATGCCGATGGCATTAAAAAATCAATTACAGCACCGGGCCCTGGTAACTACATTACGATGGCCAAATCTGTTGCACTAGCGAGCAGTATTGTTGGTCAAGAAGCAGTACAAAAGCGTAGTTTCATTTTAGCTCACGGCTCAAGTACACCACAAAACCGCGTAACAGAATCACTGATCTATCATAAAGTGGCAGAGACTTTTGCAATTGATAATTGGAAGGTTGCTGCACCTAAAGCGTATGTTGGCCATACTATAGCTCCTGCCAGTGGTGACCAATTAGCTATGGCATTAGGTGTGTTTAGTCACAATATTATGCCGGGTATAACCACAATTGATAAAGTGGCAGATGATGTTTATAGCGAGCATTTAGATATTCGCACTGAACATTATCAATGTGATGCCATGGATATTGCCTTTATAAATTCAAAAGGGTTTGGCGGTAACAATGCTACAGCGACTGTGTTATCACCTGCAATTACATTAAAGATGCTTGCAAAGCGTCATGGTGATGAGGTTATGGCGCAATATCAAGACCGTCATACTCAGGTATTCCAAGCACAAACTGACTATCAGCAACAGGCAGATTTAGGTCAATATGAGCTAATTTATCGTTTTGGTGATGGCTTAATTGATGAAAGTGACATTGAGATTAGTGAAGATTCAATGACAATCCCTGGTTTTGATAAAAAAGTTTTATTATCAAAACCAAACCCTTACCAGGATATGTTTTAAGATCAAGGCATGTTTAAGCACATTCTTGACAGCAAGGCGCTTTTAAAGCGCCTTTTTTAGTGCTATAAATGTTCCTATCAAAGGGAATTGGAGCCATTGCCATGATTAAATTCACTAAACTCGCAGCACTTTGTTCACTTATCGCATTACCAACACAGGCTTTAGCACGAGACGTCAACGACTTAGGTGTTGATGTTCAAGCTGCTACCTCTGCCTATATTGTTAAAAATTCAAACAAACGTTACCCAGGTAGTTATAACGGCTCTCGTCTAGAAGGCTGGGCATTAATGTCTTATGTGGTTGATACACAAGGTAAGGCAAAAGACATTGAAGTAATTATGGCATCTGATACTCGGGGTAGTGAAGAAAATGCAGAAAAATACTTAACCAACTTAGAGTTTGCACCCGCTACAAAAGAAGGTAAAACCGTAGAAGGGGGTTACCTATTTTCATTTGAAGTAGGTAAGTATTTTAATGGTTACTCAAATGATAAAGCGAGCCGTGGCTTCATTAATGAATACGATGAAATCAATAAAATGCTACAAGCAAAAGAGTTTAATAAAGTTGAGCAAGCATTGGCTGAGTTATACAAAGACCATACTAAAAACACCTCTGAGCAGGCATTGTTTGCTTGGTTGAAAAGCCAATATTATTATCATCAACAACAATGGTTTGGCTTTGATGAGCAGTTGTCTGTAGCCTATTTACTGCGAGCTAAGTTGCCAACGGATATACAATATTTAGTCGCTAAAAGTGCGCTACAATGGTACAGCTTTAAGGGCGATTTTAATCTTGCTTACAATGCTATTTATGCGTTAGATAATATCGAAGGAAAAGAGTTTTCAGAAGAAAACAAACTTGCCACCATCAAGCAAATTGATGACTTATTGGCGCGCACACCGCAGATTAACTCACAAATCAATGTTTCAAAAGATAAGCTGTCTTATTTATCTTTATCTCGTGGTTCTATCAAAATAGAGGGCGCGAGCGATGTCACTAAATTACAGATCCGCTGTGCTGATCAAGTCGTTGACCTTGAAGCGAGTGAATCGGTTAACTACGTTATTGATGAGCAAAGCAGACGGTGCGGTTTATTAGTTAAATCTGCAAACCCTGCTGAGATTAAAGTGAAACAAACTGGCTATGCCATCGTTAACTCTAAATATGACGCGAGTTAATCGTTTACTTTAAGCGCTTAACATACCTTAGCGTTACGAAATTAATCAACGCCATTAAAAAAGCGATTTCGTAGCGACTAAATGCCACAGCAATGCCGATGAGTCCCATGTTCCAAATACTGGCTGCTGTGGCTGTTCCATACGTTGAATTCTTGTTCTTCAAAATGGCACCACCGCCAATAAAACCAATACCCGTGATGATCCCTTCGAGTACTTTTGATTCTGCCTCTGAACTTGTTAAAACAGACATACCCACTAATGCATAACCACAAGATGCAACAGCGACTAATGGAAATGTTCGAAGACCTGCACCATTACTGGTTTTTTCTCGATCAAATGCCATAGGAAGGGCTAGTAAGTAGGCAACTCCTAAATGAATTAGGTTGTCGAGAATTTCATGCCAATCAATATTAAAGTCCATGCTTTGTTCCTTGCTATCTAGATTATGATAGCTTTGCAATTTCAATACCCGATCAACAAATTGAATAAAATGAGGAAACTAGGGACATGTAGCCGGGTTTTTAAAAGCATGCCTTGCTATAATTTGCGATTTTTACGCAGTGCTATGTCATTTTTTCAGCCTTTTGGCTGTTTGAATTTCAGCCATGCTAACAGTATGCTAAACACGCTGACAAAATAGGCTTCACATTGAAACATTCCATCTCCTCTCTTGAAAAAACCGCGCTTGCACTGTGTATGTTTGGTGCACTGATTGCTGTGATTTTGCCTGATGTTATCACTGAGCAAGTTCAGCCGTTTGTACAAATGATTTTAAAATGGACTGGTAGTAGTTTTTTCTTATTGGTGAATTTTTTATTGTTTGCCATCATTATTTTAGCCATTAGCCCACTCGGTAGCCGTAAAGTAGGTGGCGAACACGCTGTTGTTGAGTATTCAAACTTTGGTTGGTTTGCCATGTTGTTTGCAGCAGGAATGGGCTCTGGCTTGGTTTTTTGGGGCGTAGCAGAGCCTGCATTA
Organism: Pseudoalteromonas sp. Cn5-37; assembly: GCF_021532495.1. Taxonomy (NCBI): domain Bacteria; kingdom Pseudomonadati; phylum Pseudomonadota; class Gammaproteobacteria; order Alteromonadales; family Pseudoalteromonadaceae; genus Pseudoalteromonas; species Pseudoalteromonas sp. Cn5-37. Next base: position 439,623 of record NZ_JAKGBA010000001.1, on the reverse strand, counting down.
CATTCTCTCGACCCTCCACTTAAACAAAGCTTATACCCAGATAGACTGGCCAGTAGCCTTGCTTTAACCTTGGTTAATTGGGGCGCTCATGCTTGGGCGCTTTATGCGGTGTTTGCCTTAGTGCTTGGTGGATTAACGCAATACAGTGGTAAGTCAGGTGATATTTGTGCCCCTGTTTTAACGGCGCTTGGTAATCAGATAGATAAATCTGCAAAATTTACTGTGTCGTTTGTTGTGAAACTCATTGCGATAATTGCTATTTTTTTTGGGGTCGTCGGCACCATAGCTAATTCAACTTTATTGATTAGTAAAGGCGTAGAAATTGAGTTGGGGGTTACTTCAACTTTATTAGTAGGTTCATTAATCGTTTGTTTGTTAGCCGTTATTTATTCGCTGTCGGTTAAATTTGGATTACGTCGCGGTGTACAGTCACTGAGTATATTTAACGTACTCCTAGCATTTAGTCTGCTTGTTTCGTTGCTAATAGTGGTGCCAATTGAGCCTATTATAAAGATTGCATTTGATGGAACTGGCTACTATTTACAGTTACTTGCAACCGGCACTTGGCAATTTGATAGCCAGTTAAAAACGCCTGACTGGGCCACTCATTGGACATATAATTATTACTTTTGGTGGTTAGCGTGGGGGCCATTTGTTGGTGTGTTCCTAGCCAAAATTAGTCAGGGGCGCAAGGTTTGGCAATTTATTTTGGCGGTTGTGTGTATTCCAACTTTAGTCACTATAATTTGGTTTGCGACCTTTTCGGGGGCAGCAATTGAATGGGATAGACTTAACCAAGCGGGCATTTTAGTCGCAATAAAACAAGATTACAGCCAAGGCTTATTTGTATTTTTTAATCAACTAGACTGGCAAGGAACCGTGTTTATTTGGGCCAGCTTATTATTACTGTTGATATTTGTTGCCACATCCGCTGACTCTGCAATATTAGTCATAAGAGAACTGGTTAGCTCTGAGCAAAATAACCGCGTAACCCTCTATGCATGGTGTTTAGCATTATTCCTATGCAGCTTTGCATTATTAATGTTACAAGATGAGCCGTTAAATCGTAGCGTTGCAATTTTAGGCGCTTTACCTTTCTTATTAATATTTCTATTGCAGTTGGTTGGGTTTTTAAAAGAGTTTATTCGCGATATTTGTGATTAATCTACAGTTTTTTACAGTTAAACTACGCGTTTGTTATTATGCTTATAAAATAAGCTTAAGTGTATTGGAGGACCAATGCTTAAATCTCTGTATCTATTACTTTCTGTTAGTTTGCTCAGTGGCTGTACTGCAATTGGCCTAGTTGCTGATGGTATTGGTGGGCGTGCTAGCCAAGCACAGCCTGCCAGTGCCAATGCAGATAAAAAAGATAATGACCGAGTGAACTATGGTATGACCATGACGATGCTAGGTTATGAAATCGACAAAGCGATTATTGAAGGCTTGGAGAGCGGTAGTAAAGACAAAGACGTTGAGCTTAAATGCCGCCAAATAAGTCGCACAGTAAAGGAATGTGTTGAGGTCAAAGCTGAGCCAAAAAAAAGACCTACATTAATGGATAGTTTTAATGAAGATTAACTTTTCAAAACTTGTTATTTGCTTAATTAGCTACCAATTAGTGGGGTGTACAGTGGCGGGGTCAATAGTCGATGGCTATGCAAAAAACTCACAACCAACAAATCTTGCAACTACAAATGCAAATCAAACTAACAGTACTGTAACCGATGCCGACGGCTTTTCATTCGCAAAGTTAGGCTTCGAAATTGATAGCGCTGTTATTGGTTTACTCAAACCAAATGAAGAACAACCGCAATTAGTTTGCAGGCAAATCACTCGCAGTATTAAAGAGTGTGAGGAAGCTAAGCCCTCACACTAAAAATTAAGTATTAATCACAGATACTTTTGATGAAACATTAGGTGTTCATCAATAAAGCTGCTTATAAAAAAGTAACTATGATCATAACCCGCGTGCATGTTAATTTCGGCTGGGTAATCTTTTTCGTTCACGACAGCAAATAAGTTCTCCGTTTTGAGTTGCTCAGTTAAGAAGTTATCGGCCTCACCTTGATCAATACGCATGGGTAAATAATCATCAGTGACGGCATTTTTCATTAATTCACAGCTGTCGTATTCAAGCCAACTTGCTTTATCACTACCTAGGTAATTACTGAACGCTTTTTCACCCCAAGGGCAATTAATCGGGTTCACAATCGGGCTAAAAGCACTGGCGCTGACGTATTGTTTAGGGTTTTTAAGTGCAATCATCAATGCGCCGTGACCACCCATAGAATGACCAGCAATGGCTTTTTTAGTCGTCACAGGGAAGTGCGCTTCGATAAGTGCAGGTAACTCAGAAACAACATAGTCGTACATGTTGTAGTGCACATTGTAAGGCACTTGAGTCGCATTGACATAAAAACCAGCACCTTGACCAAAATCGTAATTGTCATCGTCAGGCACATTTTCACCGCGCGGGCTAGTATCTGGAGCGACAATCGCAATACCTAGTTCAGCCGCTTTTTTAAATGCTCCGGCTTTTTGCATAAAATTTTCATCAGTACAAGTTAAGCCTGACAACCAATACATCACCGGTACTTTATTCGTTTCGCTGGCACCGGGCGGTAAAAAAATCGCAAAGCGCATAGCACAATGCGTGCTGCTCGCTTGGTGGGTATATTGTTTATGCCAGCCACCGCTGACTTTTGTTGAGCTTATGTTTTCTAGCATAACCATATCCTTGAAACAAAAGCGCTAGGTATCAACCTAGCGCCAAATAAAAGATTAATAATGAATAACTGAGCGGATGCTCTTACCTTCGTGCATTAAGTCGAAAGCTTCATTGATATCTTCAAGTTTCATGGTGTGTGTGATGAAATCATTTAAAGCAAACTCACCGTTCATATAACGCTCAACAATTTCAGGTAGTTCTGAGCGACCTTTAACGCCACCAAATGCACTACCGCGCCATACACGACCTGTTACTAATTGGAATGGTCGTGTTGAGATCTCTTGGCCTGCACCTGCAACACCTATGATTACCGATTCACCCCAACCTTTGTGACAACACTCAAGAGCTGAGCGCATTACATTAACATTACCGATACATTCAAAGGAGAAATCAACACCGCCATCAGTCATTTCAACGATAACTTCTTGGATTGGTTTGTCGAAGTCATTTGGATTGACTAAATCAGTTGCACCTAGTTTAGTAGCAAGATCGAACTTACTGGTATTGATATCAACACCAATAATACGGCTTGCGCCCGCCATTTTCGCACCGATAATCGCCGATAAACCGATACCGCCTAGACCAAAAATAGCGACGGTATCGCCTTTTTGAACTTTTGCTGTTTTAGTAACAGCACCCATACCGGTTGTTACACCACAACCAAGTAAACAAATTTCTTCAAGCGGCGCTTCTTTGCTTACCTTAGCAAGTGAAATTTCAGGTAATACAGTGTACTCAGAGAAGGTAGAGCAACCCATGTAGTGATAAATTGGTTGACCATCTTTATAGAAACGCGTTGTTCCGTCAGGCATTAACCCTTTACCTTGCGTTTCACGTACCGCGGAGCATAAGTTTGTTTTGCCCGATTTACACATTTTACACTCACCACATTCAGCAGTGTAAAGTGGAATAACATGATCGCCTACTTCAACATGTGTTACGCCTTCACCGATGGCTTCAACGATACCGCCACCTTCATGGCCAAGGATTGCTGGGAAAATACCTTCAGGGTCTTCACCAGATAAAGTAAATGCATCGGTATGACAAACACCTGTAGCAACAATCTTTACCAGCACTTCGCCTTTTTTAGGCATCATTACATCCACTTCTTCAATTGATAGTGGTTGATTTGGACCCCAAGCGATAGCCGCTTTTGATTTGATAAAATCAGTCATAACGTTCCCTTATAGTTGTTGGAAGTAAGTATTAAACTTAGTCTATTTTATTTGTTTCTCAATGAATGATAATCTTCGTTTTATTAAAACACTTTTACAGTATGGTAATAATGAATCGTTGGCACGGAATTGATGAGTTTTTAGCGGTAGCAGAAACAGGCAGTTTTACAAAAGCAAGTAAGCTATTGGGTATGTCAGTGGCTCATGTAAGCCGCTATGTGAGCCAATTAGAAGAGCGATTGAACACCCAATTGCTAACCCGAACCACTCGTAAAGTGGTGCTAACGCAAGAGGGGCAGGTATTTGCGCATCAAACAAAACAATTACAACATGCCATGGATGATGCTACGGCATTACTTGCAGAGCAGCAATTGACACCCAAAGGCAGTATAAAACTAACAGCTCCTGTGATGTACGGTGAAAGTTTTATCATGCCTGCGGTACATTCGTTTATGCAAAAGCACCCAGATATTGAAGTGATCAGCCATTTAAGTAATGAGCAAGTTAATCTATTAGAAGATGGGTATGATCTGGCTATTCGCCTTGGTCATTTAAAAGATTCATCTTTAAAAGCACGGCGCATCAGTCAGCGCAGGCTTGTTATTTGTTGTAGCCCTGAATATATCAATAAATTCGGCCAACCACACAGTGTCAGTGAATTACATCAGCACAATTGCCTTATCGGTAATAACAGTTACTGGCGGGTAAAAGAGCAGGGCCAAGATAAGCACATCAAAGTGGCTGGGCGTTTAGCCTGTAACAGTGGTTGGGCATTGGTTGACGCTGCTATCAAAGGGTTAGGCATCGTGCAATTACCAGATTACTATGTCCATGAACACTTAGCCGATGGCAGGTTGACTGCTGTTCTTTCGAATGTTGCACCTGAACCTGAAGGGGTGTGGGGGGTGTATCCACCAAGGCAGTTTATTGCAACCAATGTAAAAGCATTACTTGACCATTTGGTTGCTACTGTTCAAGTATCAGATTTATAATTATTTTTTACAATTTCGCGCATCCCATGCTAGCTAAATCTATGCTAACATGAGCGCATATTTAGCCCTTGGAATACCCATAATTTATTATGTTTCAACCTGTTAGCCTTTTTATAGGGCTGAGATATAGTCGCTCCTCAAAGGGCAATGCCTTTATCTCATTTATTTCATTTTTCTCTATCGCGGGCATTGCTATTGGTTTAATGGCCTTGTTTACAGTTAGTTCAGTAATGAATGGCTTTGAAAATAACCTTAAAACCAACATGCTAGGTTTAATTCCTCATATTGAAGTATCAGCCGAAGATAAATCGAAAGAAACCATGCTGCAGTTAAAGCAGCAACTAGCAAATTCTCAAGATGTTAAACAAGTTAACTTATACCGCCATGGCGAAGCCATTTTACAAACTAACCAAGATTTGCACGGCGTATTGTTACAAGGCCTTTATGATGAAGGAAGCTCCATCTATAACGTAAAAGATAAAATTGTTGCCGGCAATTGGTCACAAGTAATGGACAGCAACTACCATATTGCGATTAGCCGCTACTTGAGTCGAAAATTGGGTATTTCGCTTGGGGATAAAGTACGGGTGATCATGCCTAATGCCAGTTCATATACTCCCCTTGGTCGAGTACCTAGTCAGCGCTTGTTTACCGTTGCTGCACTTTATGAAACACAGTCAGAAATTGATATGTCATTGGCATTTACCAGTGGCTATTCGTTAGGCAGAGTTTTGAAACTAGCAAAGTCAGCAGCACCCAACTTGAGTTTATCGCTGTATGAACCATTTGCTGTTGAACAAGTATTACAATCTCAGTTAGCTATTTTAAACGATTACAAAGTGACTGATTGGCGAGCTAGCCAAGGGACACTATTTGCCGCTGTGGCAATGGAAAAGCGTATTATGTCGATGTTACTTGGCTTAATCGTGCTCGTGGCAGTGTTTAATATCGTGTCGGCATTAACCATGATGGTGAGCGAAAAACAAAGTGAAGTCGCTATTTTACAAACACTGGGTTTAACTCCACTACAAGTGCAGCATGTGTTTATGATTCAAGGCTTATATAACGGCCTTATCGGTACTAGTGTTGGTGCGTTACTTGGCGTGCTATTAAGTAGCAACATTAATGAATTATTGAATATGTTAGGCATCAATTTACTAGCGGGCGTGAGTTTACCCGTTAAATTTGATGTGATGAGTTTGAGTTTTATTGCCGCAGGGAGTATTGCGATGAGCTTTTTAGCTACCTTGTATCCTGCCAGAAAAGCTGCAAAAGTGAATCCAGCAGAGGTATTACGTTATGAGTGATTTAGTTATCAATTGTCAGCAGTTAAATAAAGTCTATCAAGATGGCGATAACGAGGTTGCGGTATTAAAAGGGGTTGATTTAGCACTTAATCAAGGCGAAATGTTAGCCGTTGTAGGGAGCTCAGGCTCAGGAAAAAGTACTTTACTGCATATATTGGGTACCTTAGATAACGAAAGCTCAGGCAAGGTTGAAATTAAAGGCCAGCAAGTTTCTAAATTAAACCGTAAACAACAAGCCAGTTTCCGAAATGAAAATTTGGGCTTTATTTATCAATTCCACCATCTTTTAATGGAATTTACTGCCATCGAAAATGTTGCAATGCCATTATTAATTAAAGGCTTAAGCGCAAAAGCGGCAACCGAAAAAGCCCGTAACATGCTAGATAAAGTTGGGTTATCTCATCGTAGCGAACATAAACCTTCGGCGTTATCAGGTGGTGAGAGGCAGCGGGTTGCAATCGCACGTGCATTAGTTACTGAGCCTGCTTTAGTGCTAGCCGATGAACCTACAGGTAACCTAGATAAACAAAACGCTATTAAAATTTACGATTTGATTAAAGAATTAAATACTAGCTTAAAAACCAGTTTTGTTGTGGTAACCCATGATTTAGAACTTGCAGATAAACTAGGCAAAATTGCCTATTTAGATGATGGTAAGCTTGCTATTAAAGAGTCTCAGCATGTTGCTTAGTGCCTTTATTTCTAAACGATTTCGTGCCCATAGTGGCCAAAAAGACGGACAAAACGGTTTTGTTAGCTTTATCGCTAAAGCATCGACAATCGGCATACTTTTAGGTGTCGCTGTGCTAATTGTTGCTTTGTCAGTGATTAATGGTTTTGAGCAGCAGCTAGTACATCGGCTTTTATCGGTTGTACCTCAGGTTGAATATGTTGCCCCTAACAAACCAATCAATAATTGGCAGTCAAAAGTTGCTCTACTACGCTCTCAAGCCGGTGTAACAGGTGCTGCGCCGTTTATAAGTGTCAACGGCATGGCACAATATAAAAGTGAGTTAAAAGCAGTTGAAGTGCGTGGTGTTAGCCCTGAATTTGAAAACCAAGTGTCGGCGTTAAACCAATTCACAGAAGGGCGCTTAGTTAGCCAGCTACAACAAGAAGATGTGCTTTTAGGGCAACAAATAGTCAACCGATTGGGCCTTAAAATTGGCGACCCAGTTACCTTATTAACCCCACAGATAAACCAGCAAAGTAACACTTTATTGGCTCCAAAGCGTGTTAGCTTGAATCTTGCGGGTATTATAAAAATGGGGGGGCCAATTGATGAAACAGCGGCTTTTATTCGCCTTGATAAAGCGCAAAGTGTACTTGGTTTCGATGAAAACCAAGTAACCGGTTTACGATTACAAGTAGCTGATGTGTTCGCAGCCCATCAAACGGCGATGCGTGTGGGGCAAGTTATACCAGATTATGTCTATGTCTCGAGTTGGTTTAGAACCCAGGGTAGCTTATATCAAGATATTCAAATGGTTCGCACGATTGTGTATATCGTGGTGTTTTTAATAATTGCGGTAGCGAGTTTTAATATTGTTTCGTCATTAGTGATGGAAGTACGTGAAAAACAGGCAAATATCGCAATTTTAAAAACCATGGGCGCACAAGATAGCACCATTTTAGCAACTTTTGTGATGCAAGGTTTTACACAAGCTTTAATCGGGGTAATTCTAGGCACGATTATCGGTGTGATGCTTGCGTTAAACATCAGTGAACTGTTCACTTGGGCAAGTAATTTATTTGGCGATAACCCGTTACAAGGGGTTTATTTTATTGAGTTTTTACCCAGTAAATTAGTTTGGCAAGATATCGTTATTACGGTGATTGTGACTTTTATCCTCGCTATTTTGGCAACATTATATCCTGCTTGGCAAGCAACCCGTGTCGATCCTGCAAAAGTTCTTGGTAATTAAGGAGTGTTTATGAATAAGCAAAGGATTATCGATTTTTGGTTTAATGAATTAGGCCCAGAATCTTGGTATCAGCAATCTGATGAAGTTGATGCCTTGATTACGGTTGAGTTTTCAGAATGCCTTTTACAGGTTATCGCAGGCGAGCATGCTGACTGGCGAGTTGATGCCCTAGGCTCTTTAGCTGAAATTATCGTGTTAGATCAGTTTTCACGCAATATTTATCGTAATACGGCGCAGGCTTTTAGCCAAGATCCACAAGCACTAAGCTTAGCGCAAAGAGCAATTGAACTTGGCTTTGATAAAAAATTACCTAGCTCTAAAGCTGCGTTTATTTACATGCCGTTTATGCACAGTGAATCTAAAATCATTCACCAGCAGGCTGAGCAATTGTTTAAAGGCATGAGTAATTATGAATTTGAACTAAAGCACAAAATAATTATTGATAAGTTTGGTCGCTACCCACATCGCAATAAGATTTTAGGTCGCGAATCAACTCCTGAAGAACTGCAATTTTTAACTGAGCCTAACTCTTCTTTCTAGGTTGATTGAATAGTACGCAAGTAAATTTAAATGCTCTTTGATTGCCTGTAAACACTTGCACAGCGCCATTTTAAACCTTAAAGTGTCAGAAATGTTGTAAAAGAGTAACCACCATGGAACAAAAACAAGCAAGACCATTAACACCAGAAGAACAAGCTGAAGCGCAAAAACAAAGTGTTATTTGGCAAAGAGAATGTTTCGAAAATGCACAAAAGCATTTAGCTGAAAAAGGCGTTATTCCGCAAACTGTTGTAGAAAAAGAAAGCCGTTTTATTGCGCCATTAGTAGCTATTTGGAAATTTAAAGCACAAAACGGTAAGAGCTATTGGGTGATCACAGGTCGTTTACCAACCGATCACGCTGAAGCAAGTGCAGCAAACAATGCACGTGAAGTATTACGTTATTTCTCAATGCAGTGGCAAATGAAGGCTGATCAGCTAATGCAATCAGGTGCGGTAGATAAAACCAAAGCTGATTTTGCTAATCTGTTAATCAACCGTGCCCATGGCTTATATGAGTTATTTGAAAAAGAAGAAATGTGGCAAAACGAGCCAGCATAACTAACTCTGCATACCTTCTAAGAAAAAAGCTGAATAATGTTATTCAGCTTTTTTGTTTTACATGTACCTTAATGCACCAAAGTGAATGGCCGCGTATCAAATTGCTTAATCGGGCAGAGCATTCGTTGCCTTGGAATACCAGCTTCCATAAACACTAAACCATCAGCCGAAAAACCATTTTGTTTGAATCTATCTACTTCATTCAATATGCAATTAATGCTGACACAATCACAGCCTTGCTTTTCAGCCAAATTAACTAAGTAATTCAATAATGATTTATAAACCGAACGATTACGGTGTTCTGGTAAAACTGCAATACGGCCGATAAGGCCATCATTACATAAACGCCCAGTAGCAACTGGGCGTTTACCTTCATCTGTAACGAGCACGTGATGTGCTATTTTATCTAGATGGTCAAACTCAATGTGTCTTGGGATATGTAGTTCATATACAAATACCCGCTCTCGGATTTGTTGTAAGAGTTCCTTGTCGATACTCCATTCAACTTCATCTATTTGATAGCCCATAAACACACTCCTAACAAAACCAAATACCCTCATTTAAAAGTGTAGTAAAGGTTTTCAAGAAAATGTGATTATTTTTTGAACTATTTATGTCAGCAGCGGTCACCCATGTCTGATCGGTGAGCTTTGTTATTAATTCAAGGTCAGTTAAATCATGCATGTAATTAACACCATTAATACTTAAAAGTATTTTATCGTCAATTACTTGATAGATAGCGCGGGTACCACCTAAACGCTCAAAAACAACGTCTTCATCATTGAGTAAGTCATTTACTTCATCTAAAGTATATGGTTCTTCTAAAGGCGCTAAATCCATGTCATGCTTTGGCTGACTCATACTGTTACCAAGCCAAGTCTTGAATACTGCGTCATCATTAATTGCAGCAATCATAAGTTGCTTTACTTTTTCTGCTTCAGTTTGGTTAAGCTCACCTTTAGATGAGCGCAACTTAAGCTCTGCATCACCGTATCGTTGATTACCAAGCTCAGTATCGATGAGGTGATCGGCAAATTGTGATAATAAATCGCGTTGGTTTGGCGCTCTAAAACCCACAGAGTAATTAAGTGCATTTTCAACTGCGTAACCTTCATGTGGGCAACCTGGTGGAATATAGAGAATATCTCCCGGCTCTAACACACAGTCGATCACGGCAGGAAATTGCTCAACTTGTAACAGGCTCTTATTTTGTGCAAATTGCTTTAAGTTCGCATCAGGTAAACCAACTCGCCAGTGGCGTTTACCTTCACCTTGAATAATAAACACGTCGTATTGATCTAAATGCGGGCCCACGCCACCACCCGGGGTAGAGTAGCTGATCATCAAGTCATCGATACGCCAGTTGGGAATAAAGCGAAATGGCTCCAATAGTTGCGCTGCATCGCTATGCCAATGGTCAACTGCTTGCACCAGTAATGTTGAGTGCTTTTCAGTTAGCAAGCTAAAGTCTTCAAAAGGACCATGGTATGCTTGCCAATCATCTGAGTGATTGGTCACAATACGTGATTCAATGCTTTCTTCCATGGCTAGACCGGCCAATTCTTCGGGCTCAATCGGATCAGCAAAATCCTTGAAGCCTTGCTTTATAAGTAATGGTTTTTTCTGCCAATACTCAGCTAAAAATTGCTCTTGGGTTAATGAATTGATGGTTAATTGATACATAACATGACCTAAGCGAATTGATATAAAAAAAGCGAAAGGAAGGCCTTTCGCTTTTTTAAGTCTTAATTTGAATTTAAGCTAAGTTGTCGATGAACTCAACAGCACGACCAATGTAATTAGCCGGAGTTAATTTTTTCATTTCTACTTTTGCTTCTTCAGGTAATTCAAGACCATCGATGAAATCAGCCATGATTTCTTGGTTTACGCGCTTACCACGAGTAAGGTCTTTAAGTTTTTCATATGGCTTTTCGATACCATATTTACGCATAACCGTTTGGATTGGCTCTGCTAGTAATTCCCAGTTTTGGTCTAGTTCTGCTAATAAACGCTCTTCGTTTACTTCAAGCTTGCTAACACCTTTTAATGTCGCTTGGTAAGCGATAAGTGTGTAGCCCATACCAACACCTAGGTTACGTAACACTGTTGAGTCAGTTAAGTCACGTTGCCAGCGAGAAACAGGTAGTTTTTGCGCAAGGTGAGTAAAGATAGCGTTAGCAATACCTAAGTTACCTTCAGAGTTTTCAAAATCAATCGGGTTTACTTTGTGAGGCATAGTTGATGAACCAATCTCACCTGCGATTGTTTTTTGTTTAAAGTGGTTTAGTGCAATGTAGCCCCAAACGTCACGGTCAAAATCAAGTAATACAGTGTTGAAACGTGCAACTGCATCGAATAACTCAGCAATGTAATCGTGTGGCTCGATTTGTGTTGTGAACGGGTTGAATGTTAAACCTAGGCTCGTTACGAACTGCTCAGCGTGGTTGTGCCAATCGTAATCTGGGTATGCACTCAGGTGAGCGTTGTAGTTACCTACAGCACCGTTGATTTTACCTAACATTTCTACGTTAGCAATTTGGTCACGTTGACGCTTTAAGCGCATGTAGACGTTTGCAAACTCTTTACCCATTGTCGAAGGGGTAGCTGGTTGACCGTGGGTACGTGTCATCATCGCAACTGACTTGTACTCAACTGCTTTTTCTTTTAATGCATTTAGAAGTTGGTCACAGTATGGAAGTAATACTTTGTCACGCGCTTCAGTAAGCATTAAACCGTGAGACAGGTTATTGATGTCTTCTGAAGTACATGCAAAGTGAATGAATTCGTTAACTGCGTTGAGCTCTGCGTTATCAGCTACTTTTTCTTTAAGTAGGTATTCAACTGCTTTTACGTCATGATTAGTTGTGCGCTCGATCTCTTTAACGCGTGCTGCATCCGCTTCGCTAAAGTTATCAACAATGGCATTAAGTAAAGCATTAGCCTCGTCGCTAAAAGCCGGTACTTCTTTGATTGCGCTAGCTGCAGATAAAGCTTGTAACCAACGAACTTCAACAGTTACACGGTATTTGATTAAACCAAATTCGCTGAAAATGCTGCGTAGTTCCGTGGTCTTGCTGCCATAGCGACCATCTACCGGAGAGATAGCGGTTAACGCTGAAAGCTCCATAATGACTCCTAAATTGTCTAGTTTGAACGATAATTAAATTGATTGTTTAGCAATGGCGAGGATTTTTCTTTTTGCAAAGAAAAAGTGACGGCGTTTACCGCCCATTTGTCGCCATAACACGGCACTACGAATTCCGGCCAATAATAGGGCACGAATTTTGTTTTGCGTGAGCTGCTGTTTTAATAACTCTGGCTTGCCATACACTTGAATACGATGCCCAAGGGGGCTTAGCACCGATGAGTAAATATCAGCAAGCGCTGCTACTACAGTATCATCTGTGATAGCAAAATGGTCGAGGCGACGTTTAACATCATCAATGCGACGACCTAATTCATTTAAACTGTTTTGTTTTGAACTTAATGCACGTTCTAATTGCATTAAACCACCCACATATTTTACGATTTCGACGTCTTTGTCGGCGCCAGCCGAAAGCTGTGCAATCAAAATGCGATAGCCTTCACGTAAATTATGCTTACCCTGATACACGTCTTCAGGGCTATTTGGTGATGTTTCAACAATACAGTTTAGTAATTTTTCTAATTCGTGATCACTGCCTTGGCCATATTGCGCAACTTTTTGTACTTGTTTAGCAACTTGACACATGGCAGCTAAAGCCATGACTTGGTGCTCTGTCATTATTTGATCACCGAATCAATAATACCACCACCTAAACATACTTCGTCAGCGTAGAATACGGCTGATTGGCCCGGTGTCACTGCCTTTTGTGGCTCATCAAATAGTACGCGCGCCATACCATCTTCACCAACAAGTAAAGTACAGCTGATATCTTCTTGGCGATAGCGGGTTTTAACAGTGCAGCGTGTGGTCCCTTTCGGACCTTCGCGGTCAACCCAGTGCAGCTGGTTTGCATTTAAACCATTGCTGTACAGGCGAGGGTGGTCTTTACCTTGACCAACCACTAATACGTTACGCTCAACGTCTTTATCAACTACATACCAAGGTTCACCCGAACCTTCTTTCATGCCGCCAATTAATAGACCTTTACGTTGACCAAGTGTGTGGTACATCAAGCCTTCGTGCTCACCCACTTCGTTGCCATCGGTATCTTCAATTTTACCTGGCTGTGCTGGTAAGAATTTTTGTAAGAAGTCTTTAAATTTACGCTCACCAATAAAACAAATACCAGTACTGTCTTTTTTATCGTGCGTAATTAAATCTTGCTCTTCAGCAATGCGGCGTACTTCAGGCTTAGCAATATCGCCAACAGGGAAAAGTGTTTGCGCAATATGCTCATGGCTTAAAGTGTATAAGAAATAGCTTTGATCTTTGTTGTCATCGAGGCCACGACACATTACAAATTTATCACCACGTTTTTCGCGGCGAACATAGTGGCCAGTCGCGATGTAATCAGCCCCAAGTGCTTGTGCTGCAAATTCTAGAAATGCTTTGAATTTAATTTCTTTATTACACATGATGTCTGGGTTTGGCGTACGGCCTGCTTTGTACTCTGCTAAAAAGTACTCAAACACGTTGTCCCAGTATTCGGCTGCAAAATTTACAGTGTGAAGCTCAATACCTAGCTTGTCGCACACAGCTTGTGCGTCTTTTAGGTCTTCAGCTGCAGCGCAATATTCATCATTATCGTCTTCTTCCCAGTTTTTCATGAACAGGCCTTCAACTTGATAGCCTTGTTGCTTTAATAAATACGCTGATACAGAAGAATCAACACCGCCGGACATACCCACGATGACTTTAATGTGACTATTTTCGCTCATAATATTCGCTGTCATTTTTTAACTGCTATGGAAAGGCCGATATTATAGCATGCTTTTAGACGCCCAAACCAGCCAAAATCACAGCGCTTATTGGTAAATCAAACTAAGTGGGTAGGCTTTACCAGCTAAATGATCTTCAATGCATTTTAAAACCAGAGGGCTTCTAAGCGGCAGGCTTTTAATTTGCTCAAGGCTAAACCAATCTGCGCTGAGAATGTCATCATCTTTGGGAGATGGTTTAAACAGCTCTGGGCTATTAAAAGCAAAGCTAAAACGCATATAGTGAATGCCATTCGTGGCGTGTAAATTATAGATACCAACAAGGTGACTAGCATTTAGACTAATCCCTGTTTCTTCAATAAGTTCACGATGAGCTGCTTCAGCTAAGGTTTCATTGGCTTCCAAATGGCCGGCAGGCTGGTTATAGCAAATCTCACCTGTGTGTTTATCGCGCTCTTTAACAAGTAAAAATTTTTCTTGGTATGTGACGATGGCGGCCACTGTGACATTGGGTTTATGCATCTGGGTTGTTCACTATTTTAAATTGACCACTGTCTAAGCCATCAAGGGTATAGTTACCAATGCTGTAACGAATTAATCGCAAAGTAGGGAAGCCAACATGGGCTGTCATACGGCGAACTTGGCGATTACGCCCCTCAGTGATAGAGATTTCTAACCAGCTGGTTGGAATGTTTTTACGCTCGCGAACGGGCGGGGTACGCGGCCAAATTGACGGCTCGTCAATACGCCTAACTTTAGCAGGCTTGGTCATGCCATCTTTAAGCTCTACACCTTTGTTAAGTGCAAAGATAGCCTCATCAGTCACATCACCTTCTACTTGCACCCAATAAGTTTTAGCTGTTTTTTTATTGGGTTCAGTAAGTGTGTGTTGTAATTTACCGCAGTTGGTAAGGAGCAACAGTCCTTCGCTATCTCTGTCTAGGCGTCCTGCGGCATACACGTCTTTAATAGTAATAAAATCGGCAAGCGTTTTGCGGTTTTGATCATCAGTAAATTGGCAAAGCACATCAAATGGTTTGTTCAATAGCACCACTTTGCGCTGCTCTGGACTAATTGCCTTTTTAACTTGGCGTTTTTGAGTAGGTCTTGAATAAGTACGACCGCTACTGCGACGTGGTTTGCTATTGGCTTTGTTAACCATTAAATGCACCTAGCCGGTTTAGGTAAACCTGCAATTTTAGTCGCTTGCTTAGCGGGGCCTTTAGGGAATAGTTTATACAAGTACATGCTATTACCTTTTTCCTCACCTAGCTTTTGGGCCATTGCTTTGACCAGCATACGAATAGCAGGGCTGGTGTTGTATTCTATATAAAAGTCACGCACAAAATGCACAACTTCCCAGTGCTGCTCACTTAAGGTAATGTTCTCTTGCTCAGCAATAATGGGTGCAAGCTCTTCACACCAATCATTTGAATCAAGTAAATAGCCTTGTTTGTCTGTTTCAATCTGTTTGTTATTAAATTCAAGCATGGTTTACCAAGTAATCGTGTTTTTTGCGTTTAAAGTCATTTCTACAAACTGTGTATAGTTTATTGCGATATCGCCTTGATTGAATGAAATATCACGAGCTGCAGCATCTTCTTCAAGGAAATGAATTGCTGAAGAGAACTGTTTAAACTGCATGTTGTTATAACAAGCATCACTAACAAGTAGCACTGTATCTTCTGAAGAAATTAAATTGGCCAACATATTATTGCAGTAGTGCGATAAAGGTTTTGAAAAAATATGCAAGGTACTCATAGTGTCACCACTTGATGCTGTTGGCTAATTAAGTCTCGCTGTTGCTCAAAGTTAGCTACTTTAACATCAATAATTAAGCTTTCTTGTGTGAGGTTAAAATCCATCAACGACTTTTCACATACATATATATTTTCAACATCGTATAATTCAAGCGTTTTAATGGTTTTAAAATAGTTTTTAATGCCAAGTTGCTCTGGCTGCTGGTTTTTCTTCAAAGCTAAAACAGCTTCACCACTGAGTAGCCAACTAATGTTTTGTTCAATAGCAGCAAAAATTAGTGTGGTGTCGAGTGATTCACGAATATGTTGATCATCAAATGGGCCATGCTGGCTGATCACTAAAATGTTTTTCATTTAAATTGCACCCATTTATCCGCTTCACTGACAAGCATCGCAAATTCTGCAAGCCCAGCGACGGTAAACACGCTTGTGTTATCGATATCTAAGCCACGCTTTTCAGCAGCAGTGACACATAGCAGTAGGGGGACCTCTTGCTCACTCAACGACTGCCACAAACGATTAATTGGCAGCTCGTCACTGGCAAGTTCTAAATGGTTACTTGCGTGGTAAACACCTGCTTGATAAAGAAAGATAGCTGCAATTGAGTGACCAGAGTCAAGACAGGCCTGTGCAAATTTAATTAGCCGTTGAGTTGTGTCGTGATCGGTCGGCGCGGTATGAAGAGAAAGTACAAATTGTGCCAAAACGCATCCAATAAAAAAGCCCCTAGAAAGGGGCTATTTTAGCAGAACTATTTAATTAGTCATCACTTGCACCAAGTAGGTGAAGAAGAGACGTAAATAAATTATATACGTTCAGGTATAAAGCAACAGTTGCGCGGATGTAGTTGGTCTCACCGCCATTAATAATACGGCTAGTGTCAAATAAGATTAAACCAGACATAATAAGTACAACTGCAGCATTAATAACCATAAAGGTGATTGAGCTGCCGATGAATAAGTTAACTAGGCTTGCAATAATCACTACGATTAAACCCACAGTTAAAAAGCCACCCATAAATGAGAAGTCTTTTTTCGTGGTAAGTGCATAAGCAGACAAACCAAAGAAGATTAACGCAGTAGAGCCTAACGCTTGCATAATGAGCATAGGGCCATTTGGCATTGCAGCATAGTAGTTAAGCATTGGACCGAGTCCTGCGCCCATCAAACCTGTGAAAACAAATACCCAAGCAACACCTGATGCACTGTCAGCCTTTTTGTTAACAACAAAAAGTACACCGAATGCAATCAAACTAAATACTATCCCCATAAAATAAGGTAGATTCATTGCCATTGAAATACCTGCCGTCACTGCGCTAAATGCCAGTGTCATTGCCAGTAAGAAATAGGTATTTTTTAAAACTTTATTGGTTTCAATAGTCGACATTACTGGTCTTGCAGTATTGTACGATTGATTAAACGCCATTGTTAGAGCTCCTTTAAATGAACTTATACGTTCGTTAGTTCCAATTATTAAACTGAACTAAGCCTATCAAGAGTTATATATTTGGGCAAACTATTGTGGATCAATAGACAAGATAAATAATTGAAAAGTTCAATGTTGCGCACAATCTAAACATTATTGTACTAATGCTGAGCAAATTAATTGTTTTTTAATCACTTAAACAGTTTTTTTGAAAAAAAGCTTCACAAACACGGCTGCCTTATCTATTATGCACGCCGTCGGAGAGATGGCAGAGTGGTCGAATGCACCGGTCTTGAAAACCGGCAGGGGTTTGTAGCCCCTCTAGGGTTCAAATCCCTATCTCTCCACCATTATTTTTACTACTGGCGTAAGCGGGTAGGTTCTCGCATTCGGAGAGATGGCAGAGTGGTCGAATGCACCGGTCTTGAAAACCGGCAGGGGTTTGTAGCCCCTCTAGGGTTCAAATCCCTATCTCTCCACCATCATTGAAGCCGCTGAATTTATTCAGCGGCTTTTTTGTTTCTTAAGCTTCTCATTTGTTCTGCAAATTACGACTATTGTCGATATTTCGCATTTTAACTAGTTAGTCCATGCTTAACACTTCTCGTATTATCTTTGTGACATTAGGGAATTTATGAAACATCGTTTAGCAAAGAGTGTAGGACTTTCTTTATTATCGCCTGTAATCATCGGTTGTATCTTAGGCCTTTATTATGCATTCACACTTGAAGGAAATGGTTTTAGCATTTTCTTTAATTTACTTGTTAGCGCAATTGCCAATGCACACATAGTAGGCTTAACTATGGCAGCATTTGTAGTGCCTGGTTATTTACTTATGTTTAAATATGCAAAGGTTAATTATTCAGGTGTTCTGACACTTGGCTTACTAGGTGGCGCTATTTTTAGCTACTTACTGAGCGCTACAACAG
Organism: Pseudoalteromonas sp. Cn5-37; assembly: GCF_021532495.1. Taxonomy (NCBI): domain Bacteria; kingdom Pseudomonadati; phylum Pseudomonadota; class Gammaproteobacteria; order Alteromonadales; family Pseudoalteromonadaceae; genus Pseudoalteromonas; species Pseudoalteromonas sp. Cn5-37. Next base: position 421,416 of record NZ_JAKGBA010000001.1, on the reverse strand, counting down.
GTATGGCTTTTGTAGTCAATGCTATGATGTCTGCTCTGGCAGCTGGACTGTTTTTATTTGGTTTAAGACAGGGCCTTACAACACAATCTTCTCATCAATAGCAGAATATTTAATCAAGCTGACTGAAATTGAGGGCAAAATGTTTTTTTTTGCCCTTAAAAGGTTTCATTTGTCGTCTACAAAGAGTACCTTTAGCTACTGTATGTTTAATAAGAAGTAGTTTGGTATGCAAAAGCAAGATTTTTACCAGTCATTAGTTAAACAAACTGAGTCGCTAACCGCTGGTGAATCAAATGTTATTGCCAACATGGCAAATATTAGTGCGCTGTTATTTACCTCTTTAGAGGATATCAATTGGGCGGGCTTTTATTTAATGGATTCACCTGAAGAATTAGTGCTAGGGCCGTTTCAAGGTAATCCTGCATGTATCCGTATTCCAGTAGGTAAAGGGGTATGTGGAACTGCCGCGCAAACACAACAAACACAACTCATTGAAGACGTGCATGCATTTGCTGGTCATATTGCCTGCGATGCTGCATCTAACTCTGAAGTAGTTGTGCCGATTTTCAAAGACGGTAAAGTATTTGCTGTACTTGATATCGACAGCCCAAGCATTGCGCGATTCGATGCTGATGATCAAGCTGGTTTAGAAGCATTGGTAAAATGCTTTGAGGCAAATCTAAAATGAAAGATCTGCTAAATGTGCAAGATTACCTCTTTGCAATCCATGATGTTGGTGATTGGGAAGGGGAAGAAGAAGTTGTTGCCGAAAGGCTCAACGACTTGATTCACATGGCATGGGAGCGTCTACCAGATGACCTTGACTGTGAATCAATTGATGAAATTATAAATGGTATTTGGGAACACCTTCGTGGTGATTTAGCGCTTATTGAAGCGGACTTCGAAGAGTTGACCGACTGGGTAACACACTATGTCGATTCATCACTTGATGAAAAGATGTAATAAAAGGTTCTAACATGGAAACCACAAACAAGCTAAAAGATATTAATGAAGTATTGGATTTCTTATACCAAGAATTTCCACAATGTTTTAAACAAAAAGACGGTATTCAGCCGCTTAAAGTAGGTATCTTTAAAGATATCGCTGAGCGTATTGAAGGTTCTGAGAAAGTAAGTAAAACTCAGGTTCGTCAAGCACTAAGAAAGTACACCTCAAACTGGCGCTATTTAGAAGCGGTGACTAAGTCTGAGTTCCGTATCGATCTTGATGGTAATCAAGATGAAAAAGTAGAACAAGAACACATTGAGCACGCACAAAAAGCGTTAGAAGAAAGCCGCGCTAAAATGGCAAAGCGTAAGAAGCCACAACGTCCACGTAAAGACGGTGACACAAAATCTTACAAAAAGAATAGTGGCCACCACGCTAAATCTGGCGAAAAAGGCGCTAAAGTAAATAATAAGCCTGCTAAAGCTGCTCCTGCAAAACGTTCAGGAAAAGTTGAACCTTTACCTGCCTCAGAGGTCAAGGTTAATAGCAAAGTTAAAGTTAAACTTGGCCAAGCACTTGTAAACGCGGTTATTACTGAAGTGAATAAAGATGAAGTTCACGTTGAGTTAGTAACAGGGATGCAAGTTAAGACCAAAGCAGACAGCCTGTATATCATTTAATAGCTGTAAAAAATAAAGGAGTTGTGTATGAGTAAAAAGTTTACGCTCATTCCGTTAGTCGCTGCCCTGTTTTCAGGTTCATTACTGGCATCATCAGACAATCTGACTGAAAAAGACCTGCCAGTACTCAAGCAAGAAAGCCAACATAGTACGGCAAGCAAACGGGTGACAAACTTATTTACTCGTGCACACTACAAACCAATTAAATTTAACGATGAATTATCTGAGAAGGTTTTTGATCGTTATATTGAATCTCTCGACTACAATAAAAATGTGTTTTTAGCGTCTGACATTGCCTCGTTTGAGCAATATAAAGACCAATTTGATAATGCATTGTCGACAGGTAAATTGGGATTTGCCTTTGATATTTTTAACTTAAGTTTAAAACGTCGTTTTGAACGCTATGACTATTCTTTATCGTTACTTGAAAACGAAATGAAGTTCGATAAAGAAGATGAGTATCTGTTTGATCGCGAAGACGCAAACTGGGCAACAAGCCAAGCTGAGCTTGATGAACTTTGGCGTCAGCGCGTTAAATACGATGCTTTACGATTAAAAATGACCGGTAAAGATTGGCAAGGCATTAAAGAAGTCTTGACCAAACGTTACCACAATGCACAAAAGCGTTTAGTACAAACTAACAGTGAAGATGCTTTTCAAATCGTGATGAACTCATTCGCACGAAGCATTGAAGCGCATACCTCTTATTTATCACCTCGTCGCGCTGAGCAATTCAAGATGGACATGGATCTTGAATTAGAAGGTATTGGTGCGGTACTCAGTTATGACGAAGATTACACGGTAATCCGTAGCTTAGTCCCAGGCGGACCGGCTGATAAGTCTGAACAAATAAAAGCAGATGACCGTATTATTGGTGTTGCGCAAGAAGGTGAAGAGTTTGTTGATGTGATTGGCTGGCGTTTAGATGACGTCGTTGATTTAATCAAAGGCCCGAAAGGGACAAAAGTTCGCCTGCAATACTTAAAAGGGGCTGATGCTCACGGTACACCAAAAGTGGTTGAAATCACGCGTGATAAAATTCGCTTAGAAGACCGTGCTGCAAAATCTGAAGTATTTGAAGCAAAATATTCAGACTTAACCAGCAAAATTGGTGTGATTGAAATCCCTGGTTTCTATAACAATTTATCGCAAGACGTAAAAGTTGAAATTGCGAAGTTAAAAGAAGCCAAAGTTGACGGTATCATTATCGATTTACGTCAAAACGGCGGTGGGTCACTTTACGAAGCGACGCAACTTTCTGGCTTATTTATCGATCAAGGTCCAGTTGTACAAATTCATACGCTAAATAATCGTATTGAAGAGCAAAAAGACCGTGATGGCGTCACTTTTTACGATGGCCCACTGACAGTGTTAGTTGATCGCTACAGTGCGTCTGCCTCAGAAATTTTTGCAGCAGCAATGCAAGATTATGGCCGTGCAATTGTGATTGGTGAGCAAACCTTTGGTAAGGGAACTGTACAGCAGCATAAACCACTTGGCCGTGCTTATGACCTATACGACCACCCATTAGGTAGCGTGCAGTATACCATTGCAAAATTCTACCGAATTAACGGCGGAAGCACACAGCACAAAGGCGTGATCCCAGATGTGTCATTCCCATCAGCAATTGAGCCATCAGAGTGGGGTGAGAGTCAACAAGACAACGCGCTACCTTGGGATAGCATCATACGTGCTAAGTACAACTCTGTTGATAACCTAAAACCAGCGATTGCTTACGTTAATAAGCTTCATGATGCGCGTATTGCAGATGAGCCTGAGTTTGGTTATGTATTTGCTGACATTAAACGCTATCAAGAAGAGAAAGACCGTAAGACTATCTCATTGGTTGAAGCGACGCGTCTAAAAGAGAAAGACGAAGGTGAAGAACGCGCGTTAGAACGTGCTAATGAACGACTTGTTCGCCTTGGTGAAAAGCCAGTTGAGAAGCTTGACGATTTACCTGATAGCCTTGACGAGCTAGACCCTTTCTTAGAAGAAGCGGCATTAATCACCCAAGATTATATAAAATATGGTCGTATCGCTAAGAAATAATTAGCAATTAATTAGCAATATTGATTAATAAAAAGGCGCTTAAGCGCCTTTTTTGCTACCTAAAACAGGTTAGATTGGTATAATCACAAAATCTGGCTGCATAAGGCCACTGAAGTTTTGCGTCAAAGCTTACAATAATAATTAAACACGCCACATAAGACGTGTAGGAGACTATCTTTTGAATTCAATTGAAGAGAAGCCAATTAAACTGGCCAGTTTTTTAGATGCCTTAATCCCAATTACTGTGCTCGTGTGCCTACTAGGCGCTGCTGTTTATTTATTCGGTGATAACTCATCATCTGGTCCTAACCAAATCGCTTTATTATTCGCTACATTTACCGCGGCATTAATTGGCTTAAAAAATGGTTACACCTGGAAGAAACTAGAACAAGCCATGATTGAGGGGATCACCTTATCCCTTGGAGCAATCATTATACTGTTAATGGTGGGTGCCTTAATCGGTACTTGGCTGTTATCAGGAACTGTACCCACTCTAATTTACTATGGCTTACAAATTATCAATCCTAGCTGGTTCTATGCCGCTAGCTGCTTGATTTGTGGCATTGTGGCTATGAGTATTGGTAGCTCTTGGACCACAGCTGCGACTATCGGTGTGGCGTTATTAGGTGTTGCAACTGGTCTTGGTCTTGAACAAGTTGTTACAGCAGGCGCGGTCATTTCTGGTGCCTACTTTGGTGATAAATTAAGCCCGCTTTCTGAAACAACAAACCTAGCGCCAGCAGTGGCTGGGGCTGATTTATTTGAGCATATTCATCACATGCTTTGGACTACGGTGCCAAGCTTCATTATTGCGTTAATTATTTTTATCTTTATGGGCTTTAATGCCGGTGGTTCAACAGAAGCGGGCCGTATTGATGAAATCGTTAATTTATTAGAGCAAAACTTTAATATTGGTTTTGAAATGCTAGTGCCACTGGTGGTGTTGTTGTTTTTAGCAATTCGTAAGATGCCAGCTTTCCCAGCTATTTCAATTGGTGCGGTGTTAGGTGCAATTTGGGCTATGTTATTTCAATCTGATTTAATCAATAGCCAAATTGATGCATCACAAGGCCAAGCAATTGGTTACTTCAAATTAGTTTGGACAACGTTCTTTGATGGTTTCAGCATCGACACTGGCGATGAAAAAATGGATTCATTATTGAGCGGTGGTGGTATGGCTGGCATGTTAACAACAACTTGGCTGATTATGACGGCCTTGATGTTTGGCGCTATCATGGAAAAAACTGGCTTACTTGATATGTTCGTTAAGAGCATCTTAAAAATTGCTAAAAGCACGGGCTCTCTTATCACAGCAACGATTGCAACGTGTATTGGTACCAATGCGGTTGCAGCTGACCAATATATCGCGATTGTCGTTCCTGGACGTATGTTTAAAGACGAATATGAAAAACGCGGTTTAAAGCCTGTAAATTTATCTCGCACATTAGAAGATGGTGGCACAATTACTAGCCCACTTATTCCTTGGAATACCTGTGGTGCTTACATGCAAAGTGTTTTACTAATCAATCCATTTGACTATGCAATGTACGCGTTCTTTAATTTAATTAATCCATTCTTAGCGGTTGTTTATGCCTATTTTGGTATTAAAATTTTACGTATTACCCCAAAACATCTTAAACAAGAAGCTAACGCCGAATAAACTATATAGGCCCTGCTAAGCAGGGCCATTTGGAGTCAGTAATGTCTGCTACGAGTAAACCTCAAGCTCAATATTTAAAAGATTACCAAGCCCCACAATTCTCAATCCAGCACATCGATTTACGCTTCGAATTAGCCCCTTTAAAAACATCAGTGCAGTCAACCATGACAATCAATCGTACCGATGAAAGCAATGCAGATCTTTTGCTAGATGGTGTTGATTTAACGCTAATTTCATTGATGGTTGATGACAAAGCGTATGATGATTACACGCTTGAAGATGAAAAGCTGATCATTCATAACCTGCCTGAAAGCTTTATTCTGAAAATTGAAAACCATATTGATCCGCAAACGAATACCTCTCTAGAAGGTTTGTACTTGTCGGGTGGTGCTTATTGTACTCAATGTGAGGCTGAAGGTTTTAGAAAGATTACCTATTACCTTGACCGCCCAGACGTACTTGCCAGCTTTGATGTCACTATTATTGCCGACAAAAAGTACACTCACTTGCTGTCCAATGGTAACCAAGTTGAATCAGGTAACTTAGATGACGGTCGTCATTTTGTAAAATGGCAAGACCCATATAAAAAGCCTAGCTACTTATTTGCATTAGTCGCCGGTGATTTTGACGTATTACGTGACCATTACACGACGCAGTCTGGACGAAAAGTTGAATTAGCTTTGTTTGTTGATAAAGGTAATTTATCAAAAACGCCTCATGCCATGACATCTCTTAAGAAATCAATGCAATGGGATGAAGAGCGCTTTAACCTTGAATACGATTTAGATATTTACATGATTGTTGCCGTTGATTTCTTCAACATGGGCGCAATGGAAAATAAAGGCCTGAATATCTTTAACTCTAAATGTGTTCTTGCAAATCAAGAAACAGCCACAGACAAAGATTACCATACGATTGAATCTATTGTAGGGCACGAGTACTTCCATAACTGGACCGGCAACCGTGTGACTTGCCGTGACTGGTTCCAACTGTCGTTAAAAGAAGGCTTAACGGTTTTCCGTGACCAAGAGTTTAGTAGCGACTTAGGTTCACGTGCGCTTAATCGTATTGATGCCGTTAAAGTCATGCGTACTCATCAGTTTAGTGAAGATGCAGGGCCGATGGCGCACCCAATTCGCCCAGAAAAAGTCATTGAAATGAATAACTTTTATACAGTGACTGTGTATGACAAAGGAGCTGAAGTTATTCGTATGATGCACACCTTACTTGGAGAAGAAAAGTTCCAACAAGGCATGGCATTGTATTTCGAGCGCCATGACGGACAAGCAGTTACTTGTGATGATTTTGTTGCAGCCATGAGTGATGCGTCTGGCATTGATTTAACACAATTTAAGCGTTGGTATAGTCAAGCGGGTACACCTAAGCTCAATGTAGAGCAGGCGTATGATGAGCAAAACCAGACTTTCACATTAAGCATTGAGCAGTTTGCACCTGATAATCAGCCTAACAATGCCTTACTGCACATTCCTTTTGCTATTGAGCTTTTAGATAGTGAAGGGCAGTCATTACCTCTTGTGATTGATAATCAGCCGCAAGATTCTGTATTGAATGTCACTGAAAAAACGCAGCAGTTTGTTTTCGAAGGTATTAAACAGCGCCCAGTAGCAGTGCTACTCGAAGATTTCTCTGCACCATGTATTGTTAATCAAAATACATCTGCCGCTGATCTGTTACATATTATGCGTTTTGCTCGCAGTGACTTTTCACGTTGGGATGCTCAGCAGCGTTTATTTACTAATGAAATGAAAGCAGCGATTGCCAGTGGTGAAGCTTGCTTATCTGATGATATCTTGTCGGCATTAAAGCTACTAGTTGATAATCGTGAAGGTGACCTTGCATTGATTGCGGAGCTGTTAAAACTGCCTAGCTACGATACTCTTGCAGCAGAATATGCCGTCATCCCTGTTGATGACATTATTGCTGTACAAAATGCATTTGAATCGCAAATTGCCAACTTCCTAACAGAATCATTGGTTAATTGTTATAACGTGCTTGAAGATGATGGTTCAACATCCGCTACAGCCGTTGCAGTGCGTGCTCTTAAGCAACTTTGTTTATACTATTTAGCGAAAACAAATCACAGCGATGTTAATAGCCTCATCAGAGAGTCAGCCCACAGTAATAATATGACCAATGCCCTTGCTGCATTAAGTGCTGTTGTAAAAGCAAATCACTCACTATGTGATACGCTTTTAACAGAGTTTGATGCTAAATGGCGTCATGATGTACTCGTTATGGATAAATGGTTTGCACTGCAAGCGATGAAAGATTCAGCAACGAGTATCAGCGATATCAAAGCGCTTTATGATCATCCAAGTTTTGACTTTGGTAACCCTAACCGTGTGCGTGCTTTGGTTGGTAGCTTTAGTCACTTTAATATCACTCAGTTCCACCGAGCTGATGGTGAAGGGTACCAGCTATTAGGTGACTTATTAGTGAAACTAAATGATATTAACCCGCAAAATGCATCGCGCATGCTGACACCTTTTATGTCATGGAAACGCTATGATGAAAATCGTTCAGCGGCAATGAAAGCACAATTGCAACGTTTAGCTGATTTAGATGGCCTTAGTGATGATCTGTTTGAAAAAGTAGAGAAAGCACTCGAAAGTTAATGACAGAATATTATTTTGCCTTGTATCTGAGTTACTCAGAGTGTCTTGATTACTATCATGGTAAATATAAATCTGTGCAAGTTACAGAGGATGGTGGTAAGACAGTTCGCTTTGACGCTCACCATTTGCGTCCTTTTATTTCTTCGCTAGGAATAAGAGGGCGCTTTAGGTTGACATTAACGGCTGAAAATCAGTTTTTAAAACTCGAGAAAATTAGTTAAAAAAGCAGCTACGGCTGCTTTTTTTTGATGATTTTTCATAAAAAACACTAATTTTATCTATCCCCAATTCGCTAAATTTATTATATTTTTGTTAATTCGATTTGTTCTATTGTTAATTTACGTGTATAAATTATCTGGTATGACGTCTTACCAATACGTAAACGTCACATTTTTAAATAAATATTAACCGATTAGACGCGTTCTATATTGTAATTTTACTGTTTCGCTTCTATCGTTAGAAAGATACTAAAAACAACAATTTGATCACAAAACAACCCGTTACAGGGGGATGAACACAATGATAAAACGATCGCTTTTTGTTAAAAACAAAATAGCTTTGGGGCTTGCAGCAGCAACACTAGGTCTCTCAAGCACATCTTTGCACGCGGCTAATTTCGAGTTAGGTGACTTTGACATACGTTTTGACTCTAACTTTTCTTATGGTCAAAGCATTCGTGTTGAAGATCGAGACTTTCAACACATAGGTAAAAGTAATAATCCATCATTTGATTGGACGGGTTATCACTCAGCTCTAAACCCTATTTATTCTTCAGCTGATGTTTGGAACCAACCAGGTGCTTACTCAAATAATGGTGATGCCGGAAACTTAAACTTTGATAGTGGAGATTCATTCTCAAAGTTATTAAAAGGCACTCATGAGCTTTCTATCAGTAAAGATAACTTTGGTTTCTTCACTCGCTTTATGTACTTTTATGATTTTGCCTTAATGGATGGTGACTTTGCTTATACCAATCCAACGTCGGGTAAAAAAGTTGACCCTTGTGATGATGACGACACTAAAGAACAAGTATGTGCTGATTTACGTTTACTTGACGCCTATGTTTGGGCAAATTTTGATTTAAATGAAGGCCGTAACCCACTGTCTATTCGTTTAGGCCAACAGGTTGTGAACTGGGGTGAGAGTACTTTGATTTCTCATGGTATTAACGTTAACCCTGTTGATATCGATCGTTTAAAAGCGCCAGGTGCAGAGTTAAAAGAAGCTTTCATACCTGTTGGTATGCTTTGGGCATCACTAGGCATCACAGATAACTTAACGCTAGAAGGTTTCTACCAATATGAATGGCATGAAACACGCCTTCCAGCGGCTGGTACTTACTTCTCGACGAACGATTTCGCGTCAGAAAATGGCTATCAGCAGAATATTCAATTAGGCTTCACGTCTAACCCAGATATCGATTTAGCATTCTTAACAGAAAGCTTAAATAATTTAGATGATATTGTTCGCTCGCAAGGTGTTGACCCTACATCAGCACAAGGCATAGCGATGATGTCGCAAATGTATCTCGCTTACCCAACCAAAGTTGCGTTGAAAGGTAAGGGCGGTGCAGGTAAAAATGAACCTGATGATGGTGGTCAATACGGTTTACGCTTGGGTATGTTTTTACCTGAGTTAAACGATACTGAAGTAGCGTTATACCACATTAACTACCATAGCCGTCGTCCTGTGATTTCAGGCCAGGTATCAAACTTCACTGATGCGGCAATCGCTGCTGATATCGGTATGTTATTAACAACAGATATCACTGAAGATAATGTAACTAGTTTACAAGCATTTACCAAAGGCCAGCTAGAATACCCAGAAGACATTAAGCTTTATGGCTTGAGCTTCAATACATCAATTGGTGAAACGGCTTTTTCTGGTGAATTTGCTTTCCGTCAAGATGAGCCTCTGCAAATTGATGACGTAGAGTTACTTTACGCGGGTATGCCAGAGCAATTGGCTGTTGCAGGTATTCGCCCTGATTTTGCAGGTATTTCGCAAATGAGTCCGGGTGATGCAACTAGCGTTGTAGGTCCTGGTGAAGTAGCACAAGGATTTATTCTTCGTAACACTGCTCAATTACAATTTACTGCAACACACTTATTTGGTCCATCATTAGGTGCTGATAGCTGGGCGGTAGTTGGTGAAGTTGGTGGCGTTAGAATTAACGATATGCCGGATTATGACGAGCTCCGTTTAAACGTTTCCGGTACTGGTCGAAGCGGCATTATGCAAGGCCCATTAAGTGATGATTATTCAACACTTCACCTAGGTCTGTCTAATGGTCCTGAAACAAACCCATTCCCAACAGCGTCTGCATGGGGCTATCGCCTTATCGCTAAGGGTGATTACTACAATATTTTTAGTGGCGTAAACTTCTCACCTCGTTTTGTTTTCTCACACGATGTGAATGGTATTACACCAGATCCAATGTATTTATTTATTGAAGACCGTAAATCACTCGGTGTTACTATGAACTTCAATTACCAAAATGCGTGGTCATTCGACTTTAGCTACAACTCATTCTGGGGTGGTGGCGCGACGAATACTTTCTCTGATCGCGATTATGTTTCATTTAATATTAAATATTCAATCTAAGGGTAAATTATGATTATTAGAAAACCTACCCTCATTGCTGCAGCGTTTTGCGGCGTTTTCGCAAGCTCAAGTGTACTTGCAAAAATTACCGCTGATGAAGCGGCACGTTTAGGCAGTGATTTAACGCCAATTGGCGCTGAAAAAGCAGCGAATAAAGACGGTTCTATTCCAGCTTGGGATGGTGGTATCACAACACCGCCAGCAGGTTACAAACCGGGTATGCACCATCCAGATCCATATGCTGATGATAAAATTTTATTCACGATTGATAAATCGAACGTTGCCCAGTACAAAGACTACTTGAGCCCAGGTCAAATTGAATTATTCAATACCTATCCTGATACGTTCAAAATGAACATTTACCCAACCCGTCGTAGTGCGTCATATCCACAGTTTGTATATGATGCAACTAAAAAATATGCGACGACAGCTGAATTAGTTGAAGGTGGTAACGGTATTAAAAATACCGCTGTGGGTGTACCTTTCCCAATTCCTAAAGATGGTTTAGAAGCTATTTGGAACCACTTGTTGCGATTCCGTGGCCTATCAATTGAACGTTCTGGTGGTCAAGCTGCACCGACAGCCTCTGGTTCATATAACTATGTAGGTTTTGATGAGCAACTGTTAGTTGAGTACTCATCACCTGAAGCAACACCTGAGAAGCTTCAAGAATCTAATATCTTGTTTAAGTTTAAGCAAAAGGTAACTGAGCCTGCTCGTCTTGCCGGTACTGCGTTATTAGTACATGAAACGATGGATCAAATTTTAACACCACGCCAAGCATGGACATATAATTCAGGCCAGCGTCGTGTTCGTCGTGCACCAAATGTTGCCTACGATGCACCGGGAACAGCAGCTGATAGCTTACGTACGACTGATGACTTTGATATGTTCAATGGTTCTCCGAATCGTTACAACTGGACATTAAAAGGTAAGCAAGAACTTTATATTCCTTATAACAGCTACAAGCTTCACAGCGACAAACTAAGCTACGATGATATTCTACAAGCAGGTCATATCAACCCTGAGCATGTTCGTTATGAAAAACACCGTGTTTGGGTGGTTGAAGCGAACCTAAAAGAGGGCACGCGTCATATTTATAAGAAACGTGTCTTTTATATTGACGAGGATAGCTGGCAAGTACATGTAGCGGATATCTATGATAACCGTGATCAAATGTATCGTGTAGCGATGGCACATGGTCTTAACTACTATGAAGTACCAACTCATTGGAGTACGTTAGAAGTTTATCATGACCTTAACTCTCGTCGTTATTTAGCAATTGGTTTAGATAACCAAGAAAAAATGTATGATTTCTCACAATCATTCAACGATAACGAGTTTACTTCAAGCGCATTACGCCGCGAAGGTCGTTAATCCATTTAAGGCACCTGACTCCAGGTGCCTTTTGCAATTCGCGTAAGTCATCAGTACACGCATTAGGTTTCCCAGTGACTTTTTTGACTTCTCTTTTTATTTTTTCGAAGGCGATTTATCTTTATGAAGTATTTGCTTTATGCCTGTCTTGCTTATAGTGCTTCATGTTTTGCTCAAGACATGCCTATGCCGCAACAAGCCATTAGCGCTGTTAACGCAAACAAAACTCTTCTCACCGACATTGAACTAGCTGGCCCAAATCTCATTGCAGTTGGCAAACACGGTGTGGTTATCACAAGTACAGACGCTCAAACCTGGCAACAAGCCAGTGTGCCTACTCAAGTGCTGCTAACAGCCGTTGATTTTTATAATAGCGATTTAGGTTGGGCATGTGGCCATGATGCTACCATCATCAATACCGTAGATGCAGGTAAAACGTGGCAATTACAGCAATCATTACCAAACATGGATAAGCCATGTTTAGACATTTTATTTACTACAGACAAACAAGGGTATGCAGTCGGTGCATATGGAATGTTTTATGAAACTAACGATGGTGGCCAAACTTGGCAGAAACGTTTTTTAGATAGCCTGTTATTTGAAGAAGACCGTGAATACCTCAATGATTTAAAAGACAGTGACCCAGAAGGCTATGAAATTGAAACTGCTTCAATACTGCCGCACTTTAATCGCATCGTTAAAACCGATGAGAGTCTATTTCTAGCCGGTGAAATGGGTTTAATGGCACAAAGTGTCGACAATGGTCAAACCTGGCAGCGTCTTGAGGAGATATATATGGGCTCTTTCTTTACGTTTGCGTCAACTGCGGATCAAGGTGGGGAAGACCTAGTTGCAGGCCTTCGAGGCAACATTTTCACTCGCCAAGCAGGCAGCGAACAGTGGCAACAAATACCACACGACAATTATGCAACCGTAAATAGCGCGATTAAATACAACAACCAGTGGTTATTATTTGCTAACAGCGGGGTGATTTTCCAAATTGAGGATGGCCAATTATCAGAACAACAAATGGCCGATGGTAAATCGTTACTTGATGGTGTTGTGTTTCAAGACAAACTAGTTATGGCTTCAGAAAATGGCATTAAAGTGAAGGAGTTGAATCCGTAATGCGTGGTTTTTTAGATATTTTAGAAAGAGCGGTGTTTCGTCATCGCTTATTCGCAATTATTTCCTTTGCTTTGATCACTTGTTTCTTATTATTCAAAGCAACACAAATTCAATTAGACGCGTCGTTTAATAAAAATATTCCGCTTAATCATGACTACATGAAAGTTTACACCAAACATGAAAAACAGTTTGGCGGCGCTAACAGCATTTTAATTTCTGTCTGTGATGCAGATGGTGATATTTTTAATGAGGAATTTTTCACCCAACTTAAAGCAGTTCATGATCAGCTTTACTTTATTCCGGGTGTAAATCGCCCGTTAGTTAATTCAATCTTCGCACCGAGTGCGCGTTTTGTTGAAGTAGTTGAAGATGGTTTTGCTGGCGGTCCAATTATTCCGGCAAACTTCACTGCTGATAAACGTGGTCTTGCGGTTGTAAAAGAAAACATCGAAAAAGCAAAAGTCGTTGGCCGTATGATTGCCAGTGACTATTCGTGTGCAATGGTAACCGCTCAGCTACTTGAGACTGATCCACAAACGCAAGAAAAACTCGACACTTTAGCATTTGCAGAAAAGCTAGAAACACAAGTTCGTGAACCGCTCAGTACTGACAAGGTTAGTATTCATATTATCGGTTTTGCGAAAATGGCAGGGGATGTCGCAGAGGGCGCTAAGGGCGTACTGCTATTCTTTGCTATTGCCATTGCTTTCACATTTGTGATGGTTTGGCTGTTCTGCCACTCTTTAAAACTGACAATTTTACCGATTGCCTGTTCAATCATTGCCGTTGTTTGGCAGTTAGGCTTGCTCTCAAGCTTAGGTTTTGGTCTAGACCCAATGTCAATTTTAGTGCCGTTTTTAGTGTTTGCGATTGGTGTAAGCCATGGCGTGCAAATGATCAATGACATCGGCAAAAAAGTGTCTACGGGTAGTTCAACTCGGGTTTGCTGTCAGGCAAGCTTTAGAGCACTTCTGATCCCGGGTGGTATTGCACTGCTATCAGACACAATTGGTTTTTTAACCTTACTCACCATTGATATTGGTATTATCCGTGAACTTGCTATCACCGCAAGTTTGGGTGTAGCGGTAATTATTTTCACTAATTTAATTTTATTACCTGTATGGGCATCCTACATGCGCTTTGAAGGCTCTGTGCATATTCAAGCAGGTACTCACACAGACAAACCAAATCTACTAGACAAGTTACGCGAGCTATTAGTAAAAGCCACAGATCGTAAAACGGCAGGTTTTATTATCGTCTTTACGGCTGTGTTATTTGCAGTGGGTTACTGGCAAGCTGACAAAATGCGTATTGGTGACTTACATGCTGGTGCGCCATCTTTGCACCAAGATGCCCGCTATAACCAAGACACCTTTTTGATTTCTGATAAATACACTATTTCTTCAGATATCCTAAAAGTGATTGTAGAAGCGTATCCTGCTGCGTGTACGGAGCATGATGTTATGGAGCGTATTAGTCGTTTCCAATGGCAGATGGAAAACGTTGCCGGGGTACAATCGGCTGTGAGCTTAAGCTCAGTTGCGCAATCTGTGAACGCCGGCTTCAACGAAGGTAACTTAAAATGGCAAAGCCTGCCGCGCAATACGGCAAGTTTAGTGCAAGCTACTTCACGGGTTGAAACAAGCTCAGGTTTACTTGATGGAAACTGCTCTGTAATGCCAGTGATTATTTTCTTAAATGATCACAAAGCAGAAACGATTGACCATGTGGTAGCGAAAGTTAAAGAGTTTGCTAAGGCAGAAGAAACCGATGAATTAAAGTTTAAGCTAGCGTCAGGCCCTGTCGGTGTTATGGCCGCAACGAACGAATCGGTATCAGCTGCACAGCTACCTATGATGCTTTACGTTTACGGCGCCGTAATCCTGCTATGCTTAATTAGCTTTAGAAGTGTTAAGGCAACGGTCGCGGTTGTATTACCTCTGTACATCGTATCAACCTTAGCGCAAGCGTTGATGGTACAACTTGAAATAGGTTTAACAGTGTCGACATTACCAGTTATCGCTTTAGGTGTTGGTATTGGTGTCGATTACGGGATTTACATACTTTCATCAATGATGGGGCAGCTAAAACAAGGTGTGGCACTGGAAGTCGCTTATCGTAATGCATTAGCAGAGCGAGGTAGTGCAGTGCTGTTCACAGGTATTACCTTAGCCATTGGTGTTAGCACATGGATTTTCTCTGATCTGAAGTTCCAAGTGGATATGGGTATTCTTTTAACCTTCATGTTTTTGGTTAACATGTTGGGTGCAGTACTACTTTTACCTGCAATTGGTAGCTTCCTCTGGACTGACCAGAAAAAATAATGTGAATAATTGTGCTCCGATATGGCCAGTAATGGCCATTTATATCTATATTTTGTGAATAGATGACCAAATAGCTGAAAAGCTTAAAATGATTTCATCGAAAAGGCTGTTTATTAGCTGTAAAAGAGTTAGAATTTACCTGACTCCACGCTAATAAATGGCTGTACAAATATTCTACTAATCGATAAGTAGTATAGATTAAGGAACATACAATGACACGAAATGAAGGGCAAGCCTCGGTTATCTTAGATAATGTCTGTAAGCTGATCCAGAAAAAAGTTCACGCTGATAATGTGTTACTCGTTGAGAAATTCGCCAAAGCCTTGTACAGCAATATGTCTAAAGAGGATTTGGCTCATCGCAACGATAGTGACTTATATGGCGCTGCACTAAGCCTATGGAACTCGCTAGAAAAAAATAATTCTGATGACGCGGTTGTCCGTGTTTTCAATCCTGAAGTAGCAAAAGATGGCTGGCAGTCATCGCACACTATTGTTGAAATCATCGCGAAAGACATGCCTTTCCTCGTTGATTCTGTGCGCATGGCTATGACTCGCGCAAACATCGCTTCTCACTTATTACTTCACTCTCCGCTGAAAATCCAACGTGATAAAAATGCTAAAATCACCGGTATTTCAAGCTTAAAAGCAGAGCAAGAATCAACGTCGACAAAAACTGTGTTCTTTATCGAGATTGATCGTCAAACAGATGCAAAAGTAATTGAGTCTTTCAAAAAAGAACTTGAGTCTGTGTTAGTTGACGTATCTATCGCTGTAGAAGATTGGCAGCCAATTCGTGAAAAGCTTATTGCGGTAACGAAAGACTTACCAAAACGCCACCATAACAATAACGAAAGCGAAGTTGCAGAAACGGTAGAGTTTTTAGATTGGTTAGCTAAAGATAACTTTACGCTAATGGGTTACCGTGAGTATGAACTTTCGCCAGTGCAGGGTGATTACCAGTTAAAAGGTAAAAAAGGTACCAGCCTTGGTCTTATGAAAAACACAGACGAAGAGCATAGCCGTTTACTTTCTGAGTTACCTGAAGTAGCGCGCCAAGAAGCCCGTAGCAGCAACTTATTAATTTTAACGAAAACAAATTCAGTGTCACGTGTACATCGTCCAGCGTATATCGATTATGTAGGTATTAAGCGTTTTGATGATGAGGGCAATGTAATTGGTGAAGACCGCTTCCTTGGTTTGTTCTCATCAAGCTTTTACAACAACAGCGCCGCTGATGTACCTGTACTGAAAAGTAAGATTAACCGCATTATGGAAATGTGTGACTTTGCAAAAGGCACCCATGCATACAAAGCGGTATTAAATATTTTAGAAACGTATCCACGTGATGAACTTGTACAAGCACGTGAAGCTGAACTACTTGAAGTTGCCATGGGCGTATTACAAGTACAAGAGCGTGATATGTGCCGTATTTTTGTGCGTAAAGACGCATATGGCCGTTTCTTCTCTTGCATGGTTTATGTACCGCGTGAGCGCTATAACACAGCACTACGTCGTGAAACGCAACGTATCTTAGCCAATGCATTTAATTCTGACGATAAAGTCGAATTTACTACTTTCTTCTCTGAGTCAACATTAGCCCGTACACATTACACGGTGCGTGTGACTGACAATAATATTGAATATAACGTGAAAGACATCGAAAACAACCTAATTGAAGCTGCCCGTACTTGGGAAGATAGACTCCAATCTGCACTACTTGAAAGCGCAGGTGAAGCACGCGGTAAAGAATTAAACCGTAAATATGCACAAGCGTTTGCAAGTGCGTATAAAGATCAGGTTTTACCAAGTGCAGCGGTTGTTGATATTGAAAAGCTAGAACTTCTGAATGACGAGAACAAACTAGAAATGTTGTTCTACCGTCCACAAGAAGAAGCAAACACTAATGTTGTTCGTTTAAGCTTATTCCATAAAGATGAGCCAATCCACCTGTCTGACGTTATGCCAATGTTAGAAAACTTTGGTTTACGCGTAGTTGGTGAAACACCTTACTCAGTGAAAACGACTGACGGTAAAGTTAATTGGATCATGGATTTCACCATGCTAATTGACAACAAGGGCATTGCTGATTTTGATAAAGTGTCAGCGCGTTTCCGTGCAGCGTTAACGAACGTGTGGAATAACCGTTTAGAAAATGATGGCTTCAACCGTTTAGTATTAATGGGTGGCTTAACAGGTCGTGAAGCGTCTATTCTTCGTGCCTACGCTAAATACATGCGTCAAATTGGTGTAACTTTCTCGCAAACTTACATCGAAAGCACATTTGCAAATTACCCACACATTGCATCGCAAATCGTTAACTTATTCACTAAAAAGTTCTCAGTTAAGAACCCAGGTAGTGAAAAGACACTTGAGAAGCTAGTTGCACAAGTTAATCTTGAGCTTGAAAACGTGGCAAACCTAGATGATGATCGTATCATTCGTTTATACGTTGATATGATCAATGCAACTCTTAGAACGAACTTCTTCCAAAAAGAAGCGGATGGCCAATTTAAGTCATACGTATCGTTCAAGGTTCAGCCTTCTATGATCCCTGAAATGCCATTACCTCTGCCTGCGTTTGAGATCTTTGTATACTCGCCGCGCGTTGAAGGTGTGCATTTACGTGGTGGTAAAGTTGCTCGTGGTGGTTTACGTTGGTCAGACCGTCGTGAAGACTTCCGTACTGAAGTACTGGGTCTTGTTAAAGCGCAACAAGTTAAAAATACGGTTATCGTGCCAGTCGGTTCGAAAGGTGGCTTCGTATGTAAACAGCTACCGACAGACCGTGAAGCATTCTTCAAAGAAGGCCAAGAGTGCTACAAGATTTTCATCCGTGGTCTATTAGATATCACAGATAACATTGAACGTGGTGAGATTGTGCCACCAGTTGATGTTGTTCGTCATGATGAAGATGACCCGTACTTAGTTGTTGCTGCCGATAAGGGTACTGCGACTTTCTCTGATATCGCAAACGGCATCGCAAATGAATATAACTTCTGGCTAGGTGATGCATTCGCATCAGGTGGCTCAGTAGGTTACGACCACAAGAAAATGGGTATCACTGCTAAAGGTGCGTGGGAATCTGTTAAACGTCATTTCCGTGAAATGGATATTGACTGTCAAACAACTGATTTCACTGTTGTAGCAATCGGCGATATGGCGGGTGACGTATTTGGTAATGGTATGTTGCTTTCTAAGCACATTCGCTTACAAGTAGCGTTTAACCACATGCATATCTTTGTTGATCCAAACCCAGATGCAGCGACATCTTACCCAGAGCGTGAGCGTTTATTTAATCTACCGCGTTCTTCTTGGGAAGATTACAACAAAGACCTTATTTCACAAGGTGGTGGCATTTTCTCTCGTGCGGCTAAATCAATTAGCTTAAGCCCAGAAATGAAGAAAATGCTTGGCACTAAGAAAGCAAGCATGACACCTAACGAGTTAATCAAAGCGGCTCTAATGATGGAGTTTGATTTACTTTGGAATGGTGGTATCGGTACTTACATCAAGAACTCTAAAGAGACTGATGCTGATGTGGGTGACCGCGCGAATGATGCGCTACGTATTAACGGTTCTGAGCTTGGTGCGAAGATCTTAGGTGAGGGCGGTAACTTAGGTGCAACTCAATTAGGTCGTATCGAATTTGCTGCTAAAGGCGGTCGCGTTAACACTGACTTCATCGATAACGTAGGTGGTGTTGCGTGTTCAGATAACGAAGTAAACATCAAAATCTTACTTAATGGTCTAGTTGCTGAAGGTGACTTAACACGTAAACAGCGTGATGAGTTACTTTATTCAATGACTGATGAAGTGTCTGAGTTAGTATTAAAAGACTGTTATCGTCAAACGCATACCTTATCGATTACTCAATCAAAAGGTACATCAACGCTTAAAGAAAAAGTACGTTTCATCCATGCCCTTGAAAAAGATGGCAAGCTTAACCGTGCAATCGAGTTCATCCCAACGGATGAAGAACTTGCAGAGCGCGCAGCAGCGGGTAAAGATTTAACTCGTCCAGAGCTTTCTGTACTTGTTTCTTACGCGAAGATGGTATTAAAAGAGTCTCTAGTGGTTGATGAAATCACTGAAAACCCTTACTACCGTCAGTTATTAGTTAAGTCGTTCCCAGTGCCACTTCGTGAGAAGTTCAACGATGCAATGGATAACCACCCACTTCGTAAAGAGATTATCGCAACGAAACTTGCAAATAACATCGTTAACGATATGGGTCTTAACTTCATGATTCGTATGCACGAAGAAACAGGTGCTAACGAAGCTGAAATCGCACTTTGTTACTCAATTGCAAAAGAAGTGTTCCAGATGCCAGAAACATGGTCATCAATTGTTGCACTTGATAATAAGATCCCAGCAGCTGTACAAACAGAAATGCTATATCAATTACGTCGTACGGTTCGTCGTGCAACACGTTGGTTCTTACGTCATCGCAATAAAGCTCAAACGATTGAACAAGCAATTGAATTCTTTGCACCAACATTTGCTGATTTAAGTGAAAACTTAAACAGCTACATGGTTGAAAAAGAAAGCGATCGCCTAGTTAAAGCGGCAGAGAAGCTAATTGACAGCAATGTACCAAAAGCACTTGCAACACGTATTGTGTCACTATCAAGCTTATTCTCTGTAATGGACTTAGCTGAAATCGCAGATAATTCAGAGCGTAGTATTGATATGGTTTCTAACACCTACTTCAAGCTTGGTGCGCGTATGGGCTTACATTGGTTCCTTGACCAAATCACCAACCAACCTGTTGCGAACCACTGGCAAGCACTTGCTCGTGCTTCATACCGTGAAGAGTTGGATTGGCAACAACGCACATTATCAGCTGTGGTACTTAATAGCTTTGCTGCAGACAGCAAAGACATTGATGCACAAATTGATGAGTGGATGGATAACCAAGATCTACTATTACAACGTTGGAAGCAGATGCTATCTGAGTTCAAAACATCGCAAAGCCATGATTTTGCGAAATTCTCAGTGGCACTTCGTGAACTAATGTTGTTAAGCCACAACTGTGACACTTCCAAATAAGTGAAAAGTCGTTAAAATACATACCCCAGCTCGCTGGGGTATTTTTTTGCCCTTAATTTGCAATGGTCCGTTTATAAACGGCTACCTTGTTTATTTTTACCTAAGGAACAAACCATGTTTTATGATCTAGCTCGCCGTTTTATGTTTACCCGTGATGCGGAGTGGGCTCATGAATTTGCACTTAATAATTTACGCCGATTTGCTCATACGCCATTGAGTGCTGCGTGGTCTCAATCTGTCCCTAATAAACCCGTTAACTTTTTAGGTTTAGAGTTTAAAAACCCAGTCGGTTTAGCGGCAGGCTTAGATAAAAATGCCGAGTGTATTGATGCATTTTCGCAAATGGGTTTTGGTTTTGTTGAAGTAGGTACTGTTACACCACGTGCTCAAGCGGGTAATGACAAGCCACGTATTTTCCGCTTACCTGAATCAAATGCGATTATTAACCGCATGGGCTTTAACAATAAGGGCGTTGATAACCTAGTTAACAATGTTAAAGCAGCGAAATACGACGGTATTCTAGGTATTAATATTGGTAAAAATAAAGATACACCTAACGAGCAGGGTAAAGATGATTACATTCACTGTATGCGTAAAGTATTTGAGCATGCATCGTATATCACAGTAAATATTTCTTCACCGAATACCCCAGGTCTTCGTGACTTACAATATGGTGAAGCGCTTGATGACTTATTGCAAAGCTTAAAGAATGAACAACTTGATCTAGCTGCTAAACATAACAAACAAGTGCCTATGCTAGTTAAGATCGCCCCTGATCTTGATGAAGTTCAAATTGGCCAAGTTAGTGAGTCATTGATCAACAATAAGATCGATGGTGTTATTGCTACAAATACCACGCTTGAGCGCGCGATGGTACAAGGTCAACAATACGCAAACGAAGCGGGCGGTTTATCTGGCCAACCAGTTCGTCAGCGTTCAACCCACGTGGTTAGTGAGCTTAAGCGTTTAACCGAAGGTAAACTACCTATCATTGGTGTGGGTGGTATTGATGATGCGGATTCTGCAAAAGAGAAATTTGCAGCTGGTGCAGACCTTGTACAAGTTTACACTGGATTCATTTATAAAGGCCCAGAATTGGTAAAAACGATCCTAAATAGCTTATAAGGATCAGTTATCTAAGCAATTGATCATTAATAAAATGTTCTAAGAAATCATTTTATTAATGGTCTGCTTTAGTTATAATTTATGATTAAGCGCACAGTATTTATTCGTTAGGGAGGAGACATGTTACAAGCATCTAAGCAATGGAAATGGCTTGCTTGTGCGAAAAATAATCGTCTTTTGGTTGACCTTGACCAAGATATGCAACTGTGCACGCCTTACAAACTTCGCCAACTTACTGATGCTGTTTTACAAGAGCCAAACTTTAGCCTTGAAGATGCTGCATTTTATCAGCAAGTTTATCAATACCTCGAAACATTCTCACTGTGGAACCCTGCACAGCTTTGCCAAATCGCGCTAAATGCCACTGCGGTCAAATTTCATTTAAAGCCTGTACTTGCAAAAAGTTGGTTCTTTCATGAGTATCATGGCAGCCAGCCAAGTGTTGAAGCAGTGGTTAAATTGTGCTCGCAGGCACAAGAAGGTGAGTTTTTAATTGTTGACCACTCAAGCGAAGCCTCGGTATGTATTAACTTAAGCCAACACTTTCAACTAGATGAAAACCTTTCTCTTGAACAGTTTGAAGCTATTAAGGTTTTAAATAACCGTATCCATCCTGTTTATATTCAACAAAAACAGTTCAAATCAGCCTAGGGCGTGTTGACCTTTGTGAATTAAAATTTGTTCACTCTAGGGGCGATTTAATCGCGGCGCGAGATTTGTGACCTAGTGGGCTAAGTAAAAACCGAGCAAAGCTACCGCGTCATGCTCACGCCCCTTACCTACATCCATGTAGGTAACAAAGAGTTAATCGCCCCTAGGAAGAACCCGAAGGGCAGCGCGTGTTTGGCATTTATGCTGCGTTATCGCCTATTTATGGGAAACAATCACACTACATAGGCTCTGCCTTGCCAAAATACCAAACACACTGCTGCAAAATTAATCAAAAAAAGTCAACACGCCCTACTATCCCTGCAAATGTTGGCGTTTTTGTTCGCCAAGCTATGCTATAATCCTGCGCAATTAGCATTTAAGGGTTTTTACTTTGCAATTTATCGCACTTACTTCTATCGGAATAGAAAATTTACTTGTTGATGAGCTTACAGCACTCGGTGCCGAAGTCTCAAAACAAACCGTGGGCTCTGTACGTTTTGAAGCAGATAGCTTGTTAGCACAAAAGATTTGTTTATCGAGCCGTTTTGCGACTCGTATCATGATGCTGATAGAAGAAAAAGAAGGCGTAAAAGACAAAGGCAGCCTTTATCAATTCGCACGCTTGCAGCCTTGGCAGGAGTGGTTTGGCCCTAAACAAACCTTTGCTGTTGATTTTAGTGGTACAAATAACGACTTAAAAAATACGCAATTTTCAGGTCTAGTTGTAAAAGATGCGATTGTTGATTACTTCGCTGATTTGTTCGAACAACGTCCAGATGTTGATAAATACAATGCCAACGTTCGAGTTGTAGCAAGATTGAACCGTCAAGGTGTTGCGCTTTATATCGATTATTCTGGCCCGCGTTTATCTGAGCGTGGTTATCGTCAAGATCAAGGTAAAGCGCCGATTAAGGAGCATTTAGCTGCTGCTCTTGTAAAAAGAAGTGGTTGGCTTGAAAACGTGCAACAACCTTTATTCGATCCATGTTGTGGTTCGGGTACCATTTTAATTGAAGCTGCAAGCATGGCTCGCAATGAAGCACCGGGCTTATTCCGTGAAGGTTTTGCCTTTGAGCGCCTGCCTAGTTTCCGTATTCAAAAGTACAAAGAATTAAAAGCAGAACTAACTGCACAAATTACAGATCCTAAACTTTGGCTTATTGGCCATGATATTGACGGAAGTGTGATTGCAAAAGCGCAAGAAAACGCAGAGCGTGCAGACCTTGGTAATGTTATTAAGTTTAAACAAAGCGATGCCACTAAGTTAACCTCCGTTGCGAAACTACCTGGTGTAGTGATTTCAAACTTACCTTATGGTGAACGTTTAGGCTCAATGGCTGAGCTGGTTAACTTACACCGTAGCTTAGGTGTTGGCTTCAAAAAGCACTTTAATCATTGGAAACTTGCTTTGCTTGGCACTGACGAAAGCTTATTTAAGTTATTAAAGTTAGTTAAGTTAAAACGCTATAAATTTAAAAATGGCCCGTTAGATGTTGTGTTGAATTTATACCAACTAGACGATAAACAAGTAGAACTTAGCAAAGAAGACAAGCCAGCTCTTAACTTTGAAGGTTCAACCGCCTTTGCAAACCGTTTAAAGAAAAATAAGCAAAATTTAAAGAACTGGTTAAAGCAAAATGAAGTGAGCTGCTACCGTGTTTATGATGCGGATATTCCAGAATATAACGTAGCTGTTGATGTATACGATGATTCTGCGGTTATTTTTGAATATGCTGCACCGAAAGAAATCGATGACAATACGGCTCAAAAACGTTTGCAAGATGTGATCAGCTTGACCGCTGAGCAGTTAAATATCGCACCAGAAAACATTGCGGTTAAAGTGCGTAAAAAACAAAAAGGTGAAGAACAATATACCAAGGTAGCAAAACAAAATCGTACGCAAGTCGTTGAAGAGTTTGGCGCTAAATTCAAAGTTAATCTATTTGATTATCTAGACACTGGTTTGTTCTTAGATCACCGTTTAGCTCGTCGTTATATTCAACAAAACGCACAGGGCAAACGCTTCTTAAACTTATTTGCTTATACGGGCAGCGCATCTGTGCATGCTGCTGTGGGGGGTGCTAAAGCCATTACCACGGTTGATATGTCAAAAACCTACTTAAAATGGGCACAAGAAAACTTTGCCCTTAACGACATTAGCAATACACGTTATCGTTTTGAACAAGCTGACTGCTTGAAGTGGCTTGAGTATGCACAAGGCCAATATGATTTAATTTTCTTAGATCCACCGACGTTCTCAAACTCAAAACGTATGAAAGATGCGTTTGATGTTCAGCGCGACCACATCAAACTTCTTACCTGGGTTAAGAAGATTTTAAGCCCGAACGGTACGCTTATATTCTCAAACAATAAGCGTGGCTTTAACATGGATGAAGTAGGGCTAATGGGGCTGGGTTTAAAAGCAGAAAACATTTCTGACAAGACTTTATCACCAGACTTTAAACGTAATAAGCAAATTCATAATAGCTGGCTTATTACTCATGGCTAATTTTACCCTGTACCACACTGATGGCTGTCATCTGTGTGAAATGGCCGATGAATTATTAATTGCTGCAAACGCTTCGTTTGTAGCAAAAGACATTATGGACAGTGAACAGCTGATTGAACTTTACCAAACCAGTATTCCGGTTGTGGAATCTCATCAAGGCGAGAAATTATTTTGGCCTTTTGATGCTGAGCAATTAGCGCAATTTATTGCTGATAATAAAGAATAAGAGTAGTAATCACGATGGATTTAATCAGAATAGCCAAAGCTCAACTTGCTTATGGTACGCATCCGCTACTAGATGATGCTGATGCCGTTATTGAGTCAGGTGAGCGTGTTTGTATCGTTGGTCGAAACGGTGCAGGTAAATCAACACTACTAAAAGTGCTTGATGGCCAAGTGACATTGGATGATGGCGAAATCAACCAATTAGGCGGTATTCGCATTTCACGTTTAGAGCAAGATCCACCAAAAGGGGCGGAAGGCTCAGTATTTGATTATGTAGCGCAGGGTATGCCTGACATCGCTAACTTACTGATAGAATATCACCAAGTTAGTAATCAAATGCAAACTGACTATAACGATAAATTGCTTAACAAATTAGAGCGTTTATCTAATCAATTAGAAACCGTTGATGGCTGGCGTTTTGATACCCGTATTCAGCTCGTTTTATCTCGTTTAGAGCTAGACCCAGAAGCCAAGCTTGAATCATTATCGGGTGGTTGGCTACGTAAAGTTGCCCTTGCACGAGCCTTGGTTAGTGAACCCGATTTACTGCTACTTGATGAGCCTACCAACCACTTAGATATGAGTAGTGTTATTTGGCTTGAGCAGTTTTTAAAAGAGTTTAAAGGCGGTATCGTTTTTATTTCTCACGACCGTGCATTCATTCGAGCAGTTGCAACCCGTATTCTTGACTTAGACCGTGGTAAGCTGGTTTCGTACCCTGGCGATTACGCGACGTACCTTGAGCAAAAAGCGCATGATTTAAAAGTAGAAGAAACACAAAACGCACTATTTGATAAACGCTTAGCAGAAGAAGAAGCGTGGATCCGCCAAGGTATTAAAGCACGTAGAACGCGTAATGAAGGCCGTGTGCGCGCTTTAAAAGAGTTACGTAAAGAGCGTAAGCAGCGTGTTGATCAGGTCGGTAAAACCGATTTCAATATTGAAACAGCGGAGCGTTCAGGTAAATTAGTATTCGAAGCGAAAAACATCTGTCATGCATTTAAAGATAAAGTGATCGCGAAGGATTTCTCGACCCTTGTTATGCGTGGCGATCGTGTTGGCCTTGTCGGACCCAATGGTATTGGCAAAACAACACTGCTTAAAATTTTATTTGGTGACTTAACACCAGATAGCGGCAGTGTTAAGCAAGGTGTTAATTTAGAGTTTGCTTATTTTGATCAGTATCGTCAAAAGCTTGATGAAGAAGCCACAGTACAAGATAACGTAGCTGAAGGTAAGCAAGAAGTGATGATGGGCGGGCGCTCACGTCATGTGCTTGGTTACTTACAAGACTTCTTATTTCCACCGGCAAGAGCGCGTACGCCAGTAAAAGCGCTATCAGGTGGTGAGAAAAACCGCTTATTATTAGCAAAGTTATTTTTAAAGCCATCTAACATTATTGTTCTCGATGAGCCAACCAATGACCTCGATATTGAAACTTTAGAGCTCTTAGAAGAGATCATCAACCAATATCAGGGCACCGTGCTGATTGTAAGCCATGACCGTGAATTTATTGATAATACCTGTAATTCTGTATGGGCATTTGAAGGTAACGGCAAGATAACCGACATTGTTGGTGGTTATAGCGACTATGAAGCGTATGCCGCTCATTTAGCTGAGCAAGAAAAACAACAACAGCAACAAATTAAGCAAGAAAAGCCGGCCGTTGTTAGCCAAGATAAAACACCAAAGAAAAGTAATAAACTCTCTTACAAATTAAAACTTGAATTAGAAGAATTACCCAGTAAAGTGGAACAACTTGAAAAAGCGTTAGACGCTCAGCAAGTTGTGGTTAATGACCCTGACTTTTTTAAGCAAGATGCTGCAATTACAACAGAAGCATTGAACCATTTAGCCGAGTTAGAGTCTGAGCTTGAAATCGCTTTTGAGCGCTGGGAAGAACTCGAAGATTTAAAGAATCAGTAGTAAGGATTAAAATGAAATACAAATTACTCGCTGCCAGTATTTTAGCCACCCTAAGTACCTCAGCGATGAGCGCAACCTATAAATTAGAAGAATTAGGTGGGCTAGACGGAGCAAAACATAATTACGTAACAGATGTCAGTGAGAATGGTCATATTATAGGTATAGCCAATTCTCTTTATAGGTTACCAATTGATATCTCATATATTGATTTTACAGACTCTGCTATCAAAAATGCCTATGATGCTCGTGAATCATATTTTGAATCAATAGACAAAGAGATTACTTTTACATTAGATGATATTGAAAATAATGATGCAGTGAATACCAATGCTGATGCCCATCAGTTTATGATTGATTTTATTACAGACACTCAATCTAACCGTTTAACTAATTCAGAGTATCAGAAACTATCAAGTGTAGCTGCGACGATATACGGCTCCGAGGGTGTTTCGGAACAGGTATTATTCGATGAGCAATCACTAGATTATGATGGCTTAAC
Source organism: Pseudoalteromonas sp. Cn5-37 (assembly GCF_021532495.1). Lineage (NCBI taxonomy): Bacteria > Pseudomonadati > Pseudomonadota > Gammaproteobacteria > Alteromonadales > Pseudoalteromonadaceae > Pseudoalteromonas > Pseudoalteromonas sp. Cn5-37. Next base: position 394,021 of record NZ_JAKGBA010000001.1, on the reverse strand, counting down.
GCGTTCAACTACGAACATCCTAAATGCAGTTAGTGATGATGGTGTTATGGTTGGTTGGGGGAGTGCCCCATATGAAAAAACATCGTTTACACAAACTGATGAAGATGAAGAGGAAACACATTTCTTAAGAGATTTTATTAGTCGTGCTATTGTAATTACAGAAGACGGTGTAAAAGTTGAACTTGCACCAGAGTTCGACGAGTACGGCGGTATTAGTACAGCAAATGATATTATCAAAACAACTAACGGCTATGAGGTTGTAGGTAGTGTTTCAATTGATATCGCAGTTGATCCTCTCGATGATATTACTGATAACTGTGATGGTGAAGATGAACCAGTCTCAGACTGTGTCGAAACATACAATCGAAGCTATACGGCGGGTATTTTTAACAAGCGTGCTGTTAAGTGGACGTTAGATAGCTCTTTAAACATCACTAATACAGAATTGTATGGTTTAGGTTTAACACCAGAAGATGATGAAGATTTCGCTTTTCGTAGCAACGCAATAACTCTGAACGACTCAGGTTTAATTGTGGGTACATCAGATGTTCGTTACAAAGACACCGATACTAGAATTACAATGCCAGTTATCTTTGAAAATGGTGAAGTAAAACAGTTTATAGACCAAGACGATGATTGGACTTCGGGACAAGCTTTAGCTGTAAATAATAATGATATTATTGTTGGTTATGCTGCTAAAAGAATTGACACAGCAACACGCACTAAGTTTTTTTATTATGATAAAAAAAGCGATAGTGTAGTTTTCCCATCCGATTATTTCTCTAGCTCTAGCTCAGTTGCAAACGATATTAATGATAACGGTATTATTGTTGGTGAAGGTGAAACAGATATCTATAACACCACTACTCGTCGTAGAGAAGGCTTTATTTATACGGTGGGTGATGATTCTATAGTTAATCTCAATGACTTGTTACCTTGTTATGAAGAAGATGGTGAGACTCGCTTTAAATATACGGTTGCTGAAGCGAAATCAATTAACAACAATAATGAAATCTTTGGTGTTGCGACTAAAACTGTTGAAAAGACAGATTCATTCGGTAATGTTGTAGTTGATGTTGATGGCAATATCGAATATGAAAGTATTGCTGTTGCTGTTAAGTTAACACCAATTGATGGCAGTGTTGAAGAATGTCCTGCAGAAGAGATTGAACAATACGAGCGTCAATCAGCAAGCTTCCCATGGTATGCTTTATTGCTATTACCATTTGCAGCTGCACGTCGCTTCTTTAAAAAGTAATCGTTTCGTAATCGAGACTTACTAATCAATATTAAAAACCCAGCTTTAAGCTGGGTTTTTTGTCTATACTGAAATCAGTTATTTTTTATGGCGATGTATCCATGCTTTTCGGACTGAGCGTTTCCAAAGCATGTCGGTAGCAAAATAACCGATGATAGCAGCAGCAGTAGCACAAATAAGTGAGCCAACTAAAAAGGCTGGGCCAATTGTTGTAAGGCTATCTATAAACCATTGCCAGCTTGGTTCAAATTGGAAGTGCTGTTGTGGCTGAGCAAGGGCAATCGTGCCTACAATATATGAACAATAGAAAATAGGAGGCATGGTTAGTGGGTTCGTGATCCACACGGTTGCAACAGAAATCGGTAAATTTACTCGAAATGGAATAGCCAGGGCGGCTGCAAGAACCATTTGAAAAGGAACAGGGATGAACGCAAAAAATAAACCAACCGCAAATGCACCACGTGCTGAGCGTCTATTTAAGTGCCATAAATTGGCATCATGCAATAAACGACCAAAAATTCTTAAATACTTGTGTTCTTTTACCTTGTTATGATCTGGTAAAAAGCGTTGGATCGTTTTCTTAGCCATTTAAAGCAACCATTTACATCTATTTGGTTATGCAGCGGCTTTGTCATAGGCTGTTTTTTCACCCTATATACATTTGACACTGCGGCGTTTTATATAATGAGTTTTGCTGTATTGCTAGCAGGTGCCTATTTTAAGCCTTTTTTAACTCTATTGTCAGGGTTTATTTGCGCTATTTTGGTAGTGATTTTTCATTACTTCGTCTTTTACTCAATCTCTGACTGTCAAATCGATTATCAACAAAGCCGATTAGTTCGATTTGAGGTAGTTGAAACATACAGTGAACAAAGCCCTTACTACATTAAAGCAAGTCTGAAACATATTGAATCTTGCCCTACAAGCATCCGACCTGCTCCTAATGCAATGCTCAGCATTACTTCAGATAAACCGGTTACTAGTGGAGATGAATTAAGCGCAGTACTCAAACTTAAACCTTATCGATCAGTAATAAATTTCTACAGTTTTAGTAGAGAACGGCAAGCATTACTTGAGCGAGTATTTTATAAAGGCCGAAGCGTAGGAGAGATAAGCTATTTAAATCATCATCAATATGACTCCCTGCGTGTTAGTTACCGCACTTATATTGATAAAATTACGGCAAACACACGATTACAATGGCTTTATTATGCGCTTTTAACCGGTGACAAAAGTAAAATAGGTTATGAAGATAGAAAGCATTTGCGTGAATTAGGATTGTCTCATCTACTTGCTATTTCGGGTCTTCATATCGGACTTATCTTCGCAGTCGGTTTTTATAGTAGTAAGTGGCTGTTAAGAGTGAGTCACTTTCGTGTAAGCCAATCAATTCAATTAAATAAGCTATTTGTTGTAATAGGGTTCAGTTGCTCGCTCGTTTATGTTTACTTAAGTGATTTTATAGTTTCTGCAAGCCGGGCGCTGCTAATGTTAGGCTGCTACCTTGTAATCTATAACTTAGGAAAAAACCCAGTGCGTTGGCGTTCAATTTTGTACGCCTTGAGTGTGGTGTTGTTTATAGACCCATTTACGCTGTTGAATCCTGGGCTCTATTTCAGTTTTTTGGCCGTTACGGTCATCTTTCTACTGACTAAAAAAACAATTAATTTGTCACTTAGTTTTTTAAAGCGATTTGTACAGCTACTGCAAGTTCAATGCGCTTTATTTGTTGGTTTACTACCGCTATCCTTATATTACTTCTCAGGTACTAGCGTGATAGGTTTATTGATTAACCTTATTGCTGTGCCCTTGGTCGGTGTGCTGTTATTGCCTTTGTTGATTTTTTATAGTCTGATTTCTAGCCTACTGGATATTTCAGGTCTGTTATCACTTATCGACATTGCCCTGTATTTTAGTTATCAACTATTGCTTTCTATCCCTAATGACTGGCGTTGGTTGTCGTTCAATGAGTTTAATTTCTCATTATTGATCATCAGTTACATAACACTTCTGCTGTTGTACTTTAGCCCTAATAAATATGTGTGTTTAATTCCTGTTTGTATATATGCCGTTGATAGTAAATTACAGCCAGAAGCTAAGTTTCAGTTGGATGTGTTTGATGTCGGGCATGGCTTAATGGTGATGGTAAGAAGCAAAAATAAAGCGATAATTTATGATTTAGGCCCACAGTATTTTGGCCGTTATGATTATGTACACCGCGTATTACTTAACAACATCAATAAACAGCAGCTATCTGTGATTGCCACCATAATAAGCCACTTAGATAACGATCATTCTGGCGGTTTAGCCAGTTGGAAAGAGGCTGGCTATCAACACACTTTAGCTACTTTTCATCCTCAGGGGCTGTTAAATAAGTGCAAAACAACCACCATCAAACTTGCTGAGCTTAATATCAGAAGTTTTACAGCAAAGGTAGAAAAAGCGAGTCGCAATGACCAATCTTGCTTATTAAAAGTAACAGGTTTTAATTATTCACTTTTACTAACTGGAGATATATCAGCAGCGGCAGAAGCTAAACTTGTTGAAGAGGAGGTGGATTTACGAGCGACTATTTTAATAAGCCCCCATCATGGTAGTAATACCTCGTCAAGTTATGAATTTATAGATGCAGTAAATCCTGAAGTAGTTATCCATTCATCTGCTTACCAAGGGCAATGGCACTTTCCTCACCCAGAGGTTGTAAATCGTTATAACCAACACCATATACAGCAGTTATCGACGGCAAAGTATGGCCATATACGCATAAAATTTTATTCAGATACGTATCGCTTAGAATTTGCGCGAGAGCAGGAAAGTTATTGGTTCGAACAAGATTGACGTTTTGTTTTTCCCCCCTAAAGGCTACAATAGTCGAAGTCTATGAATAAGAGAGTGTTATGGATCAAACTACATCCCAAATCTATAAGCGATTAATCAGTTATGTGGGTGATTATAAGTTAATCGCGTTTTTCGCCATTGTAGGCATGATTGGCTATTCAGCCATGGATGCATTGTTTATCAATTTAATGAAGCCCTTCATTGATGAAGGTTTAAATGATCGTAACACTGATGTTTTAACTTATGCACCATTTGTTGTGATTGCATTGGTATTAGGTCGTGGCATGTTTAACTATATGTCGTCGTACTGTTTAAGTTATGTTGGCTCTCAAGTTGTAAGAACGTTGCGCCAACAATTATTCGAACATATTTTACATCTGCCGGTGTCTTTTCATGATAAAAATTCAAATGGCGATTTAATCTCTAAAATCACCTTTGATACTGAGCAGGTTCAACAAGCCATTACCAAAGCCCTGTTAATTGTTGTTAGAGAAGGGGCGTTTGTTGTTTTCTTACTTTTTAATATGTTTTATACCAGCTGGAAGCTATCACTAATATTTTTAGTTATTATTCCGCTTGTGGCCGTGATCGTTGCCTTTGTATCGAAACGCTTTCGTATGATTTCGAAAAAAATCCAATCTGCTATGGGCCAAGTAACTCGCAGCTCAGAGCAAATGCTATCTGGTCATAAAGTGATACATGGCTTTGGTGGTCAACAGCAAGAGATATCGCAATTCTCGGCTATTAATAATCATAATCGTCAGCAGCGCATTAAAATGGATGCAACTAAAGCGTTAAGCGTTTCTGTTATCCAAATTTTGGCAGCAAGCGCGATGGCGGTGATTTTGTGGGTTGTGTCTATGCCGTCAATGATTGATACCATCAGTTCAGGTGACTTCGTATTACTAATTTCATCAATGATGATGTTACTGCGTCCACTTAAGCAACTTTCAAACGTTAATAGCGATTTACAACGTGGTATCTCTGCAGCGCAAAGTATCTTTTTGGTACTTGATGAAGAGGTAGAAAAAGACACAGGCACCTACAGCGTTGCTAAAGTAACTGGGAAAATTGAAGTGAACAATGTGACCTTTAAATACCCAACGAAAGATGAACCTGTATTAAAGAATTTATCACTTTCGATTAATGCCGGCGAAAGCATAGCATTGGTTGGCCGTTCTGGCTCAGGTAAATCGACCATCTCAAATTTATTGCCGCGTTATTATGAGCTTGAAGGTGACAGTGAAATTTTGCTTGATGGCGTCAACATTGCTGATTACAAACTGACAGACTTACGTAAGCAATTTGCACTGGTTTCACAGCAAGTGGTTTTATTTAACGACACCATCACGAATAATATTTGCTATGGCCTTGACCGCGAATTAACAAACGAGGAGTTAATGGCGGTTGCTAAGCAAGCCCATGTTTGGGAGTTTGTTAAAGACTTACCAGAAGGTTTAGATACCATGGTGGGTGAAAATGGCGTTATGTTATCAGGCGGTCAGCGTCAGCGAATAGCCATAGCACGTGCAATATTAAAAGATGCCCCTATTTTGATTCTTGATGAGGCGACATCTGCGCTTGATACTGAATCTGAAAAACTTATCCAGCAAGCACTTGATAGCTTAATGAAAGAAAAAACATCGATTGTGATAGCACACCGTTTATCAACAATAGAAAACAGTGATTGCATTTATGTCATCGACCATGGTCAAGTTATCGAAAAGGGCACGCATGGCGAGCTACTTGAAAAAGACGGTACCTATAGTGCGTTATGTAAGATGCAGTTTGGTGAGCAGTAGTGAGTGTTATTGAAAAAAGCTGGTATAAAAAACCAGGTTTATTAAGCATTTTACTCTTGCCTTTGAGTGTGCTTTTTTGGCTTATCTCAACGCTTCGTGCTTTGTTTTATAAGCTAAATATACTTAAGGCTTTTAAAGCGCATGTTCCTGTCATTGTTGTTGGTAACATTAGTGTGGGTGGAAACGGCAAAACGCCCTTTGTTATTTGGCTTGCTGAGTACTTACAGCAGCAAGGTTTAAAAGTGGCGGTGATCAGCCGTGGCTACGGTGGTCAGTCTGATTCGTATCCACTGTTAGTGACAGAACAAACGACGACAACGCAAGCAGGTGACGAACCTGTACTTATTAAACGCCGCCTAGGTTGTGTTGTAATAGTTGGCCCTGACCGACAAGCTAGTATAAAAAAGTTAGAGCAACATGATATCGATGTCATTATTTCTGATGATGGCATGCAGCATTATAAAATGGCGCGTGATATCGAGTGCTGTATTGTTGATAGTGAACGCCAATTTGGTAACGGTTTATTAATGCCTGCAGGTCCACTTCGTGAAACAAAAGCGCGCTTAAAATCGGTTGATTTAGTCATAGAAAATGGTGGCAACGCACAAAGCCGCTATGATTTAGCATCAAGCCCATTTCGAACTGTGAGTAATTCAGAACTCGCCAATTCAGTTCAAGATAAAGGCCATGCGGTCAGTGCTATTGGTAACCCCAAACGCTTTGAAATAAGTCTTGAGCAGCAAGGCATTAACTTACTATCTACTCATCATTTTCGTGATCATTATGCCTACCAAGCAAATGACTTTAGCGATTTTGCAGATGACGCTGTATTTATGACAGAAAAAGATGCCGTTAAATGCTTTAGTTTTGCTAAACCAAATTGGTATTATTTACCTGTTGATGCAAAGCCAACAGCAGCAGTTATCGAAAAACTTAATTTATTATTAAAACAAAAAGGGATCCTCAATGGCCTTTGATACAAAATTACTTGAAATTATCGCTTGCCCAGTGTGTAAAGGTAAATTACGTCTTGATAAAGAAAATCAAGAGCTTATCAGTACCGCTGCAAAACTAGCGTACCCAATCAAAGACGATATCCCGGTGCTTTTAGAAAATGAAGCCCGTGAATTAAGCCAAGAAGAGGTTGATAAGTGGAATTCGTAGTCGTTATCCCAGCTCGCTACGCATCGACGCGTTTACCAGGTAAACCACTTGCTGATATTTGTGGTAAACCAATGATCCAACATGTGTATGAAAAAGCAGTTGCGTCAGGTGCATCACAAGTTTATGTAGCGACTGATCATCAAACAGTGTTTGATGCAGTAAAGAAGTTTACTGATAATGTATTGATGACACGTGAAGATCACCAATCAGGCACAGAGCGTTTAGCTGAGGTTGTTGAACAGTTAAAACTTGAAAGTGACACTATTGTTGTCAACGTGCAAGGTGATGAGCCTTTATTGGCAAGCGAAAATGTATCTCAAGTTGCCATGCTACTTGCTGATTCTGATGCGTCAATGGCGACTTTGAGCACCAGCATTGATGAGATTGACGATATATTTAATCCCAATTGCGTGAAAGTCATTAACGATGCAGACAACAACGCACTGTATTTTACGCGCTCGCCTATCCCTTATCACCGTGATGCGATGATGAATGATGACAAAGATAAGCTAAATCTTGCTGATTTTGCGCGCCATATTGGTATTTATGCTTATCGTGCTGGCTTCATTAAAGACTACATCGAATTACCAGAATCTCGATTAGAGCTTTTAGAGTCATTAGAGCAGCTTCGTGTACTTTATCATGGTCACAAAATTAAAATCGCAAAAGCTCTGTGTGCACCGCAAGCAGGCGTAGATACTCCTGAAGATTTAGCGCGCGTTATTGCAGTACTTGGCAACTAAAAAATGCATGATGTAAACAATGTTCATCTTCATGCCAGTGAAGATGACTTTTTTGTTTTTTATAAACCAGCAGGTGTGAGCTTTCATAGTGAACAATGTGCTGGTTTTGTCGTACTTGCTGAAGAGCTTGTTAATGAGAAGCTCTATCCGGTTCATCGGCTAGATAAAGTGACATCAGGTTTAATTATATTAGCCCGTAACAAAGAAGCTGCAGCCGAATTCACTTCGCTATTTTCTGATCATAAAATAAATAAGTTTTATCTGGCCGTTAGTGATGCTAAGCCTAAGAAAAAGCAAGGTTGGATAAAAGGGGATATGCAAAAAAGTCGTCGTGGTGCATTTAAGCTGTTAAAGAGCCAAACGAATCCTGCTATCACACGCTTTTATTCAAAAAGTATTCGACCAGGGCTTCGTGCATACTTGTTAAAGCCATTCTCTGGTAAAACACATCAGCTTAGAGTCGCAATGAAAAGCTTAGGCGCTCCAATTCTAGGTGATAGTACCTATGCGGGTAGTGAAGACGAGCGCACAAACTTGCATGCCTATGCACTACAATTTAGCTATAAAGGGCAGCTTAAAGAATATCGATGCGATTACACTTTAGGTGCTCATCTTAATGAAGTTTTTAACTCAGACGAATTCAAAGAGTGGACAGCTCCTTGGACGTTGGATTGGTAAATGAAAGAAACAACACAAGACATCCGTTTTGGTGGCATTAAACGTTTATATGGTCATCAACAATTTGATTGGTTACAACAAGCACATTTTTGTGTCATTGGTATTGGTGGCGTAGGTAGTTGGGCTGCTGAAGCATTGGCTCGAACGGGTGTAGGGCAATTAACCCTCATTGATTTAGATGATATTTGTGCAACCAATGTTAATCGTCAAATTCATGCTTTAACTGGCACCGTAGGCGAAGCAAAAGTAGAAGCGATGAAAACACGTTGTGAGTTGATAAACCCAGATATCAAAATTAATGTTATTGACGATTTCATTACGCTAGATAACATTCGTGAGCATATTAAAGGCTTTGACTATGTGATTGATTGTATTGATGCTGTAAAAGAAAAAGCTGCGCTTATTGCTCACTGTAAACGCATAAAACTACCGGTTATTACCACCGGAGGCGCAGGCGGGCAAACCGACCCGAGTCAAATCAGTTTTGGTGACGTTGCAAAGACAACTCATGATCCATTGCTTGCAAAAGTACGTTATATTTTGCGAAAACAGTACAACTTTAGTAGCAATCCAAAGCGAAAATTTAACGTCGATTGTGTTTATTCTACAGAGCAGCTTGTATATCCAACCTCTGAAGGTGAGGTTTGCCAAGCAAAACAAGGTGCAGATGGTTCAATGAATATGGACTGTAATAATGGTTTTGGCTCTGCAACCATGGTAACAGGCAGCTTTGGCTTTTTTGTTGCAGCCAAAGCGATTAGAAAATACCTCGATAAAAAACAGCGTAGTTTATAAAACTTATTGTTTTTGTTCAGCCATGGTTTGAATTTTATCAACCATGGCTTTAATACCATTACCACGAGAAGGGCTCAAATGACTAATTAGACCGAGTCGTTCAAATTCATCATATGCATTAATTTGCGCTGCTTGCTCCGGTGTTAGACCATTGTATAAGGCTAAAATTAAAGCCAATAGTCCTTTAACGATGCGAGTATCTGAATCGCCCGCTAAAACCAGGCTGTTTTCTGTGTGATCAAAGTCGATATATAGCCAAACTTTACTTTCACAGCCTTTAACTAGAGCATCATCTACTTTGAGTACTTCAGGCATAACAGGTAATTGCTTACCTAAGAGCATTATTTGGCGATATTTTTGCTGCCACCCAGCAACTGTTTCAATGTTTTTACTAACGGCTTCAAACGCTGAATTCATAACTTATCCAAAATTAATCTAATAACTCAATACTACTTTTAACAGCACTGATAAAGGCATCGACATCAGCTTTAGTGTTATATAACGCAAAACTTGCTCGTACAGTACCTGGGATGCCTAAATGACTCATTATAGGTTGCGTACAATGATGGCCACTACGTACCGCAACGCCAAATCCATCAAGTAGGGTGGCTAAATCAAACGGATGTTCATCACGATAATTAAAACTAATGTTACCGATGTTATCTGTTTGGTTTGAATAGATATTAATACCATCAATAGCTGATAATTGTTTTATCGCATAGTCAAAAACTGTATGCTCATGTTGACGCATTTGCTGAAAATCTAACGATATTAAATAATTTATTGCCTCACTAAAGGCAATGACACCTGCAATATTGGGTGTTCCTGCTTCAAATTTACCCGGCGCATCACGAAAAGTGCTGTGTGTTAGGTTCACTGTTTCGATCATTTCGCCACCGGTTTGATATACATCGAGCGAATTTAACAGCTCAAATCGGCCATATAGGCCTCCTAAACCTGTCGGCCCGAGCATTTTATGGGCAGAAAACACGTAAAAATCACAGGAAATTTCTTGTAAATTAGGGCGTAAATGCATCGCTGCCTGCGCACCATCAATAACCGAAATAGCATTAATGGCTTTACATGCGCTAATGATTGGCGCTAAATCAGTAATATTACCAAGAGTATTTGATGCATGGGTAATAGCGACTATTTTAGGCTTTTGTTGCTTGATAAATTCACTACAGTGCACGCTATTAATAGTTAAATCATTTTCTATCGGCAAAATAATGACTTCTGCACCGGTACGCTGAGCTAGCTGTTGCCAAGGGACTATGTTGGCGTGGTGTTCAATGGCTGATAGGGCAATTTTATCGCCAGGATTAAGCCTCGAAACCAGACCATTTGCGATTAAATTAATCGATTCGGTTGCGCCTTTGGTCCACACTATCTCATTACTTTTTACAGAAAAATAATCTGCAAGTAGCGTTCGGGTTTGTTCATAGTTGCGTGTCGCGTTTTCACTGAGGGTATGGCGGCCGCGGTGCACATTGGCATTCTCATTACTATAAAAGCGTGCAAGGGCATCAATAACCGCTTGGGGCTTTTGCGAGGTAGCCGCTGAGTCTAAATACACCAAAGGCTGCTCATTGATTGTTTCATTCAATATTGGAAAGTCAGCACGTATTTTTGTGATATCGAACATGAAAGGCCTTAAGCTACAAGAATGCGACGATTTTAATTACTTTGCACAAATAGACAAGTGCAGGGCAACAAAAAAGGCCGCATAGCGGCCTTTTTTAAACGCAAATTCGTATTAACGCTTGTCTGTTGGCACGTAATCGCGTGAAGTTTCACCAGTGTATAACTGACGAGGACGGCTGATCTTGTGACCAGGTTGAGAAAGCATCTCATCCCAGTGAGAGATCCAACCAACAGTACGTGACATTGCAAAGATTACAGTGAACATGCTTGTTGGAATACCGATTGCTTTTAAGATGATACCTGAGTAGAAATCTACGTTAGGGTAAAGTTTCTTCTCAACGAAGTATGGGTCTTCAAGTGCAATTTGCTCAAGCTTCATAGCGATATCAAGAAGTGGATCTTGAATGTTTAGCTCAGCAAGTACTTCGTGACATGTTTGACGCATTACTGTCGCACGTGGGTCGAAGTTTTTGTATACACGGTGACCAAAGCCCATAAGACGGAAAGGATCAGACTTATCTTTAGCTTTAGCAACGTACTCGTCGATACGGTCAACAGAGCCGATTTCTTCTAACATGTTAAGACATGCTTCGTTAGCACCACCGTGCGCAGGGCCCCATAGAGATGCGATACCAGCCGCGATACACGCGTAAGGGTTAGCACCTGAAGAACCAGCTAGACGAACAGTTGACGTTGATGCGTTTTGCTCATGGTCAGCGTGAAGCATGAAGATTTTGTCCATTGCTTTAGCAAGAACAGGGCTTACTTTGTATTCTTCAGCTGGTACTGAGAACATCATGTGTAAAAAGTTTTCAGCGAAGCTTAAGTCGTTACGTGGGTAAACGAACGGTTGACCTACATTGTATTTGTAAGCCATCGCAGCGATAGTTGGTAATTTAGCAACTAGCTTGATTGCGCTTGTTTTACGTTGTGTTGCGTCAGTGATGTCTAAATCTTCGTGGTAGAAAGAAGAAAGAGCACCTACAACACCACACAGCATTGCCATTGGGTGAGCGTCAAAGCGGAAACCTTGGAAGAAGTTTGCGATTTTAGTATCAAGCATTGTGTTATGCGTGATTTCTTGAGCAAACGCTTCGTATTGTTCTTTAGTCGGTAATTCGCCGTTTAATAGTAAGTAGCAAAGCTCGATGTAGTTTGATTCATCAGCTAATTGCTCGATTGGGTAACCACGGTGTAATAGAACACCTTTGCCGCCATCGATGTAAGTGATTGAAGATTCACAAGAACCGGTCGACATGAAACCTGGGTCGTAAGTGAAGTGACCGTGTGAACCTAACGTACGTACGTCGATTACGTCTTGGCCAGCAGTGCCTTGGTAAATTGGAAGTTCGATTGGATCAAGACCATCAATATGGACCGTGGCTTTCTTATCCGCCATCTATTTATCTCCTATTAAGATAACAACTCTGATTGTTATGTTCTGAATCTGTTTAAGCACATTCTTTTCATTTTAACGTGAAAGAGGGGTATAAAGTCAATTTTTATAAACATTATGCACAAATGGATAATAAATATTCTGTCAGGATTAAATATTATACTATTGGCTAATTCGCAAACGTCTCTTACTAAACAAGAATTGTAAAAAGACCTTTGGCTATATATACTATCCAAGGTTTTATACCGTATTGTCTGTAGGTAAACTTTATTTTTACATTTGAGTTTTGCATAAGTGTGAACTTTTTGTGTATCAACACGGTTTACTTAGATAGTTCCATCGAAATTCATTTTGATGGGTTTTAGAAAAACAAGTAGATGAGCCCGATAAGGGCAAGATGGGCAAGTAACTGTGAAAAAGCAAAGACCTGTAAATCTAGATCTAACAACTATATCTATGCCGGCAACGGCTAAAGCATCAATTTTACACCGCGTCACCGGTGTTGCATTATTTTTTGCTTTAACGTTTGTCATTTGGGCTTGGTCTGAGTCTCTTTCTTCTGCAGAAGGTTTTGAATTCGTCAAGGGTCTGTTCAGCGGATTCATTGCCAAATTCATAGCATGGGGCACCATTTCTGTATTGGCGTATCACTTAATTGGTGGTATCCGTCATATCATTATGGACATGGGTCACTGGGAAGAACTTGAATCAGGTAACTTCAGCGCTAAAGTTGCATTAGCTTTAGGTGTTGTAGCTGCAATTCTAGCAGGAGTGTGGATATGGTTTTAAATCAAGCAACTCTTAAACGTGATGGTGTACAAGATTTCGTATCACTACGTGCAACAGCATTAATAATCAGCGCTTACGCGATTTTTATTATCGGCTATTTTTTATGTACGCCAGAAGTCACTTTCGAAGCCTGGCAAGGCCTATTCTCTAACCTAGCAATGAAAGGGTTTACCTTAATTACCCTAGTTTGCATCATGGTTCACACCCGTATCGGCCTTTGGCAAGTTCTTACTGACTATGTTAAATGCGCTAAATTACGTGCTGTTTTAGGCTTTGTATTAAACCTTATGGCTGTTGCTTACGTAGCAATTGGTCTAATCGTTTTATGGGGTGTTTAAGTGAATTATTCTGTTCGTGAATTTGACGCTGTAGTGATTGGTGCCGGTGGTGCGGGTATGCGCGCAGCACTAGCTATCACTGAATCAGGCAAAACCTGTGCACTTATCTCAAAAGTTTTCCCTACACGTTCTCACACTGTGTCTGCACAGGGTGGTATTACGGTTGCGCTGGGTAACTCACATGAAGATAACTGGGAATGGCACATGTACGATACTGTTAAAGGTTCCGATTTTATCGGTGACCAAGACGCTATCGAATATATGTGTAAAACAGGCCCAGAAGCTATTACTGAATTAGAAAACATGGGTTTACCATTTTCTCGTTTTGAAAATGGCCGTGTTTATCAACGTCCTTTCGGCGGCCAGTCGAAAAACTTTGGTGGTGAACAGGCTGCACGTACTGCAGCAGCAGCTGACCGTACAGGTCACGCGCTATTACACTGTTTATACCAACAGAACGTTAAAAACAAAACTAACGTATTCTCTGAGTGGTACGCACTAGATTTAGTTAAAAACAGCGACGGTCACGTTGTTGGTTGTACAGCAATCGACATCGAGTCTGGTGAAGTTGTTTACTTCAAATCAAAAGCTGTTGTTTTAGCAACAGGTGGTGCAGGCCGTATCTATGCATCGACAACGAATGCACACATCAACACTGGTGACGGTGTTGGTATGGCTACACGTGCTGGCGTTGCAATGCAAGATATGGAAATGTGGCAGTTCCACCCAACAGGTATCGCCGGTGCCGGTGTACTTGTAACTGAAGGTTGTCGTGGTGAAGGTGGTTACCTTCTAAATAAAGACGGCGAACGCTTCATGGAACGTTACGCCCCAAATGCAAAAGACTTAGCATCTCGTGACGTTGTTGCTCGTTCAATGATGACTGAGATCCGTGAAGGTCGTGGTTGCGATGGTCCTTATGGTCCACACATCAAGCTTAAGCTTGACCACTTAGGTGAAGAAACACTTAACTTACGTCTTCCAGGCGTATGTGACCTTGCGAAAACATTCGCACACGTTGATCCAGCTAAAGAGCCAATTCCAGTTATCCCAACATGTCACTACATGATGGGTGGTGTTCCAACTAACGTAAATGGTCAAGCATTACAAATTGATGCGAACGGCCAAGAGAAAGTAGTTGAAGGTTTATTCGCTGTTGGTGAGATTGCATGTGTATCTGTACACGGTGCTAACCGCCTAGGTGGTAACTCACTACTTGACTTAGTTGTATTCGGCCGCGCAGCTGGTAACTTCTTAGGTAAGTACCTTAACGGTGTTGAAGCAGGTAAAGATGCGTCTGATTCAGACCTTGAAGCATCACTTGCACGCTTTAACCGTTGGGAAAGCTCTAAAGCTGGCCAAGGTGAAGACCCAGTACAAATCAAGAAAGACCTACAAATGTGTATGCAACTTAACTTCTCGGTATTCCGTGAAGGTGATGCAATGGCAACAGGTCTTAAAGAGCTTAAAGAAATTCGTGAACGTCTTCAGTACGCTCGTCTTGACGACAAGTCGACTGAGTTCAACACTGCACGTATCGAATGTCTAGAGCTTGATAACTTGATGGAAACAGCTTACTCAACAGCAGTAGCTGCAAACTTCCGTACAGAAAGCCGTGGTGCACACTCTCGTTTTGACTTCCCAGATCGTGATGACGAAAACTGGTTATGTCACTCAATCTACGATCCTAAGAGCGAAGAAATGAGCAAACGTGATGTAAACTACGCGCCGAAACTGCGTGAAGCTTTCCCACCTAAAGCACGTACATACTAGGAGCGAGACGATGGCACAAGTACAATTTTCGGTTTATCGTTACAATCCAGATGTTGATAATGCACCACGTATGCAGGACTTCTCGCTAGAAACGCAAGAAGGCCAAGATATGATGGTATTGGATGCCCTTATGCAATTGAAGGAGCAAGATCCAACATTATCATTCCGTCGTTCATGCCGTGAAGGTGTGTGTGGTTCAGACGGTATCAACATGAATGGTAAAAATGGTTTAGCGTGTATCACGCCTTTATCAACGCTACTTAAAGGTGGCAAAGGTAAAATCGTAATTCGCCCATTACCAGGTTTACCTGTGGTACGTGACCTTGTTATTGACATGAGTCAGTTCTACACTCAATACGAAAAAGTTAAGCCTTACCTAATTAACGACACGCCAGCGGCGGGTGAGCGTCTTCAGTCAATCGAAGAACGTGATAAGTTAGATGGCTTATATGAGTGTATCTTATGTGCATGTTGTTCAACATCGTGTCCTTCGTTCTGGTGGAATCCAGACAAGTTCATCGGTCCTGCGGGCCTTCTTCATGCGTATCGTTTCTTGGCTGATAGCCGCGATACAGCGACTGAAGAGCGTCTTGCTGACCTTGACGATGCGTTCAGCGTGTTCCGTTGTCACAGTATCATGAACTGTGTTAGCGTGTGTCCAAAAGGTCTTAACCCGACCAAAGCAATTGGACAAATCAAATCAATGCTTTTAAACCGCGCTGTTTAAAGCTTGAATATGTAAGGTGGTTAAGTGATTAACCACCTTGTTTTTACAACAATTAATTTCTGCGCTAAAGAAAAGGGCTTATAAATGCACGAAGGTGTGATGAAGGCATGGCTAGAATCTTCTCACTTAAACGGCGGTAACGTTGCTTACGTAGAAGAGCTTTATGAAGCGTACTTAGATGATGCGACTTCTGTGCCAGAAGAATGGCGAGAAGTGTTCGAACAATTACCAAAAGTTGATGGTGTGGATGTTGACGTTAAACATTCAGAAGTTCGTTCACAATTTGCACAGCTTGCTAAAAACAAGCATAGAGAAGTAGTGGTAGCAGAGGGTGGCTCTGGTGATCCTAAACAGGTCAAGGTGCTACAACTTATTAATGCTTTCCGTTTCCGTGGTCACCAAAATGCCAACCTAGATCCATTAGGTATTTGGCAACGCGAACGTGTTCGTGATCTAGAATTAGAGTACCACGATTTATCTGAAGCTGATTTTGACCGTGAATTCAATGTGGGTTCGTTTGCTGTCGGTCGCGAAACCATGCCATTAGGTGAGCTATATCAAGCACTCAAAACGACTTATTGTGGGTCGGTTGGTGCTGAGTATATGCACATCACTTCAACTGAAGAAAAGCGTTGGTTACAACAACGTTTAGAATCAGTGCAATCACGTCCAACGTTCTCTAAAGAAGAAAAGCTACGTATCCTTAAAGGATTAACAGCTGCAGATGGTCTTGAAAAATATTTAGGGGCTAAGTTCCCTGGTGCAAAACGTTTCTCACTTGAAGGTGGTGATGCGTTAGTACCAATGCTTAAAGAACTAATTCATCGTGCAGGTGAAAGCGGACAAAAAGAAGCTGTTATTGGTATGGCTCACCGCGGTCGCTTGAACGTACTAGTGAACGTTTTAGGTAAAAACCCATCAGAATTATTCGATGAGTTCGCTGGTAAACACAAAGACACATTAGGCTCAGGTGATGTTAAATATCACATGGGTTATTCATCTGACTTTGCAACTAAGGGTGGCAACGTGCACATGGCACTTGCATTTAACCCGTCTCACTTAGAAATCGTTAACCCAGTGGTTATGGGGTCGGTACGTGCTCGTTTAGACCGTCTAGGTGATAAGTCAGGTATTAAAGCATTACCAATTACTATTCACGGTGACTCTGCAATCGCAGGTCAAGGTGTTGTACAAGAAACATTTAACTTATCGCAAACTAATGCATTTAGTTGTGGTGGTAGTATCCGTATCGTTGTAAATAACCAAGTTGGTTTCACAACGTCTAAACAGTCTGATGTACGTTCTACACCATACTGTACTGATATTGCGAAAATGGTTCAGGCACCAATTTTCCACGTTAACTCTGACGATCCTGAAGCGGTTGCATTTGTTACTCAAATCGCACTTGATTTCAGAAACCAGTTTAAACGTGATGTAGTGATTGATTTAGTATGTTATCGCCGTCATGGTCATAACGAAGCGGATGAGCCGAACGCGACTCAACCACTTATGTACCAAAAAATCAAAAAGCATCCAGTACCTCGTCTAATTTACGCAGACCAATTAGTTGCTGAAGGTTCGTTCTCAGAAAATGAAGTAAAAGCACTTGCTGATGATTACCGTAACGGTTTAGACAAAGGCAACTGTGTTGTTGAAGAAATTCAACTAGAGACATCGCACTCTTCTGATTGGGCTAAGTTTGTTGGTCACGATTGGGATGTTGAGTACGATGCAACAGTATCGGTTGAAAAGTTAAAAGAGCTTGGCGAAAAAGTAGCAAGCTTCCCAGAAAGCCACAAAGCACAGTCGCGCGTTAAGAAAATCTACGACGACCGTAAGCTAATGGCAACAGGTGAAAAACCACTTGATTGGGGTATGGCTGAAACACTTGCTTATGCAACGCTTGTTGATGCGGGTACAGATATCCGTTTAACAGGTCAAGATTCAGGTCGTGGTACATTCTTCCACCGTCATGCTGTTGTTCATAACCAAAAAGATGCATCAACCTACTTGCCGCTGCAAAATATCAGCGAAAAGCAAGGTGCATTTGAAGTGTATGACTCAGTTCTTTCTGAAGAAGCGGTACTTGCATTTGAATATGGTTACGCAACAGCAGAACCTACGTCGCTTGTAATGTGGGAAGCACAGTTTGGTGACTTCGCGAATGGTGCACAAGTTGTATTTGACCAATTCTTAAGTTCAGGTGAGCAGAAGTGGGGTCGTTTATGTGGTCTTACATGTTTACTTCCACACGGCTACGAAGGTCAAGGTCCTGAGCATAGCTCGGCACGTTTAGAGCGTTTCTTACAGTTGTGTGCTGATCACAATATGCAAGTATGTGTTCCTTCAACTCCAGCGCAAGTTTATGCAATGCTTCGTCGTCAATCAGTACGTCCACTTCGTCGTCCATTGATTGTTATGACGCCTAAGTCGCTACTTCGTCACCCGTTGGCAACATCTTCACTTGAAGAGTTATCTGAAGGTGTGTTCCACAATATGATCGATGAAATTGATGATATTGCAGCAGATAAAGTAGAACGCGTTGTATTCTGTAGCGGTAAAGTTTATTACGAGCTACTACAAGAGCGTCGTAAGCAAGAATTAAATAACATTGCTATTGTTCGTGTAGAACAATTATATCCATTCCCACACGCTGAGATGGATACAATCATGCAGCGTTACCAACACGTTAAAGATTTTGTTTGGTGTCAAGAAGAGCCACAAAACCAAGGTGCATGGTATTGTTCTCAACACCACTTTGTTGATGCAATCCCAGCCGGTGCTAAATTAACTTACGCAGGTCGTAAAGCATCAGCATCACCAGCGTGTGGTTACATGTCAGTGCATAATAAAGAACAACAAGCGCTCGTTGCAGATGCGCTTACTATTGAAAAGAAAGGATAAGCAATGAGCACAGAAATTAAAGTTCCTGTACTTCCTGAGTCGGTTGCTGATGCTACTGTTGCAACATGGCACGTAAGTGTTGGCGACAAAGTAAGCCGCGACCAAAACTTAGTAGATATCGAAACAGATAAAGTTGTTTTAGAAGTTGTTGCACCAAATGACGGTGTAATCACTGAAATTTCACAAGAAGAAGGTGCAACGGTACTTGGCGAACAAGTAATTGCATTACTTGGTGATGCAGATGCTGCACCAGCAAGTGACGACTCTGCACCAGCTAAATCAGAAGACGCGCCAGCGGCGCAATCAGCACCAGCATCAGAAGGTAAAGAAGTGGACATTAAAGTACCTGTACTTCCAGAATCAGTCGCAGACGCGACAATTGCTACTTGGCACGTTCAACCAGGTGAAGCGGTAACACGCGACCAAAACCTTGTTGACATCGAAACTGATAAAGTTGTTCTTGAAGTTGTTGCTCAAGAAGACGGTATCATGGGTGAGCACATTCACGCTGAAGGCGAAACAGTACTTGGTGAGCAAGTAATTGGTACAGTTAAAGCGGGTGCAGCACCGGCAGCAGCAGCTCCTAAAGCTGAAGCAGCACCAGCAAGCGAATCAAATGACAGCTCTGACGTATTAACACCGTCAGTTCGTCGTTTAATCGCTGAGAAAGGTCTTGATGCATCAAAAATCAAAGGTACTGGCAAAAATGGCCGTGTAACTAAAGAAGATGTAGATACATTCTTAAAAGCACCTGCAGCAGCGCCTAAAGCAGAAGCAGCAGCGCCAGCAGCACCTATGGGTGACCGTACGCAAAAACGTGTTCCTATGACTCGTTTACGTAAAACAATCGCTAATCGTCTTCTTGAAGCGAAAAACTCAACTGCAATGTTAACGACTTTCAACGAAGTTAACATGAAGCCAATCATGGATCTTCGTAAGCAGTACCAAGAAGTTTTCGAAAAGCGTCACGGTATCCGTTTAGGTTTCATGTCTTTCTACGTGAAAGCAGTAACTGAAGCACTTAAGCGTTTCCCTGAAGTAAATGCGTCTATCGACGGTGATGACATTGTTTATCACAACTACTTCGACATCAGCATCGCGGTTTCTACACCACGTGGTCTTGTTACACCAGTACTTAAAGACTGTGACAAGCTATCAGTTGCTGAAATCGAAAAAGGTATCCGTGAGCTAGCGCTTAAAGGTCGTGACGGTAAATTATCAATTGATGATATGACAGGTGGTAACTTCACTATCACTAACGGTGGTGTATTCGGTTCATTACTATCTACACCAATCATCAACTTACCACAGTCTTCAATCTTAGGTATGCACAAAATCCAAGAGCGTCCTATGGCTGTAAATGGTAAAGTTGAAATCTTACCAATGATGTACTTAGCGTTATCTTATGATCACCGCCAAATCGATGGTAAAGAATCAGTAGGTTTCTTAGTAACAATTAAAGAGTTACTTGAAGATCCGACTCGTTTACTACTAGATGTTTAATCTGGTTGTATGAAAACTAAGCTGTGAACCTCGTTCACAGCTTTTTTTTTGCGCCTTTGGTCTAACTGGGGTTTTCATGTGGAGCCTTGGGATTTATACTAAGTGCGCAATTTGGGATAGCTGTTTATTTTGCATAAATATTCAGCTCTTTTAGTATAAAAAATTGGATAAAGCATCATGAATTTGCATGAGTATCAGGCAAAACAACTTTTTGCCGAATATGGTTTACCAGTTTCTCAAGGTTTCGCTTGCGATACACCTGAAGAAGCTGCAGCAGCTGCTGAGAAAATCGGCGGTGATATGTGGGTTGTTAAAACACAGGTTCACGCAGGTGGCCGTGGTAAAGCTGGCGGTGTTAAGCTAGTTAAAACAATCGACGAAGTTAAAGAGTTCGCTGCGAACTGGTTAGGTAAAAACTTAGTTACTTACCAAACAGACGAAAATGGTCAGCCAGTAGCTAAAATCCTTGTTGAAAGCTGCACTGACATCGCTAACGAATTATACCTTGGCGCTGTAGTAGATCGTGCTTCTCGTAAAGTTGTTTTCATGGCATCTACTGAAGGTGGTGTTGAAATCGAGCAAGTTGCAGAAGAAACTCCAGAATTAATTCACAAAGCTGAGATCGATCCATTAGTTGGTCCTCAAGCTTACCAAGCTCGTGAATTAGGTTTCAAACTAGGTTTAAACCCTACTCAAATGAAACAGTTCGTTAAGATCTTCATGGGTCTTGCAAACATGTTCAACGATTTCGATTTCGCATTATTAGAAATCAACCCGCTAGTAATCACAGACGAAGGTAACCTTCACTGTCTAGACGGTAAAATCGGTGTAGATGGTAACGCGCTTTACCGTCAACCTAAAATCCGTGAAATGCACGATCCTTCACAAGAAGACGCGCGTGAAGCTCACGCTGCAAGCTTCGAGCTTAACTACGTTGCACTAGACGGTAACGTTGGTTGTATGGTTAACGGTGCAGGCCTAGCGATGGGTACTATGGACATCGTAAACCTACACGGTGGCAAGCCAGCTAACTTCCTAGATGTTGGTGGCGGCGCAACTAAAGAGCGTGTATCTGAAGCATTCAAGATCATCTTATCTGACGACAACGTTAAAGCTGTTTTAGTTAACATCTTTGGTGGTATCGTTCGTTGTGACATGATCGCAGAAGGTATCATCGGTGCAGTTAAAGAAGTAGGTGTAAATGTTCCTGTAGTAGTACGTTTAGAAGGTACTAACGCTGAACTTGGTCGTGAAGTACTAGCTAGTTCTGACCTTAACATCATCGCTGCTGAATCACTAACAGACGCAGCTGAAAAAGTTGTTGCTGCTGCGGAGGGCAAATAATGTCTGTATTAATCAATAAAGATACAAAAGTTATCTGTCAAGGTTTCACAGGTGGCCAAGGTACTTTCCACTCTGAGCAAGCGCTTGAGTACGGTACGCAAATGGTTGGTGGTGTAAGCCCAGGTAAAGGCGGTCAAACGCACCTTGGTCTTCCAGTATTCAACACAGTACGTGACGCTGTTGAAGCAACTGGCGCAACTGCATCAGTTATCTATGTACCAGCACCTTTCTGTAAAGATGCAATCTTAGAAGCTATCGATGCTGGCATCGAGCTAATCGTTTGTATCACTGAAGGTATCCCAACACTAGACATGGTTGACGTTAAAGTTAAGCTTGATGAAACTGGTGTTCGTATGATCGGTCCTAACTGCCCAGGTGTTATCACTCCGGGTGAAACTAAGATCGGTATCATGCCTGGTCACATCCACAAGCCTGGTAAAGTAGGTATCGTATCACGTTCTGGTACTCTTACTTATGAAGCGGTTAAGCAAACTACTGACGCTGGTTTCGGCCAATCAACATGTGTTGGTATCGGTGGTGACCCAATCCCTGGCACTAACTTCATCGACGTTTTAGAAATGTTCGAAAAAGACGAGCAAACTGAAGCTATCGTTATGATCGGTGAAATCGGTGGTACTGCAGAAGAAGAAGCTGCAGAATACATCAAGCACAACGTGACTAAACCTGTTGTTTCTTACATTGCTGGTGTTACTGCACCTGCAGGTAAGCGTATGGGTCACGCTGGTGCAATCATCGCAGGTGGTAAAGGTACTGCTGATGAGAAATTTGCTGCATTAGAAGCTGCTGGCGTAAAAACTGTACGTTCATTAGCTGATATCGGTAATGCACTTAAAGAGAAAACAGGCTGGTAATCAGTTCTAATCTCTTAAAAAAGGCTCGCTTATGCGGGCCTTTTTTGTATTTATCCCTTTCTTATAACTCGCACGAAAATTCCACCTATAAATTAAGAATAATAATGCTTTATTTGTGAATATAAATTCTCTACACTTGTGGCTTGTATATCTGTTTTTATTAAAACATTCGACTTTAATAAGGTAAATATTACGTGCGTACCACAGAATTGGTAGATGGATTTCGCCAGTCAACTCCATACGTTAATGCTCACCGCGGTAAAACATTCGTTGTTATGCTTGGCGGAGAGGCGATCGATCAGTCTGGTTGTCGCAGCATCATCAACGATGTCGCGTTATTAACTAGTCTTGGTATTAAGATTGTTTTAGTGTTTGGTGCTCGCCCACAGTTTAACGCAGCGCTTGAACAAGTTGGCATAACTAGTCAGTTTCATAATGTGATACGGGTAACTGATAACGCAACATTTGATGTAATTAAAAAAGTTGCGGGTGCAATGCAGTTCGATATAACCGCGCGTTTATCTACGTCTTTAAGTAGTACACCTATGTCTGGCTCATTTTTAAATGTGGTGAGTGGTAATTTTGTTATTGCTCAGCCTTTAGGTGTTGATGAAGGTGTTGACTATCATCATTCAGGTAGAGTGAGACGTATCGATGTTGCGGGTATTCGCCACCAGTTAGATAACAACGGAATTGTGCTGCTTGGGCCAATAGCGGCGTCTGTTACAGGTGAAAGCTTTAACTTAACAGCTGAAGAAATTGCTACGCAAGTAGCTCTCAAACTACGCGCCGATAAAATGCTTGGCTTTTGTAAAGAAGCCGGTATTTTGGATGAAAATGGTGAAGCAATTGCAGAGCTAATGCCAAATGAAGCTGAGCAGCTACTAGCAAGCTATCGTAAGCAACCTGACTCATGTGTCAGCGCCACTGTTTTCTTACAAGCTGCAATTGATGCTTGTCGAGGTGGTGTACATCGTTGCCATCTTGTTAGTTACAAAGAAGATGGCGCCTTATTACAAGAGCTGTTCTCTTTAGATGGTATTGGTACACAAATCGCACCACAAAGCTCTGAGCAATTACGAAGTGCCAGTATTGCTGATATTACCGGAATCATTAACCTTATTAGACCCCTTGAACAACAAGGCTATTTAGTGCGCCGTTCTCGTGAACAGCTAGAAATCGAAATTGAACAATTTACGGTTATTGAGCGTGATGGGCTAATCATTGCCTGTGCGGCTTTGTATCCGTTTGCTGATGAACAAGTTGGGGAGTTCGCAAGTTTGGCTGTTCACCCTCAGTACCGAGATGCCGACCGCGGAAGTTATCTACTGAGGTTTATTATTAACAAGGCTAAACGTGCAGGTTATTCGCATTTATTTGCTCTCACCACACGCAGCATTCACTGGTTTTTAGAGCAAAGCTTTGAAATAGTGACAGTTGATGAACTACCTGCGAAGAAAAAAGCGCTATATAATCATGAACGCCGCTCTAAAGTATTGCGTCTAGATTTAACTAAACTAGGTAATAAGCGGTGACGCATGCGTCACCGCTTATACTCTTAATATTGATAGTTAATGTGCTGATAAAAACGCACACGTAAATCTTGGCGAGTCGGATTAAACGCCAGCTCGTCAGTAACTTCATTTATCGCACTTTGCACTTGATTCATAAACTTACCATAACCAATGTCATGCTTGTCTTTATCAGCTGCGGCAATCACAAAATGTAGTGAATCTACAAGTTGATCAGCATCCCAGTACTGTTGTAATTGCACTTGCTCAGAGCTGCAATCAAAGGTTAGCTTTTGCAGTTCGCTGTTACTTTGTGCGTTATCAATATTGCTATTACGAACAATAGGGCGGGTACCGTTAGCGATAAAAGCACCGAGTGTTAAGCCGCGTTTATCACATGCTCGTTTGAACGCATCAAAGATATATTGATAAAACTGCGTATAATTCTCTTCATTCAACATATGCTGAAATTGCGTTTTAATGGCACGAGTTACTGGAATCGAAAACCCAGCGTATGTCATCTCACTGTGTTCATTTGGCACATGACATTGGCGAGACTGGTAACGTGGGTATAAGCTACGTAATTTATAGCCATAGCTTTCTTTGTGACCTTTTGCTTTAGCAAATAAATCATAAGTTAGGTGTTGGTGGTCACGAATTTTAAGAGGTGGTTGGCCGCTTAGAAGCTTTTCTTGTAGTGAGTTGATCACTCTTTGCACATTATGATGAAAACTAGCCGCATGAGCGCGAATATCTTCACCGGTCGCTAAGAATAATAAACGAATTTTTTTGCATTTTTGCTCACCATCAGCAAATACATTATGTGCTTCATGGTATTGTGGGTTATAGAAAAACAAAATTTGCTTAGCGGTTTCTAAGCTATATGCCTCATCATGGTAACGAACCACTGGCAGTTTATCGTTGGCGATTAAGTGTACATTATGTAATTCATACTCATCACATAGTGCAAATAACTCCCTTGCAAGACGCTTATAAGCACAGCTCACGTTGGTGAACTGGGCAAAAAACTCATCAGTAGGTTTAAATTCAACTAACACATACTGGTTTGCACGTGCTGAGCTTGGAATATAGACTCGATGTTGATTGAGCGAAGCCATCTTTTTTCCTTATTGGTAGTGAAACTGACGGCACTATATCGCTAGTCAATGATCATTTTATTGCGTTAGAACAATTTTTTTACCGATTTTGTCCAGTCTGTGAACTATGTATTCAACAATCGACGTAATATCTTCAATAAACATGATGCAACCACTGTATGTTAGAGTTTGTTTTTGTAATAATGCATTAGTTTTGTCACCATGCAATATTCAGAGGATTATGCTCCTATGGCGGAAATTGAGAATCGCCCAAGTAACTTTATTAGAACGCGTATCGACGAAGATCTAGCAAGCGGTAAGCATGCGTCTACACACACGCGTTTTCCACCAGAACCAAACGGTTTTTTACACATTGGTCATGCAAAGTCTATTTGTTTGAATTTTGGTATCGCCCAAGATTATCAAGGTCTTTGTAACTTACGTTTTGATGATACGAATCCAGAAAAAGAAGACATCAACTACGTAAATTCGATTAAAGAAGATGTGCAGTGGTTAGGTTTCCAGTGGGATGGTGAAATTAAGTATTCATCTAACTATTTCGATGCGCTATATGGCTATGCTGTTGAGCTTATCGAAAAAGGCCTAGCATATGTGTGTTTCTTATCGCCAGATCAAGCCCGTGAATACCGTGGTACTTTAAAAGAGCCGGGTAAAAACAGCCCATACCGTGATACGCCAGTTGAAGAAAACCTAGCGCTATTTGAAAAAATGCGTAATGGCGAGTTCAAAGAAGGCGAATGTGTACTGCGTGCTAAAATCGATATGGCAAGCTCATTCATGGTATTGCGTGATCCAATTTTATACCGTGTACGTTTTGCTCATCACCACCAAACCGGCGACAAGTGGTGCATTTACCCAATGTACGACTTCACGCACTGTATTTCAGATGCGCTAGAAGGTATTACACATTCATTATGTACGCTTGAGTTCCAGGATAACCGTCGTTTATACGATTGGGTACTAGATAACATCAGCCTTGAGTGTCATCCGCAACAAATCGAGTTCTCACGATTAAATCTTGAGTACACCATTATGTCTAAGCGTAAATTAAACGACTTAGTGGTAAATGGTCATGTTGAAGGCTGGGACGACCCACGTATGCCAACGATTGCTGGTCTACGTCGTCGTGGTTATACACCTGCATCAGTGCGTGAGTTCTGTTCTCGTATCGGTATCACTAAACAAGAAAACATGGTTGAAATGGGCATGCTAGAAGCTTGTATCCGTGAAGACCTAAATGAACATGCACCTCGTGCAATGGCTGTTCTTGATCCGGTGAAGATTGTTATCGAAAACTATGACGCAGATAAAGTAGAAACATTGTCTGTAGCAAATCACCCGAATAAAGAAGAGATGGGTCGCCGTGACGTACCTTTCACTCGTGAACTTTATATCGAGCGTGAAGACTTCCGTGAAGAAGCAAACAATAAGTTTAAGCGTTTAGTTCTTGATAAAGAAGTACGTTTACGTGGTGCTTATGTAATTAAAGCTGAGCGCGTTGAAAAAGACGAAAACGGCGAAATTACGACTATCTTCTGCTCTTACGATCCTGAAACTTTGGGTAAAAACCCAAGTGATGGCCGTAAGGTTAAAGGTGTAATTCACTGGGTATCAGCGAGTGAATCTATCACAGCTGAAGTTCGTTTATACGACCGTTTATTTAACGTACCAAACCCAGCGGCAGCAGAAGACTTTAACGCAACACTAAACCCTGAATCACTTGTGGTTCTTGAAAATGCGAAAGTTGAGCCGTCACTTGCAAATGCACAAGCAGAGCAGGGCTTCCAGTTTGAGCGTACAGGTTACTTCTGTCGTGATAGCAAAGCAGAAACCTTAGTATTCAATCAAACTGTGGGTCTTCGTGATTCATGGGCGAAGATTGAACAAAAGGGCTAATACCTAATCTACTAAGTTTCTAAGCTTAATAAAAAACCCTTTCACTTTTAAAGTGAAAGGGTTTTTTATATCTATTAAAAGCGATTAGAAATAACCGCGAATACCTAAGCTGAAGTTACGACCAGGTAGTGGTGCTTTTTCTTTAATGAATGAGCTGTGTACGAAACCAAGTTCATCGGTTAAGTTGTCAACATTAATATAAAGCTGTGTATCAACAGGACCTAAGTCAAGTTGGTAGTTAGCTGATGCATCAAATAGGGTATAACCGTCAGTTTTTGTCTCGTAAGCAGTAATGTCAGACTGCTCAAAATAATGAGTACCGGTTAGGCTAAACTTCCAATCAGACACTGTGTACTGTAATTCAGAACCCAGTTTATTAGCCGGAATACGAGGTAAGTAACCTTCATCATCTTTTAGCTTAGCCGTTGTTGAATCACCAAACACTTTAACTAACGCACTTGGCGTCACTTGATAATGTACGTCAAATTCAATACCGTATAATTTCGCATCTTTACTTGTGAATTGGTAAACCGCCATTGCATCTTCATCTGCATCAGCTGCTGATTCTAAGCCATGCTCTTCATCAAAAACTAAACCGGTATTTTGCTGGTAGTAGTAGTTTTCAATGTCGTTATAGAAGAAGTTAACTGTGTAACCAAAGTCACCAATAAAACGACGGAAACTTAAATCAAAGTTAGTTGCAGTTTCTTGCTTGATATCTTCTGGCTCAAAATGAATTTCGCCATCTTCAATATGATAACCAAGGCCTAGCTCATAAGTACCTGTTGCGATATGAATACCGTTTGAAAGTAATTCAGCACTTAGCGGCGCACGTTCTGAACGTGATACACTCAGAGCAACACTTTGGCCTTCTTGATATTGCCAAATTGCACCTGCAGATAAGCTTAGATTTGTGAAATCTTCACTGTAGTTAATTATTTCAGCTTCTTCTTCGTCATGGTGCTCTTCTTCCTCTTCATGATCGTGATCATGATGATGCTCAGCCATGCTTACAGCAGAATCGATTTGATAATCTTCAAGGCGTGCACCTAGCTCAATGGTCACATCACCAAACTGGCGCTCTTCAAGAACGAATAACGCGTTTGTTTTAGTGACACTTGCTGGCGTAAAGGCTTCTTCACCATCTGCATCATAGTCAGACTCAGTGTAGTGATAACCAGCCATACCGTGCCAAAGGCCTAACTTGTGCTCAACGGTTGCACGTGCTTCGGTTGTTTTGTTTGTAAACACGGTGCCCACTGCACCATCTTCGATTTCAGCGTGTTTGTAGTCTGTGTAGCCAACGCGTAGTGAGATATTTTCAATCCAGTTATCATGAAGTGCATAGCTCATGTAGCCTTGCCAGCGATCTTGCTCTAGCTGTGCAAATACTGATTCTTCGTGCTCTTCTTCACCTTCATGTTCGTCATGATCTTCCTCTTCTTCATGATGATGATGCTCATGAGCAGGAATACCATAATCTGTTTCGATGCGGCCGTATGACACACCTAGCGTTAGATGATCGCCCACGTAACTAGTACCAAAGTTAACTGTTTGGCTATCAATAAAGGTGTTTTCTACGCTGTTAGCTGTTTCGTGTTCTTTATGTTCTTCATGTTCTTCACCTTCATGCTCTTCATGTTCCTCAGGAAGCTCAAAGTTCGGTGTGTCGTAATCGTGACCTTTGCGCTTAGTACCGTCAAAATGGAAGTTGAAACCATCGTTACCGGTTTCAAGTTTTGCAGCATAGGTGTTGGTATTAGATACTGTATCGTGTGTATATTGAGCAGCACCGGTTAAAGACTCGATGTTATCGGTAGGAATACGGTTATCAACAACGTTCACCACACCACCGATAGCGCCAGAGCCATAAAGTAGAGTAGCAGGGCCGCGAAGTACTTCGATTTGCTCTGCTGCTAGGCTGTCATTTGATGTTGCGTGGTCAGGGCCTATACGAGATGCATCACTGCTATCAAGGCCATTTTGGGTGATCTTCACACGCGGACCATCTAAACCACGAATAATTGGGCTTGATGAAACTGGGCCAAAGTAGCTAGCATTAACGCCCGGTAAACCTTTTAGTGTTTCGCCTAATGTCGGTTTTGCTTTGTCTTTTAACTCATCACCGGCTAAAACATTCACAGGCGAAATCATTTCAAGACTATTTTTATGAAGCGCTGATGCATAAACAACAACCGTTTCAACTGAGGTTGGTGTAAGCGTAACCACAACATTTTGGTCTTCGCCATTAATAGCAATACGCTTATCGATGAAATTGTTTTTACTGATGTGAAGCTGGCCTTTATTGTCTACATCAATTTTAAACTGACCTTGTTTGTCAGTCACAACGCTTTGTGATTTGCCGTGTACATGTATTTCAGCATTGCTGATAGGTTGTTGGTTTTTATCTAATACTTGACCTGTGATCACAGCAGCCATTGTTGATTGAGAAAACAGCGCAGCGGCAACAGCACTAGAAAGAATTGAAACTTGTTTCATCATTACTACTTCTAAGTTTGTTGTTGAGTGTTGCGTTATATTATAACGCTGAAAATATTAATCGCAATAACGTTATACTATAACTTTACCTATACCTTAACCCTAAGTCGCGATTTTATCACCATACACTATACTTAGACTGTTACACTGAGATGGCTGAATCTTATGTCTGATAAAAATAGGGTATTCAAAGCAAATTTTACTATTGCTGATTTAAGAGAGCATCGTAATCACAAAGAGGTGTTTACCACTGCTTGTGACCGTCGTGAAAGCTATCAACACTTTGTACTCAAGCTTTTAAGTTATTGCTTATTTTCACACAACGAAACAGCCATATTGAATGCAAGGTTCAGTCATGCTGAACCGGATGTGTCAATAAAAGCGCTTGATGACCACTATCAAACATGGCTTGCTGTTGACCAACCGGATATTGTGCAGCTTAATAAAATCGCGAAGCGGGTTGATGAACTGTGGGTCGTGACAACCTTAAACAACGACTGGCTTAAAGAAAATGAACACCAGTTGGAACTTATTAATAATGGTCATTTAATTGCGTTTGATAACAGCTTTATTGAGGAATTAGCGAGTCATCTAACTAAAAATCTGCAGTGGGATGTTACGATTGATCAGCAAATGGTGAGTGTGTCAGATAAAGAAAATTTCTACCAAACGAGTAAGCTTATTTGGCATTAAAGCTCAATTTTTACCTTGCCATTGGGTTTACTACAACACAGCAATACTTCACCAGTTCTGACAAAAGCAAGCGGTTCTTGATTGTAGCTCACATCACCTTCGACTAATTTTGCACGGCATGCGCCACAATAACCTTCACGGCATTGGTAGGGGACATCTATTTTGTGTTGTTCTAGGCATTCAAGGAGAGATGAACAGCCAGAATCAAATTCAAGATTCTGGCTGTCTGTTCCTGCAAGGATAACCTCTGCAGTGGTGTTTGAGCTCATTACAGGTCGAAGTCACCAAAGTCAGATGCGTCAACTTGAGAGTCAATTTGACCAACAAGGTAAGAGCTGATTTCAGCTTCTTGTGGCGCAACTTGAACGTTGTCAGATACTAACCAAGAGTTGATCCACGGAATCGGGTTACTCTTACTTTCGAACTGTGCTGGTAGGCCTACCGCAGTCATACGTGCATTAGTTATGTATTCAACGTATTGGCATAAGATATCTTTGTTAAGACCAATCATAGAACCATCCTTGAACAGGTATTCTGCCCAATCTTTTTCTTGTTCTGCTGCTTCAACAAACATCTGAATTGCTTCTTCACGACATTGTGCTGCAACGATTGCCATTTCTGGGTCGTCTTTACCTTCTTGCATAATGTTCAAGATGTGCTGTGTGCCAGATAAGTGTAGCGCTTCATCACGGGCGATTAGCTTGATGATTTTTGCATTACCTTCCATCAACTCACGCTCAGCGAAAGCAAATGAACAAGCAAAACTTACATAGAAACGAATCGCTTCTAAGATGTTAACCGACATCATTGCAAGGTAAAGTTGCTTTTTAAGGTCAAACAAGCTGACTTTAACTTCTTCACCGTTGATCACATGTTTACCTTCACCATATAGGTTGTAAACAGAAATCATGTTAATTAAATCATCGTAGTACTTAGTTACCGCATCAGCACGCTCACTGATTTTTTCGTTGCTTACGATATCATCAAAGATAAGTTCAGGAGATTGCGTAACGTTACGAATAATGTGCGTGTATGAACGGCTGTGAATGGTTTCACTAAACGCCCATGTTTCAATCCAAGTTTCTAACTCAGGAATAGACACAATTGGTAATAACGCAACGTTAGGTGAACGGCCTTGTACACTATCAAGAAGCGTTTGATATTTTAAGTTACTTAAAAATATGTGCTTTTCGTGTTCTGGTAACGCTTGGAAGTCAAGACGGTCTTTACTTACATCAACTTCTTCAGGACGCCAAAAGAACGAAAGTTGCTTTTCGATTAGCTTTTCGAAGATAGGGTACTTTTGTTGGTCGTAACGTGACACGTTTACCGTTTGGCCGAAAAACATCGGTTCTTGTAATTGGTTATTATGATTTCGGCTAAAAGTTGTATATGACATAGTGATTTCTCAAAAAACAGTCAGGACAAAGCGGGCTAATGAGCCCGCTTTTGTTATGTTATTAATTTAATTAGATTTTACAAGCGCCGCCTGCACAACCGTCATCTTCTACCTCTGGTGTTAACTCATCTTGAGAGTCTGATGCACCATCACGTGTGTTGTGATAGTACAGGGTTTTAACACCAAGTTTATACGCAGTCAGTAGGTCTTTTAATAGCACCTTCATAGGTACTTTACCGCCTTCGTACTTAGATGGATCATAGTTAGTGTTTGCAGAGATCGTTTGGTCAACGAATTTTTGCATAATACCAACCAGTTGTAGGTAACCATCGTTTGAAGGAATATCCCACAGTAGCTCGTAGTTATCTTTCAGATTCTCATAATCTGGCACTACTTGCTTTAAGATACCATCTTTACTTGCTTTAACGCTGATATGACCACGTGGTGGCTCGATACCATTTGTCGCGTTAGAGATTTGCGATGATGTCTCTGAAGGCATAAGGGCAGATAGCGTTGAGTTACGCATACCGTGCTCTTTAATGCTCTCGCGTAATGAATCCCAATCTAAGTGAAGAGGCTCATCACAGAACTGATCTAGGTCACGTTTGTAAGTATCTGTTGGCATAATGCCTTGAGAATACGTTGTCTCGTTAAATTTAGGACACGCACCACGTTCTTTCGCTAACTCATTTGATGCTTTCATTAGATAATATTGAATTGCTTCAAATGTCTTGTGAGTTAGGGCATTTGCACTGCCATCTGAGTAGCGCTTACCATTTTTTGCTAAGTAGTACGCGTAGTTAATAACACCAATACCTAGCGTGCGACGACCCATAGTCGCGTTTTTCGCCGCAGGAACAGGGTAGTCTTGGAAATCAAGTAAGTTATCAAGGGCACGTACTGCAAGTTCAGCAAGCTCTTCTAATTCGTCAAGTGACTCAATTGCACCTAAGTTAAACGCCGACAGCGTACAAAGTGCAATTTCACCTTCTTCATCCATTACATTGCTAAGTGGCTTAGTTGGTAATGCAATTTCTAAACATAAGTTAGATTGACGAATTGGTGCCACAGTCGAGATGAATGGGCTGTGCGTATTACAGTGGTCAACGTTTTGTAAGTAGATACGACCTGTGCTGGCACGCTCTTGTGCAAACATTGAGAATAACTCAATCGCCTTAATACGTTTTTTACGAATTGACTCGTCTTGCTCGTATTTGATGTATAGCTCATCAAACTTCGCTTGATCTTCAAAGAATGCATCGTATAGACCCGGTACATCTGATGGGCTAAATAATGTGATGTAATCGTCTTTGATTAAACGGCTATACATTAATTTGTTGAACTGCACACCGTAGTCAAGGTGACGTACACGGTTATCATCAACACCACGGTTGTTCTTAAGAACAAGTAGGTTTTCAACTTCTAAGTGCCAAAGTGGGTAGAACAACGTTGCTGCGCCGCCACGAACACCACCTTGTGAACAACTCTTAACCGCTGTTTGGAAGTGCTTATAAAACGGAATACAACCTGTATGGTACGCTTCGCCGTTACGAATAGGGCTACCAAGGGCACGGATGCGACCGGCATTAATACCAATACCTGCACGTTGCGAAACATATTTAACAATCGCAGACGATGTTGCATTAATAGAATCTAGGCTATCACCACATTCAATAAGTACACATGAGCTGAACTGACGTGTAGGGGTACGTACACCTGCCATGATAGGTGTCGGTAATGAAATTTTGAATGTAGATACTGCATCATAAAAACGCTTGATGTAATCAAGGCGTGTCTCTTTTGGATAATCAGAGAATAAGCTTGCAGCAACTAAGATATATAAAAACTGTGCACTTTCGTAGATTTCACCAGTAACACGGTTTTGAACTAAATACTTACCTTCAAGTTGCTTTACAGCAGCGTAGCTGAAGTTTAAGTCACGGTTGTGATCAATGTAAGCATCTAACTCGTCAATTTCTTGCTCGGTATAATCAACAAGTAGGTGTTGATCATAACGCTTGTCTTCAACTAATTTGGTGATGTGATCGTATAAGCGCGGCGGCTCAAATTGACCATATGCTTTTTTACGTAAATGGAATACAGCTAAGCGAGCAGCGAGGTATTGGTAATCAGGCGTATCTTTAGAGATCTGATCAGCTGCAGCTTTGATGATTGTTTCATGAATGTCATCGGTACGAATGCCGTCATAAAATTGAATGTGTGATTTTAATTCAACTTGTGAGACAGACACATTCTCTAGACCTTCTGCGGCCCAAGCGATCACGCGATGGATCTTATCTAGATCAAGTGACTCTTTACGGCCGTCACGTTTGCTTACAGATAGCTGTTGGTTCATAGTTTTGCCTGTATTCCTTGGGAAATTTTAGTTGTAAGACAAAGGTATTCTTTAATGTAATTATTATTATTCAACACCAAGATAAACTAATTGAATAACATTTAGCCACAATATCTGGTGTTGTTTAAATTGCAGATCACAAGATAGTGTGGTCTGAGTTGTTTTGCAAGGGATAGAATTGCCCCAATTTGTGGATAACTATTGGATAAGCGCATTGTGTTAGTAACCATTAACCTTTGAACATTCATAGACGACGAAATTTGTAGAAATCAACAAAAGATCCAGAAAATTTACCGTTTTGAAAAATAAATTTTGACTGATTTTTTTATCATCAATGAATGCTCAAAAGTAAATCAAATCACAATATATGGTGTTTCAATTATCAAATAACACTATATATGGTTTAAACCATCAATCGGCGTTTGCCAATTGAAATCCGCTTGCCAGCCAAGTGCAGCGTCTATACTGGGTATATAACCCCATAACGCTGTTGCGCTGTACATATTGGCCGCTTTTGCAGCTTGAATATCACGTTCAGCATCACCGATGTATAAACAACGGCTCGGATCAACATCTAAGATCTCAGCAGTGTGTAATAGTGGATCCGGTGATGGTTTTGACACAGCTAATGTATCGCCACTCACAACTGCCTTCGCATCACGCAAGGAGGGAATAGCCTGCACTAAGGGCTCAGTTAAAAAGCCGGGCTTATTAGTCATAATGCCCCACTTAATATTGTTTTGCTCAAGTGCAATTAAAAGCTGTTCGATGCCGTTGAAGCATTTACTGTGCACAGCAATATCTTCGGCGTAATAGTCAAGAAGCTGCTGGCGCAAGGCGAGTTGTTCAAGTTCGGGCCATTTATCCCCAAACCCTACTTCTAATAATGCTTTTGCACCGTTAGACGCAGCAGGGCGATAAACATGCTCAGCAACAGGCGCCACATTGGCGTCTGCTAACACGCGGTTTAATGCACCACCTAAGTCATCCGCGGTATCGAGTAGTGTGCCATCTAAATCAAAGATAAACGCATCAAAATCGATAGAGGGTGTTTGCACACCACTCATTAGGCTAGTTTCTCAAAGTGCAGGATGTAATTAACACTTACATCATCATTTAAGCTGTACTGCTTAGAAAACGGGTTATAGTGAAGACCGGTACTGGCGCGTACTTTTAATCCTGCTTCTTCTGCCCATGCAATAAGCTGCGCAGGTTTGATAAACTTTTTATGGTCATGCGTACCTTCAGGCACCATTTTTAAAAGCTTTTCAGCACCGACAATAGCAAACAAGTAGGCTTTTGGTGTTTTATTTAATGTTGAAAAGAACACATCAGCGCCCGGTTTAGCAAGGTCTGCTACAGCACGAATAATAGAAGCAGGGTCTGGAACATGCTCAAGCATTTCCATACAAGTCACTACATCAAAGCGAGCAGGGTGCTCAGCAGCGAATTGCTCTGCAGGTACTTTTATATAATCAACAGGTACGCCTGTTTCTAAACTATGTAACTTAGCAACGGTAAGTGGCTCTTGGCCCATATCGATACCGGTTACTTTAGCGCCCATACGCGCCATACTTTCACTTAAGATGCCGCCACCACAGCCAACATCTAAGGTTTCCTTATCAAATAAGCCGCCTACTTTATCAGCGACAAAATCCAAACGTAGAGGATTTATTTCATGAAGGGGTTTGAACTCTCCGTCGCGGTCCCACCAACGTTCTGCGATGGCTTCAAACTTTGCAATTTCTGCACTATCTACATTTTGATGCTCGGTCATAAAAAACTTCCTCGTTAATCTGAGGCCATTATATAGGGGGAAATTAATAAATCGCAAAGATTTAGCGCCTGTAAATCTAAATAAATTGTGATAGCATGGTCTGGAAATAATAACTAAAGCTCTTAAGACGGCGGTTTGCCTCTTAATGAGTCAATACTGAAGGAATGTGAAATCAAATGACTGATCTCGCCAATGAAATTCTGCCAGTCAATATTGAAGATGAATTAAAAAATTCCTACCTTGATTACGCGATGAGTGTAATCGTAGGACGTGCATTGCCAGACGTACGCGACGGCTTAAAGCCAGTTCACCGCCGCGTTTTATTCGCAATGAACGAACTCAATAATGATTGGAATAAACCTTACAAGAAATCAGCACGTGTTGTTGGTGATGTAATCGGTAAGTACCACCCACATGGCGACAGCGCGGTATATGACACCATCGTTCGTATGGCGCAGCCTTTCTCATTACGCTATATGCTTGTTGACGGCCAAGGTAACTTTGGTTCTGTTGACGGTGACTCTGCGGCAGCAATGCGTTATACGGAAGTCCGTATGGCGAAAATGTCACATGAATTATTAGCTGATTTAGAAAAAGAAACGGTTGATTACGTACCGAACTACGACGGTACTGAGCAAATTCCTGACGTATTACCTACAAAAGTACCTAACTTATTAGTAAATGGTTCTTCGGGTATCGCGGTTGGTATGGCGACGAACATTCCACCTCATAACTTAACAGAAGTTATCAATGGTTGTTTAGCGCTTATTCAAAACCCTGATATGTCAATTGCTGACCTTATTGAATATATCCCAGGTCCAGATTTCCCGACTGCGGCGATTATCAATGGTAAAAAAGGCATTGAGCAAGCGTACTTAACCGGCCGTGGTAAAGTATATATCCGCGCTCGCGCTGAAATCGAAGTTGACGAAAAAACCGGTCGTGAAACAATCATCGTTCACGAAATCCCTTATCAAGTTAACAAAGCACGCCTTATCGAAAAGATCGCAGAGCTTGTTAAAGATAAGAAGATTGAAGGTATTAGCGCACTACGTGACGAATCAGATAAAGACGGTATGCGTATCGTTATCGAAATCAAACGTGGTGATGTTGGTGAAGTAATCTTAAACAACCTATATGCACAAACTCAGTTACAAACTGTGTTTGGTATGAACATGGTTGCACTGGATA
This sequence comes from Pseudoalteromonas sp. Cn5-37, assembly GCF_021532495.1. Lineage (NCBI taxonomy): Bacteria > Pseudomonadati > Pseudomonadota > Gammaproteobacteria > Alteromonadales > Pseudoalteromonadaceae > Pseudoalteromonas > Pseudoalteromonas sp. Cn5-37. The sequence continues at coordinate 357,013 of NZ_JAKGBA010000001.1, read as the reverse complement.
ACAACCAACCTAAGTGTTTCAACTTAAAAGAAATGCTTGAAGCGTTTATCGTACACCGTCGTGAAGTTGTTACACGTCGTACTGTATTTGATTTACGTAAAGCCCGTGACCGTGCTCACACGCTTGAAGGTTTAGCGATTGCCCTTGCGAATATCGACCCAATTATCGAACTAATTCGTAAGTCACCAACACCAGCAGAAGCAAAAGCGGCACTAACAGCACGTTCTTGGGAACTAGGCACTGTTAAAGCAATGCTTGAAAAAGCAGGTGAAGATAACGTAGCACGTCCTGATTGGTTAGCGGCTGATTTAGGTATCCGTGACGGTCAGTACTATTTATCTGAGCAACAAGCACAAGCAATTCTAGACTTACGTTTACATAAACTAACAGGTCTTGAGCATGAGAAGATCTTAGACGAGTATCAAACACTTCTTGATTTAATTGCTGAGCTTTTACATATTCTTTCAAGCCCAGAGCGTCTAATGGAAGTTATCCGCGATGAGCTAGTAGAAATTAAAGAGCAATATGGTGACGAACGTCGCACTGAAATCAGTGCAGCAGCTCACGATATTAGCCTTGAAGACCTAATCAATGAAGAAGACGTTGTTGTAACGCTTTCTCACGAAGGTTACGTTAAGTATCAACCATTATCGGATTACGAAGCACAGCGTCGTGGTGGTAAAGGTAAGTCAGCAACGAAGATGAAAGATGAAGACTTCATCGAACGTCTATTAGTTGCTAACACGCACGATACAATCTTATGTTTCTCAACAGCAGGTCGCTTATACTGGTTGAAAGTATATCAGTTACCATTAGCAAGCCGTGCAGCGCGTGGTAAGCCAATTGTTAACTTATTACCTCTTGAAGCTGATGAGCGTATTACTGCTATCTTACCAGTACGTGAGTACGAAGAAGATAAATACATCTTCATGGCAACTGCGTTTGGTACAGTTAAGAAAACACCACTTACAGCATACAGCCGTCAACGTGCGAGCGGTATCATCGCTGTTAACCTAAATGAAGGCGATAGCCTAATTGGTGTTGATATCACTGATGGCACGAATGAAATCATGCTATTCACTGATGCTGGTAAAGTTGTTCGCTTTAAAGAAGCAGAAGAGTCAGCAGTTGTTGATGAAAACGGTAACCCAGTTCTAGACGAAAACGGTAACCCAGAAATCCGCTTCAAAGGTGTACGTCCAATGGGTCGTACAGCAACAGGTGTTCGTGGTATTAAGATGGCTGACGACCAACGCGTTGTGTCGTTAATCGTACCTAAGTCAGATGGTGCAATCCTAACTGTGACAGAAAACGGTTACGGTAAGCGTACAGCACTTGAAGATTACCCATCGAAGAGCCGTGCAACACAAGGTGTTGTATCAATCAAAGTAAGCGAACGTAATGGCGCTGTGGTTGGTGCAGTACAAGTTGACGATAACGACGAAATCATGATTATCTCGAATCGCGGTACCTTAGTACGTACCCGTGTAAACGAGGTTTCTACGGTTGGTCGTAATACTCAAGGCGTTATTTTGATACGAACTATTGACGAAGAGCAAGTAGTTGGTTTACAACGTATCGAAGAAATCGAAGTTGATGAGCTAGAAGCCATCGAAGGCGAGGCCGTTGAAGTAGTCGATACCAATACTGAAGAAACGGGTGATAACCCACCTTCAGAATAACATTGATTTAAAAAGCGGCTTCGGCCGCTTTTTTTATCCGCACTATAATTACTGGAATGAGGCAAAGTAATGACTAAGTATAATTTTTGTGCAGGACCGGCAATGCTACCGCCGACAGTTATGCAAAAAGCACAAAAAGAATTTATAGATTGGCAAGGTTTAGGTGTCTCTGTGATGGAAATTAGCCATCGCAGCAGCGACTTTTTAGCGCTTACCACTAAATGTGAAGCAAGCCTGCGTCGTTTAATGAATATTAGCGATGAGTTTGAAGTGTTATTTATGCACGGCGGTGGCCGTGGTCAATTCAGTGCTGTGCCACTGAATCTTCACCTTGATGATAAGCCAGCTGTATACTGTGAAAACGGTGTATGGTCTAAAGGGGCTACTTCAGAAGCGGCAAAATTCACTGCAGTTGAAAGCATCAATGTACGTGATGATGAGCAGCAAAATGGCCAGTTCTCTATAAAACCAGCAAGCAGCTGGGAATTACCTGCTGATGCGTCTTACATTCACTATTGTCCGAATGAAACCGTAGATGGCATTGAAATTTTTGACGTACCATCACACCCATCAGCACCTATTGTGGCTGATATGTCATCGACTATTTTATCGCGCGAGTTTGACGTAAATCAGTTTGATCTTATTTACGCTGGCGCACAAAAGAATATCGGCCCGTCTGGTTTATCGATTGTTATTGTTCGCAAAACGCTTCTTGAGCGTGAAGGTCTTGCAAAGCCAGGTATTCTTGATTACGCCTTAGAAGCAAAACAAGGCAGCATGTATAACACCCCACCGACATTTGCGTGGTACTTAGCTGCTGAAGTATTTGAATGGCTTGAAGCAAATGGCGGCGTTAAAGCGATGGAAGAACAAAACATCGCAAAAGCAGAACTTCTTTACAGCTACATTGATAGCTCAGATTTTTACAGCAACAAAGTTGCTAAGCATTGCCGTTCGCGAATGAACGTACCATTTTGGCTAAACGACGAATCACTGAATGATAAATTCATTAGTGAATCAAAAGAAGTAGGCTTATTAGCCCTTGAAGGCCACCGTATTGTCGGTGGTATGCGCGCAAGCATTTATAATGCGATGCCACTTGAAGGTGTTCAAGCCTTGGTTAATTTTATGGAAAAATTCGCCAAGGAGAACAGCTAATTATGGAACAGCTTCGTCTTGAACCGATTACAAAGGTAAATGGTAGTGTGACACTACCAGGCTCAAAAAGCTTATCAAACCGTATCTTGTTACTAGCTGCTCTTGCAGAGGGCACAACGGTTGTTGAAAACCTACTAGACAGTGATGACATTCGTCACATGTTAGGTGCATTAAATCTTTTAGGGGTAAATGTATCGCTAAATGAAGATAAAACAGTGGCCACCGTAGAGGGTGTTGCAGGTAAATTTAAAACTCCGAGTGAGCCGCTATTTTTAGGTAATGCCGGAACTGCTTATCGTCCACTAACAGCCGTTTTAGCTGCTGTAGAAGGCGAGTACCAGTTAGTGGGTGAGCCTCGTATGGAAGAGCGCCCAATCGGCCATTTGGTAGATGCACTGCAAGTACTGGGTGGTGATGTTGAATACCTTAAGCATAAAGATTATCCACCACTGGCCATAAAAGGCGGCAAAATCAACGGTGGTAAAGTTGAAATTGATGGCAGCATTTCTAGCCAGTTTTTAACAGCGTTACTAATGGCAGCGCCATTATTTAATGGCGATACAGAAATCACCATTAAAGGCACGCTAGTATCAAAGCCATACATTGATATTACCCTAGATGTAATGAAGCGCTTTGGCGTTACTGTAAGCCATGACAATTACGAAACATTTTACGTTAAAGGCTGTCAGCAGTATCAAGCACTTGAGCGCATTATGGTTGAAGGTGATGCATCAAGCGCCTCTTATTTTGTTGCGGCGGCTGCAATAGCAGGTGGCGAAATTGAAATTAACGGGGTAGGTGCGGCATCTGTTCAAGGTGATATTGGTTTTGCCAAAGTTATGGAGCAAGTAGGCGCCAAAATCGATTGGTACGATGAAAAGCTGGTGGTTCGTAAAGGCGAGCTAAACGCGGTTGATATTGATGCCAATGCAATCCCTGATGCGGCAATGACACTCGCCACTGTTGCACTTTTTGCAAAAGGTAAAACAGCAATTCGTAATATCTATAACTGGCGTGTCAAAGAAACAGATCGCTTATATGCCATGGCGACAGAGCTTCGTAAAGTTGGTGCAGAAGTGGTTGAAGGTGAAGATTTCATCGAAATTACACCACCAGACACTTTTAACGATGTAGCGATTGATACCTATAACGATCATCGTATTGCCATGTGTTTTGCAATGGTTGCCGTTGGCGGAAAGCCGATAACCATTAACGATCCTAAGTGTACATACAAAACTTTTCCAACGTTTTTCAAAGTACTAGAGTCTGTCTCAAGTCAATAAAACAGAAGAAAATATAAAAAGTTACATTCTAAATGCGGATCTATTTCAAGAACTGGCGTATAATATCGCGGTTTTATTTTGGTGTGCATTGCAGGAGGTTATAAATGCAGGCGTTATCAATGCCCGTAATCACCATCGATGGCCCAAGTGGTTCAGGTAAAGGAACTGTTTGTCGCTTGTTAGCCGAGAAATTAGGTTGGGATGTATTAGACAGTGGAGCGATTTACCGTGTGCTGTCACTTGCAGCGCTTCATCATCAAATTGAACTAGATGTTGAAGATGCGCTAGTTCCGCTAGCTGCAAACTTAGATGTACAGTTTTTGGTCGATAGCCAAACGCATACTTCTAAAATTGTCTTGGAAGGCGAGGACGTCACAACCACAATTCGTAACGAAGAAGTGGGTGCTGCGGCATCAAAAATTGCTGCATTACCACGGGTGAGAGAAGCATTATTACGTCGTCAACGTGCGTTTCGTACTGAGAGCGGCTTAATTGCCGATGGTCGTGACATGGGAACAGTTGTGTTTCCAGATGCACCATTGAAGATTTATTTAACCGCATCAGCTGAAGAGCGCGCTCGTCGTCGCTTTGCTGAGTTGAACGAACGCGGTCTTGATGTTACACTAAGTGGTCTACTTGAGGACATAAAAGCTCGCGATCACCGTGATATGACGCGTGAAGTTGCGCCGCTTGTTCCTGCAGAAGACGCCATTGAGCTCGATACTAGCGAGCTTAATGCAATGCAAGTGTTTGATAAAGTAGTAACTTTACTCGACGAAGCCGTACTTGCAGGAAAGCTTCCAAAAGCTTAAAAGTAATTTATTAAGGTGCCGGCAGGAAGCCAGTGCTATTTTAACAACCCCATGCAGCATGGTTGCTAATTGGTTATTTAATTATTTAGAGACGTATAATGTCAGAAAATTTTGCGCAGTTATTTGAAGAAAGCCTTAAGGGTTTTGAAGCAGAGCAAGGCTCTATCGTTAAAGGTACTGTTATCTCAATCGAGAACAACATCGTACTTGTTGATGCTGGTCTTAAATCTGAAAGTGCAATCCCTGCTGAGCAATTCAAAAATGCTGCTGGTGAACTAGAAGTTGCTGTTGGCGACGAAGTAGATGTTGCTTTAGACGCAATCGAAGACGGTTTCGGTGAAACTATCCTTTCTCGTGAGAAAGCGAAGCGTCACGAAGCGTGGATCCGCTTAGAAAAAGCATGTGAAGAGCAAGAGACTGTTACTGGTGTTATCAACGGTAAAGTTAAAGGCGGTTTCACTGTTGAAGTTGATTCAATCCGTGCCTTCCTACCTGGTTCACTTGTTGATGTTCGTCCAGTACGTGACACAACTCACCTTGAAGGTAAAGAGCTTGAGTTCAAAGTAATCAAGCTTGACCAAAAACGTAACAACGTTGTTGTTTCTCGCCGTGCAGTTATCGAATCAGAGAACTCACAAGAGCGTGAAGAACTTCTTGCTAACCTTGTTGAAGGTCAAGAAGTTAAAGGTATCGTTAAGAACCTTACTGACTACGGTGCGTTCGTTGACCTTGGTGGTGTTGACGGTCTACTACACATCACAGACATGGCGTGGAAGCGTGTTAAGCACCCTTCAGAAATCGTTAATGTTGGCGACGAAATCGCAGTTAAAGTTCTTAAATTCGACAAAGAAAAGACTCGTGTATCTCTAGGCCTTAAACAGCTTGGCGAAGATCCATGGGCAGCTATCGCTGGTCGTTACCCAGAAGGTTCTAAACTTTCTGGTCGTGTAACTAACCTTACTGACTACGGTTGTTTCGTTGAAATCGAAGAAGGCGTAGAAGGTCTTGTACACGTTTCTGAAATGGATTGGACTAACAAGAACATCCACCCTTCAAAAGTTGTTTCACTAGGTGACACTGTTGAAGTTATGGTTCTTGAAATCGACGAAGAGCGTCGTCGTATTTCTCTTGGTCTTAAGCAATGTATTGCTAACCCATGGCAAGAATTTGCTCGTCTACAAAACAAAGGCGACCAAGTTACTGGTAAGATCAAATCAATCACTGACTTCGGTATCTTCATCGGTCTTGAAGGCGGTATTGACGGTCTTGTACACCTTTCAGACATTTCTTGGAACACGCCAGGCGAAGAAGCTGTACGTGAATTCAAGAAAGGCGACGAAATCACTGCTATCGTATTACAAGTTGACCCAGAGCGTGAGCGTATCTCTCTAGGTGTTAAACAAATCGAAGCTGACCCATTCAATAACTACCTGGACGCAAACAAAAAAGGTGCTATTGTTAAAGGTAAAGTGACTGAAGTTGATGCGAAAGGCGCAACTGTTGAGCTAATCGAAGGCGTTGAAGGTTACATCCGTGTAGCTGATATCGCTCAAGAGCGTGTTGAAGATGCTACTACTGTAGTTTCTGCAGGCGACGAAATCGAAGCGAAATACGTTGGTGTTGATCGTAAGAACCGCACTTTAAGCTTATCTGTTAAAGCTCTTTTCGAAGCAGAAGAGAAAGAAGTACTAGAGAAGCTTAAGAAAGAAGAGCCAGCGTTCGAAAACGCTATGGCTGCAGCATTCAAAAATGCTCAAAAAGACTAATATCTAGTCTTTTAAAATTGGAAGGGCAGTTTTGCCCTTCCTTTACCACTCTTTAAGGAAACGCTATGACTAAGTCAGAATTGATAGAACAACTTGCCGAGCAACACGCACACATCCCTGTGAAAGATGTTGAAAATGCCGTTAAAGAAATTCTTGAACAAATGGCCGGTTCATTATCTAGCTCAGATCGCATCGAGATCCGTGGCTTTGGAAGTTTCTCATTGCATTATCGTTCTCCTCGCACAGGTCGTAATCCAAAGACTGGCGAAACAGTTGAGTTAGACGGTAAGCACGTACCACATTTTAAACCAGGTAAAGAATTACGTGACCGCGTAAATGCGAGTATTGCCTAGTTTTATACAGGAGTAGTTACTTGTTTAGGGTATTAAAAATTGTATTAATTGCGCTGTGTTTATTTATTGCGTTTGTACTTGGTTCACAGAATCCACAATTGGTGCAAATCAATTATTTAATCGCGAGTAATACTTTGCCCTTAGCTGTAGTAATAAGTATCTGCTTTATTTTAGGTGTCGCAATTGGTTGTTTTATAAGCTTTACACTGTTTTCTCAGTTAAAGTGGCAAAATTATCGCTTAAAGAAAAAATTAGCGCCTGAAAAAAACAATAAAAAGCTTGTTGCTAATAAAGACACCTAATCATGATTGAGCTTCTGTTTTTACTTTTACCCGTTGCAGCCGGTTACGGTTGGATAATGGGTAAAAACAGCGCTAAAAACCAAGCTCATCAGCTTAATCGCCAAATTACCTCTGAATATTCTAAAGGCCTTAAATTTCTCTTAGACAGAGAAGAAGACCAAGGCTTAGAGCATCTTATTAATCTACTCGAAGTTGCCGCTGATTCTGTTGAACACTATTCAACGCTAGCCACTATGTTCCGCCGCCGTGGCGAACTTGACCGCGCCATTAAAATTCATGAGCTGCTATTAAAACATCCAAGTCTTGATGAGCAACAAGCTGCAACCAGCCGCTTAGAACTTGCTGAAGATTACATTATGGCAGGCTTGTTAGATGGTGCAGAAGAGCATTTAGTATGGCTTGTTAAGGCAGGCTATAAAGAAGCGTTAGAGCCTATTATTAATCTTTATTCACAAACCCGTGAATGGGAAAAGGGCATTAACATGTACGAGGCCCACAGTGAGTTGTTCACTAAACCTCAGCATGTAAAAGCGATTGCAAATTTTTACTGTGAAGCAGCCTTACAAGACAATGATACGCAAATTATGCGTAAAGCTATTAGCTTAAACCATAAAGCTATTCGCCCATTGTATGAGCTTGGTCACAGTGCTTTCACCAAAGAAGATTATGTAAAAGCAATTTACTATTGGCGAGAGCTGATTAGCCAATTTACGTTTTTTGCGCCGGTATTTATTGAAGAATTGGCGCTCAGTTATCAAAAACTTAATTTAACGCATCAGTTTTACGAATTACTCAATGAACTGCTCGATAAAGGTGGCGTATTAATAAAAATAAAACATTGCCAAGCTTTACTTGAACAAGGCCACATCGAGCAAGCAATTAAATTTTTAACGGATAGTTTAAAGCGTCATCCGACTATTCGTGGCTTTAGCTTTTTATTACAGCTACTTGCTAAACAAAACAACGATATTAAAGATGTACTCGATCAAATCGATAAGTTAGTTACGTCTTATATCGCAACCAAACCTGATTTTCAGTGCCAACACTGTGGCTTTACCAGTCATACCATTTATTGGGTATGTCCATCTTGTAAGCACTGGGAAACAATTGTTCCAAGCCGTGGCATAGACGGTTTTTAATTCATATTAGTCCATTAGTTTTTAGGAAAGTTATGTCTGTCGAAGATTCAAAAAAAGTATTAATTGCCCTTGATTATGATGATCAACAAACAGCTCTTGCGTTTGTAAAGCAATTATTGCCTGATACGTGTCGCCTTAAAGTAGGCAAAGAAATGTTCACGTATTTTGGTCCTAGCTTTGTTAAGGAACTAATCGACTTAGGTTTTGATGTATTCTTAGACCTAAAATTTCATGATATTCCAAACACAGTGGCTAAAGCTGTGACAGCAGCTGCAAAAATGGGTGTATGGATGGTTAACGTGCATGCCTCTGGCGGCGTTGAAATGATGACCAAAGCAAAACAAGCTTTAGAGCAGTTTGGTGATGATGCTCCATTACTGATTGCAGTAACTGTACTAACCAGTATGGATGCCGCAGAGCTTACTCGTTTAGGTGTAGATAAAACACCTGAAGAGCAAGTGATTTACCTAGCAAAACTTGCCAAAGAATCAGGCCTTGATGGGGTAGTGTGCTCAGCACAAGAAGCGAAAAAGCTAAAAGCAGAACTTGGCGCAGACTTTAAACTGGTTACTCCGGGTATTCGCCCAGCAGGCAGCGATGCAGGCGATCAAAAGCGCATCATGACACCAAAACAAGCCGTTGAAGATGGCAGCGACTATTTAGTTGTAGGCCGCCCAATCACCCAATCGGCAGACCCAGTTGCAACACTAAAAGAAATTAACGACTCACTAAAATAACCTTCATTATTTTAAAATAGTTTCTAAAGAGCATTGTATGTGTGATTTATATCGCGCTAAATACAGTGCTCTTTTTGTATGGCTAGCTTAAGTCAGCGAAAGAAAACATATTAAGCGTGTTAATGTTAAGGTCTCAGCTTTAGCCCGATGTAAGATGTTTTTGTGCAAGTAGGAAAACATAGTTATGGTCAATACGTATTCCATTTTGATCATTTGCAAATAATGAGTGTTTATAAATTAGTTAAACACTGTTTTTTAACTGTCATAATTCATGGTAGTTAAATTACATGCCTTATTCTCGGTATGTAAAATTCTTGAATTTTCGCTTTACCTTTTTTTAGAATTAAGTAACTGACTTTTAATCTATTTTGCTCTGCTATTCTCGTTTAATGAAAAATATTGATTCTCGATTAAGTAAATTCTCGGTATTGGGGTGACGAATTTTTATTGCCACCCATCTCAGAAGTTAGTAAGTTGATAATGTTATTATAAATTTAAATATATATTTACTTAGATTAGGGTAATCACTTGCGAGTGTTTATCGGTATTTTTGGTAAAATGTTGTTATGTGCTTTAATAAGTCTGAGCATAACTCAAGCGAGGAGAAAGTAATTTGACATTAGATGGATATAGAAAAGAATTTGAACAATCTTCAAACAGATCTATTTCAATGCCGGTTGCTGGAGCCATTATTTGGGGTTTAGTTGGGCTTTTAAGTACACAATTTAGCGCAAATATTTCTATATATATTCTACTTTTTGCAACAGGCGGTATTTTTCCTATAGCTTTATTAATTGCTAAATTTAGAAAAGAGAACTTAGTTTCCTCATCTAACCCTTTAGCAAAACTAATGGGCTTATGCATAATTATGGTTAATCTTCTTTGGGCTGTCCATATACCATTACTTTTAAATGCACCTGAATTTGTTCCTTTGAGTTTAGGCGTTGGCTTAGGACTTCATTGGGTAGTTTATTCTTGGATCGTTAACCATCCTGTTGGCTTAATACATGCTGTGTTAAGAAGCATTTTAATTGTAGCAGCTTGGTATTTATTTCCTAACAGCAGTATTTTAGCTATCTCTTGTGTTATCGTTGTGACTTATTTAATTAGTATTTATCAAATGTTAACTAGGGATATAGCAAGCACATAGCAAGCCAATCAAGATGGAAATTTACAGTGTACTGTTTTCGCCCCGCTCAACTATTTTATTTAGCAAACTATAAATTTCCCCTTATTGGGGCGTTATAGCACGGGTTGTATCACAAATATTAAGCTCGGCCGTGGCAGTGAATATGCTTCAAGGTTATTCGTAAGGAAAATATTAGTACATGGAAAAATTTCTTCTCGCAATTTTAGTAATTCCACTCCTTATTGGGTTTGTAATTTTTTCTGTTAATTCAGTCTCTGAGTTTAGTAAATCATTAGAAAATTGTTCTCATCCATTGCTTGTTAGATGTTTCCCATTTTTATTTCTAACTAATAACTTCTTCAATTCAATTGCGATTTCACATAAAAAAGAGGCTTTTAAAAACCTAGGACTGGCTTTATTGTGCTGGCTAAGCGCAGCTGTTATTTTGTATGTTGCCCATCAATTCCAATATGTATAAGAAGTTAATGTATAACGGTGGGCTTGAGTAATGAACTGATAGATAGTCAGAGTCCTATTTGCGGTAAGTTCGAATTAGTATTTTGCCCATGTGATGCTACTTATAAACTTATTTTGCTATTGAAAAAATAGTAATCTTCTAATTAAGGTTTTAGGAGAAACCGTTGAAGATGGCAGCGACTATTTAGTTGTAGGCCGCCCAATCACCCAACCGGCATACCCAGTTGCAACACAAAAAGAAATTAACGATTAACTAAAATAACCTCGTTATTTTAAAATAGTCTTTAAAGAGCATTGTATGCGTGATTTATATCGCGCGTTATACAATGCTCTTTTTGTTTGTTGGCAATTTGAAAAATACTCTAGGTTATCTACAAGCGAAAATCTGATGATCGAGCCAACTCGTTTTTGGACAGAAACCATTTAGCACTTCGAAAGATAACGCCGCAAATAAACGATAAAAAATAGTTGGCTATAATTTGTGAGGTAGCTAACTGTTTTTTGTTCACCATTTAATTTGTTTTGTTAAGTGCGATGTTGATCAATATCGTGACCGCAGTTGTAACACTTTGACGTTGGTAAACGATATTTGAAAAAGCCTAGTACAATTTGATTTCGTGAGCATTTTTGGCAGGTATAACCCAACGCTTTAATTACTAATAGAATAGCAAGCACCATGCTACCGATATAAACGGGGTTAACAAAGAAGTCATCAACGGTAGTCACTTGGAATTGGAAGCCTATGATACATAACAATAACAAACCTAAATATATTTTAAACTGAACACTACGCTTCAATTTTACCTCACTTTCACCTGAGTACCAACGCTTGCAGCAGCGGAGAGCGAAGCGAATCCGCTGACTGCACTTGTTAGTGATTAATTCTCCCCAACAAGTCGAAGACTTCCTGAACGACCATATCTGGCTCATCTTTCTGTGGGAAATGGTAACTCTTGTTTGTTAATACAGCCTTTCCTTGTGGAAATGCGTATGCCCATTCAGAGTGTAATTCTCCCCACATTTCCCGAGCTTCATCTGTAAAAAAGAGTAATGGAGGATTTTCATATTTTTTTATTGATGCAATGACTGTTACAGGAATGTCCTGTATTTCAGGATAACTGGGCAGTGGTCGTTTAGCCCAGAAATCTAGGTATTGGTTAGACATTCCGTTTTTCATATCGTCCAGTTTCACTTGAGCAATTTCTTTTTCTGCTTTAGTAAGATCAATTCTTCTCATAATATCAACATCATGTTCTGAAGCTGGCTCAACTAGCATTAACCCGGAAATCCATTCGGATAGGTAGCAGCAAAGCGTCTAGCGATGTAAGCGCCATATGAATGGGCCACATAAACTACTGGTTTTTTAATGTGAAGAGCTTCAAGAACTAAACGGGCCTCTTCAGCATACTCCTCAGAGCTATAATTCTTCACAACGTGCTCTGAGCCACCGTTTCCAATCCGAGAGTAACGAATAACACGAGTGTTTTTGGCAAGACTTTTGAAAATAGGGTCCCAATCAGATAAACCTGCTGAACCTCCAGCCTCTAAGAATACGGTATGTTTGCCATTACCAGACATCTCGTATTCGACATCATATCCATTTACCGTGACGAAACTAGGCTTGGCAAAAACAACCACTGGAACAAAAAGACTAAAAAGCAACCACGCAGATTTCATTTATTCTCCTTAAACACTAACATTTTAGTATTTATGCGACACGCAGTCTGTGTTGCATAATCGCTTGTTGGACTGAGCCGCTACCTGCTTGGTGTGACAGAGTTGGTGTTGTTTATGCTATGGGAATTTGCTTTTTGGTGGTTCTCACTTTCGTAGCTAATTTAATCAGCTTAGCTAGTGTTATGTATGCTTTCCCTGCATTGCTCAGCGCTTATTATGTACTCATTACACCTAAATTTGCCTTAATAAGCAATTATATTTTTTACTCGTTTAGAAGCCGCAATCTGAGTTCTTAATAACTGATTTTAAGCATTTTCGCTAGCTCGTTTTGGGGCAAAGGCGAGCTATATTTTAACTCGCCGATGGACAGAAATAATTTAGCGCCGAAGGATAACTCTGTGCCAAAAGCGGATCTTCACGCCGTTGTAACCAGCTAAAAATAGTTGGCTAGAATTTTGTTAGGTACAATCAAAGCCAAATATTTTTTGTCCGTGTTAACAGCCTTGTTAGCAATTTTTACATCGTTCTCTGAAACACTCTTTCATCCTCACCCAAAGAGAGCATTTTCAATGCAATGACTTGCTTATTTTTATATATTGCTTGCAGTCTTGCTTCAGTAAACGCTTTAAAAACAATTGTCTTTTTATCAAGTAACTCAATTTCAAACGCCGGATCATTTGAATATTGATAAAAGAGTTTACCACTTTTTTGGAATATCTTGCGCTCTCCAAACGTACCTACTATCTGATTGAAATCACTCTGACTTGGCTGGTATTGGCTCGATTTTGCTTTAACCAATGGATAGACCCATTGATGCAAACCAAGGTTTTTACTATTACTTTTGATTAAGGAATTAAGCACCTCTGCATAAGCAACATAAAATGCATTATCACTATTTGTTTCAATATTTGGTTTCACCCCCTTTCTTTCCCAGTTGTCATTTGTTCTTGGATCTACAGGTCGTGTGGATGGTAAAGTGAGAATATAATCATTATTTACTATTTCAGTACTTCTACCATGAGCGGCGCCAGCAGTTACCTCTCCAACAATGGTTGCTCTATTCAAACTTTGCATTGAATAGCTAAAGCCTTCTGCAGCGGATGCAGAATTACTGCTGGTGAGGATATAAAGTGGAGTATCTTTAAACCTAGGACCAGGTACATATGGCGAAGTCCAATCTTGCGTTTGAGTTAACACACCGTTTTCACGGCTTTCAAAAGTTGATAAATGGACTGTATCTAGGTCAAAGAAGTAACTTGCTAAGGAAGTCACCATAAATGGACTACCGCCATAATTGTTCCTTAAATCAATAATGATACCATCGGCATGCTGTAAAAATTTCATCGCATTTTCAAGCGTCTCACCTCCTAAGTGACTGTCAGAGAAAGCTCTTATATCGAGGTAACCAATATTGCCATCAAGCAATTCAACCTTTTTAAAACCATAGTTGTCTATAGGAGTCTCCATGACACGACTATCAGCAAACGCCTCAGTTTGTGCTGACGAACGATAGTCTTTCAATTCACTAACCCAATTTGGATCATAAACAACAGAAAGATGTTTATCATTTGCAATCTTGTTTAATTCCAAGGTCATAAATTCAGCAATATCTTCAGATGACTTTTGACGTTCACAACCAGATAAAAATACTTGCGAACGTATTAACTGAGCTAACCTTGTTGCTGTATTTTCAATGACGTAGTTATCTTCAAGTTGTTTGGCAATATTTTGTGACACATCATGACAATCTGCAGCGCTGACATAATTGCATAGAACGAGTGAGCTAACGATGAGGGGTTTAAAGACTTTATTGTTCATATTTTCCTGAAATTTTAATTATTGTTTTTTAATAACGTTCGAACACACCAAAAGGGGTTAAAAGATTTTTTAAATGCTAAATTAAATTGCTAACGCCGCCCTAAGCGGTGAGTAATAGTTGGCTAAACTGTGAAGCGAAGCGGAACCGAGCCAACTGTTACGAATCCGACTTTAAGGCCTTGTTAGGGCACGTTATTTAAAAAACATATGCTTGATTTAGTGTCTCTCCGCAACCACCAGACCGACATTCGTAGTTAATGTCAACAATCATGTCATCTCTCAGAGTAACTTCATAATTGCTGCCACAATATTTACCCGAAAACTTATTAATTTCTTCAAAATAAAATGAATAACTTCTAGAAGGATATGAGGCTACTTTTGTCAATATTATCTCTGCATTTCGGCTCATTATTACAATACCTTCACTGGAGTCAGCATCATCTATGACTTTAGGCTAGAAGAGCAGCCTGCAATAGCGACGATTAAAAATATGGTGAGGAATCACATAGTGCCCTAACAATTTTCTAGTGCGCTCGCCGCGCATCTTTGTGCCGATGTTTCACGCATGTATTAATGAATTTATTTTTAACAAATAACGTAGTGCATTGCCAACTATAATATTTTTATTGACGCCTAAGGTATTCATAAAAAGAATATTAGCTCGTAGCTCATTTTCTTGACTATGGGAGAGCAACAAAACAGTATATTAATACAGTTATTTATGTCATCACCAACATAAAAGCTAGTGGAATATCTGATTATGGAGTAGAGCCAATATCATTAGATGAATAAAAATGTATCTGATAGCTCATAGCCGCCCTTAGAGCATTTACGTTAACTCGTTTTGGGGCTGAAATCAGTTAAACCGAGAAGTAGCTTATTGAACAATGCCTACTTTCACTTTTAAATGAAAAAGACTCAAAATAGATTTAGAAAATTTACAGCAATCAAAACTATAAAAATAAAAAAGAGTAAAGCGTTCACTTTACTCTTTCAGATAATTCAATATCTTGTTAACTCGCAACTCGCAACTCGCAACTCGCAACTCGCAACTCGCAACTCGCAACTCGCAACTCGCAACTCGCAACTCGCAACTTATTTCAATCTAATCGACGTTGCTTCAATCTCGATTAAACCTTGCTTAAACAAACCGCCAATGGCTTTTTTGTAGTTTGCTTTACTGGTTGAGAAAGTCTTTTTAATTGCTTCTGGGTCTGACTTATCACCTAAGTGAAGTACGCCGCCTTCTGCTTTTAATTTTGCTAAGATTTTTTCGCCTAAGTCGTTTACTTTGCCCATGCCTGGCTTTTCAAGTAGTACGTCGATTTTGCCGTCTTCACGTACTTTTTGAATAAAGCCTTTTAAGCGCTGGCCAACAAATAGCTTTTTAAATACCGTGTTGTAGTAAACAACGCCAATGTGGGCTTCGTTTACAAGTACTTTGTAGCCAAGGTCTGTTTTACCGGCAACGATTAAGTCAACTTCTTCCATTACTGAGTACGTTGGTTCTTCTTTCGATAAAAATTTATTAAAGTTGCTCGATGCACAAATACGTTGGCTGGCATTATCGAGATATAAGCGTACAAGATAAGAAAAGCCGTCTTTCATTTTTGGCTTTTGTTCGTTGTATGGCGCTAGTACGTCTTTTTCGAGGCCCCAATCCATAAACGCACCGGTGCTATTGATTGCTTTAACACGTAGTAGGGCATATTCGCCCACTTCAGCTAAAGGTTTTTTTGTGGTACCGGTTGGGTGACCTGCGTGATCTAGGTAAATGAATACTTGCACGCTGTCGCCAGCTTCTAGTTCGTAATCAATTTCTTTGCTTGGTAAGAATACTTCGCCTAAATCACGGCCATCTAAATAAGCACCTTCGTTAGACATTTCGTTAACGAAAAGGGTTTGTGTGGTTCCTAAAATACTCATTGTTATTCCTGTTCTGGCTTTTTCTTACGGCGCATTGGAGCAAAACCATCTACATCAATTGGTGCTTGAATAGGGGCTTTAGGCTTTTTAGGGGCTGCTTTGCGTTTTGGTTTTGCAGGTTTTGCAGCCACTTTTTTCTCTGCTTTTTTCCAAACTGTGTTTGGTTTTTTCTCGCGCAGACCTTTAAATTTACCAACAAGGCCGTCAACGGTGAAAAAGCTTAATTCATCATTTAAAAATGCTTTAATTGCTTTGTAGCTTGGCCAATCTTTCGGGCCCACTAATGAAATAGCAGTTCCTTTAAAGCCTGCGCGACCAGTACGACCAATACGGTGCACATATTCTTCAGCATGCTTTGGTAGGTCAAAGTTAATTACGTGGGTCACGCTTAATAAATCAAGACCACGTGATGCAACATCAGTGGTGATTAAGATTTTAAAGTTTTCACGGCTAAAGGCATCCATAATTTCAAGGCGCTTTGCCTGTGTTAAGTCACCCGCAAGTGCTTGCGCTTTAAAGCCTTTATCATTTAATAGCTGGCTTAAACGTTGAGTATCTGCACGTGTTGCGGTGAAAATAATGCATTGGCCAACATTGTCTTGTTTTACAAAGTGCTCAAGTAGGGCTTCTTTGTGATCTAAGTGATCAGCTAAATAAAGTTGCTGAGTAATGTCACTATGTTGCTCGTTTGATGCACTTAACAGAATTTGTTTTGGTGATCGTAAAAGGTTACGTGACAAAGCATCAACTTGTGCATGGTCAAGGGTTGCTGAAAACAATAACGTTTGGCGTAAACGGTGATCAGCAAGCTCGTTAATCATTTTAACTTGATCGGTAAAGCCTAAATCTAAAATACGGTCAGCTTCATCAAAAATTAAAAGCTCTAAGCCTGAAAGCTGTAATGAGCGTTGACTCAAATGGTCAGCTAAACGCCCTGGTGTGCCCACCACAAAATGTGGGTCTTTACGAAGAGCCTTTATTTGGTCATTAAAGTTTTCACCACCCAGTACTTTTACAGCACTAATATTTGTACCGGCAATTAATAGCCTTAATTGGCTGTACACTTGGGTTGCTAATTCGCGGGTAGGCGCAACGATTAAAACGCGAGGGTCGCGTTTACTGAGTGCTTTTTGTTTCATTACGCGCTGTACAGCAGGTAATAAAAACGCCAGCGTTTTGCCCGATCCTGTTTTTGACTGTGCAAAAATATCATGGCCTGCGATAGCTGTTGGTACCGCGTGAGCTTGAATGTCAGTGGGCTGGGTGATGCCTTGATGCGCAAGTTGTTTTTCGAGGCGTGTATCAATCCCAAGTTCAGTAAAATGCAATGCGTAATCTCCGATGAGCAAAATTTGTAAATCCTGTTCATTATAACGCACTTGCCTCACTTGGAGACAGTAAAAACACAGCTATTTCGCATCAGTTTTTGCAATTATCACTAATTCGCGTAAAATACGCGCCCTCAATGCGCCGGATTTGCGATTCGGTTAACGCCCCACATGGGCATTTAAAGCAAAAGGTAAAACCATGACTGCTGTTCATAAAGACAATGTAACTAGCGAGCACTTTGTTGTTTGCGCACTTTACAAATTTGTAGCCCTTCCTGATTTTGAAGCGATTCGCCAACCACTACTAAAAGTAATGGAAGACAATGAAGTACGCGGTACTTTGTTACTTGCGGCTGAAGGTATCAACGGTACTGTTTCTGCTAAACGTGAAGGTATCGATAACCTACTTGCATGGTTAGATTCACAACCAAACCTAGACAACATTGTGACTAAAGAGTCATATGATGATGAATGCCCGTTCTACCGTACTAAGGTAAAACTGAAAAAAGAAATCGTAACTATGGGTGTTGAAGGTATCGACCCACGTGAAGTAGTGGGTACATACGTAAAACCAGCTGATTGGAATGCATTAATTTCAGACCCTGAAGTGATTCTTATCGATACACGTAACGATTACGAAATTGAGATCGGTACTTTCCAAAATGCGGTTGATCCAAACACGAAGACATTCCGTGAATTCCCAGCGTGGGCGAAAGAAAACCTAGACCCAGAAAAGCACAAGAAAGTTGCTATGTTCTGTACCGGTGGTATTCGCTGTGAAAAATCAACTGCGTACATGAAAGAGCAAGGCTTTGACGAAGTATTCCACCTTGAAGGCGGTATTCTTAAGTACTTAGAAGAAGTACCAAAAGAAGAAACCATGTGGGAAGGTGAGTGTTTTGTATTTGATAACCGTGTAGCGGTAAATCACGATTTACAAAAAGGCTCTTACGACCAATGTCATGCGTGTCGTATGCCTATCACTGAAGAAGAAAAGCAAAAGCCTGAATACATGGAAGGTGTATCGTGTCATCACTGTCACGACAGCCTAACAGAAGAGCAACGTGCCCGTTTTGCTGAGCGTCAAAAGCAAATCGAATTAGCACAAGCGCGTGGTGAAGGTCACATTGGTAACGAAGCGCAAGAAGTTCTTCGTAAGCGTAAAGAAGCCAAAAAAGCGCAAAAAGAAGCACAGCGCCAACAGTAATTGTTAGCTTTATGAATTGATAGAAACCCCAGCATAGTCTGGGGTTTTTTTATGCCTATTCAAAAGGAACAAATAACTAATCAATCTGATTGTGTAGAGGTGTCCATAGCAAGCGAAGCACACTTAAAAGAGGTCGATTCATCACATTGTCGTTTCTAATTAGAAAACAAAGGCGATGTATGGGTTTATTTCACCTTGGCTAATTGTTTATTAAACGAAGTCAGCTTTTTATTGATCACAAAGCTGTTACACTTCGTAACAATTAAAACGATTCTTATTTAGGTGAAATTTTGACAATTGGCAAATTACATACATGGACTTTAATTGCCTGTATTAGTTGTGTTTCCGTCGCTGAGGCGGCTAATGTAGTTGTAGAATCAGTGTCTGTTGAAAAGTCTAAACAACAGATAAAAGCAGTGGGTAATGCAGAAGCGATTCACTCAGTCACTCTTTACCCAGCCGTTGGGGACAGAGTCACCGCTGTTTACTTTAAACCAGGCGATAACGTTGCCAAAGGTGACTTACTATTAGAGCTTGATTCACGTAGACAAAAAGCAGCGTTGATCGAAGCTGAAATTACTTTAAAAGATGCTGAGCGCACCATGAAAAGGCTTGAAGAAAGCCACGCCCGTGGTGCGGTGCCGCAAAGTGATTTAGATGATGCGAAAACACTTTATGAGCTTGCAAAAGTCCAGTTAATGCAAGCCAAAACAGAGCGTGAAGACCGTGAAGTACGTGCTCCGTTCAGTGGTGTTATGGGTTTAACTGACGTCGAAGTAGGCGATAGGATCACAACCCAAACAGCCATTGCCACTATCGATGATATTTCTGAGCTTTATATCAATTTTAATGCCCCAGAAGCCGCTATCTCAGTGCTTAAACAAAAATCATCGGTTGAAGTGGTGCCTTGGTTAGGCGATAAAGCTTACACGGCTAAGGTGGCAGAGCTTGATTCGCGTATCAATGCGCAAACCCGCACACTCAGAACAAAAGCCAAACTTGACAATAATGCTCAGCAATTTATGCCGGGTATGAGCTTTCGTGTGCACATAAATATTCTAGGTGAAGAGCTTGCTGTAGTACCCGAAGCAGCCATGATGTGGGGGGCATCAGGCCCTTACGTATGGAAGAGTGTCGATAAAAAAGCCACACGCGTTGATGTTAAAATTGAGCAGCGTTTAGCAGGGCGTTTACTAGTCTCTGGTGGCTTAAACGAAGGTGACTTATTGGTGACAGAAGGCGTTCAGCGCCTAAGACCTAATCAAGAGCTTAATTTCATCAATGAAGTGCAGCTAGCCAAGGAGTAATGATGAAACAGCAACCTATGATGGAAGACTTGCCATCAATGGCGATACGTCGCCCTGTTTTAATTGTGGTACTTAACTTACTCATTATTATTGCCGGTATCGCTGCAATAGCAGGGGTTGAAGTACGTGAGCTTCCTGATGTTGATAGACCACGTATTACTGTATCAGCGTCTTTCCCTGGTGGTTCACCGGAGACCGTAGATACCGAAGTAACTAGCAAGCTCGAAGGGGCAGTTGCGAGGGTAAGTGGTGTAAAGTCGATTCGTGCTCAAAGTGAAGAAAACAATGCTCGTATTGTGGTTGAGTTTCGCCCCGGTGTTAATTTAGATGATGCTGCAAACGAAACGCGAGAATCGGTAGCCCGTGTGCAGCGAGAGTTACCCGAAGAAGTTGAACGGGTATCAATTATTAAAGCCGATAACGATGCCGAAGCGGTTGTATCGTTAACGGTATCAAGTGATAGCTTATCCCTTGAGGCGTTGACAGAGCGTGTTGATGTTGACTTAGCCCCGCAGTTTTTAACCATTCCTGGAGTTGCCGATGTTCGCTTAAATGGTGACCGCGAACGGGTGCTTAGAGTGCGTATCGACCCACTTAAGCTAAGCAGCTTTAACCTTACGGTACCAGATATTGCCAACGTACTTCGCCAAGCTCCCTTTGATGTACCTGCGGGTAGTTTAAAATCAAGCGATCAACAGGTGATCGTTCGTGCTGATGCAACGTCAATCTCTGCTGAACAAGTAGCCGATATCATCGTTCGAGATGATACCCGTATTGGCGATGTTGCGGCTGTTTACTTTGGCCCAGCTGATCCGCGTTCGTTCGTGAGGCTGAATGGTACACCTGTGATTGGTATGGAAATTATTCGTCAGGCGCAATCTAATACCATTGAAATTTCAGATGAAGTGCTAACTTTAATCGAACGTATGCGAGTGCGTTTTCCTGAAGTGGAATTTACTTTAACCTCTGATGATGCTCAGTTTATCAGAAGCTCAGTTGATGAAGTTATTAACTCACTTTTACTAACCGTGCTGTTAGTGGTGATCACACTGTGGGTGTTTATTGGCTCATGGCGCGCAACGCTGGTTCCTGCATTTGCGATACCTGTTGCATTAATTGGCTCTTTAGCACTTATTTGGGCGCTTGGTTTCTCAATTAATATTCTTACCTTACTTGCACTCGTGTTAGCTACTGGCCTAATTGTAGATGATGCCATTGTGGTAAGTGAAAACATACAACGTCAGCGGGGCTTAGGTCTTGGTCGTCGTGCAGCTGCAGTGGTTGGTACCCGTGAAGTTTTCTTTGCTGTTGTGGCAACAACCGCCGTATTAGCTGCGGTGTTTGTGCCTATCGCTTTTTTACCATCAACAGCAGGGCGACTATTTAGAGAGTTTGGTGGGGTATTAGCTGGCGCTGTGATCATTTCAAGCTTTGTTGCGCTGTCTTTGGTCCCTGCGCTGACATCAAAACTGAAATTAAAGCAGGGCGGTTTTCATCCATTTGCAAAAGTTGGCCATGTGTTAGCCGCTGTTTATAAGCGCACAATACACGGTGTACTTGAGCATGCATGGATTACCTTCTTTGCATGCTTGTTGGTTGCTGCAGGCTCTGGGGCACTGTATTTCAATCTAGATAATGAGCTATTACCAACAGAAGATCGCGGTAAAATTCGTATTTTTGCTCGTGGTCCAGATGGTGTAGGCTTGAACTTTATGGACAGACAAGCGGTGCAAATGGAAGATATCTTACTGCCGTATGTTGAAAGTGGTGATATTGAGTCTATTTACACTGTGGTTGGGCAGTGGGACCCAAATATTGTATTTATTACTGTGCCGCTAAAACATTGGGACGAACGTCATTTTAGTCAGCAAGAAATTATCAATAAAATACGTGAACCTTTAGGTAATATTCCTGGTGCGGCTGGTTACCCAGGTGGTTCAAATAGTTTGAACTTGCGTGGTCAAGGCGGTGGTATTGAGCTTGCCTTATTGGACCAAGACTACCTCGAGATATTTAAAGCTGCGCAAGACTTTTCTGCTGAAATTGAAAAAGCAGTGCCAGAAGTGGCACCTGTGCGTATTTCATATCAGCCGTCACAGCCACAATTACGGGTTAATATTGATAGACGTCGTGCTGAAGAGCTTGGCGTATCGCTCAGTGATATCTCCGTAACGTTACGTGCTGCAATCAATGGTGATGATATTGCCGATTTAAACATTGGTGATCAATCAATCCCGATTATGTTGCAAGCACAAAACCAAACTATCACTAACCCAAGCGATTTAGCTAACTTGTATGTTGGTGGCCGTAATGGTCAATTAGTTCCATTAAGTAGTGTGGCAACCATTACTGAAGAAGGTGTTGCAGCAGAGCTTGAGCGCCACGCGCAGCGCCGTGCTATTGAACTGAGCATGGAAATGCCAGAGGGCGTAACTATTGCTGAGCTGGTTACAAAAATCCGTGATATATCAGAGCAATCTCTGCCTGCGGGTATCAGTTTGGCGTTTAAAGGTGAGGCATTAACCTTTGAAGAAACCGCCAATGAAGTATTAGTGACCTATGTTCTGGCCTTTTTAATTGTTCTTCTGGTATTGGCAGCGCAATTTGAAAGTGTGAATAGTGCGATTGTTGTTATGATCACTGTACCGTTTGGTATTACATCTGCGATTTTAGCGCTGTATCTAACAGGTACATCATTAAACATTTACTCGCAAATTGGTTTAGTGATGCTGATTGGTCTAATTGCTAAAAACGCCATCTTGCTGGTGGAGTTTGCCGACCAATTACGTGACCAAGGCCGCTCGGTTAGAGTGGCGGTAGAAGAGGCCGCATTAGTGCGCCTTCGTCCAATCGCGATGACGCTAGTTTCAACTTTATTAGGTGCATTACCACTTATTTTATCTACCGGTGCAGGGGCTGAGGCTCGTAACGCGATTGGTTGGGTAGTATTTGGTGGTTTAGCACTGGCGGTGTTATTTACCCTCTATTTAACGCCTGTTATTTATCTTGGTTTAGCTCGCTTTACTAAACCAAGAGGTGATGAGTCGAAACTTCTGGCAGAAGAGTTAGAAAAGGCTTAATCCAACTTAATTGGCTATTTTTTCTTTGAAAAAATAGCCAATTACCCTCACAATTAAATCAAATGTTTAAAACTAGGTACGCGTATGCAAGCCGAACACGTCGATATCGCCCAATTTCTTTCTGATCACGCTCCCTTTGATGATCTTCCTGAAGAGGCGGTAAATAAACTCGCATCACAAGTCGAAATCGCTTATTTTCGCGCAGGCACTGAAATACTAAATTATGGCGAGGATATCGCTGATTTATTTGTTATTCGAACAGGTGCTGTAGAGATATATCGTCGTGATGGTGATCTATACAACCGTTTAACTATCGGCGGCATTTTTGGGCAAATGGGCCTTCTGATGAACCGCAAAGTGCGCTTTCCGGCAAAGGCACTCGAAGACACCTTAGTTTATTGCATTAATGTTGAGTTGTTTAATCAATACTGCGACGAATACGAAACATTTGCTGACTTTTTTGAAGCCGATGGTAATGTGCGCCTTCATCAGGCAATTGTTGAACAGGCAGACAGCAACGATTTAACAACCGCCAAGGTCAAGTCGCTTCTTCATCGTGATGTTGTCACTGTGGCAAAAGATGCCTCTGTGCAAATGGTTGCGCAATTAATGACGCAAGAGTCGGTATCGTCTGTGCTTGTTACTGATGCCGATAAACCAATCAGTGATGATCCTGATGATGACGACGGCCAAGTTGTTGGCATTATTACTGACCGTGACTTACGCACCAGTGTAATTGCTGAAGGGTTAAGTTACGAAGCGCCAGCTGCGCAAATAATGCAAAAAGACTTAATACTACTCGATAGTAATGCCTATGTGTTTGAAGCTGTACTGGCCATGCTCAGAGATAACATTCACCACCTGCCTGTGGTTGTTAAGAAAAAGCCGATTGGCGTTATTTCGTTATCGGATATTTTACGCTACGAGTCGCAAAGTAGCTTATTGTTAGTGCGCGGCATATTAGCTCAGCAATCGGTTGAAGATTTAGCTCACTATGCAAGGCAATTACCTAATGTATTTGTTCGTATGGTTAACGAAGATGCTAACTCTCACATGATTGGTACCGCAATGGCTGTAATAGGGCGTACCTTCAAACAGCGCTTACTTGATTTAGCTGAAGAAAAGTTTGGCCCGCCACCGGTTCCTTATTGCTTTATCGCTTTAGGTTCAATGGCGCGTGATGAGCAATTAATTGTGACCGACCAAGATAACGCTATTATCCTTGATAATAGTTTTAACGAGGAATTACATGACGAGTATTTTCAGTATTTGGCTGATTTTGTTTGTGACGGTTTAGCTGAATGTGGCTTTAAGTACTGTGAAGGTGAAATTATGGCGTCATTTAAAAAGTGGCGCTTAACACGGGAACAATGGAAAGAGAAATTTGCAGGTTGGATGGCCGAACCTAAACCGCAGGCTTTATTACATAGCTCGATCTTTTTTGATTTAGACGGTGTTTACGGTAAAAACAAATGGGCCGATGAGCTCAAACGCTTTATCGCAACAGAAGGGCGTAAGAATAAACGTTTCTTGGCAAACCTTGCTGCGAATGCGCGTAACAGAACGCCGCCTTTAGGTTTCTTTAAAGATTTTGTGTTAGAGCATAATGGCCAACACAAGCGCTCTATGAACTTAAAACGCCGCGGTACTGCACCTTTATCTGACGTAATACGCGTGCATGCATTAGCGATAGGCAGTCGTAAACAAAATTCATTCGAGCGTTTAGAAGATATTATCGAAGCTAAACTACTCCCTGAAGGCAAAGCACAAGATTTACGAGACGCCTTAGAATACATTGCCATGATCAGAATTAGACACCAAGCGTGGCAAATAGAAAAGCTTGATGAAGCGCCAGATAACGACTTAGAGCCTCATTTACTTTCTCCTTTTGAGCAGCGCAATCTTAAAGAGGCGTTTGCCATTTTAGATAAAGCGCAGAATTTCCTAAAATTCAGATACTCTGCTAACTCAGGGATGAAGTAATGGCAAAACAAGGCGCAAAACTTGATTGGCCGACTCGGTATCAAGAGTTATTAGCACAGAGCAAACAGCCGCTAATCAAAGCGTTTTATGGATCAGCTATTTGTGATTTAAGCACACCAATTAGTGATGTTCCCTTAGTAGCACTTGATTTTGAAACAACCGGTCTAAATTATCAAAATGACGATATAGTCAGTGTTGGTTTAATTCCATTTAATACCAAGCGTATTTTTTGTAAAGATAGCCAACATTGGATTGTTCAACCAAGGCGCAAGCTTGCTGAAGAGTCGATTGTTATCCATGGTATAACTCACTCAGAAGTGAGCGATGCACCTGACTTTTCAACGATTATGGAGCCTTTGTTAGCAGCATTAAAAGGCAAAGTGATTGTGGTGCATTTTGCTCCCATTGAACGGCACTTTTTATATCAAGCGTTGCAAGCCCGTTTAGGCGAAGGGCTTGAATTTGCCGTTATAGACACGCTAGATCTGGAAACGCGCGCACTTAAAGCAAAGCAGGGGTTACTAGGGCGATTATTTAATTCTAAGCTTGATTCTGTGCGCTTAGCAGACTCTCGCATTCGTTATTCGTTACCAGCGTATCAAAACCACAATGCGCTTAATGATGCCACAGCCACCGCAGAGCTGCTACAAGCGCAAATAGCTTACCACTACCGCCCAGATACACCGCTCAGCGAATTACTCATATAGCATGCTTAGCACCGATTTTATGTGGGGTATTTGAATTTGAGCAAAGCTTATAAATAAAAAACGCCGCAAAATGCGGCGTTTTTTATTATTTAACGGCAGGTTTAGTGTCTTGGTTCTGTTCGTAAGCCAAGGATTAAACTCACACACATTAATAGCAATACAAAGGTAAACGGCAAGCCCGTAGATACGGCGCCGGCTTGTAAGGCCTCGATTGCTTGTGTGCCTCCAATCCAAACAAGTGCAGCTGCAATCGCACCCTCGATTGTAGCCCAGAAAATACGTTGTGGCACTGGTGCGTCAACTTTACCACCAGCGGTGATTGAGTCGATTACTAATGAACCTGAGTCAGATGACGTAATAAAGAACACGAGTACTAGCACAATTGCAATGAATGAAAGCACTTGCGACATTGGCAGGGCTTCAAACATTTGGAACATAGCTAGTGGTACATCAGTTAAGCCTTTTTCACCAAGTACACCTACTTTATCAATCACTTGTTCAATAGCGATACCACCATAAATTGACATCCAGAAGATAGTCACAACAGTAGGAACTAGTAATACAGCAATTAAGAACTCACGGATTGTGCGGCCTTCAGATACGCGTGCAATGAACATACCTACGAACGGTGACCATGAAATCCACCAAGCCCAGTAGAATACAGTCCAGCCATGCATCCATGTTTCATCTTCACGACCATGAGGATTACTCAGTGGAATAATGTTTTCAACATAACCCATTACTGTATTGGGAAGGTTGCCAAATGCTGCAGAAAACCCAACAAGTGCAACAAATACGAGTAATACAAAAGCGATAAGCATGTTTACGTTACTAAGCAGTTTTACACCACCGTCGATACCGCGAACAACAGAAATAACAGCTAGTAACGTCACACCAATAATAACGCCTATTTCTAAGCCAATTCCGCTATCAGTACCAAATACGTGATTAATACCAGCAGCGGCTTGTTGTGCGCCTAAACCAAGAGATGTTGCAAGGCCAAATAGAGTGGCAAGTACAGCTAGAATATCAATAAGGTGGCCAGGCCAGCCCCACGCTTTGTCACCTAAAATTGGGTAAAAAATTGAACGAATAGATAACGGCAAACCTTTGTTATAGCAAAAGAATGCGAGTGAAAGCGAAACAACCGCGTAAATTGCCCAAGGGTGTAAACCCCAGTGGAACATAGTTGCACCCATTGCCAGTTTAGCGGCTTCCGGCGTGTTTGCTTCAACACCAAGTGGTGTTTCGTACCAACCTGTAAAGTAGGCGACAGGTTCTGCGACGCCCCAAAACATTAAGCCTATACCCATGCCTGCAGCAAATAACATTGCAAGCCAAGAAATACGTGAATGAGTTGGACGTGCTTCTTTACCACCTAGTCGGATATTACCGTATGGTGAAACAATTAACGCTAAGCAAAACAATACGAATAAGTTTGCTGACCACATAAAAAAGCCATCAAAGTTATTAATAATGTCGTTTTTAATTCCATTCAGAGTTGTTTTTGCTGTTTCAGCATCTGAAATAAGTGTTGCCACTAAGAATAGTGCAATTAATCCAGCACTAATGCCAAATACAGGGTTGTGCACATCAAAACCCCATTTTTGTACATTGTCCTGTCCGACAGTGTAGTCGGTATTGTCGATACTGTACTTGTCATGATGTTCGCTCATGAATACCTCTTGTTGTGATTATATTTAGCAGAGAGCTAAACGGCCGGTTGGCACAAGCTTGGTTATTACTATTTTTACGTATCAAACCCAAAAATAGTTTGTAGACGAACTAAATTTGTACCAAAGTTTAGTCTTTAGTGTAGGAGTTCGAAAAAAAATGTAAATGGTTTTGTCCCTAAATAGCCGAATAAATGCAGTTTTTTAGGTTTTTTGTTGTAATTGTGAACAAATTAGGCAGCGAAAGGAATAATTTGATGACAGTATTATTTCAAAGCAAATTATTTCAATTGAGAGGAAAGTGCTGCAAACACAGGGCTTGCAGCACAAAGTTACTACTTTTTGTAAGCGTCGTTATGAACGCCAGCAGCACGACCTGAAGGGTCAGCATTGTTCTGGAATGATGCATCCCAAGCGAGTGCTTCAGGAGTAGAACAAGCAACAGATTTGCCATGCGGAACACATTTTGCGGCGGCATCGCCAGGGAAGTGCTCTTCGAAAATACTACGATAGAAATACGCTTCTTTAGAATCAGGCGTATTGATCGGGTATTTGTATTTTGCATTAGCAAGGTCTTGATCGCTAACTTGTTCGTTCACATACTCTTTTAAAGTATCAATCCAGTTATAGCCTACGCCATCAGAGAACTGCTCTTTTTGACGCCAAAGCACGTCGTCTGGCAGGTAGCCGTCGAACGCTTCACGAATAATGTGCTTTTCGATTTTACCGTCTTTACACATCTTCGCTTCTGGGTTGATACGCATTGCTACGTCTACAAATTCTTTATCTAAGAATGGCACACGCGCTTCAACGCCCCATGCTGCCATTGATTTATTCGCACGCAAGCAATCGAACATATGTAGTTTAGACACTTTACGGTTAAGCTCTTCATGGAACTCTTGCGCATTTGGTGCTTTGTGGAAATAAAGGTAACCACCAAATAGCTCATCAGCACCTTCGCCCGACAACACCATTTTAATACCCATGGCTTTAATCTGGCGCGCCATTAAGTACATCGGCGTTGAGGCACGAATAGTTGTTACATCGTACGTTTCAATGTGATAAATCACTTCACGTAGGGCATCAATACCTTCTTGAATAGTAAAGTGAATAGGGTGGTGAACCGTACCAATCATATCAGCTACTTTTTGTGCAGCTGCTAAATCGGGTGAACCCTCAAGACCCACAGAGAATGAATGCAGTTTTGGCCACCATGCATCAGACTCATCATTATCTTCGATACGTTTTGCTGCAAAACGCTGTGTGATAGCTGAAATTACCGATGAATCTAAACCGCCTGATAATAGAACACCGTAAGGTACGTCACACATTAATTGACGTTTAACAGCAGCTTCTAAGCCTTCTTTAACATCGCTTGATTTAGCTTCGTTGTCTTTTACTGCGTCATAGCTTTGCCAATCGCGGCTGTAATACTTACGAAGTTGACCATCTTTGCTCCACAAGAAATGACCCGGAGGGAATTCTTCAATATGTTTACAAATTGGCGATAATGCTTTTAATTCTGAGGCAACATAAAAGTTACCATGTTCATCATGACCTGTATAAAGGGGAATAATACCGATATGGTCACGACCAATTAAGTAGGCATCTTGCTCTTCGTCGTATAAACAAAACGCGAAAATACCATTTAAATCGTCTAAAAACTCAGGGCCTTTTTGCTTATATAAAGCCAAAATAACTTCACAGTCTGACTGAGTTTGAAAAGTAAAATCAGTTTCTAAGCTGGCAGCGAGCTCTTTGTGGTTATAAATTTCACCGTTAACAGCAAGGATATTTGTACGCTCAGGGTTGTACAAAGGCTGTGCACCACTCGATACGCCAACAATCGCTAGACGCTCGTGGACTAAAATAGCTTTATCTGATGAATACACGCCAGACCAGTCTGGCCCGCGGTGCCTTAATAGTTTTGACATCTCAATTGCTTGGCTACGCAATTGAGCGGGATCAGATTTAATATCTAATACCCCAAAAATTGAACACATAGTGACTCCTCATTCCAAATATGTGCGCAGTTAACAGAATTTATATAACTGCGAATGTTTGTTTTAACAGAAATAATTACCTAAGTCACACAGGTTTTTTAATTAATTAAGAATAAAATATGCACCTTAAGCGGCGGCTTTGCACCAGTATGGGGTAAGTGGTTAAAGGGTGAGCGGTTTAAATGCTTGATTTGTGCAAATTGGATGATAATGAGTCTGGAATAAAGGCTTTTGTTAGTAAATAATCTGCACTGCTTTGGTGCAAAGGAATGTATAGGGTTTTTACCTTTTTAAATGTATAGACAAGCTTTAAAGCAATGCGAGCAAAGACTTTCTTTGCTCACTTTTTAAACACCAATAAATTAACGCTATTTATTAATATAGTTTAGTGCTATCGAAAGTTGATTTAAGTGCGCAGTGAGTTTTTCTTGTGCTGCATGGGCTTCTTTAAGTGTAACAAACTTAAAGTGAAGGAAATCACCGGGTTTTAATTGTGCAAAGTGACGAAGATCGGCTTCGATCACGGTACCGAGCAATGGGTAACCACCCGTTGTTTGCGCATCGTTTAATAGCACTATGGGTTCACCATTTGGCGGAAGCTGAATACAGCCAGGAGCGACAGCCATAGAGGGTAATGAAACATCATGGCTGATATCACACTCATCACTTAATAGCCGTGTGCCCATGCGGTTACTATTAGGCGATACATGCCAAGAATGATTTATAAAGTTAACGATGGTGTCTTTTGGTAACAGTGCTGCATGTGGTGCAGCATGAATACGAATTTGTGTACTTTTAGGTGGTAGCATAGCGCCTAAGCCAATTTTGGTATTGTACCTTGGCGTTATATCAAAACTATCGCCAGCCTGTAGTGCTTGACCGGTCAAGCCACCAAAACCTGCTAATATATCTGTTGAGTAAGAATCTAAAATTGGCTCAGGTAAATGCCACTCGCCGCCAATCGCAAGGTAACTTCTAAAACCATGACGCGCCGCATTAAACTTTAATACATCGCCTTTTTTTATGTAAAAGCTCCAGCCTGGTTCAACAGCATTGCCATTCACTGTGGCTTTCATATCTGTGCCGTGCAGTGCAATGTAGTAATCGTTATCGAACTGAATCTCGGCAAGACCCAAAGTGATTTCAATAACGGGGTTGTTGTCGTCGTTGCCAACTAAACGGTTTGTAATAACTTGAGCATAAGGGTCAATGCACCCTGATTGTCCAATGCCTAAATGGCGAGATCCTGTGCGGCCTTGATCTTGTATAGACATTTGCATACCAGGTTTGATGATGGTGATCATTTTAACACCTCCTGAATAACAAACTCTAAAGTATCACCGGGTTCGATAGCACAAGGCGAGGATGCATTGATATCAAATAGACGAAAATCTGTATGACCAATAATTTGCCAGCCTCCAGGGGAGCTTTCAGGGTAAATACCGGTTTGATTGCCGCCAATAGCAACAGATCCTTTTGGAACAGAGAGCCTTGGTTCAGCATGTCGAGGTGTGAAAAGTTGTGGATTTAAACCATCTAAATAAGCAAAACCGGGTTTAAAGCCTAAAAAAAGCACGTGGTATTTGGCACTGCTGTGCATTTGAGCAACATCATCAACAGACAGATTATGATGTTTAGCAACATGTGCTATATCAGGCCCATATTCACCACCATAACGAGTCGCAAGTTTATGATGACGTGAGTTAAAGTCAGTAGCTTTAAGTTCGTGCCATTGTTCAAGTAATCGTGGCAGCCAACCAGCAAGTTGAGCGGGCTCTTTCAGGTAAAGTGTTAAATTATTATTGGCAGGGACTACATCAACAAAGTCATCACTGCTTTGGCAATATTGTGCTAATGCCCATATTTTCTTTTGCGTAGTGAGTATGTCGCTTGCTGTTTCATAGGCATCAAAAAAGATGCTATGCGTAGTGAGCGCCATAATTTTAGGTGTACTTTTGGTCGTCGTCATTGCGTATCAATCTTATTATTATCCCTTAATGCTTATTAGCATATAGGCTGTTTGTTGATGATGTAAATGTGTCTTTAGTGTTAATTAGAAAAACTCAAGACAATCAAGTGGCTATAATTGTTTATAACCACTTGATAAAGTGCAATGTCTAATTACTGTGCGTTATTTAATAACCAATTAGACAGTAAACGTACGCCATAGCCTGTACCGCCTTCAGCTAGTTCATCTTTTGCTTTAGAGTTTAGCGCGTTTGCAATATCAATGTGAACCCAACGTGTGTCACCGGCAAAGTTTTGTAAGAAACTCGCTGCTGTAGTAGCACCTGGGCCATGTGAACCGATGTTTTTAAGATCAGCAATGTCTGACTTTAATGCATCTTCATAACCTATAGGTAAACGCCATAGGTTTTCATTTACTTGCTTACCCGCAATAGTTAGTTGCTCAACAAGAGTATCATCATCAGAGAAAACCGCCGCGTATTCATTACCTACAGCACGAATTTTAGACCCGGTTAGGGTCGCAACATCAACCATAATACTTGGTTTGTATTTGTCACGGGCATACCACATTGCATCACTCAGTACTAAGCGACCTTCAGCATCTGTATTAACAATTTCAACACTTAAACCTTCGGCTGTTCTTACAACATCGCCAGGCGCAACAGCAAATTGCGATACCATATTGGCAGCCATGCCCATTACAGCAACAACGTTTGTGTCGGCTTTAGCAAGTGCCATTGCTTTAACAGTACCCAGTACTGCAGCTGCCCCTGCCATGTCTGATTTCATGCGGGCAATTGACGCGCCTGTTTTAAGGCTGTAGCCACCTGAATCAAAGGTAATACCTTTACCCACTAACGCGATAGGGGGGTTTTTATTACCTTGATAATGAGCAACCACTAAACGTGCACCTTCTTCGCTACCACGACCAACTGCTTCAAGTGCACCCATGCCTAGCTTTTTAATTTGCTTAGGTTCTAAAACTGTAATTTTAACACCTAACTTTTTAAGCTCTTTTGCCGCTTTAGCAAAATCAACCGGTGTCATTTCTGTTGCAACTTCAGACGTTAAGTCACGTGCTAAAAATACACCTTGTTCAATGCTTTGTAGTAATTTATGGGTTTTGACCGCTTGGTCTAAATTTTCAACATCTAATGTGTAGTTAACAACGTGGCTGTCTTGTTCTTTTTTGTATTGCTCAAAACGGTGGTCACGTAAATTTGCGCCATGTGCAAATTCTGCTGCATATTTAGCATTGATTGCGCTGTCTTTAAGCTCTGAAAAATCAAGGCTAACATTTGCTTGTTTAGCCGACTGCAATTTAGCGTGAACGTTACCACCTAGTTTTGCCATTTTTGCTGCATCTAGTTTTGGCTGCTCTCCTAAGCCAACAAGTAAGATGCGTTGATGGTCGCTACCGTTTGGTGCGATAACTTCTAACGTTTTGCCATAACCTGCTTTAAAGTCGCTAAATTCAATGACTTTATTTAGGTGAGTTTGGGTTTCTGGCTTTAAATAATTAAAATTAGCAACTTGGCTATCTGTATCTAAAAATAAAACTAGTGTGTTGTCGTTCGGTTTAATTGATTTTGCAAAAGTGAACTCTGCGGCATTCACTTGCGTAGCAAGTGTTAATCCTAATGCAATAGCAGATAAGCTGTGTGCAATTTTCATTTTTTAATATCCCAATGTTAAAAAGCTGTGTTTTACCGTAAATAAGGTTAAGAGTTAAATTGTTAGCGGTGAATCGCTGTTTGCATGCGTTTAAGTTGAAATTATTAAAACCTATACGCGGTCTGTCTTAAATACAGGCTTTTAAGAGGAAATTAGTATGACAATTAAGTCGATGTTACTGACACTATTCACTTGCAGTGCCATTTTTACCACCAGCCCAATTAAAGCTGAAACAATGCCAGATAACGCAACAGGGCATATTGAAACCATTGTGCTAGGTTCAGGTTGTTTTTGGGGAGCAGAAAAACGTTACGAAGCACTTGATGGCGTGTTGGATGCGGTATCTGGCTATGCCGATGGGCATGGTTTTAAAGCGACCTACAAGAACATAACACGTAGCTCGCGACGCTTTGATAAAAACAATTATGCAGAAGTTGTTAAAGTGACATACAACAGCAACGAGTTAACAACACAATCACTGTTAATGCATTATTTTGAAAATCATGATCCAACCCAGCTAAATCGCCAAGGTAATGATATTGGCACTCAATACCGCTCAACAATTTTGGTAAGTAATAATGAGCAACTCGAGGTTGCTAATACACTTAAAGATGAATACCAAAGTAAATTAACCGCAGCAGGCTACGGCAAGATTGTGACTGTGATAAAACCGCTTGACGCATTTTATGCTGCAGAGGATTATCACCAAGATTATTTAAAGAAAAACCCCAATGGCTATTGCCCTGATCATTCAACGGGCGTTGTATTCACACCAGTAGAAAAACAGCAGGTTGATAACACAGCCTTATTGGCAGGTAAGCAAATTGTAGTGATAGATGCTAAAGGTTATTGCCCATACTGTGAAAAGTTTAAAAAAGAGGTCGCTAATGAGTACATGGGGACAATTCCTATGACTTTCCGACATGCTGATCAACTTGATGGTTTAACGATTAAAACGCCGACTTGGGCAACACCCACGTTATTATTTATAGAAAATGGCGAAGAGGTTTATGGTCGCCAAGGCTATGTCAGTAAAGGTGAGTTTTACAAAGCCTTAGGCGCATTTAAACTAGGTGACAGTGAAGCCTTTAGAGTTGCATTTCATGCCAGAACTGACAGCCCATTTTGTAAGCAGTACGATATCTTTAAAAATACACCCGACGGTATTTTTATTGATAAGCTAAGTGGAGCGCCGCTTTTTGATACCCGAGATAGATTTAACTCAGGCACTGGCTGGCTTTCATTTACACATCCAGTTAAAGACAGTGTAACTATGCATGAAGACAACAGTTATGGCATGCAGCGTATTGAGCTTAAATCAAAAAGCTCTGGTATTCATTTAGGGCATTTGTTCCCTGGTGAAGGGCCAAGAGGTAAAGACAGGTACTGCATTAATGCAACAGTGCTTGATTTTGTGCCAAGAGATGAAACTTAATAAGTTAGAACTTATTTATAGCCAGCTTTCAGAGCTGGCTTTTATATTAAAAGCTACCTCATACAATTCTTTATTAACATAAAGTTTATATTTCAATTAATAACAATAAAATATTATTTTAAATATAGATTTCAATCATACCTTCTTATTTTTATAAGCTATTGACTAGTTAATTTAAACCATAAATTACCAGTTATATGAAAAGTCTGATCGTACCTTATATAAAAACAGTTTAGAATGCGGTATGAATACAATAGTTCATTTCATGGAGGGTAAATGAATAAACAGCAATTAAATGATATTTCGTTACAAAAAATTTGGATTGGTGAGCTTAAGGATATTGATTTTTTAGTTTACGGACACGAATTCACAGTATTTAACGACGTAGAGCACTTTTTTTCCGCTTTTGAAGCTCAATCTCATTTTCCACTTATTGTTTTTGCTGACGACATTGTAAACCAAGGCGAAGCGCTCAAGAAAATCCGTAAGCACGAACTGTTATGGCAAAGCTGTATTTTGGTAAATACGCCTTGTTATTTATCAGAAGCTCTTGCAAATGGTCTTTTTAATAAACAAAGTGATGATTTTTATAACTCCGTAATAACGCGCGCAACTAGTTTAAATCTAAGTCTTAATTTAGTCGACTCAGCTTTAACTAAGCTTTTGTCTTTTATGTGGATTTATAAAGATAATAGCTTGTTACCTGTTCATGATTTAAGCATTAATAGTGTTTATTATTATCCGCTTTTAGAGTGTTTCGGGGTTAACACTAAAGATGCGATGTCATGGTTGTCGAGTATCCATAGAAGAAAACTCTTACAGACAGATAAGTTAATCGACCGTGTTCGCTACTGTAGACACTGCCAATCAGGGCACTTAAATTATGTTGATTCATGCCCAAGTTGTCAAAGTATTGATATTGCCAGTGTATCTAGTTTGCACTGTTTTAACTGTGGTCATGTAAATGGCGAATCTAAATTTAAAGAGGGTATCGGGCTAAGCTGCCCTAATTGCCATACAAAATTGAGACACATTGGCGTTGACTATGATCGCCCAATAGAAAACCAGAAATGTAACCAATGCCATACTAGCTTTGTAGATGCTGACGTTATTGCTAAATGCTTCCACTGTCAGACCAGTAATCAAGTTGATGAGTTAATAGTACAGAACATTCATAGTTACAACATATCAATGGAAGGTAAAAGTTTAATTAGACTTGGTGAGCGTTTTGACAATTTTAATTTAACCAGCACTGACTCTATTAACTATTCACATTTCGAATGGGTGGTTAAGTGGCAAAACCAACTTGCCGTAAGGCACCAGCAAACACACTCAATAGTTAAGATAGAGTTAAAAAACCTCGCGCAATTTATTGCAGAAAATGGTGAAGCACGTGCTATTCAATTAATAGACGAATTTGAGAGCAGAATTAACGAGAGTATCAGGACCACGGATATTTGCTGTTTAGCAGGAGAGCATACATTACTTTTAATGTTACCTAATACAACAATTGAACATTTATCCTTTGTTTATCAAAAATTAAAAGGGATTTCTTTACTCAATAAAAATAGCGACTTCTCACTTTCGATTAAAGGCATTCCACTTCCATCAAAAGAAATGCCAGATGAAATAGGTGTTTGGCTTGAGCAACAATTTGCAGCTCAGCAGGAGAGTGTTTTATGAGTACGCTAAGCACTTTAATACATATTACTGAACAAATTATTTTTTATGTACAAAGTAATATATTAGTTCTAGTGAAATTTATTCCTTTATACCTTATCTATGAGTTGCCGCTATTTTTAATAATCACGTTTGGCATAATTAAATGGACTAGAGAAAAGACACGTATAAACAATACTAAATTATTTTATTTACCAAAAGTTAGCTGTGTTATTACTTGTTATGCAGAAGGGGATGCAGTTAAAGAAACCATTCACTCACTCGTTGAACAAACTTACCCAGGTAAAATTGAAATTATTGCTGTAATAGATGGTGCTGTTCAAAATAACCACACTTACCATGTAGCTAAAGAATGTAAGCAGTTATTTAAACGCAAAAATCGTAAGATTGTTTTATTGCCAAAATGGCAGCGGGGAGGGCGAGTTTCAACTTTAAACGCAGGCTTATCCTATGCTAAAGGTGAAATTATCGTCAATGTTGATGCGGATACTTCATTTGACAATGATATGATGGCAAATTTAGTCAGGTTATTTGAAGACCCTAATGTACCTGCTGTGGGAGGTGCTTTAAGAGTTCGTAATGTGAATAAAACTTTATGGACTAGAATGCAAGCAATCGAATACTTAATATCGATGCAGGGTGGTAAAACTGGCTTAGCTCAATGTAATTTAATTAACAACATTTCAGGTGCATTTGGTGCATTTAGACGTGATTTCTTAAAACAAATAGGAGGTTGGGATACTCATACTGCAGAAGACTTAGATCTAACAGTTCGTATCAAACAGTATTTTAAACGCTACCCTAATTTAAAAATACCTTACGCGACTGCGTCGATTGCACATACAGACGCACCTCAATCATTTAAAGAGCTTGTCTTGCAAAGATTACGTTGGGACGGGGACTTGCTGTTTTTATATTTGCGTAAACATTGGCCAGCTTTTTCACCTCAGCTTTTAGGCTGGAAGAATTTTTTGTTTACACTTTTTTATGGTTACTTGCAAAACGTTATGTTGCCATTTGTCATTTTTGTGTATTTTGTTGGGGTTGCTATTATTTATCCTTGGCAATTCTCACTAGCATTAATATTCGTCATTTATGCCTTATACCTTCTAACTATCGGCTATTTTTATTTGTTAGTTTTAGTTAGTGTTTCAGAAAGGCCTAAGCAAGATTTTACACTATTCCTCTGGCTACCTCTCTATCCCATCTATGCATTTATAATGCGCCTAGTATGTTGCTTTGCGCTGGTTAATGAAGTATTCCGGCGGTCGCATGAAGAGTCTAGTATGGCACCTTGGTGGGTGCTTAAACGTGGTCAAAAATTTTAGATTAAGGGAAGAATATGAAATTGCATTTTAATAGCACTGCAAAGGTCAACAATCCGAACGAAGAAAAAGGAATTAAAGTTCCATATGCTGGAGCAAAAAGAACATCACATAAATTACGCTGGTATTTTTTAATTCTGATTGCATTGAGCCCTATTTGTATTGTCGCATGGATTTATTTAGTGCCACAACTTAAGGTTGAAGCTGTTGGTATCATTACGACTGAACCGCTTCTGATTAAAGCTCCAAGTAAAGGAACTATTGAATTTGTTGACGTTAACCTTGGTGATTCTGTGATGAAAGATGAAATATTGCTCACATTATATAACCCTGAATTGACAGGGCAGTATCAAGAAGTTGACCGACAAATATTAAATCTAACTCAACAACAGATACCATTTAGCAAAACAATTATGACGCAGCTAGAACAAAGAAAGCGAGTCGCAAAAGAAGGCGTTGAAAGGCAGCAAGAATTGCTTAATACGTATAAAGATTATAAAAGCCGCGGAATAGTCCCCGTTTCTGATTTAGCAAGCGCAATAGCTGCTTTTAACAGTGCTCAATTAAGTTACGAACAGACAAAGGTTGATATCTTGCGTGAAAAAGAGCGGCAAGAAATGGAACGCTTGTATGGATTAAAGGGGCAACGCTATCAAGATCTTTCAATTGAATTTGCAAAGTTGTCTGCACTGCAACAAAACCTTGTTGTTAAAACTCCGTTTTCGGGAAATATTAACGATATCTTTGTGCAAGATGGTCAGTTTGTAGATCAAAACTCACCATTATTTTCAGTTGATACCGGCAGAGAACTAAGAGTTCATGCTTATCTTGCACCAAAATTTTTGGAGTATTCAAAAATAGGTCAAAAAGCGACTGTAAAACTTCCAAATGGTAAAAAATTTGATGCTGTAATTAATGAATATACAGAGCTTACAAGTAAGATACCCCCGCAGCTTTCAGGTCCATTCGAAGGCGAAAAAGCCGCTTTAAAACTTATTTTGCAAGTAGATATTCCAGCAGAATACCATATAGAAGGATTACCTGTAGAAATTCAATTTGATCGCATCACAATGAAGGGGATGTCAGATTTATTTGCCAAACATTAAATAAAAAAAGCCCGGTCAGAACACACAAGAACCGGGCTTTCGACAACAATTTGGTTGGGGGAACTGTTACAGCGCTAGGTTATGTTTTGCGCGACTTAAGTTGTGATTAACAAGTTCATTTTTTGAAATTTGCACCGCTTCATAAAAGTCAGAAAGTGCAGCAGTATCTTTTTCAGACATGATGCGGGCAACACCACGGTTACTAAGTGCAAACGAAGTTAATTCGCGGCGTTTGTAACCAGGTACCTTACTTGTACTTAGAAGAGAAATTGCTTGTGTACACAGGCTTTCCGCTTCTGAAAAATTCTTTTCTTTAACGCTTAATGCACAGCGGTTGAAGGCAGTTTCGTATTGGCTAGTTGCATTATCGTTCGTTTGAGCTTGCTCAATAACCATCAGTTTATAATCAGCTTGTTTGGCTACTGCCATCGCTGAGCAAGTTAATAAAGAGCTAAGTGCAATAGTGGTTACAAGTGTTTTTAACATGATAGTTTTCCTCTGAATAAGTTGGTGTTTCTTGCCAACGAGTGAACTTTAAAATATTCCCAAAAGCTAAACAAACGATTAAATTAAAACTGATAGATGAAGAAATTTAATCTATAGAGTAATTACTCAGGATTCGGAATTTTACTGTGATGTAGAGGAGATGAAGTTGTTGTATTCCTGTATTGAAAGTTACAAATTAGCTGAGTTGAGTGCTGATAAATTTGATATCGTTATTTTTTGTAGGAAAGTTATTTTGGACTGCTGATTGTGGGCTTCAGATTTATTTAGGTTTAAGGGACGCGGCCGTCCAGTTAGAACAGTATCAATCGGTAAGTAACTTTGTTAAAAATAATCTTTTAAGCATTGCTCTGACTAATGGTTATAAATGCTCAAAACGTGTGTTAAAAACTCTTGGTGGTTCATGAAGCTAATCATATCGCTTGTTAGGAAAGCTATAAATTCCAAATTTAAAGTATTAGGCTTTAAAATCATACAGGATATAAAAACTGATGATTTTATTAATATTTTATTGTTTTGTCAGAAAAATGGCTGGGTCAAAACTTATGAATACGGTGATTTTGATGCATGGATTGATTACGGTAAGGTTAAGCTAGTAAAAGAAAATCGTGTACTTAATTTTGAGTGGGATTGTTGGTTTGAAGGTGAAATATCAGGCAAAGCCGATGATATTGTTTTCATAGCTAAAAAATTTGGTTTAATACCCAGAGATAAACCGACTTGGATTGAAGTTAAATAAAAAGCTCTTTTCTAAAGAGCGACAAGATTACAAAATTTGAACTCTGTTCACTTTGCACTAATTTTAACCTAACGTTAAAGCTAATTAAGTTGGCGAAACAACTCAAGGATAGACATGGATAAGTTTTGTTGGGAAATTACTGTTCAAGATCTTAATGAACATGCTGTTTGGCTTTTTAAGTATTGTAAGGATGATTCTGTTGATGAAACGATTGTAACACCAGCATCTGAAGCTGATACATTAAACCCTAATAATCAGCTACTTGTAAAGTCCCTGTTTACTGATGCTATTGGCAATAAATTCTTGGGTTACATTAATATTGGCTTAGCTGGAATTGAGTATACGCAACCATGTATGTTTGTTGATGATGAACCCGTTAGCTTTTGGTTTGGCATCTCAACCCCCAATACAATTGAATTACCAAAACTAAACTTTCCAATTCAGGCTGTTTCAGAGCCTATGTATGGCCTGCCTTCTCAAGTCGAGATTATTAACGGTTATATTTCCTCGAGTTATGGGTACGTACACAATAGATTTTAACCTAACAAATAATTCTGACTATAGTTATGCAAATATTCTCTAAATTTCTTCTACTCTCTATCTTCATATTTGGTGTGCTTTCATTTAATGCGCTTGCTAATAAGCAGTCAGCTGATTTTGAAGTCATTAATCTCGCTGATGATTTTTATACTTTATATCAGTCAAGCAAGACGTTGACTGCAGAAAATAGAGCAGAGCAGTTTTCTCAACATTTCACCTCTCAATTTGCGCCTTTTTATAGTGATAAAAGCTTTGTTAAAGCTATTGAGGGTTTCAGTGGAATAGAAGAAGTATATTTTTCAAAAAATAGACGTTTATCTAAAGAATTAAACAGCAGTATGGAATCATTTATTGCTACTTTCCCTGATTTCAAACCTGAAACCCCCATTTACATACTTCACTCATTAGGAAGGTTCAATGGGGCAACGCGAGTGTTAAATGGTAAGACTTACTTAATGTTTGGTGTAGACCTTATGGCCAAATATCATACCTGGAAAAACGATACGCCATTCTTTCATCACGAGTTATTTCACGTTTATCATGAAAAGTTATTTCAATGTAAGGATGAGCTATGGTGCTCTATTTGGACTGAGGGATTAGCTACTTACGTTTCACATAAATTAACTCCGTCAGCCAGTGATGATGAATTAATGCTAAACATACCTAGCAATTTGGTGAAAAAGATTCGCTCAAGGCAGCTCGATTCTTTCGTTGACCTTAAGAAAAAGTTTTACTCAAAAAAAACTGAAATATATTCTTCATTTTTCAACTTCGCAAAGGACGAGACAAAGCTGCCATACCGAAGAGGTTATTACCTAGGTTATATTTTAGCTAAAGAAATTGGCAAGAATTACAGCTTAGAGCAATTGGCTAAAATGGATAAAAAGACAGTAGAGAGCCTATTGCTAAAAGAACTTGATTTATTGATAAAAGCGGAAGACTAAAAAACGAAACAGCTAAACGACAAAACCCAGCCTAAGCTGGGTTTTGAGACAACACAATTCTGTGAGAACTTATAACGCTAAGTTCTTTTTCGCACGTGTTAAGTTGTGCTCTACTAGCTCGTTACCTGAAATTTGTACTGCTTCGTAAAAGTCAGACAATGCAGCAGTGTCGTTTTCAGACATGATTCGAGCTACACCGCGATTGCTTAATGCAAATGAGGTTAATTCACGACGTTTATAAGCAGGTACCTTGCTCTTGCTAAGCAAGCTGATTGCTTTAGAGCAAAGTGTTTCAGCTTCTGTAAAATTCTTTGCTTGAACACTTAACGCACATTGGTTAAATGCTAGTTCGTATTGGCGGTTTGTATCTACTGTTGCTTGTGTAGATTGGTCAATAACCATTAATTTGTAGTCACTTTGATCAGCCACTGCCATAGCTGAACAAGTTAATAATGAGCTAACTGCAACGCGTTTCATAAGTGTACTAAACATAATCATTTCCTCTATTTGAGTCGGTATCAATCGCCGACAAATGAACTTTAATTGAACACTACAAATTCAACAAACGATAAAAAATGACCTAATAGATGAAGAAATTTAACCTATAGACTTTAGTCTAATGTAATGAATTACTCTTAAAGCCGTCAGCCGTCAGCCGTCAGCCGTCAGCCGTCAGCCGTCAGCCGTCTGATCTGACTCCGATTGATCTGACCCCGATAAAGTAGACACAGGGTTTAAATAGGTAATGTTTACGATAAAGAACAATAAAGGAGTTGAGTACGCAAAACAAACAAATTGTTGTTAATTAAAAATAAAATCGGTACTTTATGATGGTATGTGTAGTTGATGACTTAATTTATTCAGAATAAGCGTATAACCATGAAACTGATATTTGCGTTGTTACTTTTAGGGCCTGTTATTGCCAATGCAGCTGAAGATAAAGTGACTGTTTATCTAAATTTTGAGCAAGCTTATTTGAGCAACGATGTATCTTTGTTTGCGCCATTATTAAGTAAAAACTATACGATTAAACAAACATTGCATATTCCTGGGCTAGGGTCAGATACTGTGCCTGTTACTAAAGCACAGTTACTTGAAGGCATGAAGCAAAATCCAAAGCCTAGTTCATTACCGCGTTCAAAAGCTGAATCAGTCAAAGTAGAAACAATTTCATCAAATCAATTCTGTGCAAATTCACAAACTCTCGATCAAGTCGTCGTGGCTGGTAAAAACTACGAAGAGAAGGAACTAAGAAAAGCGTGTTTTAAACACGAAAATAACAGCTATGAAGCTATATCACATACCATTGATGTGTATTATCGAGAGCTTTGATAGAGATAATTAACATTCTGAAGTTTCCGTGTATCAAATAAACGTACTAACTGATATTAATTACGGACAAACCCTATAAATGAGATAAGGAAATAAATATGAAAAAACAGTTAGGTTTAGTAGCTGGAGTATTTTTAGCATCAACAAGTTGTTTCGCAGCTGATAGCTTTCAAGTTGAAACATCTGTTTATAAAGCGAATGAGCTACTAGCATCGCCAGTAATGCTGGTGGAAGAAAAACAACCTGCGACCATCTCTATAGGTGAGGGGTTTAGCTATGAAGTTACAGTGATACCACAAAAAGAGAATACGGCGGCTATAGAAACATCTATCACACTCGCTGGCAGCTATTTTACACCTTCTTTTGTTGTGGAATATGGTAAACAAGCGTCTTTCGAAATTGGTGAAAACAAAGTGAGTATTTTAGTAACCAAGTCGAAAAGTTAAATTAGCAATAAAAGACCCTCAACAAAATTGAGGGTCTTAAATCTATTATTTTAGATGTTTGAAAGTATCAAGCATCCATTTTATAAATAGCTCTAATTGTGCATTAGTTTCACTAGGATCGTGTTGCACTAAGTAATATTTATCTTTCGTTTTTAATGGCATATCGGTGAAATTAAATAACCATTGTTCATCAAACCAAGTCTGACTGATAGGCAAGGGGATTAGGGCAATACCCATACCCTGTTGTGCCGCACGTGCCACACCAAACATACTATCAACCTGAATAATTTGTTTTGGTGCAAAGTCATCAATACCAGCATGCTCTGCCCATTGGTGCCAAGCCCAAGGACGTGCTTTATGAAGTATAAGAGGAACTTCATTTAAAGCCTGAAACGGGTTTTCTTGCCATGCTTGCCAGTTTTCTTTATTGCAAGCTGGTGTATACGATAGCGAAAATAGCTCATGTACAACGCCTTCGTGCGGTTTAGATGAAGACAATACAATCGACAAATCGCTTTGCTTAGTCAGCTCTTTACGCGTTTTTAAGGTATTAAGCTGTAAGTTTGTATTTGGGTGCTCACTGGTCCATTCGCTCAGTTTTGGCATTAAAAGCTCACTGGCGAAAAACTCAGGTAGTGTAATACTGATCGTTACGTTTTCTTGTAACTGACTAAACTCATTAATGGTTTTTTCTAGCGCTTTAATAAGCGGTGATACAGAGTCATAAAAATTCTTACCAGCCGCTGTTAGGCGAATTGAACGGGTTTGACGTTCAAATAGTTCAATACCCAATTGTTCTTCTAATTGTTTGATCTGATGGCTTACG
Source organism: Pseudoalteromonas sp. Cn5-37 (assembly GCF_021532495.1). NCBI lineage: Bacteria > Pseudomonadati > Pseudomonadota > Gammaproteobacteria > Alteromonadales > Pseudoalteromonadaceae > Pseudoalteromonas > Pseudoalteromonas sp. Cn5-37. The sequence goes on along the minus strand of NZ_JAKGBA010000001.1, from coordinate 312,947 downwards.
GCAGACGGTGTAAGGTAAAGCTGGTTTGCTGCATCTTTAAAGCTAAGGGTGCGAGCAGCAAAACAAAATGAGCGTAGGCCACGAATAGGTGTTTGCATAGTTAATTTCAGTAAGTCTCAATAGCGCTTGTTAGTTAATTAACTGCTAAGCAATTATTATCCCAAAATGTAAAAAAATAGAGAGTAAAGAATGAATATAGCTAACTCTTGCCATATTGTATAAAAAACAGCCTTTAATCGCTCGTTTAATCTATGTTTAGGCAAATGTTTAGTAAAAAAGTGATCTTAGCAGTTTTAGCTATTTCGTCATAGTCTCAGTATTAGATACTGCCAATTCACTAAAGCAGGGCATTTTATACTATTTATGTGACAAAATGGTGCGGCGAAAGGCTGACTTTAGATAAAAAAAATCCCTCTTGCGAGGGATTTTGGGTAACTCAGCGCCATTGGCACTGGGAATGAGGTCGGTACATGGGATGTGAGTGGTTTAAAAAACCATCTCTGGAACATCACCTTCAACAAGCAATTTGCCTGCCGTTTTGCTAATAATTTCATCTACCGACACGCCTGGAGCGCGTTCGATTAGATGAAATGCGCCGTCTTTAACTTCTAGTACGGCTAAATCAGTTACGATTTTCTTTACACAGTTAACCCCAGTTAGCGGTAAAGTGCAACTTTCTAATAACTTAGAGTCGCCATGCTTGCTTGCATGAGTCATCGTAACAATAATATTCTTCGCGCCAGCAACGAGGTCCATCGCGCCACCCATGCCTTTAATTAGCTTTTTTGGGATCATCCACGATGCGATGTTACCGTTCTGGTCAACTTCAAATGCACCTAATACTGTTAAGTCTACATGACCACCCCGTATCATGGCAAAACTATCTGCACTATTAAATATTGCTGCACCTGTGGCTGCTGTCACGGTTTCTTTACCCGCGTTGATCATATCTGCATCAACTTGGTCTTTGGTTGGGTACGCACCCATGCCTAATAAGCCATTTTCAGACTGCAACATAACTTCGATACCGTCAGGTACATAGTTAGCAACCAGAGTAGGGATACCAATACCTAGGTTTACGTAATAGCCATCTTGTAGTTCTTGTGCAACACGCATTGCAACTTGTTCACGTGATAATGCCATTTTATTGCTCCTTAATCGCGAGTTGTTACACGTTCAATGCGTTTTTCAAAGTCGCCTTTGATCACGCGATTAACATAAATACCTGGGGTATGAATTTGGCTTGGCTCAAGTTCACCTGGCTCAACAATCTCTTCAACTTCAGCAACGGTAATTTTACCTGCTGTCGCGGCCATCGGATTGAAGTTCATAGCTGTGTGGCGAAATACAAGATTACCGTAGCGGTCGGCTTTCCATGCTTTAACAATGGCAAACTCACCTGTAATTGACTCTTCTAAGATATATGGGCGACCATCAAATTCTTTAACTTCTTTGCCTTCGGCAACCGGAGTGCCGTAACCTGTAGCAGTATAAAAAGCAGGAATACCAGCACCACCGGCGCGCATCTTCTCAGCGAGTGTACCTTGTGGTGTTAAAACAACATCAATTTCGCCATCGAGTAGTTGTTTTTCGAAAAGCGCATTTTCACCCACATAAGAAGCGATGATTTTTTTAATTTGCTTATCGTGAAGTAAAATACCTAAGCCGAAATCATCAACACCGCAGTTGTTTGAAACAACGGTTAGATTTTTAGTCTGTTTACGCTTAATTTCACTGATAAGTCCCTCAGGAATACCACACAAGCCAAAGCCACCAGCGATAATAGTATCGCCATCTTTTAAACCTTCCATTGCAGCTTCATAACTTGAAACCACTTTATCGAAACCGGCCATGAGCCTACTCCTTAATTATTCTGAGTGTTCTTTAGAGCAAGTGATACCTTGCTGACAGGTTGTTTATTTAATGCACTGCAAATAGCACAACCAGCTTTCGCCAGTCTTTCTAAATCAATTCCATGCTCTATGCCAAGTCCTTGCAGTAAGTAAACTACATCTTCAGTGGCAACATTTCCTGACGCACCTTTGGCATAAGGGCAGCCACCAAGGCCTGCAACAGCACTATCAACCGTTGCTATACCGCGGCTCAGAGCGGTGTAAATATTTGTGAGCGCTTGTCCGTATGTGTCGTGAAAATGTACAGCGAGTTTAGATTTATCAATATGTTGCAAGAGTAAATCTAATAACTCATCGACTTTTCTCGCTGTACCTACACCTATGGTGTCGCCTAGGCTAATTTCGTAGCAACCAAGCTCTAATAATCTCTCTGATACCTTTAATACATGATTGTAGTCGACATCACCTTGATATGGACAACCCATGACGCAGCTAACATAACCTCTAACACGAATGTTATTCGCCTTGGCAAAAGCCATGACATCTTTAAAGCGGTCAATACTTTCATCAATAGAGCAGTTAATATTCTTTTGACAAAACGCTTCACTTGCTGCTGTAAAGATTGCAAATTCTTGTATGCCGACTTGTTTTGCTGCCTCTGCACCCCGTAAATTCGGGGTGAGGGCACTTAAGTTAACATTAGGCAAATTTAACGCGCTAATTACATCGCTTGAGTCAGCCATTTGTGGCACCCATTTAGGTGACACAAAGGCGCCTGCTTCAATATCTTTAAGCCCAGCATCTGCAAGGGCGTTGATAAGAGCGACTTTATCTTGGGTATTAACGGTAGCTTCATTTTGCAAACCGTCTCTGGCGCCAACTTCTACAATGCGAACAAAATCAGGAAACTGTGCCATTACGCCTCCGGCTCTTCAACAATCGCGAGCATATCACCATGACTCACCAGTTCACCTTCAGCAAAGCAATAGCTGGTTAATACACCATCATGCGGGGCATTAAGCGTGTATTCCATTTTCATCGCTTCGATGATGACAACAGCGTCACCTTTAGCGACAGTACTACCCACTTCAACTAAATGTTTAACAACAGTACCATTGAGTGGTGCAGCAAGTGGCAACGCATCACTTTCGTGTTCACTAATATAGTGTTTATCAATCAGCTCTAGCACCGTTTGCTGTGCTTTGTACATCACTGTGATGTGAGAGTCTGTTTGATTGATATGAGCCACGATTTTTTCGCCATTAACAACTAAGTTTGCAAGGCCATTTTCAACCTTACCCGAGGTTGTATAGTCAACGCCATCTAATCTAATTTCAAAGCCATCTGAGGTCTTAACCGCATGAATGTTAAAATCTACAAACGGAATAGTTGTCTTAGCGTCACTGTTTAGCATAAAGCCTGTTAATTGTTGCCATGGGCTGCTGCTTTCACCTTTTAGTTGATGTGCATACGCATAGGCTGCCACAACGGTCGCAATAACAGACTGTTGCTCGTTTTTAGCAACAAGGCGCTCACCTTGGTCTTCAATAAAGTGCGTATCGGGTGCACCTGCTTGAAAAGTAGGGTGGTTAGCAAGGTTATGTAAGAAATTAACGTTACAGCTAAAACCTGCTAGGTGGAATTGCTCTAGTGCTTTTGATAAACGCCCAAGCGCTGCCTCACGGTTATCGTCATGCACAATTAATTTAGCAATCATAGGATCGTAGAACGGGCTAATTTCATCACCCGCTGCAATCCCTGTATCTATACGTACAAATTCAGATTCGTTAGGTGTGAATAGGGCGTCAATGTGGCCAGAACACGGAATAAAGTCATTACTTGGATCTTCTGCATAAATACGCGCTTCAAAGCTGTGACCTTGTAGCTGAATATCGGCTTGGCTAAGAGGTAATGCTTCACCTGCAGCAATATTGATTTGCCAATTCACCAAATCAACACCGGTTACCATTTCTGTTACTGGGTGCTCTACTTGTAAACGGGTGTTCATCTCCATGAAGAAGAATTCATCACCGCATAATAAAAACTCAACAGTACCTGCTCCGCGATAGTTAATCGCTTGGGCACAACGTACCGCCGCTTCACCCATTTCTTTACGAAGCGCATCAGATAAACCCGGAGCTGGAGCTTCTTCAATTACTTTTTGGTGACGACGCTGTAATGAGCAGTCACGGTCGCCTAAGTACACACAGTTACCATGACTATCGGCAAAAACTTGTACTTCAACATGGCGCGGTTTGGTGACATAGCGCTCTAACAGTACTAAATCGTTACCAAAGCCGGCTTTTGCTTCACGTTTTGCGCCTTCAAGTGCACCGATAAAGTCTTTTGCGTGTTCAACAACTCGCATGCCTTTACCACCGCCACCAAAGGCCGCTTTAATCAGTACCGGATAACCAATTTTTTCAGCTTCAGCTTGTAGGAAATCTGTATCTTGATTGTCACCATAGTAGCCTGGCACTAATGGTACATTTGCTTGGTGCATAATTTCTTTAGCGCGGGTTTTTGAACCCATGGCTTCAATACTTGATGCTGGCGGGCCAATAAAGGCGATATCATTTTTCTCACACGCGAGTGCAAAGTCACAGTTCTCAGATAAAAAACCATAACCCGGGTGAATACAATCAACACCTGCTTGTTTAGCTACATCGATGATTTTGTCTGCTACTAAGTACGAATCTTTACTTGGCGCAGGGCCAATGTGATACGCCTCATCAGCAAGCTTTACGTGCTGAGCATGTTTATCAGCATCTGAGTACACTGCAACCGTAGTTAAGCCCATTTGCTTTGCTGTACGCATAACTCGGCAGGCAATTTCACCACGGTTGGCAACGAGAATTTTTTTCAATGATTTTGTTGTCATAATGGTTCCTATTTCTGCCAGTTAGCGGCACGTTTTTCAAAAAATGCAGTCAGGCCTTCTTGGCCTTCTTCAGATACACGTATGCGTGCAATGCGCTCAGCGGTTAGCTCAATCAGTGCATCATCTATTACGTTGCCAGCGACATCATTGATTAGCTGTTTTGCTGCTTTAACAGCAACAGGACCATTGTTGATAAGGTTTTGTAAGTGTTTGTCGAGTGCTGTTTGTAAATCGCCAGTGATCTGGTGAATTAAACCCAGTTGCTTGGCTGTATGTGCGTCAAAAATCTCAGCCGTTAAAAAGTAACGACGTGCAGCGCGTTCACCAATAGCTTTAATGACATAAGGGCTGATAACCGCAGGAATAAGACCAAGCTTTACTTCACTTAAGCAAAATTGCGCATCGTCTTGGCAAATCGCGATATCACAACACGCAATCAAGCCTAACGCACCGCCAAATGCAGCACCTTGTACGGCACAAATTGTTGGATGTGGGCTTGTAGCAAGGACTTTCATAAGCTTTGCTAGCTGCATAGAGTCCGCTAAGTTTTCTGCAAAGTCATTGCCAGCCATCGACTTCATCCAGTTTAAATCAGCGCCTGCAGAAAAGTGCTTACCTTCGGTTCTTAAAACCAGTGCGCGCACATCACAACTGTTTGCGTGTTCAATTAAACGGATCAGTTCACTAATGACTTCTTCGTTAAATGCATTGTGTTTGTCAGGGCGACTTAGTACCAGTACAGCCACATTTGATTTTGTTATTTCGAGTGTTACTGACATAAGGCCTCCATTACATTCTAAATACGCCGAACTGCGAATCGCGCTCTGGTGCATTTTTAGCTGCACTTAAGGCAAGCCCTAATACATTGCGAGTATCAGCAGGATCGATAATGCCATCATCCCAAAGGCGGGCACTGGCGTAATATGGATGACCTTGTTTTTCGTATTGCTCGATAATTGGCTTTTTAAACTCACTGACTTGCTCATCAGTCATGCTTTCGCCTTTACGGGCTAAACCGTCTTGTTTAACTTGTGCAAGAACGCCTGCTGCTTGTTCACCACCCATTACAGAGATACGGGCGTTTGGCCACATCCACATTATGGTAGGTTCAAACGCGCGGCCACACATACCATAGTTACCTGCACCATACGATCCACCAATTAAAACGGTGAATTTTGGCACATCAGCACATGACACAGCAGTTACCATTTTTGCACCATGTTTGGCGATCCCTTCGGCTTCGTACTTTTTACCAACCATAAAGCCAGTAATGTTTTGTAAAAACACCAAAGGAATTTTGCGTTGTGCACATAGCTGTATAAAGTGCGCGCCTTTTTGCGCTGATTCACTGAATAAAATGCCGTTGTTGGCAACAATACCGACAGGGTGACCAAAGATTTTTGCAAAGCCGGTTACTAAGGTTTCGCCAAAGTAGCGTTTAAATTCATCAAATGATGAATCATCAACAACACGGGCAATTACTTCGCGTACATCAAATGGCTTTTTAAGGTCAGTACCCACAATACCGTAAATTTCGTTAATGTCGTAACGCGGTGGTTTGACATCATCAAGTAACGGTGCAGTAGGGCGCTGATAATTAATTCGTTCAATACATTGGCGCGCGATAGAAAGTGCGTGGGCATCGTTTTCAGCATAGTGATCGGCAACACCTGATGTTTTACAGTGAACATCAGCACCACCGAGCTCTTCAGCACTCACTTCTTCACCTGTAGCCGCTTTAACCAGTGGCGGGCCTGCTAAGAAAATTGTGCCTTGCTCTTTTACGATAATACTTTCATCAGCCATCGCTGGTACATAAGCACCACCTGCAGTACATAACCCCATTACGACAGCAATTTGCGGAATGCCTTTACCAGACATACGTGCCTGATTATAGAAAATACGGCCAAAGTGTAATTTATCTGGAAATACATCATCTTGTTCAGGCAGGTTTGCACCGCCTGAATCAACTAAATAAATACACGGTAAATGACAACGCTCTGCGATATCTTGGGCACGTAGATGTTTTTTCACTGTTAGTGGAAAGTATGTACCGCCTTTTACGGTTGCATCATTGGCGATGATCATACATTCAACGCCTTTCACACGACCAATACCAGCAACAACACCGGCACAAGGAATCGCTTGTTCATACACGCCAAAGGCAGCAAATTGAGAAATCTCTAAAAATGGCGAGCCTTCATCAAGTAGCGTTTCAATACGGTCACGAACAAACAACTTACCGCGGCCTTGGTGGCGCTCAATTAGTGCAGGGCCACCACCTAAACGGATATCAGCGACTTTTTCACGTAAATCACTTACGAGCGCTGCCATGTTGTCGTGATTTTGCAAAAATTGCGGATCGTGTGGATTTACACTCGATTTTAAAATCGTCATAACAAGGTCCTATCGGCTTTCAGTGAATAATTCGCGACCAATTAGCATGCGGCGGATTTCTGAAGTACCTGCGCCAATTTCATATAGTTTTGCATCACGTAATAAACGACCTGTCGCGTATTCGTTGATATAACCATTACCACCTAAGATTTGGATAGCATCAAGGGCCATTTTAGTCGCCAGCTCTGCAGCATATAAAATCGCACCAGCAGCATCTTTACGTGTTGTTTCGCCGCGATCACATGCACGAGCTACCGTGTAAACGTATGATCGAGCAGCATTCATTTGCGTGTACATATCAGCGATTTTGCCTTGAATAAGTTGGAACTGACCAATTGGGCTATCAAACTGTTTACGCTCATGAATATAAGGAACCACAATGTCCATACATGCTTGCATAATGCCAAGCGGGCCTGCGGCCAAAACAACACGCTCATAATCAAGGCCACTCATAAGTACTTTTACGCCTTCGTTTAAGTTACCTAGAATGTTTTCTGCTGGTACTTCGCAGTTCTCGAACACTAATTCACAGGTGTTAGAGCCACGCATACCAAGTTTGTCTAGCTTCTGCGCAGTAGAAAATCCTGGTGTGTCACGTTCAACGATGAACGCTGTAATGCCCTTAGGGCCGGCATTTAAATCTGTTTTTGCATAGATAACAAAGGTATCGGCATCTGGACCATTAGTGATCCACATCTTGTTACCGTTAAGTACAAACACATCGCCTTTTTTCTCAGCTTTTAATTTCATTGATACAACATCAGAACCCGCATTTGGCTCACTCATCGCAAGGGCACCAATGTGCTCACCGCTGATAAGCTTAGGCAGGTATTTTTCTTTTTGAGCCTGAGACCCATTACGGTTAATTTGGTTAACACATAAATTTGAATGAGCACCATAACTTAAACCAATCGATGCACTTGCACGGCTAATTTCTTCCATTGCAATAACATGTTCAAGGTAGCCAAGGCCAGCACCGCCAAATTCTTCAGGTACTGTCATACCTAATAAACCCATTTCGCCAAGCTGTGGCCAAAGTTGATTAGGGAAGGCATTGTCTACATCTGTTTGTTCTGCAAGTGGGGCAATTTCTTGGCTAGCAAAGCTATTAACATGATCGCGGATCATGTCTGATGTTTCGCCAAGTCCGAAGTTCATTTCTTTATAAAGTGAAATAGTGCTCATAATGTGTGTTCCTGTGAGAGTCTGTTGACGAGATTGTTGTCAGGTTATTCGTCTAAATTATTAAGGGTTTCACGACAGCGGCGTTCTGCTGTAACTAATTCCATCAGTACAACTTTAATGTCGTCCATCTGTTGGCTTAGGTCTGCTTTTTTCTCTGCGATAAGGTCAAGCATAGTCACTAGCTGCTTGGCGCTTGATTTATCTGCGTCGTACAGTTCAAACAAACGGCCCGTTTCAGCCAAGGTAAAACCTAAGCGTTTACCGCGTAGAATAAGTTTTAGTCTTACTTTGTCGCGTTTTGAATAAATACGGGTTTGACCATTGCGATCAGGTGAGATCAGGCCTTGGTCTTCATAAAAGCGGATAGAGCGGGTGGTAATATCAAATTCTTTTGCTAGTTCGCTGATACTAAACGTTTGCTCATTGCTAGCAGGTTCAACTGCCGCGCTTTCAAAGTTTGTTTGATTGTCTTGTTTCATGATTTATTTACCTCATTCGAATAACACCAATATAAGTGAAGTTTACGTAAAGGTAAAGGGTGATTTGGGAGTTATACTTTAGACTTATAAAGATAACTGGTTGGATTTGTTGAAAAGCTTTATTTATCTAGCCTTGTAAGCAGATGTTCGATTTTAAATACAACAAAATACAGATAAGTTTACAGTTTTACCGGCCGCAAAAATGTTGATTTTAGATTTACGTTGGCGTAAACGTAAATATTATGTATGCTGAATTAAATCGAAATTAGACTATAACAAATTAACTGTTTGGTTACACATGATTTGAACACATGATGATAACCACTTACATGGAGCCAATTATGACTACTGAAGCCGTTGTTATTGTTGCCGCAAAACGTACCCCGATGGGTGGTTTTATGGGCGCACTAAGTGGTGCACACGCAACTGATTTAGGTGCTACAGCTATTAAAAGTAGCTTAGAGCAAGCCGGTTTATCTGCCGATAAGATTGACGAAGTGATCATGGGCTGTGTATTACCAGCTGGTCTTGGTCAAGCACCTGCTCGCCAAGCAATGTTAAAAGCGGGCCTTAATCAAGGTACTGGCGCAACAACAATCAACAAAGTTTGTGGCTCAGGCTTAAAAGCTGCAATGTTTGCCCATGACTTAATTAAATCAGGGTCTATCAACTCAGCGGTTGCTGGTGGTATGGAAAGCATGAGTAATGCCCCTTATATGTTACCAAATGCACGTTCAGGTATGCGTATGGGTCATGGCGAAGTAAAAGATCACATGATGTGTGATGGCCTTGAAGATGCTTACGACAACAAAGCAATGGGTTGTTTTGCACAAGACACTGCCGATCAGTATTCAATTGGTCGTGAACAAATGGATAACTTTGCACTTAGCTCACTGACTAAAGCAAACAGCGCGATTGAAACAGGCGCATTTGCAAACGAGATTGCAGCGCACACTATTTCTACACGTAAAGGTGATGTGACAGTTGCGATTGATGAGCAACCAGGCAATGCACGTCCTGATAAAATCCCAGGTTTACGTCCTGCATTCAAAAAAGACGGCACGATTACAGCTGCAAACTCGTCATCAATTTCTGATGGTGCAGCAGCGCTTGTGTTAATGCGTGAATCAGATGCTAAAGCACAAGGTTTAACGCCACTGTGTCGTATCGTTGCTCACAGCACACATTCTCAGGCTCCAAGCGAATTTACTTTAGCACCAGTTGGCGCGATGCAATCGCTTTTAGAAAAAGCCGGTTGGTCTGTTAATGATGTAGATTTATGGGAAATCAACGAAGCGTTTGCGATGGTGACTATGCTTGCAATTAACGAGTTAAAACTTGATGAAAGCAAAGTTAACGTCAATGGCGGTGCCTGTGCACTTGGTCACCCAATTGGTGCAAGCGGCGCGCGTATCTTAGTTACCTTAATTCATGCATTAAAGAATCGTGGTCTTAGCAAAGGTGTTGCCTCACTGTGTATCGGTGGTGGTGAAGCTGTTGCTATGGCAATCGAAGCTATTTAATCGCTTTAGAATTTTAATCTCTCACAGCCGCAACGTATTTTAAAAACTATCATGTTGCGGCCTCTTTATACCCACTGGGGAGGAGTGCCTCATGCACCAAGTACCTTTATTTATCAACGGCGAATTTACCCAATCAAGTTCATCGCAGCTGATTGATGTTATCAATCCAGCAAACCAAGAAGTGTTAGCGCAAGTTCCGTGTGCAACAGATGCTGAAATGGATGCAGCCATTGCCTCTGCAAAAGAAACATTTAAAACATGGAAAGAAGTGCCAATTTCTGAGCGTGCGCGCATTATGATGAAATACGCAGCACTACTAAAAGAAAACCATGACGAACTTGCGACGATTATTTGTCATGAGCTGGGTAAAACATTTGAAGATGCCAAAGGCGATGTTTGGCGTGGTATTGAAGTGGTTGAGCAAGCAGCCAATGCACCATCTCTGATGATGGGCGAAACAATGGAAAACGTAGCGCGTAAAATCGATACTTACTCTTACATGCAACCACTAGGTGTATGTGCGGGTATTACGCCATTTAATTTCCCTGCGATGATCCCTTTATGGATGTTCCCACTAGCTATTGTGTGTGGTAACACCTTTATTCTGAAACCATCAGAGCAAGATCCACTAACACCGATGCGTTTAGCTGAACTATTTGTTGAAGCGGGCGCGCCAAAAGGGGTGTTACAAGTTGTTCACGGTACAAAACCACAAGTTGACCGTTTATTAGAAGACCCAGCAGTACGTGCTATTTCATTTGTTGGTTCGTGTGGTGTAGGTGAATACATCTATTCAAAAGGCACAGCAAACCTTAAACGCGTTCAAGCTTGTGTAGGTGCAAAAAACCACATGGTTATTATGCCTGATGCCAGTAAATCACATGTTGTAAATAACCTAGTCGGTGCGTCTGTAGGTGCTGCAGGTCAGCGCTGTATGGGTATTTCGGTTGCTGTATTCGTTGGTCAAGCAAAAGACTGGGTTGATGAAATTAAAGCTGGCTTTGAAAACGTACGCCCAGGTGTATGGGATGATACCAACGCGGCTTACGGCCCACAAACATCAAAAGCAGCTAAAGACCGTATCTTATCGCTTATCGCAAGTGGTAAAGAGCAAGGTGCAACGTGCTTAATTGATGGCTCTGACTTTACTGTTGAAGGTTACGAGCAAGGTAACTGGGTTGGTCCAACGCTATTTACTGATGTAACAACCGAGATGGATTTATACAAAGAAGAGATCTTTGGTCCTGTATTGGCTTGTATGTTTGTAGATTCTCTTGAAGAGGCGATTGAGCTTATCAATAACTCGCCTTACGGTAACGGTACTTCGTTATTCACATCAAGCGGCGCTGCTGCACGTAAATTCCAACATGAAATTGAAGTAGGTCAAGTTGGTATCAACGTGCCAATTCCTGTGCCACTCCCGTTTTTCTCTTTCACAGGTTGGAAAGGTTCATTCTACGGTGACCAACACACCTACGGTAAGCAAGGTATTCGTTTTTACACAGAAACGAAAACAATTACTTCACGTTGGTTCGAGGATGATATCGCCTCTGGTCCGAACATGAGTATCAACCTTAAATAAGCCGTAATTAATTTACTGCTGAGCGAGCACACGCTCGCTCAAAGAACACACATTTAAACGACAACAATCGTTATTCACACAAGAATAAGACAACAAAATAGAGGTCTACTATGGACTTTAATTTAACCGAAGATCAGCAAGCATTTGCTGAAACAGCCCGTCAGTTTGCAGAGTCTGAACTTGCTCCACATGCTGCTAAGTGGGACCAAGAACACATTTTTCCTAAAGACACCATTAAAGCAGCCGGTGAGCTAGGCTTTTGTGGTTTATATACCCCTGAAGAAGCGGGCGGCTTAGGTTTATCTCGCCTAGATTCAAGCATTATCTTTGAGCAGCTTGCCATGGGTTGTACCGCAACAACCGCTATGTTGACCATTCATAATATGGCAACCTGGATGATTGCAAGCTTTGGTACTGAGGAAGTAAAAGCTCAATACTGTGAACAATTAGTAATGGGTGAGTTACTTGCGTCTTACTGTTTAACAGAGCCAGGCTCTGGCTCTGATGCTGCATCGCTAAAAACCAAAGCGGTTAAAGAGGGCGATGAGTATGTGATCTCAGGCTCTAAGATGTTTATCTCAGGTGCTGGTGAAACTGATTTACTTGTAGTTATGGCACGCACTGGTGGTGAAGGCGCTGCCGGTATTTCGGCATTTGTTGTACCTGCAGACGCAGCAGGTATCGAATACGGTAAAGCTGAAGAAAAAATGGGCTGGAATGCACAGCCTACACGTTTAATTAGCTTCGAAGGTGTGAGAATTCCTGCGGCTAACTTATTAGGTCAAGAAGGCGAAGGCTTTAAGTTTGCAATGCAAGGCTTAGATGGTGGCCGAATTAATATTGCTACCTGTTCATTAGGTACAGCACAAGCAGCTCTTAATACTGCTCGCGAATACTTAAAAGAACGTGAGCAATTTGGTAAACCATTAGCTGCTTTCCAAGCACTGCAATTTAAGATTGCCGATATGAACACTGAGCTTGTTGCTGCTCGTCAAATGGTGCGCTTAGCCGCATTTAAACTAGATACCGGTGACAGTGAAAAAACCACTTACTGTGCGATGGCTAAACGTTTTGCTACAGATGTTGGTTTTAAAGTCTGTGACGACGCACTACAAATTCACGGTGGTTATGGTTACATCAAAGAATACCCATTAGAGCGTCATTTCAGAGACGTCCGTGTGCATCAAATTCTTGAAGGCACAAACGAAATCATGCGCGTGATTATCGCACGTCGTATCTTAGCTGAGTCAGCTGGCGACATTCTATAAGGAGCAACCTATGTCTAATCCATCGATTGATTTAAATATTGAAGGTAACGTAGCGGTTTTAACTATGAATAACCCGCCAGCGAATACCTGGACACAAGATACATTAACCGCGCTTAAAGACACTGTAACTGAGCTAAATGCTAACAAAAATGTCTATGCATTAGTGATTACAGGCCAAGGTGAAAAGTTCTTTAGCGCAGGTGCTGATTTAAACGTGTTTGCCAGCGGTGATAAAGGCGTTGCTGCCACTATGTCAAAAGTGTTTGGTGATGCATTTGAAGCACTAACCAATTTCCGTGGTGTATCAATTGCGGCAATTAATGGTTATGCCATGGGTGGTGGTCTTGAAGTGGCCCTTGCTTGTGATATTCGTATAGCTGAAGAGCAAGCTCAAATGGCACTGCCTGAAGCGAAAGTTGGCTTACTGCCTTGTGCTGGCGGTACGCAAAACCTTGCATGGCTTGTTGGTGAGGGCTGGGCAAAACGCATGATCTTATGTGGCGAGCGCCTAAAAGCAGACAAAGCTCGCGAAATTGGCCTTGTTGAAGAAGTTGTTGGCACTGGTGAGAGTTTAGCTGCAGCAATGAAACTTGCTAACCAAGTTGGCGAGCAAAGCCCAGTTGCTGTGACGGCATGTAAAGAGCTTATTCAAAAAGGTCGCACACAACCTATGGCTCATGCGTTGCCATTAGAGCGTGAGTTATTTGTACAATTGTTTGATACGAAAGACCAAAAAGAAGGCGTGAATGCGTTCTTAGAAAAGCGTAAAGCAAATTGGGTAAATGGCTAATGACTAACGTAACACTACTAAATCATCAAGATGCGCCTGTGGTGTTTGAAACTGCAGAGGCCGAGAGTGGCCTTATTGCAATTGCGACACTCAATGCACCTAAGTCGTTAAACGCTTTAAATTACGACATGATCCAACTGCTTGAGCCTCAGCTTAGAAAATGGGCTGACGATGACGCCGTTGCCATGGTCATTCTAAAAGGGGCTGGCGAAAAAGCATTTTGTGCCGGTGGCGATGTAGTAAGCCTGCATAAAGCAATGAGCACAGGTGAGCCAGCTAACTACATTGAAGACTTTTTTACCCTTGAGTACAAATTAGACTACCTAATTCACTGCTATGAAAAGCCAATATTACTTTGGGGTAATGGCATTGTTATGGGGGGCGGCCTTGGCTTAATGGCTGGGGCAAGTCACCGAGTGGTAACAGAAACATCGCGTATTGCAATGCCTGAGCTAACCATTGGTTTATACCCAGATGTTGGCGGCAGTTATTTCTTACATAAAATGCCTGAGCAAGTGGGTCTATTCTTAGGGTTAACTGCGGCGTCTATCAATGCTGAAGATGCCTTGTTTGTTAATCTTGCTGATCACTATGCAACAGCAGATAAATATGACGCTATTTTAACGGCTATCACCGCTGAAAAGTGGGGCAAAACAGCCTCATTAAACCACGAAAAGCTGACAAATATTCTAATCTCTATTGATAATATTTCAGGCCGTGTTCCTAAAGGCAATGTAAAAGATAACTTAGCGGTTATTCAAAAGCTGGCTGAGTTTGATTCATTGCAGGGGAAAATTGACTACATTCAAGCTTTACAAACTGAAGACAAATGGCTTACTCGTGCGCAAAAGTCATTAGCGCATGGTTGTCCGCTTAGTTGTGCGCTTGTTGAACGTCAATTAGCTAATTCAAAAGAGATGACGTTAGCAGATTGCTTCAAAATGGAGTTAGGCATGTCGGTTCGCTGTGGCGAAGTAGGCGAGTTCCAAGAAGGCGTTCGTGCGCTACTAATCGACAAAGACGTTGCACCAAACTGGCAGTTTAAATCGATTAGCGATATCGACGAAACAGTTGTGGATAGCTTCTTTACAGCACGCTGGGATGAGCAATCTCACCCACTTAACTCATTAACGTCATCTTAAGTCCAAGGGGTAAGCAAATGGCTAAATTAACAATAGGATTTATTGGTTTAGGCAACATGGGTGGCCCAATGGCGGCAAACCTTGTCAATGCAGGTCATACAGTTCGTGTCTTTGACTTAAATAAAGCGGCGGTCAGTGAGCTTGCCGATAAAGGTGCAATTGCTGCTACCGATGCAGCTGAGTGTGCTATTGGCGCTGATATTTTTATCAGTATGCTACCAGCAAGCAAACACGTTAAGTCGCTTTACTTAGGCGAAACCGGTCTTATCAACTTACTTGATAGCAAAACTTTAGTGATTGACTGCTCAACCATTGATGCAGAATCAGCGCGTCAAGTGGGTAGTGAACTTGCTCAAAAAGGCATTGATTTTGTTGATGCACCGGTATCAGGTGGTGTAGCAGGTGCAACAGCGGGTACTTTAACCTTTATCGTCGGTGGTGAGCAAAGCCACTTTGAAAAAGCCAAGCTGGCTTTAGTAGATATGGGTAAAAATATCTTCCATGCTGGTGATATTGGTGCAGGCCAAGTCGCAAAAATCTGTAACAACATGCTGCTCAGCATTTTAATGGCAGGTACTAGCGAAGCACTACAAATGGGAATTAACAACGGGCTTGATCCAAAAGTGTTAAGTGACATTATGAGCGCAAGCTCTGGTCGTAACTGGACACTTGAGCTTTACAACCCATGCCCTGGTGTAATGGAAACAGCACCAGCAAGTAATGATTATAAACCGGGCTTTATGGTTGATTTAATGGCGAAAGACTTAGGTCTTGCTATGGAAGCGGCTCAGCAAAGTAATTCATCTACCCCAATGGGGTCAATGGCGAAGAATCTATACACTATGCTTCAGCATCAAGGTGCGGGTAGTGATGATTTTAGTGCTATTTTTAAATTATTCTCGAAGTAGGAGATTGTTGTGGAAATTAAAAACAACAACATCGTAATTACCGGTGGTGCGCAAGGTTTAGGCTTTGCTATGGCCGAGAAATTTGCATCCCTTGGCGCGAACATCGCCCTTATCGATATGCAACAAGATGTACTAGATACTGCAGTATCAGCGCTTGCCAAGCATGGCACAAAAGTCATGGCGTATGCTGCTAATGTTACAGATGAAGACGCTGTAGTAGCAACGTTTAACACGATTAACAAAGACTTTGGCCATATCGGCGTGTTAATTAATAACGCAGGTATCTTACGCGATGGTATGTTTATCAAAGCAAAAGAAGGCAAAGTGGTAGATAAAATGTCGCTGGCTCAATTTCAATCTGTGATTGATGTGAACCTAACTGGTGTATTCTTAGCAGGACGTGAAGCTGCGAGTCACATGATTGAGTCTGGCAAAGGCGGCGTTATCGTTAATATGTCGAGTGTTGCTCGTGCAGGTAATATTGGCCAAACAAACTATGCTGCGTCTAAAGCCGGTGTTGTTGCGATGACAACGGGTTGGGCGAAAGAACTAGGTCGCTTTGGTATCCGTGTTGGTGCAATCGCACCAGGTGTTATTCGCACAGCAATGACAGATGCAATGAAACCAGAAGCAAAACAACGCATGATGGCGGTAACGCCAGTGGGTCGTTTTGGTGAAGCAGATGAAATTGCTCAAACAGCACAATACATTGTAGAGAACGACTTTTTTACAGGTCGTGTTGTTGAAATTGATGGCGGTATCCGCCTTTAGTTTTAAATGGTAACCCTTTACCCATTGAAAGTACCAAAACGGTAAGCCTAGCTTGCCGTTTTTTTATTTTTAAAGTATTTTAAATTCATAATAATAAGGAGATTTGTTATGAACACTGATGGCATTACAGTATCAATGAGCAAGGGAATTAAAGCCAACTTCAAACTGGGTGAACATTTAATTGAATACTGGGGTTCTGCTTACTCAGGTAAAGAAGTTCTGAAAGTTGACGGTGAATTAATAGCAGAATCACGTAACTTTAAAACAAAATCTGTTCATAAATTTAATATTGATGGTAAAACCTGCCAATTAACAGTTTCAGTGACTTTATTCAGGAAGTTTTCTTCTACCATCACATTAGAGTGTGAGGGGGAGCTAGTTCACAGTTATCAACTCACATATGGTAAAACCCGACAAATTGCTTGGTATTTAAAAGCAATCCCATTTTTATTTGCAGGGGTTTTAGGCTGGTGTTTTGCCGCTGATATTCTTACCTTATTAGAGTTGGTTATCTTTTGTTGCTTAACCTTCGCAGTATCAGAACTGGTTATGAAAGATCAAGGCTGGATCATAGAAGAGCAAAAGCCTTGTAATTAACTGCCTAGCATTCAATAATTAAGCGGTTAAAAGCCGCTTAACTTTGAGAGATGCAGTGAATCCCAAACAAATCCGCAATTTTTATATCAATGAAGAGCAGTCTGTTTATTTGCTGTCTCACCATGATGCTAAAAAGCACCGTCAATGGCTTAACATTTGTATTAAACAGCTTACTTTGCTTGGTTACAGTGACGTTGAATTAATTGGTTCTGGTGCGTTTGGATTTGTTTTTGCCGGTGTCGATGATGAAGACCTACCTTGGGTATTTAAGTTTTCTCGGATAACCCTTGCACAAAGTGTACGTGATCGTCTAGAAGACGAAGCGTACATGCTCTCGCAAGTTAATAATCCGCTGGTGCCAAAATTTTATGCCTTTGAACGCATTAAAAAGCAAGGCATTTTAATGATGGAGCGGGCTCTTGGTGAAGACTTAGAAAAAATTTCTATCAAGCAGGGGCGTTTTAGTGCAGCAAAAGTCATGGCGCTGGCTCTTAGGCTACGTAATGTGCTGGTAGATTTACGTGAACACAAAAATGGCTTAAGCCCACAGCCTATTGTACATGGCGATATTAAACCCTCTAACATTGTTTATGATGAACAAACTAATAAGTTGTCGTTGGTAGACTGGGGCAGCTCTGTTTATGCACAAATAGATGCTGAAGGTAATCCGGTTGCTAGCAATTTTATGGATCTTATGTCTGCTGATATCAGCACAACCAATGCACGTATGGGTGATGTGTATTTTATTGGTGATGAGCAAATGTCGGGCGGGCAGTCATCGCCACGTTTTGATGAGCAAGGTGTTGCTTCAACTCTTTATGCACTTGCATCTGCA
Organism: Pseudoalteromonas sp. Cn5-37; assembly: GCF_021532495.1. Taxonomy (NCBI): domain Bacteria; kingdom Pseudomonadati; phylum Pseudomonadota; class Gammaproteobacteria; order Alteromonadales; family Pseudoalteromonadaceae; genus Pseudoalteromonas; species Pseudoalteromonas sp. Cn5-37. Next base: position 294,736 of record NZ_JAKGBA010000001.1, on the reverse strand, counting down.
CAATCATGCCGATTTGGTGCGGCGGTTATTCCGGCTACAAGCCTGAATTTACCTATGGAGCTTGCCCGGGTTATTGACGGTATGCTTTCAAAAGATAAGGCAACCAGAGATGGCGCTGGTGATTATTTTATGCGAAACATGCCTACAATGGCCAAAGCTTACCTCCCTGAGCTGCCCCGTAAAGCTATTCGCCCTTATATTCCTTATTGGTTTAGTGAGTTTGATGAGCACCCAGACACGGTTGTTTATAGCTCACGTAAGCAATTTTTAAGACAAGCCGACCATAATCAACAATTACTTGATGTAAACGATGCTCAGCTCGACAGATACTACAAAGAGTTTTTATTTGATACCGGCGACACCGAAAAAGCATTTTTGGCCTCAATAAGCCGATTAGCAAAATACCCAGTAGTAGGGGGCTTGAGTTTTCATTGGAAAGAAAACTCACTGTTTGTTGAGTCTTCCCTTATTTTGCATGATGAAACACTTGGCACTGCGTTTACCGATGCGATTAACAACACGGTGATGTTAGCACAGGGGATTGAACAAAAAGGTCTCTTTAAATGTTGTTTGTTTGATGCGCGTAAAACCATTCAGCTCGAGCGTGATGGCACCGGTGCGTTTAAATTTGAACATTTACCTGAGCTTGATTACGAAGTAATGGATGTACAAGCATCAGACGTAACCAGGCCACACTCTTACTTTGAAGATGGTAAAGACCCTGATGAGCAATTACAGCTCCCGAAAAAGGTCATAAAGTGCGTATTTGAGCTAAACCAAATACACCATACAGGCTGTATTATTTTTGAAGCCTTACCTGATAGGATGAAGATACACCATTACTATCGTCTGCTAGATGCCAGTAAAGAACCAGAATTTAAACGTTTATTAAGTAAGCTCATGCAATACGCGGTTAATATCACAGATGTGGGTGTAGCAGGATTTATGAAGCTACCTTACAAGAATACTCGTGAATTTGATTTGTGTACTAAACAGCCCGATGAGTTTTATCCGCGAGACCCAAAAAGAGTTAAATGCTAAAAGCTGACTAAATTAAAGCAGTAAGGAGAATAACAAACATGGACTACACCCCAAATTATAAAAATTATTCATTGAATGAGCTTCTAGATGCTCAAAAATATATTGATAAAGATAGCTTCCCACAAAGAGCACAAGAGTTAGAATTAGAGATAGCAAATAAAATAAAAGACCCGGAAATAAAAGCAGAGTTTGAAGAGCTAGAAACGAGTAAAAGGTATGCTACTTTTTGGCCTCGTTTTTGGGCCGCGATTATTGATGGTTTAATATTTACAGCATTACTTTATATTGAATGCTTACTCTTTGGCGTTGAATACTCTAACCAAAACATGGTTTTACAAGCCGTTAATGGCGTTCAGTATATTGGCTACGTTGTTTTTATGCATGGGTTTTATGGCCAAACTCTTGGTAAGATGGTGATGGATGTAAAAGTCCTCGATCATGACACTGAAACAGATATTAATCTTAAACAATCGGTTCGCCGAGAATCTGTAAATATTGCTATTAACTCATCTTGGATACTACTACTTTTATCTATTTCAATATCGTTACAACAACTCGGTAGCATACATGAGTTTTTAACTTATTTAATTATGGGTTTGAGTTCTTTAGCTACAGTATGGGCATTGTCAGAATTTATAACCATGCTGTTTAATGAAAAGCGTCGTGCAATACATGACTTCATAGGTAAAACGGTTGTTGTTAGGTTGTAATAAGGAGCGCGACTATGTCAATCCCAATAAAAATACCTGAATTACCAAATGATATTGGCGATGTTAAGGTAGCAAATGTTCATGTAGATGTTGGCGATATTGTTTTAGTTAATTCCCCCCTCTTTGATATAGAAACAGATAAAACAATATTAGAAATTCAAGCGTCTGAATCAGGTGAAATTAGTGAATTTAAGGTTAAAGCTGGGGATTATGTTACTGCTAACCAAGTAGTTGGGATGATGTTACCTGATGAAAACGCTGAAATTAGATTTGTTCACTCTACACCGAAGGAAAATGCTACTTCTAAAGTAAACACCTCAGATAAAAAGAGTAAGAACCATCAAGTTCAACATTATTGGCTGCTAGTTCTTTTTTTTGTGGCTATTGTAGGTATTATTTATACAAGTTTGTAACTGAGAAGATGATGTTATTTGGCTTTTAACAGGTGTATTTAAAGCTAAACAATGACCAAATGATAATTAATGGAATCTTTATTTTAAAGAGAACTCTGAGTTAATAAGTAAAACCTTAAAATGAAAAATTCAATAACCTGCTAAATAGCAGGTTATTGAAGGGGCAGCCTTACTTATGCTCTTCAATGATCTCAGTGATCCCTTCAGCAGAAAGTATTTCTATCCAATAACCATCTGGGTCTTTAATAAAGGCTAAGCCTTTCATTGAGCCATCGTCTGGTTTTTTGACAAACTCAACATCATATTTTGCAAAACGCTCGCATGCTGCGTACACATCTGGCACGCTAATACCGATATGACCAAAGCCTTTTGGTTCATCATTACCACTATGGTAACCTGTAAAACTGTCGTCATTTTCTGTGCCCCAATTATGTGTAAGCTCGATAAGAGCAGGGCGGCGAAATATCCACTGTGCTTTTTCTTTATCGCTGCCTGTTGGCATGTCTTGCTCATAACCTAAAAAGTACAGCGTAAACTCCATTTTAGGGAAGTCATATTTACCAAGTAACTTCATACCTAAAACATTTTGATAGAAATCTAAAGAAGGCTTTGGATCTTTAATGCGCAACATTGTCTGTTGCATTACATAACCTTGCGTAGCGGTTGCGATTTGTTCAGGTGATTCGTTGTAGTTAGACATACACATCCTTTTTAGCTGATATTTCTGGTAATATAATTAGTCTAACATATTCACGTTACCCTTAAATTAATAACAAATATTTTTGATGTGCTAAGACAAATCTTCAGTTCTTAATTTGCTAACCCAAATAAAAAACCGCCCAAACAGGCGGCTTATTTCATCTTACAGCTCAAAGCTTAAAAATCAATTACCCCAAGGATTACTCGCACTTGAACGTTGTTTTCTAGCTCGAGCAAGTTGTTTAGCTTCTTTTTTAGCGTGAATGCGTTTGGCGTCGGTAAAACTTAACTCACACGGTTCACCTGGTTTTTGATCAGCAGGGATCACGCGATCGCGTGGCGGTAATTCGTAGTTGACATTGTCTGGGCGTGGTAAGTTTTTAAGACGATACAAATAAAAGTTCTCGACTTTTTCTTGAGCCCATTGGGTTTTACGTAAAAACTTAACCGCAGATTTAACATCTGGATTATTCTTAAAGCAGTTCAACCGCATATAGGCGTGGAGTAATTCCCAGCCATATTGTTCGACAAGCTCTGTTACGACTTGCTCAATACCAACACCTTGTAGCGGGTTATTGCTGAAAATTTCTTTATTACTCATATCATGCTCTTGTTTATTGTTTACGTAATTAGTTAATTATAATTTGAAAGATCTAATTTAGATACCGCTTATCAATTTGATATACGAACCATTTTAAAAGTTTACATGTTTACCTTATATGGGTAATCTATGCGCTTGAATTGGCATGAGGCTAATTTATTAAATTGATTAAGGAATCTATAAATGGGACTTTTTGATAAGATCAAAACACAAGCTAATACAATTGGAACAAATATTAGTGAATCAACCTCTAAACTAACCAGTGATATCTCTACTGCGTCGAAAGAAAAATCAAAGCTTTCAGCGATTAATTCTGAAATTACTTCAATTAACGGGCAACTAAATATTGCTTACCAAGACATTGGTAAAAAGTATGTATCTAATTTAGTCGATAATAAGGGTGAAAATGTTGAAGCTGTTCTAAAAGATACACTTGACAGAATAGAGCCTCTTTTAGAGAAAAAAATAGAGCTTGAGAAAGAAGCTGTAGAAATTGAGAAAAAATTAAAAGATCAGATAATTCTACAAGAAAAAGCAATTTTTCAACGTGAGTTTGATGAAGAAAAAGAAAAGCTAGAGAAAGCTGTGAAACTGGATGTATTAACAGAAAAAGAGATGCAGGATAAATTAGCTAGAGCTCAGCTTAAATTGGATAATTTTGATAATATTCGTAAAGTTAAAAAACAGTACGATATGCAATTAATTTCAAAGGAAGAACTAAACGAAAAGCTTGCGGCGTTTGGTGTTTAAATTCTTTTTTTAAAAAGGCTCTAAGGTGTTTAGAGCCTTTAAATCTATTACTTACAATTAACTACTACACGGCCACGTATTTCACCTTTTAATAAGGCTTCTGCATTTGCAACGGCGTCAGAAAGCGGGACTTCTTGTGAAATAGTATCTAGGTACTGCGCCTCAACTAACTCACTTAAACGTTGCCATGCTTCAATTCGGTCAGCTTTAGGGCGCATTACACTATCAATACCCATTAGGCTAATGCCACGAAGGATAAACGGCGCTACCGTTGCCGGAAAGTCCATACCTTGTGCTAAACCACAGGCTGTTACAACACCACCGTATTTAATCGATGCACACACATTTGCAAGGGTGTGGCTACCCACAGAATCAATTGCACCAGCGAATTGCTCTTTAGCCAGTGGTTTACCAGGTGCTGAGAATTCATCGCGAGATAAAACACGTTTTGCGCCTAATTTTTCAAGATGATCTGCTTCGTTCATGCGGCCTGTTGTGGCAACAACATCAAAGCCAAGCTTATTAAGTAAATAGATAGCAAAACTGCCCACGCCGCCATTGGCTCCAGTGACCAGAATTTCACCGCTTTGAGGCGTGATCCCTTGTTTTTCTAAAGCGATAATACTAAGCATTGCGGTATACCCCGCAGTACCAATTTGCATTGCTTGTTTTGGTGTTAAATTAGCGGGAAGGGGGATAAGCCAATCTGCACTCATAGATGCTTTTGCACTTAAACCACCGAGGTATTTCTCACCAACACCAAAGCCATTTAACAAGACTTTATCACCTACTTTAAATTCATCACTTTTAGACTCAGTCACTGTGCCTGCAAGGTCAATACCTGGGATCATTGGAAATGTTCTTACCACAGGGCCTTTACCCGTAATCGCTAAAGCATCTTTGTAATTCAAAGTGCTGTAGTCAACATCAATATTTACATCGTGCTGGTGGATGCTCTCTACAGGAAAGTCTGTGTATTCGGCACGATAGCCTTGATCATCTTTGTTGATAACTACCGATTTTACTGATGTTGTCATGTTGACTCCTTTTAGACCGATCGTCTTTTAATGGTTAAAATAAAACCGTATTAAAACGGCTTTATAAAATTAAGCGTAAAAATTGTGCTGTATAAAGGGTAAGCGGTTCACTTGATTTATCAAGTTTAGAGCGCATCACTGCGCCTTCCCAGCCAATCCAGAAGAACTCAGCAAGCATTTTACAATCTGATGATTGAGGTATTTGTTTTTGCTGCTTTGCGTCTATCAAGCAGTGTTCAATTAGAGCTTGCCAGCTGGTGTAAGCCTGCTTAATACGTACAATCATTGCTTCATTAAGGTAGCTGAGCTCTTGGTTTAAATTACCAATTAAGCAGCCGCGATTAAACTCAAACTTTGCCATGCCTTGTTTAGCGTCATTAGCAAACAGCACAATCCTTTCAAGAGGGGTTGTTGCTTCGTTTGCTAGGTGGCGTTTTAACTTTGCCTGAAAATAGCTGTCGTAAGCATCAATGAGTGCCAAGCCGAAATCATTTTTACTTTTAAAGTAATGATAAAAAGATCCCTTAGGTACTTGCGCTGATTTTAAGATTAAATCAATGCCGGTTGCGCTAAAGCCTTTTTCAGTTAATACGGCTAACCCTGTATTAATTAGTAGGGCACGCGTATCTGCATTTGAACGCGCTATTTTTGGTGGCCTGCCACGACGGCTCGGCACAGAGTTATTTGTTTCCATGAGCACCATATTAGACCGATCGGTTTTTAATATGCAAGTAATAAATAGACTAAATTGTAATCATCACAAATTTGTCATGATTACAATTTAATCGGGAACTTTGTCGAAATAGGCTAGGTCACAAATATTGAAGCTAAAAGAGCTGTATCGTTTTTAGCTGAATTTAAGTGTATTAATAGATGGTTTTAGTTAAAGAGGTACGACCACTTAGTCATTTAAAATGTTAATTCATTTGAGCATCAGCACGTTAGTTATTGTCAATTTATTTAATTGCTTTTTGCTATTTGAATTTAACAGTTTTATTAACTATTCATTAAATGTAGATGTCAATTTCGCTACATATCTATAAATATAAAAGGTGAGGATATTACCTATGAAGAGACAGAAAAGAGATCGTTTAGAAAGAGCTCATTCTCAAGGTTATAAAGCAGGCTTGGCAGGCCGTTCCAAAGAACAATGCCCTTATCAACAAATAGACCCTAAATCAGAATGGTTAGGCGGCTGGCGAGAAGCCATTGAAAACCGAAATATGTTTAAAACTTAAAATAGGCACCTTATTTACGCAAAAAAGCCCCACTTCGGGGCTTTTTTGTATCTACACATTCATATTAGAATGCAGATGTATCTTGGAAAAGACCTACTTTAAGATCTTTTGCTTCATAGATTACGCGGCCATCTACTTCTACAGTACCATCAGCCATACCCATGAATAATTTACGTTTAATTACACGCTTCATGTCTAAACGATAAGTTACTTTTTTAGCTGTCGGTAAGATTTGACCTGTGAATTTAACTTCACCTACACCAAGTGCACGACCAAGACCTGGACCACCAGACCAACCTAGGAAGAAACCAACTAATTGCCACATAGCGTCAAGACCAAGACAACCAGGCATTACTGGGTCACCTTTAAAGTGACAGTCGAAGAACCAAAGATCAGGGTTGATATCTAGTTCTGCAACGATTTGGCCTTTACCGTGCTCACCACCATCAGCAGTGATAGAGATAATGCGGTCCATCATTAACATGTTGTCACTTGGTAAACGACAGTTGCCTTCACCGAACATTTCACCTTGACCGCAAAGGACCAATTCTTCTTTTGTATAGCTGTTTTTAGGTTCCATAACTCTCATTCATCGCTTAGAAATTGCCCCGTACTTTAGCGTACACTTGTACGCTAAACAACTCGGAGCAGTTAATTATTTGCTATTTTTCGCTTGTTTTATGACCATTTAATTAAACTGTCGCTGATAAAGGGAGATAAAACCGCGCATTGTGAAGTAAAAATCATTATAATTGCTGTGATTCTTTAACCAGTCTAAAGGAAATTTATGATCCTTTTTGTAAACTCACTGACAGTGATTGATTTTTCTTACTTGTGTAATAAACGCGGTGCAGTTGGCGAGAGCTGGATTGTGGATTTAACTCTGCACGGTCAATTAAATGATGAGTCGATGGTGCTTGATTTTGGCTTAGTTAAAAAGCAAATCAAGGGCATTATTGATAACTGTATCGACCATAAACTTGCTGTGCCTGCCACACTAAACGGTTCACTAACACAGCATGCTGAGCACAGCGTGCTAGATTGTCATTTTGGTGATAATTATCACTTAGCTATGAGCGCTCCTAACCAAGCATATTGTTTAATCGATGCTGATGTTATTGATGAAAAGTCGGTAACCGAGTTTTTAATTAAAACAATTATGCCTGAGCTACCTAGCAACATTGAAAAGATTGAAATTAATTTATACCCAGAGCATAGCCAAAGTTTTTATTATCATTACAGCCATGGTCTTAAAAAGCACGATGGTAATTGTCAGCGTATTATTCATGGTCATCGCTCTCAGATTGGTATTAGCCTTGATGGTATGGCTATGCCTCGCTTACAAAAAGAGTGGGCAGATAAATGGGAAGACATTTATCTAGCAACAGCTGAAGATGAAATCAATAAATCAGACCTTAAGCATGTAACTGCACAAGAGAACGATGTGTGCTTTGCTTACACATCACAGCAGGGCTATTTTGAAATGGCGATAGACAAATCACGCTGCGACATTTTACCTTGCGATACTACGGTTGAGTGCATTGCAGACTACTTAAGTTCACAAGTTAAAAACCAATACCCTGATTCAGAAGTTAAAATTACAGCTTACGAAGGGGTTGGTAAGGGGTCAATCAGTTATGCGTAAAGGATTACTAATAGCTGCATTTGCAGGATTGTTTTCTTTAACTGCAAGTGCTGTTGAATTAAAAGGACATTTAACTCAAGGCGGTTTAGTAACAGGCCAAATTGAAGGCGCTAAAAGTGTTAGCTTCAATGGTGAGTCTCTTAAGCTTTCAACAAATGGTGAGTTTGTGTTCGGCTTTGGTCGTGATGCCAAGACAAATCATAGCCTTACTTGGGTTGATAGTGCGGGTGTAAGCCACGAACAAGCAATTGTGATCACTAAGCGTGATTACAAAATTGACAAAATCACCGGTGTTGCAAAAAAATATGTCTCGCCACCTAAAGAAGTGTCTGAGCGTATTAGCCGTGAAGCTGTTGCCGTACGCAAAGCGAGGCAAGTCAATTCTGACCTACGGTACTTTTTAGATCCTGTTTATAAGCCTGCAACGGGCCGTATTTCAGGTGTTTATGGTAGCCAGCGTTACTTTAATGGTGAGCCTCGCCGCCCGCACTTTGGTTTAGACATTGCCAATAAAACGGGTAGTCCAGTGTATGCACCAGTAAGCGGCACAGTTGTTTTTGCTGATGCTGACTTATATTACTCTGGTGGAACCTTGATTCTTGACCACGGCCATGGTGTTACCTCTACTTATATTCATTTAAGCAAATTAGATGTAAAAGTAGGGGATGAAATTAAGCGTGGCGATAAAATTGCCGAGATCGGTGCAACCGGTCGCGTAACTGGCCCTCATTTAGACTGGCGTTTTAATTGGAAAAATGAACGCCTTGACCCTGCGCTAATGATGCAAGACACATTAGCTAATAAAAAGTAGAGACTATGACACAACCAATCGATCGTGACGCTATTATTGCAAAGCGTATTGCTGACTCAACAACGTCGGTAACAAAAACTGTTTTTCCTGGCCGCACCAATCACCACAATACTTTATTTGGCGGTGATGCGTTGGCTTGGATGGATGAGGTCGCGTTTATCGCTGCTACACGTTTTTGTCGTAAGCCACTTGTAACTATTTCGTCTGACCGTGTAGATTTTAAAGAAGCCATTCCAGCTGGTACATTTGCAGAGCTAATTTCTAAAGTGGTGCATGTTGGAAACACCAGCCTTAAAGTAGACGTTGAAATCTTTTTAGAAACAATGCACAAAGACGATAAGCATTTAGCTATTTCTGGTAGTTTCACGTTTGTAGCTGTTGATGATAATCACAGGCCAACACCGGTTGTTTGCGATAAAATGATCAACGGTTTCGAATAAAGCACGGCTATACCAATTCGCAATAAAACTTAATTAAGCGAATTGGTATTAAACTAAAAAAATAAGTACCTGCGGGTATTTATTTTTACACACAAAAGAACACATCATACTAAATTTTGTGTAAATATTATCTCAGCAAAGATTAAGAAATAGGACTATAAGTAATCAGAGGAGGGTGGCTATGCGTTTACTAATTCTGGTTCTTTATGGCGTTCTTTTATTTTTAGCTTTTAATCAATTAGATTCATATATGCTGGATTTAATCGCAGCGCTAAGAGGTCAGTTAATTTTAGTTAGCTTTTTACCTGTAGGGTTATGTTATTTTTACAGTAAAAAGGTGGCATCAAGCTTACTAGTTTTAAGTACAATTTTGACTTTAGTGCACTTTAAACCTTACTCATCTAATCAGAGGGAGGTCGGTGATATTAAGGTTACGCAAATAAACCTACAATATAGTAACCCTAACTTACAACAGATTATCTATAACCAAATGATAGAAGAGAAAAATGATATCCTGGTGTTATTAGAATTTAATGATACACAGCGTCATGTTCTTGATAATCTCAACACTGAATATCATTTGTTTGGTTATGCTGAAGTTGAAGGCGCGCCTTTTGGTATAATCGTTATCTCAAAACTTCCGATTATCCAAAAACAAATTAAACGTTTTGATAATCCAAAACTAGGCTATGTAAAACTTAGTTTTTTGCATAATAACATTATGTTAAATAGCCTTGTTTTTCATCCTCCATCACCAAGAGATAGAACTCTATGGACGCAACGCAACTCTGTTTTAAGTAAAGTGCAAAACGAAATTAAAACTTTAGGAGGGAATTGGTTAATTGCAGGGGATTTTAACACGGTTCCATGGTCGCGCTATTTTATTGAAGCTGATAATAATTGCTTTGATCGTAGTGGATTTTATGTAACTTGGCCTTCTAAAATTCAATTTAATGGCTTACCAGTTTTAGGTCTTCCTATTGACCATTGCATTGCAAGTGAGAAAATTAGGCTAACTAATATTAATACTAGTTTCGTTAAAGGTAGCGACCACAGGTCGCTTACCTATGAAGTTAAACTATCTAAACAGTGAAGTTGTCTTAATTTACTATTTTCTATCAATATCTCTACTAACATACTTAATTCAAAATTATCCCAAGGCTTTGCCGTAATCATTGTTGCGACTTTATCTTTGACTGCATGCTTAGATGCTTCCATCTCTGCATAGCCAGTTAATAACATACGCGAACTGTAAGGTTTTACTGCCTTAATTTTCTCAAGTACAGCTAAACCACTCAAAGAAGGCATTAATAGATCACAAATTACCAGGTCAAGCGCATTTTGTTTCGCATATTCAATAGCTGCATAGGGATCACTGTAACAAACTACAGAATAGTTACTAATTAGCAGTCGTTTTAATGAGCGCAAAATTGCCTCATCATCATCAATTATTAATACAGTTTCTTTCATTAGCTTGCACCCAATAAGTGTTTTAGATCATAAAGAACATGTTTAAAATTTCGCTTATGAGGAAATAGCCAAAATGCCTTATTTGAATAGGATAGTGCTTTCGAGTAATTACCTAATTCTCTATAAAACTCACCATAACACTCACTTAAACGTGCTTTTATTTTCTTTAATTCTCCTTTTGTAACCCCGTATTGATTCCTGCGTATAATTTCAACCATTGCGGCTAATCGATTTTCTCTATTAGCAGTTATTGAGTTTGCTCGCATCAAGTAGTGCATTGCGCACAAAGAGCTGTAAGCTACATCACCTTGCTTAGCTATTTTTAACCAACAATCCAGATCTGTTGCGCTTGTTAATTTGTGATCAAATCCGCCTACGTCAATCAAAGCGGCACGTTTAACCATTACAGATGAAGTGCCAACAATGTTAGTTGTTATCATTTGACTTATTGGATTTTTCAGCAAATGAAATTCTGTGTTCGTTCTATTGCTGTCGAATTCAGGCCAGTAGTCAAAACAGCTGATTATGTCTTCATTTTTTTCATTAAAGTGCATGTAGTCTGTAAAACTTAGTACGCACTCTGGATGCTCGGTATGAAAGGCTAACTGTTTAGCTAGTTTATCTTTTGACCAGTAATCGTCTGCATCTAAAAATGCAACATACTCTGAATTTGCTTGTGTGATGGCCAAGTTTCTTGCTGCCACGACACCTTTCCTATTTTGCGTAAATAAACGTACTTCTTTATTAGTTTTAGCGAGTTGTTGTAAGTAGTCTATGCTTCCGTCAGTAGACCCATCATCAACAATAATAATTTCAAAATTAACATCATTTTGTTGGTAAATACTGTTTATGCATGTCTCTAAATACTTGAGACAATTGTAATTAGGGATGATTACACTAACTTGAGTAGACATAAGATTACTCCAAAAACTTAAACATATTATTCTTGTAGTACGCAATTTAGAAGCCACTTTTATTAGCTCGATATTGGCTATAATTCTCTGATTTTTCTTTTTGTGCGTTGCATTTTGCAATTATTTATAGATTTGACGTCTCAAATTGAGAAAAGTACCCCATAAAAAGCAGGTATGGTTATTGCCCTTGTTTCTACATATATTTTAGTAGGAGCATTTTATGAAACACATCGCTATCTTAGTTCCGAGTTTCCCAGTTGCATCAGAAACATTTGTTGTCACAGAAATTAATGCACTTCTAGATGCTGGACATAAAGTGACGGTATTCACTTTTGAAAAAACCTCTGTGTTGATTAATTTATCAAGTGCAATAGAAGTCAAAGAGATTGAAAAGCCTGACTTTAAAAAAATACTTCCCGCAATGTTTAATGTTGTGAAACTCAGTAAAGCAATAAATACTGCAATCCAGTTTCGCTCGATATCTACACAATCTCTTATTGGCTATGGCTACAAAATTGCTCAGTACCTTAAAGTTGCCAAAATAGATCATTTGCACTGCCATTTTATGCATGGCCCTTTAGCATATGGCATTGTTGCTGCGAAAATGGCAAATATCACTGTCTCTTCGATAGGGCATGGCCATGATGTTTATGTAAATAGTGCCGATTTAAACTCGAAATTAGCTTTATGTGATTTCTCTGTCGCTGTGTGTGAAGAAATGGCTATGCAGTTTAAAAAATGCGAAAAAAGTAACGTGAAATTACTTCACTGCGGTATCGATACTACAAAATTTAACCAAACACCTTCATCATTAAGTGAATCTGTAAGGTTAATTTTTATAGGTAGACTAGTCGAAAAGAAAGGGCTTCAATTCTTATTACCAGCTCTTAAACATATGCCTAAAGAATTTGGTATTACTTTAGATATCGTTGGCGACGGTCCAATGATCAACGACCTAATGTATATGGCTGAAGAGCTTGGCGTAAGAAAGTCAGTCAGGTTTCTAGGTGAAAAACCTCATGCTTGGGTAAGTGAAAACCTAGTGAATTATTCAGCTTTGATTGCCCCATTTTGTGTCGCTAAAAATGGTGACCGAGATACAGGGCCACTGGTTTTAAAAGAGGCAATGGCATGTGGTTTACCCGTTTTAACAACCACTTTAATGGGTGCGAATGAAATTGTTACGCCTAATGTTGGCATGAAATGTATGCCTAGCAGTATCTCTGGTATTAGCAAGATGCTTTATAAATTTCATCAGTTATCACCTCATAAACGCTATTTACTCGGCCAAAATGCAAAACAACATGTTAATCAGCACTACAATGCATTTAACCAGGCTAAACAACTATCAAAGTGGGTTGAAGCTTTGTAAGGAACAGTTATGAGTAATCTAAAACAAATAGGTTATTTTGCCGTCGCAGTATTATCAGTAAAAGGACTAGGCTTTTTATTGCTACCAATTAGCACACGATTCCTAAGTCAAGTAGAGTTTGGTCAGTTAAATTTTCTAGTAACTGTTTCTGCGCTGTGTTCGCTTATTTTATCAATAGGCTTACCAGAGCTTTTACTTAAACAACAGTACAATACTCATACTGAAAAACTTGCTCTGTTTCGTGACGCGGTAATAACAACCTTTATATTTAGTTTACTCTTTGCAGGTTGTTCTTTGATTTTTTCTGAGCAAATAGCACATCAGTTACCGGCCAAAGTTGATCCTCTAGATTTAAGGCTATTAATTGTTAACCTTGTACTATCGGCGCTAATTGGTATTCCGTACATTTATTACCGCTTGACTAATAATGCGAGAACATATTGTTATTTATGCATTTCTCATGCTTTAGTCCAAACAACATTAACGATTACCTTACTATTTTTAGGTTTCAGTATCACTGGAGTTATGGTGTCGGGGGTAGTGAGTAGTTTACTTATTGTATGTATTAGCTATTTTGATATTTTAAAGGTTATTAATGTAAGTTATTCAGAGTTTTCTTGGCGAATACAAGGGAAACAGACTGTTTTTATCATTTCTATTGTTATCTCTAGTTTATTTATTTATGCCGGAAACGGCGCTGAAAATTGGTTTATAGTTGCAAACTTTGATGAGACATTGTTAGCGAATTACTACGTGGCGGCGCAGTTTGCAGTATTAACTTCGTTTACGTTTGAGCCTATACGCCTTTGGTGGTTTGCTAAACGTTTTAGCCTAGTTAAAAACAATAAATCTGAATACGAAAGTAAAGCCATTCTCTCTTTGAATGTTGGTTTAGCGCTTTGCGTAGTGATGTCTGTTCTTGCTCCAATCACTTTAAATTTAGTGTTACCTGATAATTACCACGGCAACGAGCACTGGTTAGTATTGTTAATTATTGTGGTTGCTATTAGGCACCATAGCGATATTTTGAATATTGGTTGTTATACGCATAAGAATGGGATCTGGGTACCCATTATTAATTTTTTAACTGCATTAGTCGGTCTGAGCCTTTTATATCTTCTGGTGCCAATGTTTGCAGTAGAAGGAGCGATCTTATCTTTAATTATTATGCAGAGCTTTAAACTGTTATGTTTTTACTTAACTAGCCAACAGTTTGTTCCGCTAACTTTTAAACTATCTTCACTTGTTCCTAGTTGGCTTGCTTTATTGATCATAGCGGGTATTTCGTTTATGCCTGGCAATTTAATTCTACAATTAGGTGTCCTGTTAACGTACATTTTTGTATTTATTAATCAGTACAAGAGCATCATTTTACGAGTTATCAAAAAAACGGTAGAGGAGCGTAAATATGCTCAATTACTATAAGCAAAATCAACTTGTAATAAATGGTATTGTTGTCACCGTACTGGTTATTTCGACTTACTCGCTACTAGGTCCTATCGCCGTTTTTGCTTTATTACTACTTCCTTTTGCAGCGTTTACAGCAGTGAAAGTCAGTGTTGCATTTATTATCTTATTTATTCTTTTTAGTTATTTTAGGCTACACGAAGCATTTCCTGTTTTGATGCCATTAAAAATTCCTAAGCTCTTGGCATTAGCATCTCTTTTAGGGATTGCATGGCATCTATTTATTTCGCAGAAATTAAAGCCTCATTGGCATACAAATCACCTTATATTTTTTGCTTGGTTTATTTGGTTAACTATTTGCGTATTCAGTGCGGCTAACCGTGGTTTAGCGCTTGAGTATTGGTCAGGTGTGTTGATTAAAGTGCTCATAATGGTGTTTGCAATTTCATGGTGGATGACTTCTCTACAACATTTTAATGTTATCCGCATTGGTATTATGATTTCAGGCTCAGCCATCGCGCTTGTAGCCTTAAGTAATAAAATGAATGGGATCGGTCTTGTTGAAGGAACTCGTGTGACTATTTCGCGAGAACTTCGCTCACAACTCGGTGACCCGAATGATTTATCACTTGTCATGATGTTCCCAGTGTCTTTTCTTGCAGCTGAAGTTTTTGATAGTAGCGCCCATAAAATAAGACGTTTTATAGCACTCATCTGTCTAATAGTTGCGATTAGTGGCGTTATTGCTACTCAAAGTCGTGGGGGATTACTGGGGATTGCAGCAGTATTAAGCTTTTTTATCTATCAAAAAATTAAAAATCCAATCATTGTTGGTTGTATAGGTGCTGTCGGAATGCTCGCGATGATTGTTTTTGCAGGGATATCAGATAGACAAAGTGGTGGTGCTCATGAAGATGGTGTCGATGAGTCTGCAATGGGCCGTATCTATGCTTGGCATGCGGCAATTAACATGGCGCTGTCTAATCCATTGACTGGGGTAGGTGTAAATAATTTTGTCGCGAATTATTTTTTCTATAGTCCACATTGGGATGGCAAGAATCATGCAGTACACAGTACATGGTTTCAAGTACTTGGCGAAACAGGCATTGTTGGGATGTTCATATTCATTGCCCTGATCACATGTATTTACCGAAGTTTAAACCGTGTTTTCTTGATAAATAAACAGCTTAACGATGAAAAAATAGCAGTGAATGCGAAAGCACTTAAAGGCGGGCTGATAGGCTTTATGGTGTCAGGAACCTTTTTAACTCAAGCTTTTACTTGGCCTATATACATCATCTTGGCGTTAACTATTGCTCTTGAAAAGCTTGTTATAGATAAACAAAAGGAAAGGCATTATGACTGAGAATTTAAAACAGTGGTTAAAATCAAGTGACAGTCCTTTTGCAAAGTCACTTTTTCAAATTGCAAAACTCATTCGCAATCCGCAAATGTTTGTAATACCAGGTTTCCATACATGCCTATACAAACTGCATTTACTTGTTAAAACAATTTTCAGTGAACTATTACGTATCTTCTATTTTACGCCAATTTTTAAAAGCCAAATTAAAGGTTCAAAACGCAATTTATATCTTTATTCTGGTATGCCACAAATTTTAGGGCAGCTAGATATAACGTGCCAAGATAATTCTCGTATTAGTGGTATTAGCACTTTTTGTGGTCGTAGTCATGGGTTAAACAAATCGCAACTTATCATTGGTAATAATGTCGATATTGGTTGGCAAAACTCATTCTCTGTGGCTGGTAAAATTGTTCTGCAAGATGATGTTAGGCTTGCTGGACGGGTTTTTTTAGCTGGTTTTCCAGGCCACCCTTTAAACTCGCAAAGGCGCGCTTTAGGTGAGCCTGATGATGATTCGCAAGTCGGAGACATCATTATAGAGCAAGGGGCTTGGGTTGGAACGGGGGCGACAATCCTTGCTGGCGTAACAGTAGGAAAGGGCGCAATAGTTGCAGCAAGTAGTGTTGTTACAAAAGATGTACCTGCAAATACGATTGTGGCAGGAAACCCTGCGAAAGTTGTTAAGAAGCTGGAGTCAGAGTCATGAAATTTATCGTTTTTGGTGAAGATTGGCAAAGCCATCCAAGCAGTACTCAACATATCTTTAAAGAATTAGCGAAAAGCCATGATATTGTATGGATAAATTCAATCGGTATGCGAAAGCCAACAATAAAGTTGCTTGATGTAAAGAGAGTTTTTTACAAACTAAAATCCTTAGTGTTGAAAAAGAGGCATACTGAAGAATCTGCAGACAATCACAGTAAGCTTAAAGATCATACTTTGCCGATTTTACCTTGGCATGACAATAAGCTTGTAAAAGCTTTTAATAAATGGATTTTTAATAAAAAGTCTTTTGTTGATAATGAACCTATCATCTATTGGGTTAGTGTACCTACTGCCATATACCTTATTAATTTACGTCCCATAGACAAGATCGTTTATTATTGTGGCGATGACTTTTCGGCTTTAGCGGGTGTTGATCATTTAATGGTTGAACCACTAGAGAGAGAGCTTATTCTTAAAGCCGACCTCATTTATGTAGTAAGTGAATTTCTTTCTAGCAAAATGCCAAAGCATAAAGTTAAGCTGTTATCTCATGGTGTTGACTTTGATTTATTTAATAATAAAAAGCAGAAGGCAGTTGAACTTAGTAATATAAATAAACCGGTTATTGGCTTTTATGGTTCTTTAAATGCGTGGCTCGACAAAGAGCTTTTGCAAAAACTGGCACTTGAACGGCCTCAATACCAAATAATGTTAATTGGTAACATTATTGAAAACTTTGATTCATTATTATCCCTTAACAATGTGTCCCATGTACCCGCAGTAGAGCACCATAAACTTGCTACTTTTTCTCAACATTGGCATGTCTCGATTCTCCCATTTGTTGATAACGCGCAAATTAGAGCATGCGATCCGCTTAAACTTAAGGAGTATCTAGCGACAGGAACCCCCATTGTTTCAACTAATTTTGCTGCAGTGAGACCCTATCAAGAGGCTGTGCTGATCGCAGACTCTATGAATGCCTTCATTGAGCGTGTGGACTATGCCATTAGCATAAGCGATGAGCAAAAGCTTAATTGGCGACAAACTCAAGCTGATTACGCAAAAAATCACAGTTGGCAAGTTAAGGCGCTACAAATAAGTGATGAGCTAGGGCTTGGTTAACTTCATCTATTAAAAGCTGCATTAACGCAGCTTTTTTTTATTTTTGGAACAAGATCTGCAACAGAATAACTAATTGAAATTATCGCAATTTATTTTTTTCAAAATGCAAATATAACTGCATTTTTTTGCAAATTGCAAAGCAATAGGTAACTCCATGTTAGTTAAAGAGCAGATCAAACGATTAATATATTTAGGGCTTTATGCGCTTTACACGCGTATTAAGCTTTTTATTATTCCGTTTTGCATTGTGCCTCTTGTTGTTATTTTCATGGGGCTGACTGCTCAAAAACAATATACCAACCACGCAACCATTTTGATTGAAGAATCTGCACTTTTAAATCCGTACTTAGATGATCTGTCTTTTTCATTTCAGTTATCAGATCGTATGGCAGCACTTAGAACTTTAGTTATAAGCAGAAAAGTACTTATTGCTGTCGCTAAGGAAACTAATTTAATCGCAGAAGATGCAACGCCAAAACAAGTTGAAGAAATTCATCAAAAGCTCTCTAAAGCTCTCTCTTTGTCATTAATCGGCGATGAATTAGTGCGTATAAACTTTATATGGCACGACCAAAGTCAAATGAAACCTGTACTTGAAAAAGTGGTAGAGAAATTTATTGAACGCTTACTTGCGCCAACTAAAGCCTCTTTAGATACGTCAGAACAATTTTTCTTTCAACAACTTGAAGGGTTACGCCAAGAGTTAGAAGTATCTGAAGAATCTCTTGCTAAATTTAAAAGCCAAAATAGCAATACATTACCAACGGTTTTACATAGCAACCGCGAAACATTCGATAAATTATTATCGGAAAAACAGCAGAAATTAATTGCTCTTTCTGGTGCTAAAGCAAAGCTCAATGCACTAAAAAATAAAGTAGGGCAAGCTAATCCAATCCTAGGGAAGTTAGAAGAAAAAATTATTCGTACAGAATCTGAATTAAGTCTACTGCGCACTCGTTATACAGATAAGCACAGTAAAGTTATTGAAAAAACACGTACTTTAAAAAACTTAAAAGCGCGTCAGCAGTCATTACTTGAATCAAGCGAAGACTTAGATACCTCGAATTTAGATCAACTTTGGCAAATGGTTAACACCTTGCCTTCGGGTGAAAATAAAGAATCCAGTGTATTGGTTTCTCAGCTGCTTGCCTTAGAAGAGGCTAAAAATAACCTGCTTCAACAGGAACAAGAATTTGCAATGCTAGAAGAACAGGTAAAAGAGGTAAGCGAGAGATTATTAATTACCAGCGATGTAGAAAAACAGCTAAGAAAATTAGAACGAGATTACGAAGTTAAACAATCGTTGTACAAAGATATGTTAAGCCGATACGAAATGGCAAAAGTAACAGGAAAACTTGTTAAATATGAAGGCCCAGACAAAGTAAAAACAATTGAACGCGCCTATAGCCCAACGCAACCAATCAATACCTCTTTAGTCATGACAATCGTGATTGGAGTCGTGCTTGGAATGTTTACAGGTGGAGCAAGTGTATTTGTTGCTTCACTTTGCGACAGCCATCTAAAAGATATTCAAACTATTGAAAAGCTTAGTAATGCACACGTAGTAACTGTCCTGCCAATTATAAACAGCAGTGCATCTAACAAGCATATTGAAGGAGAACCTTTATGAAGGTAATGCACTTAGTACAGCATTTAGAAGTTGGCGGCCTAGAAAAAATGGCAATTACGCTATTAAAGAATAGTCAATATAGCCAAACAACCATCATCGTCTCGTTAGAAGGTGATAAGGAGTCAGCAATCAAACAATGGCCGGAACTTAGCAATTATAAAAGCAGTGTTTTTTGTTTAAATAAAGCACCTGGCTTTAAAGGTTCGGTTATAAAAAAATTAAAGGCGCTTATAAAAGAGCAGCAAATAGATATTATTCATAGTCATCATATAGGTCCATTACTGTACGCTGGTATTGTGTGTTCATTAACAACTAAGCGTATTCGCCATGTTTCGACTATTCATGATGCTTGGTATTTAAACAATATTAAGCAACGTTTCTTCACCAGAGCTCTTAACTTATTAACACATATTCATTGGGTAGCAGATGCAAACATCGTAGCCAATGAGTTTCAATCAAAAACGTCAATCATACCTCAACAGACAATTTTAAATGGTATTGATTGCGAGCAATTTAAAGCAATAGATAAATCATGTGCACGCCAGCAGTTAAACTTACCAGAAAATGTTCAGTTGATCGGGTGTGCAGCCCGACTAATTGAAGGTAAAGGGCATAAAGACTTAATACATGCTCTCATTTATTTGCCTGAGAATTATCACCTTGTATTTGCAGGCGATGGTGACCAGAGAGATTTACTCCACAAAGCTGTTGAAAGCTATGATTTAAAATCGCGAGTACATTTCTTAGGAAATATACACGACATGAGAGTTTTTTACTCTAGCATCGATGTTATGTGTCTATATTCGAAACGAGAAGGTCTGCCCCTGTCTATCATTGAAGCGATGTCATGTGGAGTACCTATTGTCGCATCTGATGTAGGTGGTATTCACGAAGTTGTAACTGATAAAGAGGGGGAATTGATTGCAGCAAATAACTACAAGCTAATTGCCCCTGCAATATTACGTACTTTGCAATTACCAAACGGAAATCCTATTCGTCATCATGCTATAGCTGTTGCTGATGCACGGACCATGAGCAGTCAATATGACAATTTATACACAGCGTTAGCGTGATGGGAGGCTATGATGACAATCTTCAGTATCGTATTTTTAGTATTAGTATTCGTTGCAATTTACCACCATGTTGGATATCCAATCATGGTTAATTGGGCTGCAAAAAGTCACAAATCTAAACACAAAAATAGCAAGGCTGACCCTAAAACCTATCAGCCAAATATTGGTATTTTAATGTGCGCGTATAACGAACAAGACCACATAGCAGAAAAGTTACATAACTTAGCCTCATTGTTATATGACAATGATCATTACAGCATACATGTCTATTTTGATGGTTGCACAGATGCGACGGTGAACAGAGCTTATGAGGCTCAACGTGTTTTACTGAGCCATGGTGTGCAATGTTTTTTCCATGTTAGGGAAGAGAACAAAGGTAAAGTGCATGGATTAAATACATTAATGGGGTTAGCTAAATTTCAAAATGATATTTTATTGTTCACTGACGTGAGCGCGCTTTTGAGCATTGATGCTTTAAATAAGGTCGCCGATAAATTTAGTAATCCAAAAGTTGCAATTTCTACGGGAGTGTACACACTTGATGATAGGGCTCCAGATGCACAAAAAGCATATTGGAAGTATCAAAATCAGGTAAAACTATCTGAGTCCGAGCTAGGTGCAGTAATTGGTGTGCCTGGTGCCATGTTTGCGATGCGTTCAACATCGGCAATAGAGCTTGATGATAACACTATTAATGATGACTTTATTTTATCTATGAATGCGCTTGCACAAGGTGGTAAGGCAGTATTAGATGAAGACGTTGTTATTTATGAGCGTGAATGCGATTTACAACAAGAAGACTACAAACGTCGTATCCGCCTTGGAGCAGGGAATTGGCAACAAATTAAGTCCCTAAAACAGCTTCTAAAGCCTCAACTTGGTTGGACGAGTTTAAACTTTTTTTCGCATAAAGTACTGCGCGGCGTGATGCCGATTATCTTAGCGTGTATCTACTTGTGTATTTTATTCGAAGCTGCATTCATGAAAACCACATGGGCAGTGTTTTTAGCCATAGGCATTTTAAGCTTACACGGTGTTGAGCTGTTAAAGAGTGTTTTTAATATTAAAATACGCGTACCTATTTTAGATAAAGTAAACTATATTTTAAACAGTTATTTTCTGTCTTTATATGGAATTATACGCTACGAGCTAGGGTACTTTAATGCCCCTTGGCGACGTGTGAGGGATAACAATGTGAATCGTTCTTCTTGTGATATATCTGGTAAGTCGCTTGTGAAGGTTATAAAGCGTGGCTGTGATGTTATCGGTGCATTAGTTGCAATCGCTCTCGTTTGGCCCATTTGTTTATTTGCCGCTATCGCAATTAAATTAACTTCTAAAGGCCCGATTATTTTTAGCCAACTTCGTGTCGGTGAAAGCTCAGATAACTTTGTCAAATTATTTAATGTATATAAGTTTCGCTCTATGGTTGTTGATGCTGAATTAAAATCAGGTGCCGTATGGGCGAGTAAGGATGATCCACGAATTACTCCTATTGGCAGATTTATGAGAAAAACGCGTATTGATGAGTTACCGCAATTAATAAACGTTCTTAAAGGGGATATGTCATTAATTGGTCCAAGACCAGAGCGTCCAGTTTTCTATGCAAAGTTAGAAAAAAATATCCCCTATTTTTGTCAACGAACTTATGGCGTAAAACCTGGTATTTCGGGTCTTGCCCAAGTAATGAATGGCTACGACGAATCAATAGAAGATGCTCGCAGTAAAATTGGTTGGGATTATGCCTATTCACTTAGTATGTCTACGCCATTAGCATGGCTAAAATTAGAATGCTCAATAATTGTCAAAACGCTAATGGTTGTTTTTACAGGAAAAGGCCAATAGTTTTATGGTCAAAATCAGTTGCATAATGCAAATTAATTCCTATAAATTAATTGCATTATGCACAAAGTAAATAAAAACTTAAAATTATCAATATCTTATATTCTGGCATTTAAGTTGTAACAGTAAGATTAACCAAACCATCTTAAAGGTAGAAAATCATGACTAATACAACTAAATCTGATGCAAATACCACATTCATCACTTTACCAAATGATTTCTCTGGCTTAGCAGTCGATAGCTTCAAAGATCAGTTCGAAACGGTAGCCACGAGTGAACAATTAAATGTGGTTCTGGATTTTAGTGACACCACCTTCATCGACTCCTCAGGTATTGGTGCCATGGTATTTTTATATAAACGAATTGAGAAAAAAGGCCAAAAGCTTTCTTTACTGAACGTTTCAGGTCAACCACATAAATTAATGAGTTTACTAAGAGTAGATAAAACCATCCCATTCATTGAGCAAGCTGACATCGCGTGAGGTGAGTTATGAAGCACATACTAATAACAGTTTTACTGATTATAATTGGCGGATGTGCTTCTTGGCCTGATGAAGGACAAGGAGGCTGGGCCGAAAAATACCAAAATTACCCATTAACCGATGAACAAAATGAGCTTATTTACGATACACAAGAAACAGTGGTTTTGAGTGAGTTTGAACATCACGTTTTGAAATTAGATTTGTTGAAAGCTCAAGGCATCAAACAATGTATGCCCGCTCAATTGCTTAAAGCTCAAATTTATGAAAATCGTATACGTCGTTTAATCGCAGCCCAAATGTGGGAAGACGCAGAGCATGATCTTTTGATCCATTACCACGGCCTAAACCAGTTATCAAAACACTTTGAAACAGTTAATGCGATGACGCAATGTGCTGGCCCAACGGAAAATGAGCAGGTGATGACTGCATCATTGAAAGAGCAGATCACTGAGCTGCTAAATAGTGACAATCAATTCTCTTTTAATGACTTTCAAGTAACACCTAAATACATCTCTCGATTATCACAAGCGGCTGACTTAATAAAACAAGTAGATAAAATCAATTTATTACTAGTAGGGCATACAGATATTAGCGGGCAACAAACCAATAACTATGAATTAGCATTGAAACGTGCAGAGACGGTTAAACATTGGTTAGGAATTTACGGGGTTAATCCAGCTACGATTACAACGCTCACACAAGGTAGTTTATCACCTTATAGCAATGAGCCCGACTCAAATGCTAAACGCCACTCAGATAGACGTGTAGAAGCGATAGTTATTGATATTACTGACAAAGATACGAACAAAAAAGTACATGCATTATCCAGTTGGACCAAAGTTTTAAATGGTCCTAAGGGGCAATAATATGAAACAATTAATTTTAATATGCTTACTTATGTTCTCAACACTCGCTGTTGCAGAGCAAGTTCAAGTCGGAAACAAAATATATTTATACTTACCGGGTGAAGTAGAGTTTGATGAACCATTTGAAGTTGCCAAAGATGGCACCATCACTTTACCTGAGCTTGGTAAGATTAAAGTAACTGGCGCTGAACTTGCTGAAATTGAACAGCAACTACGTGCTGCATTAAGCGAAGTCTATGTTGCGATGGACGATTTTTATGTCGAAATTCGTTCTAGAGATATTTTTATTAATGTTATGGGTTATGTGAACGACCCATCTCAAGTCAGTATTCCCCGTGATGGTAATATCCAAATGGTCATTGCACGTGCAGGTGGCTTGAAACCAGGGGCACAGCTAGACAGACTACAAATTCGTCGCGGTAACGATGTAATAGAATTCAATTACAAAGCCTATTTAGATTCAGGCAACATTGACTTATTACCCCAATTACAAAGTGCCGACACAGTATTCGTACCTGTATCACCACTATTAGGCAATGTACAAATCGATTTTGATGCGCAAACATTAAGTGCATCCGGTGATGCCAGCGATAACAGTGCAATCACCTTACTTGGTGAAGTCCACAATCCAGGTAGTTTTTCATTCAAAGAAAATATGAGTGTATTAGATGCATTGATGCGAGCTGAAGGCGTAACTCGCTACGCAGATGTAACCAAAATTCGCGTTATCGTAGACAAAACACCTGTTGTTTTTGACCTAAAAGCGTATTTGGATAAACCTAACAACGATACAATGCCTGCATTAAAAGCTGGTTCTACGATTTACGTGCCTATCATGGTTGATGATGTAAACACTACATCACGTACCGTCTACATCATGGGTGAAGTACAAAAGCCGGGTGCTTATGAGGCCGGCGATAGTACCAGCTTTTTAGATATTCTTGCGAATGCCGGCGGGCCGACTCGCTTTGCAGAAACTCGCCAGATTAAGATTTTAACGCCATCGGGCGAAAGTATTTTATTCGATCTGCAAGGCTACAGTGAAGGAATTGTGACTGTAAAAGTGCCTAACTTAAACCCAGGAGATGTGATTTTTGTTCCAGAAAAGACTGACCAAAATGAAAAAAGTTGGTTGAAAGTGCCACCAAAACGCGCAATTAAAATTATCGGCGCAATCCAATCACCGGGCCGTTATGAATGGAGTCCCGAAATGGATTTCACAGATTTACTTGCGCATGCAGGCGGGCCAACTAAAGGCGCAAATATCAATGATATAAAGATCGTTCGTAACGGTGAAGTCACTAAACGTTTCGATTTAGAGCAGTATACAATTAATGATGCAGGAAACTATGAATTACCCAACTTGATTGCTGGCGACACTATCATTGTTGAGGAACTGCCAGTTGATCCTGCTGATAATAAATCGCAATGGATCCGCCAAGAATCAAGTAAATCTATTTATATAATGGGGCAAGTTGGTTCTCCTGGCCGCTATGCATTTAATACCAATATGCATTTTATTGATATTTTAGCCGCGGCTGATGGTCCTACAGATAATGCAGATTTACGTAATATTCGTATTACCCATCGTAATGGAAACACTGCAAAGGTTAGTAAGTTAAACCTCGCACTTTATTTTGAAACAGGCGATGAAACACTCTTTCCACACGTTTTACCAGGCGATACCATCTACATTCCTGAAAAAGATAAAGATTGGTTACGTACCCCTAAAGAGCAAGTAGTGCGTATTATGGGGGCTGTTGAAAAGCCTGGTCGTTACAGCTTTGATGACACTATGACGGTACTTGACGTACTAGCAGAAGCAGGCGGTCCATCAAGCTCTGCACTCATAGACAAAATTGTGGTGGTTAATCATTCATGCTGTAAAGAGCAGTCTCGTGTATTTGATTTAGAAGAGTTTGTTAAGAATCCGAATTCAGCGTATATCCCTGTGTTACGTGCCGGCGATACGCTTTATGTGCCAGATAAAGGTCAGGATTTAATTAGCCAATTTAAATCTAACTTTCTCGACTTCATAACAGTAATCGCTTTAGTGGTGGGCCTATGAAAATGATACCTTCTCAATACCAAGAGCTTGAAGCAGTTTGTAATGAAATTGATAACCTTAAAGCTCGCTGTATTTGTTTTATATCTTTAACAGGAAGTGAGGGTTCAACTTCCTTATGTACTAGCGTTGCAACAAGACTATGCAATCAATCAAAAAAAGTTTTGATCATTGATTTGAACCCAATTTCGCCTTTTAAACTTGATCAGAACCAAAGTACTGACGTTGGGCCATGGTGCTTTAGTGATATAAGTTGTCAATTGAATATTATTAGCACAGATCACGTTGATATTTTAACTATGCAGCATCTAAATGAGCTGGAATCAGTTAAAAACAAATCAATCCTAAACGATGCAATTGAACGAATAAAACAAGAATATGACTATGTGTTTATTGATATGAGCCCAGCACTTAAGTGTAATCGAGGCAATGTACCATTACATGCGCTAAGCTTATGTACTGACATGACATTTTTGACTGTTTCATTAGGTTTAAATGATGAAGAAGCACTGTGCCATGGCATTACAAATCTAGAGCAAGCAGGATTGACTGAGATTAAAATTGTAGTCGCACAGCATAACTTTGCTCCACTGGGTACACGTTTGATTGAGTCACTTAAAACGCGCCAACATAAATGGCCTAAACTTTCTAATTACCTAATAAATAAAATAATTAAACAACGTTGGTTGTTTACTGCATATTGAGAGACAAATGGACTGCCTTTATCAAAAGAGTTATACGCTAGATTGGCCGATAGTGAGTGAGATACGGCATGTTTTAAAACATATCCTTACTGCAATTAGTGTCAAGCACCAAGACATTGATGCTGCAGGCCTTGTAGCAACCGAGTATTTAACTAATTTACTACGCCACACAAAGAAAAATGATAAGCCTTTGTTATTTAGTATATTTAAAGTATCAAACCAGCAGTTACGAATTGAATTTAAAGATTCATTTAAAAGTTATGATATTTTTAATAATCACTCATCAAATTGGGAAATAGACAGTGGTGAGCTTGTTGAAGGGGGGATGGGGGTTGCGCTTATCAAGCATTATTTTCCTAATGCTAGCTATAATACTCATCATCAATTTAATACATTTTCTTTCTGTTTAAACAATATCGATAAGCGGCCAACATTGATATACATTGATGATGATAAGTCACAATTGGCTCTGCTTAAAGCCTATTTATCTGAACATTTTCAAGTAATTTGTTGCGAAGACATTGAATCAGGTTGGCAAGAGATCCTTACCTCAGGTGCGACGATTTTACTGTTAGACCACAAGCTTAAAAATGGTACGAGTGAGCCGCTATTAAAACGACTAAACCAGTCAAATCTAAAAATTAATTTATCAGTTGTTATGCTCACGGGGGATGACAGTGAAGAGTTGATAAAAAGAATTAATATGCTCGGCGTTGATGATTATCTAGTTAAACCTGTTACCAAAACTAGATTACTGCAAAGTATTGAAAGAATTGTTCATCGGTTCTCTGCTTTAAAGTACTTTGTTAATGAGGACAGAGCACCAACCAAACGTGAGTTAGAAACGTATAACGCTTATAATTTTGGCTCAATTATAAGCCAAATGGGGGGAGATTTTTGTTTGTATCCCCACCAGCATAGCAACGCCGTGGTAATTGGCGATATGATGGGACATGGTCTAGTCGCTTTAAAAGAGAGCTTTGCTATTAAAGGTTTTTTAAGTGGTTGTTTAGCAACAGAGATCCCTTTAGAGACCGTACTACCTATGTTGAATAGAGCCCTTTCTGAGCAGCGCTTATGTAAATCAAGCTTAGTAACCTTGTTGATAATTTATATCGAAGATAACCGTTTACATTGGTTCAATGCGGGTCATCCTGCGCCTTGTGTTATTAATAAACAAGGTCGTTTAGAGCAGCTAGTTGGCACAGATCCTTTGCTTGGCCTTAATGATCAACATCAATTTAAGCATTACCAATATGAACTAGCTGAGGTTGAGCACATATTAATCTTTACAGATGGCTGGTTAGATAACCAGCACTTAGATGAAGTGGATCAAATAGTATCGAAATTAAACGCAAACAAACTCTACAATGAAGATTTTGCATATGGTTTATGGCAAGCCAGTCAAGTGAAGTTATCTGAAGAAGTTGATGATGCATCACTCATTGTGATCAACAAACACTAAAGTTTGAGTTTACAAACTGAGCGATTTCACACTAAGCTATTAGTAAGGTTTTGTATCATAATCACTTTATCTCAACAGCTATTAAAATAAGGACATACCAATGCCACCTAAAATTCTCATTGTTGAAGATACTGAGTCACTGGCTTTAATGTACCAGTCATACTTAATACCCACGGGTGTAAATACGCGCATCGCTTACACCGGCGAGCAGGCGATAGCTGCTTTAGAAGAATTTCAACCAGACCTGATCATATTAGATGTCATGCTGCCGGATATGAATGGCCTTGATATTTTATCATCATTAAATGCTGAGAACTCTCCGCAGGTAATTGTCTTAACAGGCCATGCAACAAAAGAAATGGCCATTAAAGCAATTAAATTAGGTGCGAGTGACTTTTTAGAAAAACCCATTGAAGCGGATCGTTTTCGGATCACTGTAAATAACGGATTAAAACTAAAAGACTTAAAGCAAACCGTAAAAACATACAAAAGTACCTATGAGAATGGACAGTACTTTGATTTGATTGGCAGCTCTGCTGAAATGCAATCTGTTTACCAAATTATTAAATCTGCCTCAGCAAGCAAAGCAACTGTTTTTATTACTGGTGAAAGTGGTACAGGAAAAGAATTATGTGCCCGTGCAGTGCACCTAGCATCTCCGCGTGCAAATAAACCCTTTGTTGCTTTGAATTGTGCCGCAATTCCTAAAGATTTAATTGAAAGTGAGATTTTTGGACATTTAAAAGGCGCATTTACAGGGGCCATTGCAAACCGTGAAGGGGCTGCCGGCCAAGCTGATGGAGGAACTTTATTTTTAGATGAGCTCTGCGAAATGGATATTAATCTTCAGAGTAAACTCTTGCGCTTTATTCAAACTGGTTGTTATCAGCAAGTAGGGAGTGAAAAAGAGGTTAAAGTTGATGTACGTTTTGTTTGTGCAACAAATCGTGATCCTTTGCTTGAGGTTAAAGAAGGGCGTTTCCGCGAGGATCTATATTATCGTTTACATGTTATTCCTGTCACTTTACCACCTCTTAATCAACGTGGCAGAGACGTTATTGAGATAGCTGATGCCTTATTCAAAAAAATTAGTAAAGAGGAAGGGCGTAGTTACAGGGGCATGTCTGATGCTGTTAAAAACATGTTTTTAAAATACAGTTGGCCGGGTAATGTTCGACAGCTAGAAAATACAATTAGAAATATTCTCGTACTTCACAATGAGGATTATATAGAAACAAATATGATCCCTGCTTTACCTCATAGCCAAAACCAGTCAGTCGAAACGGCAGCTTCTGAACCAAGTCATAGGGTTAAAACACAATTTGAGGATAATACGCCTATATCTTCAGAAATAATTTCAATTGATGAAAAACCAGCAGAGTTTTCTCAGTCAGATATAGAACCCCTTTGGTTAGTTGAAAAACGCTATATAGAACAGTCTATCGATGCTTGTGATAACAATATTCCAAAAGCAGCGGCCTTGTTAGATGTGAGTCCTTCAACACTTTACAGAAAAATCAAGAGTTGGGAGGAAATGCAGGTAAGCTAGCGGTATAAACCTTATTTAATTGTTCAAATTGCTGTTTACCTGAAAAACGTTGCTCAACTAATTGCTTAGCATTCTTGAGCATGTTGCGCTTTTGTTCAGCACTGAGTGATCGTAAGTAATTTAATTGGTTTACTAATGCATCAGTGCTTGAATCAGTCATTAGTAAGCCATTTTTTAAATGTTCAATGGTTTTCACAAGTTGGCCAACAGGTGCAGAAATCACTAGTATACCATTAGACATTGCTTCAAGGACAACCATAGGTAAACCTTCGGCCCTTGAACAAACAACCAATACATCTAAATGTGGCCATATTTGTTCTGGCTCACATTGTCCATGATAAGTTATTGCTGTTAAATCTAATTCACTTGCCATTGGTCCATCACCAAACATATGAAAATTAAGATATTCAGATGAAAACTGTTTAGCAGTCTCAATAAATATATCAGGGGCTTTCTCGTAAGATAAGCGGCCAACAAAGCCAACGTTAATTGGCTCTCTCTCAATGTTTATTGAGTGCTTAGATTTATTATTCAAACTGATAAAGTTTTCCAGTAGTTCTGCTTTGTAAATCTGTTTTGAAAGAATATCTGAAACGGCAAAATTAAATGAAAAGTAGCTTAAAAGCTTATCAAGCCTGTTATATAAATAAACGAGTCCCTGACCTTGCTCACCGGCATGATAAGTAGATATACAACGGCGACTTTGCATTAAGCAAGCGAGCTTGCCTAATATACTTGCTTTATAACCATGAGTATGAAGTAACGAACTGGATGGTAACCCTTTGATAATTCTGTAAAAATCAAAAAAACTTCCGCCCGCAAATTGGTAGTCAATATTTGCATTATCTAAACGATTGTAAAATGCGATGTTATTATGATCTTGATAAAACAAAACTGAGCTTTTAATATTATATTGTTCAAGCAAATTGCATAGGGCAATGATATGGCTTTCGATGCCGCCAATGATGCTTGAATCTACAAATAAAATAACACTGTACTTCATATCTACTCCAAGGAAAAAACATGATAGATACTGCTACATTTGCACAATTGCAACAGGATGTTGGTGAAGACCTAGCAAAACAGCTACTACAAGTGTACCTAACTGAATCCACACAAATTGTTAACGATATTGCTGATACAACAAAACAAGCAACTATTTCTTTAAATGCTCATAGTCTGAAAAGCAGTAGCCGAAGCTATGGCGCGCTTTCTGTAGGTTCTATTGCTGAACAAATTGAGCACAAAGCCAAAGCTGAACAATTCGATCATGAATTGCATGATTTAATCGAGACACTGCAAGATCAATTTTCACTAACACTAAAGCATGGAAATAGCTTGATCAGTTCGGCTTGATTTATCAGCCTCCAAAATTAATGGCATTTTAAGTATCTCACCAAAAACAGTACTAAGTTGTTCAATATCATGTTGCTGATTTGGTGTTTTAATCACATCATCAAAATGTGAAACAATTTCGCTAAGTGCGTCGTGTGAAATACTTAAATCACAAAATGAATATCCCAGCATACTTTCAAGCCAATCAACGGGTTTTAAATCTAATGATTTAATTACACTTGTTTCTTTTGCAATATTTTCTATAAACACTCGACACGCTGAAGTCATGTTAATTGCTTGAGCGATATCTTCTACAAGCATAGCTGGCATGACACTGGTTATTAGGCTACCAGGACCAATTAAAATTAAGTCAGCATTATGTATTGCTTCAACAGCACCTGGAGCCGCATTTACATTTTGAGATAGAGTGACATAGTCAGGTAACTGAGTTAGCGAGTCTATCTGGCATTCACCAATAATTTTTTCACCGTTTGGTAAAACAGCTAATAAATCGGTTGGCTCATCAGACATTGGCAAAATGGTTTCAGAATTGCCCAACATCGCATTGAACCAAGCAATTGCCTGAGTCGCAGAGTTAGTTTGTTGTGATAACCCTAGCAGTGTTAAATTACCTAAACTATGACCATCTAACTCACCGCCTTCAAAGCGATGGTGAAATACTTTATGTACTAATGAGTCATCATCGGCAAGTTGTAGGCAACAACGTCTTATATCACCTAAAGCAACGCCCCCCTGACTATTTCTTAGTTTTCCTGTACTACCACCATTATCAGTTGTTGCGACAATTGCAGTGAGTTCTGCGCAATGTGGTCTAATTGCACTAAGCATATGAGATAAGCCGTGGCCACCACCAATACATACAATTTTCATTTGATTCACCCTAATTAGTTCATACCAATTAAAAGCATAAGGCATACCATTTTTAAGATTTAGCTAATATGATGAAATATCGATAATTTTTTAAAAAATATATGGATGAATCTAATTCTTTTTTCTATATTTGCATTATGCGATGCAATTTTTGATAGGAAAAGCCATGGCGGGTATTAACTTAGAGCAATTACCAATTGTGCTAAGACAGTTTAATGGAATAACAGAAAATCAAACTGTTAAAAAAGAACTTCAATTTTTACTGAATCCTTATTTTAGTTTTAATGAGCTTTGTTTAATTAATATTGAAAACAATAAAGCATCAGTCGAAATGCGTACTATGAAGTATTTCGATTTTGAAGAAACATTGTTTATTGATGCTTTGATTGATGACTCAATGTTATGGGTTGAGATTAACAATAGCAGCATGTTTAGAACCCCAAGCAATGTAGAGAGTGCTTTAGTCTTTCAAGTAAAAACAGGATTTGGTAAAGCTCAATGCCTGGTATTTTTATCTATTGAACCAGGAGCTTGTTTTAACGAACTTGAATCAATGCCATTACAAATTTTACTTCAACAAGTTGCACATCAATTAGAACATCAAACGAGGCTTAACAGGCAAAAATTTCATTCGACTTCACTATTAAGCCGTTTAGCTGAGCTTTCAAATCTATTTAATGACTTTGCCAGTGAATGGTTTTGGAAAACCACAGAAAATAATCTGTTTACAAACGTATTAACCTCAAACGTAGCAAACAATCTATACAAAAGGCATTTCCTGAATAAAACATTTGACGATGTAATAACTGAACATGAACAAACGCAGTTAAAAAAGTGGTCTCAATTTAAACACTTATTGTCAGAACAAAATGAATTTATAGATTTTGAATTTGAGATAAATTCATCACCTCAAGCTTGGGTGTCTTTTAGTGGTAAACCGCAATATGATGCAAATGGCCATTTCAAAGGCTATATGGGTATTGCAAAAGATATAACAGTAAATAAAGATAGAGAGTATGCACTTAATCTAGCGAAGAACAAGGCTGAAGAAGCCAGTCTTGCAAAATCGCAATTTTTAACTGTTATGTCGCATGAAATAAGAACCCCAATGAACGCCATTGTTGGCATGTTAGAACTACTCGCTGACTCTGAGTTAAATGAAAAACAGAGTAGGTGGTTAAATTACGCTAATACTAGTGCAGACCTTCTTCTAGATCTGATAAGCGATGTTTTAGATTTTTCAAAAATCGAAAGTGGCTCACTGCAACTTGATGTCAAAGCGACAGACATTTATACATTGGTTAAAAATATCGCTTCTCAATTCTTAGAAACAAGCCAAAGCACGGGCGTTATTTTTTCATCTGAAATAAAAACGGGATTACCTAAAACTATCGATATAGATAGTGCTCGCGTTGGACAGATCCTATTTAATATTTTAGATAATGCGATTAAATTTACTAAAGTTGGTACTGTTAATTTTAAAGTTGATAGTACCGAAAAAGAACTTATTTTTGAGATATCGGATACAGGGCAAGGTATGTCTCAGTCTCAACTTGAGACAATCTATGACGCTTTCAAACAACATGATGATGGTGTAAACAGGCAAGCTGAAGGGATAGGTCTTGGGCTGAGTATTACAAAAAGTCTGGTCGATCTTATGAAAGGAACTATCACTGTTGTTAGTGAGCCTAACGTAGGCACTAAATTTACGATAGTGATACCCTTTACCTTGGTAAAAGAGACCACTCACACACAGGAACAAGAACAGTCACTTGAGCCGATTTCTATTTTAGTAACAGAAGATAATAAAACGAATCAGGTGTTAATTAAGACATTCCTAGAAAAACTTAACCATCATGTAACACTTGCAGATAACGGCCAGCAGGCAATTGAAAAAGTGCAAGCAAGTACTTTTGATTTGGTTCTTATGGATATGATGATGCCGGTTATGGATGGAATAAGTGCAACTAAGTACATGCGCGAGAAACTAAACCTCACCATACCTATTGTGGCGTTAACTGCAAATGCTTCTAAACAAGATAAGAGCGCTTGTTTAGAAGCAGGAATGGACAAAGTGCTTACTAAACCAATCAGATTTCATGATTTAAATCGTGCTTTACGTATTTTATTCAGCCAATAAAAAAGCCCCAAATTGGGGCTTTAAAATAAACAATACTAATTTTACAACACCATTGCCGCAACCCAGCCAGCAATCAGTAGTGGAATATTAAAATGGATAAAAGTAGGCACGACAGAGTCCCAAATATGGTCGTGTTGACCATCTGCATTTAAGCCAGATGTTGGGCCAAGTGTTGAATCAGAGGCAGGGGAGCCCGCATCACCTAGCGCACCAGCAGTACCAACCAGTGCCGCAGTAGCCATAACAGAAAAGTTTAGTTCCATACAAAGTGGTACAAACAGGGTGGCTATAATTGGCACCGTCGAAAACGAGCTACCAATGCCCATGGTGATTAATAAGCCAACGAGTAAAATTAACGCAGCGGCAAGGGGTTTGTTACCCTCAATCAACCCTGCGGCAGAGCTAACTAATGAAGCTACATCACCGGTTGCTTTCATCACTGAAGCAAAACCTTGCGCCGAAATCATAATAAAGCCAATCATCGCCATCATAGCAATGCCTTTACTAAATACATCGCCGTTTTGTTCAAGTTTTACAACACCGAATAAGGTAAATATAGCTACCCCAACAAGACCACCTAGGATCATAGAGCCACTAATATTTTGTGCCACTAATGAACAAAGTACGGCGGTAATTCCCACTGCTAAAACCTTTTTAGGCTGTTCAATGACAACCTCTTGCTGTTGCTCTGTTAGGCTGTGAGACTCGTAACTACGGCGTTTTCGATAAGATATAAACACCGCAACCAATAAACCTAATAACATCCCAATGGCTGGAATGATCATTGCCATCGGCACTTGAGTATTAACAATCTCTAAGCCATTTTCAGTGAGGTTTTTGTGTAGTATCGAGTATAAATAAATGCCACCAAAACCATAAGGTAGCACCATGTAAGAGGTGGCTAAGCCGAAGGTTAAGATACACGCAATAGCACGTCTATCAAGGCGTAACTTGTTGAATACAACAAGCAGAGGCGGAATTAGAATTGGGATAAAAGCAATATGTACGGGTATCAAATTTTGCGACGAGATCGCACACAGTAAAATAATACTTAATATAAGATAACTAAGCGTCGTTTCGCCTTTATGGCTATTGTCGTTTACTTGCTTTAGTAACTTAGACGCTAAAATACGGGTTAAACCCGACTTAGAAATAGCCACCGCAAATGCACCTAACATCGCATAGCTCAGTGCTATTTCAGCGCCGCCCGATAAGCCATCATTAAATGCATTAACGGTTTGTGATAAACCAAGGCCTGCGGTCAAACCCGCAACAATTGCGCTTACCGTCATCGCCACAATGACATTAATTCGACAAAGTGTCAGGATCAGCATCAACATAACGCCGACAATTACTGCATTCATATTGTTCTCTATTTGGCTGTTTTGAGAGAGTTTAACAGAACTCGTACGCGGTTTATGCGATTTTGGTTATATGATTGCTGTTGATAACGTACTTCGATGATTATTTGCTCAAACTCACTTAAATATGCCTCTGTTCTAGGCTTTTGCTGTTTAATTAAAGCAATATTTTGCAGTGGCGTGTTGGTATCAACTGGCTCAATGCCTTGCTTTTTTGCCCACAGGTATAGCTTAGTGATGTCATCAACCAGCGGCTCTCTACTTCGAATAGGGCGTTTGTTATATAAGAAATAGCCAGTAAAGCTCAGTAATAATGTACCTAACACAATTAAAGGTGTTAGCCATGCTGACTTATTGCCAAACAGAGAATCAAATAAACTTTGTTGTGATTCTTGGTCAAACGTAAGCACCCAGTTAGTCCATTTATAGTCGAGTTCTTCAAGGTGAATTCTAAGCCAGTTTATTGCTTTAAAATGACTCCAACGTTTTAAACCAAAGTTAAGATTGTCATTAAAGCTTTCGTTTAAATCCCCCAGTTGTGATAACGAACCGTTTAAACGTTCCGGGGCAACAACAGAGGTAGCATCAAATATATGCCACTTTTCATCAAAGAACACTTCGACCCAAGCATGGGCATCATATTGGTAAATGTTAAGCGTAGCGGCTTTAGTTTGTTCTCCGCCTAAATAACCCGACACAACACGGGCAGGGTAACCAGCCACCCGAAACATAAATGCAGCGGTGCTGGCATAGTGACCACAAAAGCCTCGCTTGGTATCAAACACAAACTGGTCTAGCGTATTATCACCATACATGGGTGTAGGTGTTAATGTGTAAGCAAACTGCTGCTGATTAAAGTAATCAAGTAGCGAGTTAAAGTAAGCTTGCGCATTTTTATGCTCAGCAGCTAGTTCATTTGCCAAAGCTGTTGTTTGTGGATTGGTTGTTTTCGGTAAGCGGGTGTATAAGCGTTTTTCAAATTCATTTAGGCTCAGCGAGGCTTTGCTACTCGTTACCGCGTATTTAATGTTTTTGTTTAAGTTACCTTTGCGTTTTAACAAACCATTGTAGGTTGAGTGCACATCAGAATTAGCACTTTGCGCAAAGCCAACTGCAAAAAGCCAATTAGAAGATGAAGGCTCTGCAATAACCTGATAATTAACACCATTACTTTGAGTAATTGTACGGCGAATTGGGTTATATTGTTGCGATTTCAAAATGTCCGATATTAACCATTCACTACCATTAAACTCATCATGAATAAGACTGCGCCAGTAATAGGGGGCTTGTAAGGCTTGCTCTGGCTGTTGTTCTACCCGAAAAACTAAGT
Source organism: Pseudoalteromonas sp. Cn5-37 (assembly GCF_021532495.1). Classification (NCBI taxonomy): domain Bacteria; kingdom Pseudomonadati; phylum Pseudomonadota; class Gammaproteobacteria; order Alteromonadales; family Pseudoalteromonadaceae; genus Pseudoalteromonas; species Pseudoalteromonas sp. Cn5-37. The sequence goes on along the minus strand of NZ_JAKGBA010000001.1, from coordinate 258,265 downwards.
CATCAGATTCCGCTAATTTCGCAATCGAAAAGGGGTTAACTTGCTCTGATAAACCCGTTTTAGCAAGCTTTGGCCCCGGTAGCTGCCAAAACGCTGGAATTTTAGGTAAAAATAAAATCAAAAATGCCGCTATGGGTAAGGCTAGTAGTATGGTTTTAAAACTTTTTTTGTTAGCGGCCTTAAAGCTTTGCGGGCTAGTTAAATAGCCAAGTACCGCGAAGTTAACAATATAAAGTACACTGACTACCAAGGTTTCAAATAACCCTTGATGAAACAAATACACCGTTGAAAGGTTAAAAAACACCAGTAAACACACAGTTTGATACTGTTTAACGGTTTTCGCTTGTAGCAATTTAAAGCTACTAGCAAGTAGCATCATCGAGACAAATAACTTTACGGTATCGCCCACTCCAACCAGAACAAATAAGGCTACTAAGCAAACCGCAGCCAAAATATTTGCCACCAATCCATTTAGTTTTTTATAAAACTTACCTAAAAACAGGTTTAAAAAGCTAAGGCCCGCCAATATGGCTAAGAATGGAGTCGCTACTTCAGTAAACAAAAAGCCACTGGTAACAATAAACAGCACTGATAAAACAGTATTTATAAGCGGCGTATTCATAATTAAAACTCCGCTAAAGCTTGTAGGCAGGTTGTTTGATGATTGACCCCTTGGCCTTTTGCAATGTATTTATTGGGTAAGGTTAACGAAAACGCCATGTGTTGGTCAGTTAATTGGTTCACCAAAAAACATAACTGGCTTAATCTATGCTCATTATTGCCACTCAACATATTGAAATTTAGTGCTAATTCCTGTGATGCGTCACTGGTAAATTCTTTCGTTAATAGCTGCTGAGTTTTAGCGTAGTGTTTCCACGATACCTTATTAAGCGCTGTACCTTGCACAAAAGGGGTAAGCTGGTAAAAGTCATCATTACCAGCTTTAACTTGTGCGTTATCGCCGTCGTGTTCGTCATTGTCATGGAGCTGAGTATCAAGCTTTTCAGTAGCGATAGGCTGTGGGTAAACATACACGGTTTCGGTTGGTTCAATGTAACTCCACACAGACACTAAACCAAATGGAAAGTGGCTAATGATTTTAATTCTATCAAAGCCATAAGCACCACGTTCACTACATTTAAGCACTATTTCAACGGTCTTTTTCTCTTTGTTTTGCAGTGATACAGTTTCAGATTCAAGGTTGTCATTAACCAGTTTTATAAGCTCACAGTGTGATCGTGCGTGAATTTGAAAACGCGCAAAAGGGTTTTTTGGCGCATAACTTTCGTTTATTGACTGGTATTTAACCGACAAACTTCGCACATTTTTATAGCCGGTGAGTATCGCAAATACTAAAACAACCACCATTAAATAGGCCATGGCTAAAATCAAGTTGTTTTGATAGTTAATGCCCATCACAAAGTTCAGTAAGGCAATTAGTAAAAACTGCCCACCAAGTTTTGAGGGTAATACATAAATTGTTTTATGCTGAAGCTCAATTTCGTTAGTTTTATGCTTGTTTTTTAATAACTTATTAAAAACTGACTGACGAAATTGATTAATAAAAGCAGGGCGCTTAAACATGTTTTATAAGCTTACGGGCACATGTTTAAGTGCATAGCCGCTGTCACCAGCATTTAAGCCAAGCCTGTGATCAGTCACACTAGGGAAAACCGCTTGTACATCTTCAGGCATTACAAAATCACGACCTTCAATATACGCCCATGACTTTGCAGCTCGGGCAAGCGCAATGCTCGCTCTTGGTGATAATGGGTTTACAAAATGGTTATCTTGGCGAGTAAACGCAACGAGCTCAAGAATATAATCAACCACCGCGTTGCTTATCGTTACAGTGTTTATTTCTTTTTGAATAACAGCAAGTTGCTCAGGGTTAATGCGCACAGGTAAGTCATCATAATTACGATTGTTTAAGCCTAAAATGAGGTTTTTCTCAGCGTGTTTATCAGGAAAACCTAGACTAATACGCATAAAAAAGCGGTCTAATTGCGACTCAGGTAACGGATAAGTACCAGATTGATGTACAGGATTTTGCGTAGCAATTACAAAAAATGGTGATGGTAGGGCGTGTTTAACCGAATCGACCGTCACTTGTTTTTCTTCCATTGCTTCTAACAGTGCACTTTGTGTTTTAGGACCGGCACGGTTAATTTCATCACCTAAAACAACTTGGCTGAATACAGGACCTTGATGAAATGAAAAACTATGTTCTTTAGCATCAAAGATGTTTGTACCAAGAATATCAGAAGGCAATAAATCGCTAGTAAATTGAATACGTTGATACGACAAACCAAGAACTGCGGCAAGTGCATGAGATAACGTGGTTTTTCCCATGCCTGGTAAATCTTCAATTAACAGGTGACCTTCACTAAATAAACACGTAAGGGCGAGCTTGATTTGTTGTTGCTTACCAAAAATAACCGTTGATAGGTCATCGATAATGAGTTGGATTGTCGAATTCATAAACTACTTAATTTGTTATGGTTTCCATCAATTCTAGACGTTTCATAACAGAGTCGACTTTTTTTGCGTTGAATGGTTTGGCGATAAAACCTTTAGCACCTAATTCCCAGGTGTTTTGCACATTCTCAAGACTATTATGCCCAGAGCACATAACAACATGAGTATGAGGATGGCGGTCATTTAAGTATTCAAGAATTTCCGTACCGTCAGTGTCAGGTAGTTCAATATCAAGAAAGATGACATTAGGTGACTTTTCTTCAATAACCGTTTTAGCTGATTCAAAATCTCGACTTTCTAAAATATCGTCAAAACCAAGACCAGTTAAAATTTGATTTAGATAGTCGCGGATATCTTGCATATCATCGATTATCAGAATAGGTTCTAACGGCTTCACAAATTCCATATCGTTTACATCTTATCGTTACATCTCAAGTTGATAGTTTTAATATAAGTCATGAGATAACTAAGCTCAAGAAACAAGCACTAATAAAATGAATAATATGATAAAACAACACCTTAATGTCCGATACCGTCTAGTATTGGACTTAACATGCACAGAGAAAGGTATAGCTATGTAGAGACACTTTACTTCCTATAATTTATATTATGTTAAATAAGGCGTTTATCTTTATAATCAGGTTCATTGGTCGTTAGATTCTAAGGTTTTTTAACCCCTTTTTTGCTTAATTTGGGTTTTCACGAATTTATAGCTTTTTATGAAATGGTCATTTCTAAACGTGGCAATCTAAGCATTTTAATTTCACTACCGCACCTTGGTTGTTTGTATATTTTTAAATATAGTAAGGAGTAATAATACTTTAAAGGATTTAAAGCTCGTATGTTAAAAAAGTTTTGGGATTGGATATTAGATTCTATTCGTATTGATGAAGATATTGCCCTTCATGAAAACCGAATTTTCTGGATTGTTGTACTAGTTCCATTTGGTTTTATTTTTTGGTTGTTTTTTTCTTTAACTCAAGACCTCATTTTAGATGGCCTTTACAATCCTCATGTATCATCAGAGTCACTTGCTTCTTTTATAAATTATTACGCATTCCCAATTACTCTTCTTACAATACCAGTTACCTTGGCTGTTATGATCAATAGATTTCACTCATCGAAGCAAAAAGCCAAGAGCAACCGGTTAGTTGAACAAAATAATATGGCAAATAATTTTTATAACCACTACAAATATTTCATCGAGCATTGTGAAGCAATAAATGCTCGATTTGCATCAAGTGAAATTACCATTAAACCTGAAGTTTTGTACAAAAAGATGTTTCCTCATCCTTCAATAAACAAGAATGTGAACGAAGTTGATATTTCAATAATTGACGAAGCTTTTAAGAGTTACGTTAGTAATTTTTATAACTTCATAAAGCATGAAAAGAACGTTGGTTTAAATGGAGTCTTCACCGAAACGAATGAATACGGTGAACCAACCGAAGGCCTTAAACTATTTTTTTTAAAAGAAGAGTTCTTTTGTAAATTAGAAATCCCTGGTTTGATTGTTTCGACAAAAATCTCACAAGAACGTGAAATCTTTATACATATTCAAAATTGTCACGATTTAATCTTAATGTTGGTAAATTTTCATGGTGCTACTAACAGCATTCAACTTACAAACGAGTTAAATAAAAAATTTAGTAAATTTACAGACAAGTACTTTGATGAGAGAAAAGAGCATATTACTTTAAATGTTTGAACTAAGTTTCAAATCATTAGTAGTTATAATTAGTTAATTTAATGGAATAGATTCAAACCTAAAGCCGCCCCGCTATCTTTAAGCCAGCCTACGATTTCACCTCCCCCAATTAAACGCCCTAGCAACACCCAGCGCTATTTCATGCAATACAACAAAACCCGCGCCGTATAAGGTGGCCCAAACTGGGATGATGATAAAATCGAGGGTTGAAGTAGATGATGAAACGGCGACTTCTTGGTAATTTGTAAGCCAAGGGTAAAAACCAAAGCCGTAAAGAATAACGATTGGAGCCGAAAACAGTATTAAACGCAGTTTTCGCTGTTTAAAAAATGGCATAAATGAGATGCCTAGCATTAGTAATAAAGGCACGAATACGTAGATCACCGAGGTAAAATCATTCAGTTTCATGCCTAAACCGATGGTTACTATCAGCATAAATAAAGCAGTAAAAATGCGGTAAGCGGCTGTAAAATTCATAGTCATTCCTTGTAATACCAATTCGCTTAATTAAGTAGTCAATTTTGAGGCAATAAAACCTCGTTGATAGCAAGGCAAAAATTTCGTTATTTAGTTGTTCTAAATCAGAAATTTTTAACGCAGTTAGCGACAGGTTTAATCCCTCAAAATGATTAAGTATTATTGCGGATTGGTATAAAGTACCTACAACCACCCTAGCACGCTTATTTATAAATGACTATTTTATAAACCAATTTGCCTATTACAGCCGACACTTTCTACAAAGTATTTATCATGGCTTACGAGTATAAACCCGCCTTTAAAGCCCTGTAATGACTGAGCCAAGAGCTGTTTTGATTCAAGGTCGAGATGATTATCGGGCTCATCGAGTAACAAGAATGCAGTACTTTCAATATTACTGACGATACACATGGCGAGCTTCATTTTTTCACCGCCACTTAAAAGTGCGGCATGTTTAAAAACAGCGTCTTTTCTAAAGCCGATACTAGCAAGTAGAGTACGCACGGTGCTCACATCTAGGCTTTTACAGTAAAACAAAATGTTATCAAGCAGGGTTAGCTCGTTGTTTATTAATGCAAAATGTTGGTCTAAATAATAGAGTGCTTGATTGCAATGTAACTGCCCTGCTTTTACTGGTATGTCGTATGTCAGAGTTTTAAGTAAGGTTGATTTACCAGTGCCATTAGCACCCGCTAAATGAATTTTATCATCATTGAACACCTGAAAATTAAGCGGCTTTTGTGTTCCGTATGCTAATACAACGTTCTCCAGGCTAAGTACTTTATGGTGCTTGGCTGTATCTGATTGCACTAAATAAAATTGCTGCGCTTTAGTTTGTTCAAGCTTGCTAGAAAGTTGTTGCTTATTACGAATGAGTTCACCTTCTCGCTTAACGGCGTTTTTACTTTTAGATGATAAATTAGCGCTGGCTTTGTCTTTTTTAGCATCCATCAACACTTTAGGCTGACTGCCTGACTTTCTTAAGGCTGCGCCCTGACATGCTCGTTTTTGTGCTTTTTGCTTCTGTAGTTGTTCAGCTGCCTTAAGCTTACTTTGCTGTTTAACAATGTGGTTTAATTTATTTTCAAGGGCAGCAACTTGCTGCTGCTTTTGTATTTGGTACTCAGAAAAACGGATACCATATTGTGTTAAACCAAGGGTTGTTAGCTCCCAAACTTCATGGGCTTGTTCTAATAATTCTTGGTCGTGACTTATTAGTAATAATTGCCCTTTAAAGCTTTGTATTTGCTTTATAAGCCAGCTTTTGCCTTTTGCATCTAGGTGGTTTGATGGCTCATCCAGTATTAAAATGTCGGGCTTTATGCAGGTAAATAGTGTCCAAAGTTTTAATTGACTAAGCTGACCACCACTTAAATATTTGCTTAGTGAGTAAGGGGTTTTGTTGTTTACGCCAAGCCTTACAAGTTCTGCATTAAAGCGCTTTGGTAAGTCCCAATTACCCTCAACTAACATTAAGTTTTGCTCTGTAACATGCCCTTGGTTTATAGCATCAAGGGCATTAAACACAGGCTCTAGCCCAATAGCCTCTGCAATAGTTTGGTTATCAGCCTGATTTACATCGTTCATTTGTCGGTAAAAGCCAAGGGTTGAATTACAAACAACCGTACCAAAGCTAGGCTCTTTTTGCTTAGCAAGTAGTGATGCTAAAATAGATTTACCGCAGCCGTTCCTGCCGACTAATGCGGTGACTTTAGCAGTGAGTGAAAATGAAAGGTCGTTAAATACAACATCGCCATTGCCATGTTGGTAACATAAATTAAAAGCTTGAAGTTGTGGCATAGTGCCTCCTGTACTACAGGGGCATAAGCGCTTGATCACACGAAAAGTAATATTATAAAAGTGATAGTGAGCAACGCCTACTAACCCTGTTGGTCCAAAAAGATAAAAATGAAATTGGATAACAGGTTTAGTTGTTCATGTTGGCGGTAACTCCTAAAAAGTGAGGCTAGATAATAACCACCCTGTGCTCAAATAGCAACGAGTTATGATAGTCTTAAATTATTAGCTGCTTAAAGGAATGTATTTTGAATTTAGTTAAAAGCCCTCTTGCCTCGCAAAACCCCATTCAAGTTAAGATGCAAATTAATGAAAGTAAACGTGTATTTGTTATTGGCGATTTAGATGCAGATTTAACTAAATTTGAACAGGCGCTTTGCTCTGTTAATTTTAATCCAAGCGAAGATATTTTGTTTTCACTGGGTGATGTGATTGATCGGGGGGAGCACAGCATTGCGTTACTTTCTCGTTTTAAAGAGCTTGGTGTACATATGTGCCTTGGTAACCACGAGCATATGTTGCTTGAGTCTTTACTTGCAAAGGATAAAAGTTACTACCGTTTATGGGTTGAGAATGGCGGCCGTTGGCATTTAGATGCAACTGATGAAGAGCTCGCATTTGTCTGTAAGCAGCTACTTAACTGCCCGCTTTCTTACTATGTTGAATACGGCAAAATTAAAGTTGGTTTATCACATACAACACATGCGGATTGGGATTGGCAAAATCCTACTCAAGATATACAACAAGCGATTGGCACTTTGCTTTGGGATAGGAGCTTAACCAAAGCGAAAAAACCTTTAATAAATCCAAGTATCGACTTTTCAGTGCATGGTCATAACACAACCAAAAAGCCCTATTGGCTTGGCAATAGTTACCACCTTGATACTAATTACCTCAGCGGTAAGCCCACCATTGTTGAGCTTAGCACGCTGATCAAGCAGTTTTCATCAATGTAAACTTGCCAGTCGTTCGACCGTTTTCTCTTCAAGGTATTTTTTGTAGGTTAGTCTTGCATGCCACAACTGCTCATCTGTTTCTTGAATGTAGATGATTGGGCCAGCAGTTTTGCTTGCCAGGCTAGTTAGTTTACTGTATTCACGCGTATCAATTTTGCCATCGCTAAAGTAGCTTTGTGCGGTATGTAGAAATTCATCGTCTTTATAAATATCACTATGCCAAATAAGCGAGCGATACATACTAGCAGTTATTTCGGTTGGCTTATCGTTTGAACGAAAGAGCTTCACTTCGGTATAAATAGAATTACCGGTGAATACAATCCCTATTAACGACAACGTCGTAAGAGTCATCATCCATTTCATGCTCTATTCCTCTCAGTTAGGTACTAATTTAACTATAGGAGAGAAAGATGAATGTATGCTGTTTATTTAATCAATTAGAATTAGCGTAACTATTTGCAGGATACTTAATTATTGTTTTTAGTCCCTAATTTACTGCTTTGGGGTTTGAACATAAATTTGTGTATTAGGCTAAAAGGTCTAATACACAAGCATCAAGTTAATGAAGCGCTGCTGTAAATGGAATATTTTTACAGATTTCGGCTTCTGCAATAAGGATTTCTTCAAGGCGTGTATCAACCTCTTGCTTATCGAAATACTCGTAAGCAAGTTCAACGAATAAGTTTTTATGTTTTTCTTCTGATTTTGCAATCGCGACATAAAACTCTTTTTCTTTGCCTGCAGGTAAAGCCTCTGCAACAAGCGAAAAGCGCTCGTGTCCGCGTGCTTCAATAACGCCTGCTACTAATAAACGGTCCATTAAGAATTCATCACGACCATTTCTAAATACCGCACGAATTTGTTTGATGTAAGGATCTTTTTGGTCATTGCCAAGTGATACATCACGTTCCATTAATAGCTTTAAAACTTGCTTAAAGTGGATCATTTCTTCCAGTGCTAAGTCTGTCATGGCTCTAACAAGCTTGCGACGGTCTGGGTAATGAGAAAGCATAGACATAGCCATGCCTGATGCTTTTTTCTCTGCTGCAGCATGATCTTGTAAAAAGGTATCGAAGTCAGCTAAGACACCTTCTGTCCATTCAAATGGCGTGTAGTATTTCAATTCAAACATGATGAGGAACAACTAAACTTATAATTACGGCGATTTTAACGTATTTTATGTGTGATTATAACCAAGAGATTTATCAATTTTACCACTTCGGGTAGATGACACTTTATCTGGGTGTTTTATGTCATTCCACGCTGTGACTTTGCCACCCATATTCAGCTGTTTAAAGCTAATTGGCTGCTGAGTGTTTAAAAACTGCTGAAGTAATTGCGGGCTGTTTGAGTCTGCTACATTAAGCGTTAATAACTGGTTTGTACGCCCTTTAAAGTAGTCTGCCACTTGCTGTTGGTGACGCTGATAACACGCTGTTAAGTATTCATCAGATTCTAACTCTGCCAAGCTATACTTACCAAACACATCAAAATAACAGCGCTTTAAATGGCTATTAAAACCACCATCTGGGCGCATTAAATTAGTGTGCATGCGTGCTAATAACTGCCTTATAGATGGCAACCATTTAGTTAAATCGCGCTCGAGGTTGATAAAACGGCTATTTGCAAAGTGCTCATCAAGCAAGGCGTATTCACTAAAAACTGGAGTATCAGCAATAACATCTGCACTTGTAATTGCTTGTTGGGTATAGGCTGTGTGGGCGGTTTTATAACCGAGTTGTAAAAAGCTGTTACAGATACTAGTTGTGCCGGTTCGTGGTAAACCGATTATAAAAATTTTAGAGCTCATGGCACCTGATCAAATGCTAACCACAGCGATTTGTCGTTGACTGGGGTTAACCTTGGTAAATCATAATTATGCAATTCTATAACAATTTTGTCGTGTAGGTGGGCGTTTTTTATAAAGTTTCCGTTGTACTTAAAAAATAACTCGTCAAATTCACCACTTTGCTGCATAACCTTAATCCCCTGAGAAACGGCTTTAGCAATATTAGTATTATGTTTATTAAAAAAGAAATAGATTGGGCTTTTGTATTTGAGCATTAGATGCGGCAGAACGACCAACGGCATTTCTTCTTTAAAATACGCAAGTTCATCTTGGATCTCTAATACTGAACGAGGAAATAAATCCCCCCTTCCTCTATCTAACATTACAAACAATGATTCAAAGTCCATTGCCGTTGCCACTGTTAAACCGTTACTTATTAGAATTCGTGTATCTGGCCAATCTGCACCCTGAACTAAGTTAATCGATTTTAAATCATCAAGAGATTTTAGCTTCTTCAACCTCGGTAACTTATCTTCTGTAGTAAACATTAATCGCCAACCAAATAAGCCTTTAAATATAGGAACTCGTAGAGGGAGCAAAGTGTCTTCACGCTCTTGGTTTGTCATGCTCCAAGTAACATTGATAGATCCAGTCGTTTCAATTTCTTTTAAAACACGATTTTGGCTTAATAATTCAGGTGCGGGTGATAAGGTAAACTTATAACCACTTCTTTTTAAAGCTGTACGAAGAAGTATTAAAGGATAAAGTACTTCTTCGTCTAAGCTATCCATTGTTTTAGGATAAACAACATGTAAAGTGGTTGGTGGTGTTACGCGATTTTTCTTGGCATTAATTGTTTTTACATTGGCAAATAAACAAGTTGAAAATAAGAACAACAAACATGGAAAAACAATTTTTAGCATATCAGAAAACCTGTGTAACTAATAACATCACAGCGCTAATCAAAATAGTAATGAAAGTAAGCATCATAGCTAATACACGTAATTTCATCAGATTATCAGCAAGTGCGTAACTATGACAAAAACGACCAGCAACCAGCATTGCACCTAAAATATAGCAATAATGGCTTGGGAGGCCTTGGTACTCTAATAAAAATAGCAGGATCAACGAAAAAGGCACATATTCAATAAAATTAGCATGAGTTCGTATAGCTGCTTGTAGGCTTTTATCTCCCCCGTCACCAAGTGAAATGCGTTTTGCTCTACGTAATTTGATCACGCGAAAGCTAAGTTGAATGTATAAAATGGCCAAGATGGCAGCAAACGTTGAAACAATCACAGTTTTTCCAATTTTTATTTAAAGTTAGACGCTTAGCATAATTTATTGCTAGGCTGTTAAGTAAGTAGTTAGGTTAGCTCACTATGATATTTAATGTCTAACAGTTCTTAAGGAAGTGCATGTTTACGCCAAGAAAAATCGCCGATAACTACCGCGAAATGATCAGTAGTATCGGATTTTACCCATCAATGCTCTCTGTGATGTTTTTAGTTTTTGGATTAATTACTACTGCGGTCGAGTACTCGTCATTATCAATGGAATTTAAAAAGCTGATTGGTGTGTTATTGGTCGATAGCGAGGAGAATGCCCGTACCATCCTCAGCACACTTGCCGGCAGCATTATCTCATTAACGGTTTTTAGTTTTTCTATGGTTATGGTGGTGCTTAATAGTGCCAGTGCCAGTCTTTCGCCGCGTGTGTTGCCGGGCCTTATTACCCGTAAGTCGCACCAATTAGTACTGGGGTTTTATCTTGGTAGTATTATCTACACCATATTAATGCTGATAAACATACGCACCATTGGTGATGGAGATATGGGTATTCCATCACTTGGTATCTTCTTTTCATTGGTGTTTGGTTTAATTTCGCTTGGTTTTTTTGTGTTTTTTATTCACTCAATTTCAAAAGCAATTCAAGTCGATAATGTACTAAACGACTTATTTAAAAATACCAAAGGCGAGCTTAAATGCATAATTGACATGCAACAAAAAAATCCTGTTGAGCATTTTCCTGAGTTTGATGACTGGCATAGTGTTAAAAGTAAAACAGAAGGTTACTTTAAAGGGGCACATAGCGATAAGTTGTGTGCGTTATGCCAACAGCACGGTATTAAAATTTATATTTCGGTTAAACAAGGCTTCTTTACAGTAAAGGGATACCCGTTTTTAAAGTGTGATACTGACTTATCTGACAAACCTGAACTGGTAGAACAATTACTAGACTGTTTTATCTTTTATATCGAAGAATATATTAGTGACCATTACCGCTACGGTATGACACAAATTTCAGAAATCGCTGTTAAAGCTATGAGCCCGGGTATTAACGATCCCGGTACTGCGGTAAAAGCCATAGATATGTTGAGCATATTACTGATATTGCGCTTAGGCATTTACGATGTGAATTACTCGCTTAAACGTTGCGAGAACAATCAACCGCACCTGTTTATTCACGAAACCTCATTCGATGAGCTGCTGCATGATAACTTCACACCAATTCGTAACTACGCAAAAAATGACGCTTATGTAATGGTTAACGTGCTTGAGGCATTTAAAAACATATTGTTTAGAGCATCTGATAACAATAAAGCAACTGATAGCCTATTTGTTTATTTAGGGGCAATTATTGAAGATATAGATAAGCATATTAGTAATGAGTACGACCGTGAGCAAATCACTAATATGCTAAAAGCGATTGCTCGTATTTCAGAGCAACAAGGTGAAAAATTGCTGGCAAGGTTTGCCAGCAATCAATAAGTTAACTTAGTTTTCGATTAAATAAACCGCATAGCTGCTTGCGGTAATCGTAAGCTCACCACCATTGTATGCATCAGGTACATAGTTATCTGGTGCAGCTTCTGCCATAACCATTTTGCTGGCACGCATATAAGGTTGGCTACCTGTATCAAGTGGGCTACTTGAAGCTGTATAAAGACCTTTAAGCTCTACCCCATAGTCATTGGCAAATTCTTTCGCCGCAGCACGGGCATCTTTAATGGCTAGCTTTTGCGCTTGCTTTTGTAGCTCTTCGTACTTGCTTGATACAAATTGCGTTTGATTAATTTCATTAATGCCCGAATTCACTAGTTGCTGAAGCATAATTGGGTATTTTTTTATATCAGTTAAAGTTACAGACAGGCTACGCGTTACTCTATAACCTACAAACTCTTGCTTACCCGTTTCACGATTATATTCTGTTTGGCGATTAATCGAGATATTAGACGCATAAATGCCCTTTTCTTCTACGCCTTGGTTTTTAGCGAGCTTAATCGCTTTCGCCATGGTTGCATCGGCTTTGTTTTTCGCGGCAATTAAATCTTTATCTACTTCAACAATACCTACTGTCAGTTTAACGTTATCAGGGATCGCTTTAACCGTTGCATTACCTTGTATATAAATATGTGGCGCATCAGGTGTTGCTTGTGCTAACACATTAAAACTAAGTGCTGCCGCCATAGCGGTAAAAACTAACTTACGCATAATACTGTTCCTTAATTTAAAACTCCGTTCATTATCACCTTAAAGGGTTAATTGAATATGAACAAGCCATTTTACAGATATAAAAAAACAGGCATAAAAAGCCTGTTTTTTCATTCACTAAAAGCGTTCTAGTTTAGATACTACGGCGCTTGTAGTTGCGATATTCTGGAAGCCAGTAGTTTTTCTCGATTGCTGCCCATAGCGCTTCATCGCTCAGCTCAAGTGCCACACCTTCTTCCATCGCTTTTTTCGCAACCGCAAATGCAATACGTTTACTTAACGCTTGGATTTCAGTCAGTGCAGGTAATAAGCTGCCTTTACCAGTGTTTGCACGTGGTGAAGACTCAGCCAGTGTTTCACTTGATACAATCAGCATTGCATCTGTAATACGTGTAGCTTTAGCAGCAATTACGCCTAAACCAATACCCGGGAAAATATAACTGTTGTTACATTGTGGGATTGGGAATGTTTGGCCGTTATACTCAACCGGATCAAATGGACTACCAGAAGCAACAATCGCTTGGCCGTTTGTCCATTCAATAACATCAGAAGGAAGTGCTTCAACTTGCTTAGACGGATTACTTAGCGGGAAGATAATCGGTTGTGGGCAAGATGCGTGCATTGCACGAATAACCTGTTCAGTGAATAAACCAGGTTGGCCAGATACACCAATTAGAATGTCTGGTTGCGCACAGTGCATTACATCTAATAGTGATGCGTACTCACCGCTGTAAGTCCACTCACTTAAGCCATCTTTAGATTGGCAAAGTGCTTGTTGGAAATCACGTAAACCTTCCATACCTTCAGTAAGTAGACCAAAGCGGTCAACCATGAAAATTTGCGAACGCGCTTGCTCATCGCTAATGCCTTCAGCAACCATAGTACTAATGATTTGCTCAGCAATACCACAGCCTGCAGAGCCTGCACCAACGAACACAACTTTTTGCTCAGAAAGTTTCGCGCCTTTAACACGACATGCAGCGAGTAAAGAACCTACAGTAACCGCAGCAGTACCTTGAATGTCATCGTTAAAGCTACAGATTTCATCACGGTAGCGTTTTAATAATGGCATTGCATTTGGTTGTGCAAAGTCTTCAAACTGAAGTAAAACACTTGGCCAACGACGTTTAACTGCTTTAATGAATAGATCTAAAAATTCGTCATATTCTTCTTGCGAAATACGTTTATGGCGAGCACCCATGTACATAGGGTCGTTAAGTAGTTTTTCGTTATTCGTACCAACATCAAGCATTACTGGTAACGTATATGCAGGGCTAATACCACCACACGCTGTATAAAGTGATAATTTACCAATTGGAATACCCATACCACCAATACCTTGGTCACCTAGACCAAGAATACGCTCGCCGTCAGTCACAACGATAACTTTTACTTTGCCTTTAGTGGCATTACGTAAAATATCATCAATTTGGAAACGATCTTCATAAGAAATAAATAGACCACGGGCACTGCGGTAAATGTCTGAGAACTTTTCACAAGCATCACCTACCGTTGGCGTGTAGATAATAGGCATCATTTCTTCAAGATGATCACGCACTAAACGGTAGTAAAGTGTTTCGTTGTTATCTTGAATAGCACGTAAGTAAATGTGCTTATTTAAATTATCGCTAAAGCTTGAATACTGCTGGTAACAACGCTCAACTTGTTCTTCGATCGTTTCATAACGCGGTGGCAGTAATCCGGCTAAGTTGAAATTTTCCCTTTCTTTTTGTGAAAAAGCACTGCCTTTATTTAATAGTGGCGTTTCAATCAGACCTGGGCCTGAATAAGGAATATAAAGATAATTTGGATCGGTATTTGTAGTCATATTTCCAAGCTTTGATGCGTCATAATTATGACCTGACATTATTACTCTTGAAGGCGAAATTGCAATGACAATTCACCTTGTCAGACCATTGAAGAAAATGAATTTTATGCTCTAAATAGCATAGCAGATAGTATACATGAAAACTCAGCAGCTTTAAGGCTGCTGAGCTTGTTTTTAGTGGCTTTTATCACTTAAAGCGATGCCTTCGCGGCGCGGATCGGCTGCGCCATAAAGTTTACCGTTTTTAACTTCAACAGCATGTAAACCAGAGTTTAAATCTAGGATACGAACTGTGTGTCCGCGGTTAACAAAATCAGCTTCAGCGTTGGCAAGCTCAGTGCCCTTTTCGAGGCTTGTGTAATTATTACGATTAGTAATGCGCGGTAAGTTAATGGCTGTTTGCGCATCTAGGTTCCAATCAAGCACACCTACAACCACTTGAGCTACATAATCAATAATACGGCTACCACCCGGCGAACCAACCACTAAACGTAAGCTGCCGTCTTTGTTAAACACCATGACTGGCGACATAGAACTACGCGGACGTTTACCTGCTTCAACACGATTAGCCAATGGCTTACCATCTTTAGTTGGCGATAAAGCAAAGTCAGTTAGTTGATTGTTTAAAATATACCCGTTCACCATAACTGTTGAACCAAACGCCATTTCGATAGAACTTGTCATCGACACAGCGTTACCTTGGCTATCGACAATCGAAACATGGGTCGTTGATGGCAGCTCGTATGCATCATCTTGCGCGTATGCAACTGAGTTTGGCGGTGTGCCTGCTTCTGCGTGAGTATCTTTTTCAAAAATAAGTTTTGCGCGACCAGCAATATAGTTTTTATCGAGTAATCCTTGTGTCGGGATTACCATAAAATCAGGGTCACCCATATACACATTACGATCAGCAAACGCCAAACGCGATGCTTGGGTAAAGTAATGCAGCGCCTGTACAGAGTTTGGTTTAAGTTTAGCCATGTCTTTATGTTCAAGTAAGGCTAAAATCTGTAACACAGCTACACCACCGCTACTAGGTGGTGCCATTGAGCACACTTCGTACTGGCGATAATCAACACACACAGGTGCACGCTCTTTGCTTTTGTAATTGGCTAAGTCTTCAACCGTTAATGTACCCGGTGCGACTGCTGAGTTTTGCACTGCATGCACAAGCTCTTTAGCGTTTTCACCTTTGTAAAATGCATCAATGCCTTGTTTCGCTATATCTTTATAAAGCGCGGCAAGTTCAGGATTCTTTTTCACGGCACCTACAGCAAGCGGTTTACCATCAGGAAAGAAGTAGTCACGAATAACAGGTAGCTTGGTAACCCCTGGGTTTAATTCTTTAGCCAATAATTGATGTAAACGCGGCGACACAATAAAGCCTTTATCAGCCAATTCAATGGCAGGGCCAAACAAGGTTTGCCACTCTAACTTACCGTAACGCTTATGGGCAGTGGCAAAGGCATCTAAAATACCCGGTACACCAACAGAACGACCACCTACAACGGCTTCAATCCACTTTACGGCTTTACCGTGCTTATCTAAAAATAGTGTTTCATTAGCATTGCTTGGAGCTGTTTCACGGCCATCAAAGCTAGTTAGGCTTTTGGTTTTGTTGTCGAAGTACATCATAAATGTACCACCACCGATACCCGACGATTGCGGCTCTACCAGTGTCAGTACTAATTGCGTTGCAATGGCAGCGTCAACCGCTGAACCGCCTAGCTCAAGCATTTTTTGCCCGGCTTTTACTGCATAAGGGTTTGCTGCTGCGACCATGTACTTATCGCCTTCAACAACCTGCTTATGAGCAAAGCCCGTTGCAGCTTCAGGTTCGCGAGTTTCAACTTTTGCATGGGCTGCGAAAATAGTCGTTGAATAAATTAATGAGGTGGACAGAGCTAACAGCGCTTTGGTTTTGAATAACATAAATAAACTTAATCCCGTAGTGTATTTGGCATCTTAAAATTAAACGTGCACAATAGGCGACAATCTCAGATACACCAAAAATAACATGATAAACCTGCCCCTGAAACTAGAATATATTCTGCCGCCACTGTGTTTAGTACTACTTAGTTCCTTGTTTGCACTTTTCAACTTAAATGAATATCTTGAATTTAACCGTGAGTTAGTTGCAAATGGTGAATTTTGGCGCATTTTCACTAGCCAATTTGTGCATGCTAATTGGCCACATTTAGGCCTAAATTGTGCCGGAATTTTATTAATTTGGGCTCTGCACGCTGAGCATACAAGCCCTGCTCGCTATGCGTTTAATATTGCCATTCTTGCATTATGGTGTGGCTTAGGTGTGTGGCTATTTTGCCCAGATATCCATATTTACACCGGATTAAGTGCCCTACTGCACGGTGTGATTATTTGGGGAGCAGTAAAAGATGTACAAGCAGGCATGTTTTCAGGCTGGTTTTTGTTTGCTGGTACTTGGGCCAAAGTGATTTGGGAGCAAATTGCCGGCCCGAGTGAGTCGGTGAGTCAGCTAATCGCGTCTAATGTTGCCATTGATGCCCACTTTATCGGCGCAATTGGCGGCACAATGTTGGCTTTGCCTGTCTTCATTAAAATAATAAAAAAGTGCGGGTAACCTTACTCGCGATTTAATTATCTGGTTATTATTCCTTGCCATTTAATCTGTTTCATAAAAAATTGCTTATGATTTATCTCCTATATCAGATATTACAAAGCCCCGGCTAACGAGGCTTTGGATTCAAAAATTTAGGCTTTGCAAATAATGTCTAAATTTCCTAACGAATATAAAAAACTGTCCTTTTGTTTTTTCGTCAATTGATATAGAGCAGATTATTTCGTGAGGAAAGTCACTTTCTACATCGTACATACCAATTAAGAGAGAGGTTGCGGTTTTCCTATTTAAATCAGTGACTTTACTCGAGCCAGATTCTAACTCTATAATTTTGTTTGCACAATTCATTATTGCTGAGACATTGTGGTTTTTATTTTGAACAGTTTCACCAACAACATATACTCCGTATTTCCCTCTATATCGATGTTCTAAGTGTATGTTGTCACTTCTACTTTTGTCTGTATCAACCCAAATTCCTCCTACTTGCTGGTAATAATCATCGGGAACATAAGTCAAATTTAAAAGCGTATAAATAAATCCACCTGAGAATGTTTTTAAATGCCACTTAGCATAAATATTTAATGGTGGCATAAGAACTAGAACAAAAATCAATATTAATAAAACCCACTTGCATCTCATCGTTCATGCCTATTTTGGTCTGCTAATACGTTATAATACTGGTTAATAACCTCATCAACATAGTCCTGAAAGTTGTTAGTTATCACATTATAGTTTTTCATATCAAATGAGATTTTTGCTCGTTCCTCTGCTTTCTTCATTAATGCATCATAGTATTCTTTATCGTTGCATGAATATCCACTCGTATCAGGATCTGCATAAGAAAAGCCATCAGCGAACAATCCATTACCAGTAAAGCCACTATTTGTACCATCCTTATACAAAATTTGTTCGTGGAAAACACCTAAATTCATATTAGATGCACCATTAGTTCTAAACTTTCCTAGTCCATTTAATGGTCGCATACACATTTTCTCTAAACAAATTGGGGCAGACTGAATATAGCGTCCTAATTCAGGAGCGTAATCCCTAAATTAGTTTAGATCTATCAAGTTGAACTTAGATAGCTATAGACTAGCTTCATCCTATTTCCATTTGTATAATTCTAATCAAAAGCCTCGGTTAGAGAGGCTTTAAATTAATAGCTAATTCCAATATTTATTAATAATTTTCGGTAAAATTATAAACCACTGAAAATATCCACCGATAAAGCAACAGATACTAATAACAAACACTTCTAAACCAAAACTGCTTTGATAATCTATAGTTGGTAAAGCTGTAACTAGATACAAAAAAAACGGACCTAATGGAAAACTTAAAAGTCCAAGTAAAACTAGTATGAACACTCCTAACTTGTGAGTTTGGCTTACATATTGAACAGATTCTAAAACAGAAAGAATGACTAAAGTAAAACAGGTTATCCATACTAGTTTAAATATCTGGATCTTTTTTAGATTCATACTATTTCACCTGACATAATCTTAAACATTTATCCGCTAAACTATAACTGTAGTCGTGACAATCGGTACCATTTGGACATATCGATTTAAACTAAGCGTTAATGCAACTTTCGACACAACTATCATCTTTTCTAATTTCATCACATTTTTTTGAGTCATGGTTCTCAGCTTCCGTTGTTGCGCAACCTAAACTACCTTTACCAAAAGGCTAAGTGTTATCAAGAGCACTTGTAGGCGTATTACTTGAACAAAGCTAATTTTTACATAAGCCAATATGGATTTACTAAAGGTAAAGTTTTATTGGCATATCACTAAACTTATTCCATTCAAAGGGCGCGTGCAATTTTATGTTGTCATACGGTCGCTGTAACTCATTTTGCTATTAAATTAACATAACTAGCTTGTTTCATAATATTGCTAGGTCTATGAACAGTAATACTAAGGGTTACAAGTAATTGAATTGCTCACTTAGAACGGGGCTCAATGCAAGACAACGATAATGAATATCTTGTGAACAATCATAAGCGATATTCGATGAACGACACAAAGCAGCCTAATTTAGTGAGTGGTGGATTTCGGGATTTTATTAGCGATAAACATTAAGATATTTTTTATGGCAAAAACAAGTTAAGTATTTATATCTAATGGTAAATATCAATTGGTATCTAAAACAAAAAAAAGCAGCCCTGAATATCAAGACTGCTGATTGGTTAGTTCTAAATTGTTATAAAAGTTAAAGCGTTTCTTTAAATAGCTTATGAATACGGCGATATTCATCTAACCAGCTTGATGGTTGTACAAAACCATGCGGCTCAACTGGGAAGATAGCTGTTTCAAAGTTTTCTTTTTCTAGCTCAATTAAGCGCTGTACTAAGCGAACTGAATCTTGGAAGAATACGTTGTCATCAACCATAGGCGCGTTAATTAATAAACGACTCTTAAGGCCTTCAGCAAAGTAAATTGGTGAGCTCTTTTCATAGGCAATCGGGTCAACATCTGGGTGATTTAAGATGTTCGACGTATAAGGGCCATTGTAGTGAGCCCAATCAGTTACCGGACGAAGTGCAGCACCTGCTTTGAATAAGTCAGGTTGTGTGAATAGCGCCATAAACGTCATGAAACCACCGTAAGAGCCACCATAGGTGCCTACAGCTTGTGTATCAACGTTTGCGTTGTCTGCCATCCAGCTTACGCCGTCTGCTAAATCTTGGATTTCAGGTGTACCCATTTGACGATAAATGGCTGTACGCCAATCACGGCCGTAACCTTTCGATGCGCGGTAGTCCATGTCCATTACTACATAGCCTTCTGAAGCCAGTAGTGAGTGGAACATAAACTCGCGGAAGTAACCAGACCAACCCATGTGTGAGTTTTGCAGGTAACCAGCACCGTGGTTAAAGATAACCGCTTTACGGTTTTTACCTGTTTCGCCTTCTTTATAATCAGCTGGGTAATATACTTTTGCGTAAATTGGCTGATCAGTGTGGCTTGAAGGCACAGCAACAATCTTAGGTGCGATCAGTTTCTTGGCTAAAAACTCATCAGAAACCGTGTGCGTTAACTGCGTCGCTTGAGTATTTGCTTTTGCATCAGCAACATAAAGCTCAGGCGGCGACATAACTTTTGAGTGAGTTAGCAATAGTTTGCTTTCATCTGGGCTTAACTGGTAATCAGTCATACCATCAAGGTTGGTTACTTGCTCAGATTCACCGTTTGCAGGGTTTACACGATAGATTTCGTAAAGACCTGGGTGCTCAACGTTCGCTTTGTAGTAAATCGCTGAGTTATCAGCTGTTAACGTTAAGTTAGAAACAACAAATTGGCCATTAGTTAGCTGCGTTGCTTTACCATTAAGTGGCTTTTTATAAATGTGGCTGTAACCAGACTCTTCAGATAAGTAGTAAAGCGTGTCTGAGTTGTTCAACCAACCAAAATCGTTATATGCATAGTTAACCCATGCATCGTCGTGTAAGCGGTGCTGCGAAACAAGTTTGTTGTTTTGTGTATCAACAGTAGCTAACCAACGGTCTTTGTTGTCCCATGCTTCAAGCATTAGTGCCACTTGTGAACCATCAGTGTTCCATTGGATTGCACTTTGGTCCCAACCCCAATCCATCATTAAGTTGATGGCACGTGGTGCTTTTTCAGACTTATAAGTTTTGCCATCACGGGCGTAGTTTTCTTTCTTAACAGCTGCAAGTACATCTTCATCAAAGCCAGGTAAGGTATCGAATGCAAGCGTTGTTTGCTCGCCTGATTTAAGGTCGATGTAAACTACATCTGAGCTGATTGGTTTTTCATCAGCAACACGGCGGCGTACTTTTTCTGCTTTAACGCGTGCATCATCGGCAATGTAATTAGGCATGATATCGCCTTCATCGCGCCATGAACGGCTTTCTGTGGTTACTGCAACAAGTGCTTGGCCATTTGGTGAAAGCTGTACATCTGCTAAACGCTTACCTTTACCTAAATAAAATTGTGCATTAGCAATGCTGTCGTTTTGCTCGTTGATTTGTGCTTTACGCTCTTCACGATCTTTTTTGTTTTTGTGCGTAAGCGCAATGTAATCAATTAGTTTGTGCTGCTCTTTTGCGATGTAAGTGTCTGGCTCTTGTACACCTTTAGGTGCATCGTCTAGGTGTAAGTTAACTAATTCAACTTGACGACCCGTTGCTAAATCAACTTTATAAAATGCATTACCTTGGCGATATGCAAGGCTACCATCAGTTAAAAACTGTGGTTTTGATTGCTGTGCGCTATCGTGAGTGATTTGTGTAATTTGCCCAGTGCTTAGGTTTTTAACGAAGATATTACCTTCAAATGCATAAGCCTGTTGCTTCTTATCTGCAGAATAAACGGCATTTTTAGCGCCTACAGTGTGTAGTTTGTTTAACGCTAATTGTGATGCAGATTGGCTATTTACCGCTTGAACGTATAAATCGCGTAACTCATTACCTTGTTGCTTTTGTGCATAAACGATGCTGTCAGAATCACCATTCCAGAAAGCACGCTCAGGCTGACGGCCTAACCAATCAGGGTGAGCCATTGCTTGCTCTAACGTGATTTCAGCTGAACCTGTATCAGCAGGAGTAGCAACAACTGGTGCTACATTGGTAACTTGTTCTTCAGAAGGCGTTGAGGCGGTTGATTGACAACCTGCTAGCATGAAGCTAGATGCGACTGCGAGAGCCACTAACGTTTTATTAGCAGTGGTTTTGAATTTCATAGTGCTTCTTACGGGTTATTATAATTCGCCCTATTTAAGCAGAAGCACTGATGAAATAGCAATTTTTATAGGATAAACAGCCAAACTTTTCCGTTTAATAACAGCTTATTTTAAGCTGATATCAAGCCATACCATACGGTGATCAGATGATGCGTTACGATCTTTAATTAAACGGAACAGTTCAGAGTTTTTCTGTGGCCAAAAAACGCCACCACCGTTTATTTCAATACCATAATTTGAAGGTAAAACGTAATCAGCACGAGCCTGCCAATAAGCGGTATAGTTTTTAGCGTAATCTTCTTTATACGATTCTTTTGCACCTTTGCTTGTTGGCGTAAAAGAGGTATTCACTAATGGATTTTTTAAAATTTGGTCTGTTGTATTCGGGCGTGCCTTACCTCCTTCTGGCGCAGCATTTAAGTCACCAACAATAACAAAACGGCTTTTCGCTTTTAAGCCACCTTTTTGACCTTTATCATCGTAAATGTAGTTAGCATTGTTGATGTAATCTGCAACTAGGCGTACTTCATCGTGGTTACGCTTACCGTTACGGTCTTCGTCACCATCAAAAACAGGCGGCGTTGGGTGCGATGCAAGCAAGTGAAACGTTTTACCTTTTACATCTATTGGTAAATCCCAAAAAGACTTAGAACTTAGGTGAATTGCTTGCCACTCTTCAGCTGAATACCAGTTTTTACCTGTTTTGGGGTCGATAGGCATTTGTGCATTTGGCATATCTTTGTATTTGAATGTTTGTAATGTACGCGCTTTATCTAAATCGATTGGGTAGCGCGACAATACTGCCATTGCATAATGCCCCTCAAAGAAGCCAAAGCCGTGTGCGTCGCCTTTGTAATGCCCCTTTACACCATCGTTATCTAGGTCGAACTCAGTAGGTAAACCAGTGTTAACAGGTGCAATAAAGTAATACGGGTAATCGATGGCAACTTGCTTATTTTGCGATACTTGCAGGTAGTTTTTACGAAATACGTTAATGCCTTTGTCGGCATCAATATAATCAAACTCATTGAGTAAAATTACATCAGGTCTTACGCGCTGAATAATTTCGGCAATGTTACGAATTTGCTGGTGGTTACTGGCTAATGCTTTACTTAGAGCATCTTTATCTATTGCTTCGCCTTTTTTAGCGTAGTTAGTGGCATCCATACTCACATTAAAGGTAGCAACACGTAAATCAGCCGCCGATATATTATTAGCAAAAAGGCCCATGGCCAGTGCTATTGAAGAAGTTAATAAAGCGTTTTTCATGAAATAAATCCGTCTACTATAAGTAGTAAAATAATACTGCTGACAATGATCCATAAGATCATCGCCATGATAAAAGGTTTAATGCCCGCTTGTTTTAAGACTGAAATAGATAAACCACTACCAATCAAAAATAAGGTCATTACTAACACTTGTTTAGCACCAACATTAAGTGCATGCCACAATGCTTGATATTCAGGAAAGCTTGAATTAATCAGTGCCGCCGCTAAAAAGCCAAATATAAACAATGGGATACTGGCTTTTTCGTCTGATTTCCAAAACACACCCGCAATGCTTGTATAAGGGATTATCCACATCGCTCTAGTTAGTTTAATGGTTGTGGCAATAGCAAGTGCTGATGCGCCATACGCAGCGGAAGCCCCCACTACACTACTGGTGTCGTGAATAGCAAGTGCAGCCCAAACACCGAATTGTTGCTCAGTCAGGCCAAAGTAATGACCAATCATTGGGAATAACACTAAGCCAAGGGCGTTTAATAAAAACACCACAGCGAGTGATATAGCTACTTCGTGATCTTTGGCCTTTATAACCGGCGCCATTGCTGCAATGGCGCTACCACCACAAATGGCGGTACCAAAAGAAATAAGTACACCGGTGTTTTTATTTAACTTAAATAACTGAGATAAAATTTCACCAAGGCCAATAATAGCGGTAATACTAACAATAGTAAGCACAATAGAGCTGCGACCTACTTCTATAACTTGATTAAAATCAACAGCAAAGCCTAAGCCAATCACCGCCAACTTTAGCATCCATTTACTTATTTTTTGTGACTGCAAAGCAAATGGGTTGCCTAATATCATGGCAAATAAAGCACCGACGACAAGTGCCGTAGCAGAGCCAACAAATGGTAATGCTGATACTAAAAATAGTGCAATAAATAGAAACTGCTTTGGGCGTTCGGCTATCACAACGGTGCTCTGATAAGTTTATTGGTTAGCTTATGCACCACAGGTGCAACAAATATAACAGTAGGAAACGCCACACAAAATGCAAAAGCCCATGCTTTAAGCCAAATGGTTGCAATGTTATCGATTAAACCAACGTTAAAAATGCTGATCACTAAAGACATAAATCCAGACATAAACAGCGCCATAAAGAACGCAAATACGACTGTTCTTAATCGAGGATGTAACATAACGATCTAATATTAATATAAAAATATTAGTCTATAGCAAGATGACCCTGACGCAAGTGCTTTGAGACAAGAGGTACAAAATTAGCGAAGTTTGCGGGTAATTAAAAAGCCGAGATAAACTCGGCTTTTAGAATTTAAACTGATTAGTTTAAAATAAGTTGAGTGCTGGTATCAGCAACTCCTGGGTAGTCTTGCTCTGGTAGAATTTCAGCCAGTGCCGCTAAACGTTCACCTAATTGGTGAAGGTTATCAGCCGATACATTGATATGACCCATCTTACGACCTGGTTTAGCCGTTTTACCATACCAGTGACTTGTAACGTCTTGCGTTGCCAGTACTGAGTGTGGGATTGAAGGCTGACCAAGTACGTTGATCATGGCAGTAGGACGAAGACACGCTGTACTACCTAATGGTAAACCTGCAACAGCGCGCATGTGGTTTTCGAACTGTGAGCAATGTGTACCCTGCTGTGTCCAGTGACCAGAGTTATGAACGCGTGGCGCAATTTCGTTAACTAATAACGTACCTTGTACGTCAAAAAACTCAATTGCTAATACACCCACATAGTCAAGCTCTTGCGCAAGCTTGTTAAAAGCAAGCTCTGCTTGTTCTTGAATTGCTGCTTTTTCTTTACCGGCAACTGAAAGCGTAAGTACACCATTGGTGTGTTGGTTTTCAGTCAATGGATAAATAACGGTGTTACCCGCTTTGTCGCGTGCACCAATGATAGATACTTCACGGTCAAATGGGATCATCTTTTCAGCGATAATAGAATGCGGCGCAGTTTCGGTACCTGATGCAATGAAATCTGCCATTTCTGACCAGATTTGGTCAATTTGATCATCAGACTTTAAGCGCCACTGACCTTTACCATCGTAACCTGCTTGGCAAGTTTTGATCACAAGCGGCTTGCCTAAACGCTCTACGGCAGCAACAAGGTGCGCTTTTTCTGTAATTAGCTGGTAAGGCGCGCATTCAACATCTGTTTTATCAAGTAATGCTTTTTCAAGTGCGCGATCGCCACCTGTTTTAATTGCCGCTTTACCCGGATAAAACTTATTGCTTTGACAACATAATGTAAGTACATCATCAGGAATGTGTTCAAACTCTGCTGTAATTGCGTCTGCTTTATCAATAGCTTGTTGTAATGTGCTGTTATGAACTTCACCAGTTAATGGATGAATGATTTTTTCACTACCCACATCGTAGGCAACAACATTTAAATCAAGCGGTGCACCCGCTAAGCTCATCATGCGAGCTAACTGACCTGCACCTAAAATTAGAATATTCATATTACTCTGCAGGATTAGGGTTAGCTAAGATAGTGTCTGTTTGTTCTTTACGGAAAGCTTCAACTTTTGCGAAGATTTCAGGCTGTTGGCAACCTAAAATTTGTGCCGCTAAAAGGCCAGCATTTGCAGCA
The DNA here is from genome assembly GCF_021532495.1 of Pseudoalteromonas sp. Cn5-37. Classification (NCBI taxonomy): domain Bacteria; kingdom Pseudomonadati; phylum Pseudomonadota; class Gammaproteobacteria; order Alteromonadales; family Pseudoalteromonadaceae; genus Pseudoalteromonas; species Pseudoalteromonas sp. Cn5-37. Next base: position 232,587 of record NZ_JAKGBA010000001.1, on the reverse strand, counting down.
CCCGCTTCACCGATAGCCAATGTACCGACCGCAACACCTTTAGGCATTTGGCAGATAGATAATAACGAATCTACACCATTAAGTGTTTTAGACTTAACTGGCACACCTAAAACTGGCAGTGATGTAAACGCCGCAGCCATACCTGGTAAGTGCGCAGCACCACCGGCACCTGCAATAATAATTTTAATACCGCGCTCTGCAGCCGAGCTTGCATAGTCAGCAAGTAATTGAGGGGTACGGTGAGCAGAAACAACTTTAGTTTCGTATTCAATGCCGAATTTTTCTAGCATTAACGCCGCATGTTCCATCGTTGGCCAGTCTGATTTGGAACCCATAATAATGCCAACTGTCATAAATACACCTCAGTAAATTGTTTTCTAAAAAGCGGACTTTTGTCCTTATTTTGTGGCGGTATTATATACCCAAACCACATCAAGATGCGAGTTTCAGTTGGAATTAAAAGCGATTTAGGCAAGGCATTGATTGCAAATAATAGTGGTTCTATTGTTAAAATCGATAACGCAGTATAAATCGCTTTTAAACCAACCCATTGGGCGCTTCACAGGCACTCACTCTCATCGTTGTTACTTCTTAAAAGGGACTGCCATTTCTACAAAGTAACGCCTTGATATTAAGCACCTGTGAAACGCTGAATTCTGTATCTTGATGTGGTTTGGGTATATCCCCTAACTCACATCAAGATGCGACTCTAGAAGCACAAAAAAGCCATGACATGCATGGCTTTTAATCACTCATTAGCTAATTATGCTTCTCTACTTGCTAGGTACTCTGTGTATGTACCCTTAAAGTCGATAACTTTGCCGTCTTTGATTTCCCAAATACGGTTAGCTAGTGATGATACAAATTGTCTATCGTGAGATACGAACAATAATGTCCCTTCGTATGCTTCAAGTGCTAAGTTAAGCGCTTCGATAGATTCCATATCCATGTGGTTGGTTGGCTCATCCATTAATAAGATGTTTGGTTTATGCATCATAATTTTGCCAAACAGCATACGGCCTTGCTCACCGCCTGAAATCACTTTTACTGACTTTTTGATATCGTTTTGTGAAAACAGCATACGACCTAAGAAACTACGAACAACTTGCTCGTCGTCACCTTCTTGTTGCCATTGTTCCATCCACTGGAATAAGTTCATATCTTGTTCGAACTCGTCAGCATGGTCTTGCGCGTAGTAACCGATATTAGCGTTATCAGACCATTTAAATTCACCTTGCTTCGGTGCTAAACGACCAGCAAGGGTATTTAATAGTGTGGTTTTACCAACACCGTTCTCACCGATAATTGCAATACGCTCACCTACTTCAACTAGGCCTTCAAGGCCAGTGAATAGTGTTTCTTCAAAGCCTTGCGTTAAATTTGTTAGCTCTAAAGCATTACGGAATAACTGCTTTTCTTGCTCAAAACGAATAAACGGGCTTTGACGAGAAGAAGCTTTAACTTCTTCAAGCTGAATTTTATCAATTTGTTTAGCACGTGATGTGGCTTGTTTTGCTTTTGAAGCGTTCGCAGAGAAGCGCGATACGAACTGTTGAAGTTCGGCAATTTGGCTTTTCTTCTTGGCATTTTCGCTTAGTAGACGCTCACGAGCTTGCGTTGCAGCAAACATGTACTCATCGTAATTACCTGGGTAAATACGAAGCTCACCGTAATCGATGTCGGCCATGTGTGTACAAACTGAGTTTAAGAAGTGACGGTCGTGCGAAATGATGATCATGGTGCAGTCACGCTGGTTTAGTACGTCTTCTAGCCACTTGATGGTGTAAATGTCTAAGTTATTGGTAGGCTCATCGAGTAGCATGATATCTGGATCAGAAAACAGCACTTGTGCAAGTAACACACGCAGTTTAAAACCCGGTGCAATTTCTGACATAGGGCCGTAGTGTTGCTCTGTGCCAATACCTACACCAATTAGTAACTCACCTGCTTTAGCTTCTGCCGAGTAACCATCCATTTCGGCAAACTCAGTTTCTAGGTCTGCTACACGCATACCGTCTTCTTCGCTCATCTCAGGTAAGCTGTAAATACGGTCACGCTCTTTTTTTACTTCCCACAGCTCTTTATGACCCATGATTACTGTGTCGATTACAGAAAACTCTTCGTAAGCAAACTGGTCTTGGTTTAGTTTAGCAATACGCTCGTTTGGATCTGTGCTGACATTACCTGAAGATGGCTCTAGTTCACCACTTAGGATTTTCATGAAGGTTGATTTACCACAGCCATTCGCACCGATTAAACCGTAACGGTTACCATCGCCAAATTTTGCTGAGATATTTTCGAATAAAGGTTTAGCACCAAATTGCATGGTGATATTAGCTGTACTAATGATAGCGGTACCCTCCAGCGGGTAAAAAGTAAAAACGAAACTGCGGGCAATTTTAAACTAAAGCCGCTTGGCACGCCATGAAAGATTAGTTAAATAAATTCCTCAATTTACAACTGAAATTGTTAGGTCTACATTTAGTGAACACGCTCACTTTTATTTGTGAACACGCTCACTTTTAAATTTAACTATAAAAATTAAGATATTAGCTATGGGTAATTACGATAAGACACATCAGCATATTTTAAATGTTGCTTGGCAACTTTTTTCTAAACATGGGTTCAATGAAACATCTACACGGCAAATATCTCATACTTGTGGTATTGCAATCGGTACTTTGTTTAAACATTTTGATAGTAAAATTACGATTTTAGAAGCATGTCTTGATCTAAGGTTTCATGACGTATTAGAACTTGCCAAAGAAACCGACATTCACCGCCCTCCTCGTCTTAAAATCAATCATTATGCTCAATACTTTTATCAATTTTACTGTTTACATCACCGCTTTTATAAAGTGCTTTTTAGCCAACGCTTGTTCTGCAAAACCTTTCAACAACAACACATGGAACTAATTCAATCATTAGTATTTGCCGATCAACCCCAATTTAATAAAGTTAAAGCTGCTATATTACTCGACTGCTATTTTATGACCTTATTGTATGGATTGGGCGCTGAAACTCCGAATACAAAATTGATGCTGAGAACGCTGAGTCAGAAAGTGTCTATATTTTAAGCTCACTAACTCATTGATAATTCGATATTGTGAACCTAAAGTGAATAATTTTTCCTCAAACAAGGTTTGTTGCATGATAATTTTTCACTTTTGACCCAATTTTAGCTTTGATAATCTCCGACTCTTAACTAAATTATACCTATTAGGGACAATATTTAATCAAGGTACATTATGAAAAGAACACACGCTGCCTTTTTTGTTGCGGGCATGATAAGCATGCCTACAGCGAATGCCATCGAGATCTACAACGATCAAACCAATAGTGTCACTATAGGTGGCTTTATAGATGCAAGGGTTATTAATACACAAGGTGAAACAGAGGTAGTTAATGGTGCATCACGAATCAATTTAGATTTTAAGCGTCAATTAAAAAATGGCTGGCAAGCCTTGGCATTATTAGAATGGGGTGTAAACCCTGTTGGTAGTAGTGACATTATCTATAATAATCGCTTTGAATCGATTCAAGATGAGTTTTTATATAACCGGCTTGGCTATGTTGGCCTTAAACATGAAGACTATGGTCAAATTACATTAGGCAAACAATGGGGTGCATGGTATGACGTTGTTTATAACACCAACTACAGTTTAGTGTGGGATGGTAACGCCGCGGGTGTTTATACCTACAATAAAGATGACGGTGCAGTAAATGGTACTGGTCGCGGTGATAAAGTACTACAGTATCGTAATACGTGGGGAAAATTTCATCTTGCCCTACAAGCGCAACTAAAATCAGATGACTTTTATACCTGCGACATTGCAGACATATCACGAAGTTCATGTGAACTGTTATTTAATCAAGGTAATGCCGCAGCTCAAAGAGTAGAGTTTAATTCAACCTATGGTGCGGCTATCACCTACAATGCAACAAATAATTTAAAATTTACTGCAGGGGTTAACCGAGGTGAATTTGATATTGTTTATGCAAACGGTCGCGATCAACTCGTTACAGATCTTATCTATGGTGTTGGTGTTACTTATGGTGATTTTTATAAACCAGGCTGGTATGCATCAGCAAATATAAATAAAAACGAAAACCACGACACCGACAACTTAGGACGCTTAATCAAAGATGCCGTTGGTTTAGAGTCAATTCTAAGTTATCGCTTTGATAATGACATTCGTACTTTTGTTGCCTATAACGTATTTGATGCAGGTAGTGACTATGTTATTCAGCCTAATTTTAATGCCGACCCTGAAGATGTGTTTAAACGCCAATTTGCAGTTTTAGGTGTGCACTACTTTATGGCTGAAGATACCATTTTATATATCGAAGCTCGTAAGGATTTTAGTGACTTTTCAAGTAATGACGCAGAGCAAGAAACACAGATGTCTCAAACCGAAGATGACGGTATAGCTATCGGTTTTAATTACACTTTGTAGTTACGATAAACACTAAGCCCACTATTGTGGGCTTTAAACTCGCGATAAATCACTTACGTACATATTCAATACATTGAGTTACCATTCAAAGTCTCTTGTGGGATCTGTTGTATTGAATCCCAGTGCTCGACAATCTTGCCATTTTCATCAAACCGAAAGAAAACCATAGTGACATATTGGTCATTACCAGGCCATATTTGGTGAGTATGAAGTGCAACAAGATTACCTTCTGCTATGGCACGAACAAAATCAATTTTCTTATCTGGATATTCATTATGCATTTTTTCAAAATAAGCAATGAATGAGGCTGTTCCATCACCAACTAAAGGATTATGTTGTATGTATACTTCGCCTACATACTTTTCAACCGCTAGAGATGGATTTCCTAGATAAGCGGTTTTGTAAAACTCAATAGCATTTCTCTTATTTAATTCTAAATCAACCGACATTTAGCACCTCTTCACAAATTTGTTGATTACGCTTGTATTTAAGAAATGTAAGACAAGCTAATTACACATTTTACTAAAGCATAATAGTTCCTTTTCTGAATATGCTATTAATACCAGAGCCATTAACTGATAACTAGCCAGAAAAGTTAGCAATGGAGCGTTCAAATTTCCGATAAAAACGAATGACAGTTTCACTTCACTTTAGGAAATAGCTTATATGTTACGTATGTTGGAATAGGTACGTGTTAGCAGAAAAGTAAGCTATTAATCTTTAAGCGAATCTAAAATGTATTCAGTACCAGTAAACCAAACTAGCACTTTAAGCAGCTTCAAACTTTACTACACGCGAACGGCCATTCTCTTTAGCAATATAAAGTGCTTTATCAGCATTATTCAAAAGCTCATCAAGTGAAATGCCGTCTTTACCATACACAGCGACACCTGCGCTAAACGACATGCCTATATTTGAATTATCAGGTGTCATTAGCTTTATGGTCTTAGTTGTTTGAAGTAGTTTTTCTGTATTGGCAAAACAAAACGTATCTTTAATGTTTATTTGAATAAGGCAAAACTCTTCACCGCCAAGTCTTGCAAAATACCACGTATCATCAATGCTATCTTTTACATGCTTCGCAAATGTGACTAATACTTGGTCGCCAAAATCATGGCCAAATGAATCATTAAAACGCTTAAAGTGATCAAGATCGATAAGTGAAACAGTACAACTAAATTCTTCATGATTTGATTGTAATTGATTGAATTTTGCAAACAAGGCTCGCCTATTTGGCACATTTGTTAATTGGTCAGTATGAGCAAGTTCAAACATTTGCTTACTGTAGTTTTCTAATAATGAGTTTGTTCTGTTAAATAAAAACTGGTTTCTCTTAAGTTCGGTGATATCCTCACCTTCAACAATGACGTTCTCACCGACTGCATTGGCAGTAAATCTAAATATATGACGATAAGAACCGTTATTAATTTCCACTTCAAGCTTATCAGTATCGTTTTTTAATAATTTTGAGCTAATTAATTGTACTAAGCTTCTGTTAGTTGGATTGTTCGATGCATCTAGATAATGCTGTGCAACAAGTTGAAATGAGTTGTTTTGAAATACTTCCTTGTGTTCATTAGCCGACAAAACAACGACAGGTAACTGCAAATAATTTAAAACAGAATAATCCGCGTTGTTTTGTTCTAATGACATACGATAAAGTCTCGCTTTGTTTCAAGCTTAGCTATGACTTGCTTCGCGTCGTCTTCTGATATTCCTTGTTCAGAAAATGTAAGCGACAAGATATTTATCATTTCTTGCCAATCTTTAAGATTAATACCTAAATTTTTATGGGCTTGTGCTAGCTGTTCATCACTGATGTAATCAGGTCCACCCATTAAAGATGAGATAAAACTTGTTTGATGATGAATTAACCTTTCCATGTTGGTATGTTTAAAATGAGCATTAAGGGTTTCTGACTTCAAAATATTGTCATAAAACTTTTCTATGACTTTATAAATTCGAGAAAAACCACCGTATTTGATAAACAAAGAAGATTCCACATCGAGTCCTGTATTATCGATAAATATTTAAGTAGCTAATAAGGCACCACAAAAGATGACAAGAAAGTCTGCAAGCTATTGATATTTAAATTATAGAAAGGAAAAGAGATTTTGCATTTTTGAATAAGCAAATAATGGGATTATTCTCATTTGTTGCACGTGAATATTAATAGCCCCTCTTACACACCATCTGTTGATTTAAAAATCTTAAATTCAAAGATATTTGCCGAGATTGAAATAAACCTCAAACAGTATGATGTGTTCTTTTTTATGATTGATGGCTATTACAATGAATAATCACGTTCTACTTTAGCAATGCGCGTTGTAAAGGCGCTGTACCATTTGTCTCTACCGAGCTGTTGGGCGTTTAAGTGCTCAACGTTTTGTTTCCAGGCTTTTATTGCATCTAAGCTTTACCAATACGACACTGTAATTCCCAAACCATCACGAACAGACTCTATACCTAAATACCCAGGTTGTTGCTCTGCAAGTTCAACCATTCTATTAGCCACATCTTCATAACCGGCGGTATCGTCAGATAAGGTATTCGTAAAAATCACGGCGTAATAAGGCGGTTTTGGTGTATTCGCTATCATGGCTGTTACTTCCCCCTACTTGGTTCAAAACCATCATAACATGGAATTTTTTCGTCAAATGTATCCCAATTTGCTTTAGAGCTTACAAAGTTATGGCTGATCGGGCGCTCATTTATATCGCTATCTAATAAACCTAAGCGAATACGTAAGCGGCTTGGGTCATCTTTATTCTCGCTATAAATAGGTGAGCCACAATAGCTACAAAAATAACGAATTCTGCCGGGGTTAAATTCAAACGCGCTTAGATGCTGCTTACCTTCTGTGAGGTTAAAACCATCTCGTTGAATAAAGCCATTGGTTGCGTAGGCTGTGCCTGAGTTTTTACGACATAAGGAGCAATGACAATGAATAATTGAGTCTATACCACCAGCAATAGTTACTTTTACTTTGCTGCATAAACAACTTCCTTGATACATAGTCCCTCTCAGGTTTAAAGATTAATAACCGCGATGCTTCCAAAATTCAGTGGCAGTGCCTTCGGCTTCCTTTAATAAGTTAAAGGATTTATCAGCAATTATATGGCCATTTAACTCAATAGTCATGCGCCAAATACCTACTTTATTGTCAACAGGTGCCCATATCGTATCACCTAAATAAAACTGCCAATCGTTTGTTTTAACGTACTGTTCGCCCTCAAACGGTGGCATGATCTCGCCATCTTCACCCGGAATATCTGGGTGGTAAACGCAAAATTTAATTTTTTGTCCTTTGGCCTTTTTAATGTTAACTATAAAGCCAAATTCAATATCTAACTGTGCAGGAACGTCTGTTGTAAACTCGGTGATTTGTGGCAGGTCTTTCTCTTTTGCATCCCAATGACTGTAAATGCCGTAACTTTCAATAGTGGTAATTGGCTTTGCTTTTGCCATAGCTGCAAGCGCTCCTTTTTAAAAATGAGGCGCTATTTTATAGTAGCAACCCTAGCAGAACAAGATTGTACTATTATAGTAATTAGCTAACGTATTTTACCCAGTGAGTGTCATGTTGTTGAAAGCCACATTTAGTTAAAAGTTTAATACTTGCGCTATTATTAGGGTTAACTAAAGCTAACACACTGTTTAACGGAGCAGGTACAAAGGTCGTCAGTTTTTCAAATAGCATATCTAGTACCTTTTGCATTATTCCTTTGCCAAAGTATTGTGACGACAACTCAAACCCCAACATGCCCTGCCCGTCAATTATGTTAAATATGCCTACGCTGCCAATAACCTTCCCACTACTTCGTAAAACAATAACTAAACGAATGCCTTGTTGATTATAAAAACGTTCTATATCGCCTTGAATAAAGTCGTACACGTCACCTTTCGTTATATCAGCGCCGTAATCATTAAATGTTTGTACTTGCGGATCTTTTAAAATATCCCATATCGCTTGGCAATCTCTATGACGAATTGGGCGTAAGTCAAAGGCTAAGTCATCGTGGCTAGACACGTTAATTTCTTCTTTTTGCTTTATGAGCTGGCATTATTGTCTTACTATAAACGCAATTTCAAGCAATTAGATTAAGTTCGATGAGTGAAGAATTTAAAGTAATTCAACCTACCACCACAGTATACTGTAAAGAACGCGGGGAAGGCTGGACCTTAACAGGGATCACCAGTATTGATGAACATACTTCTGTGATGTTTGATGGCGTAAGGTATACCTTACCGGCCCGTGAAATTGTTGAGGTTTTATTGCCACAACAACTCGAGCGAGAGAAAAACCAACAATAAAAAAAGCCAGCATCAAGCTGGCTTTTTCGTGTTTAAATTAACGTAATGCGTTAATACGCTCATCAAGTGGTGGGTGCGATGAGAATAATTCAGCAACACCTTTACCGCTTGCAATACCAAATGCCATCATTGAACCTTCAAGTTGTGATGGGTGGTTTTGTTTTAAACGCTCAAGGGCGCTGCGCATTTTATCTGCACCTACTAGTTTTGCTGCACCGGCATCCGCAGAGAATTCGCGTTTACGGCTATAGTAAGCAACAATCACACTTGCTAGAACACCAAATAACATTTGGAAAATCATATCGAACAAGAAGTATGTCCAGCTACTCCCGCCCTCTTCTTCATCACTATTAAGGAAGTTATCAACAATACCTGCCAATACTTTCGCCATAAAGATAACAAAGGTATTCACTACACCTTGGATAAGTGTCAGCGTTACCATGTCACCATTTGCAATGTGTGACACCTCATGAGCCAATACCGCTTCAGCTTGATCTTGATTCATGTTGTGTAATAAACCTGTGCTCACAGCCACCAGCGAGTTGTTCTTACTTGGGCCGGTCGCAAATGCGTTCATTTCAGGGCTATCGTAAATAGCCACTTCTGGCATCGCGATACCTGCTTTTTTAGCTTGCGCTGCTACCGTCGAAACTAACCATTGCTCTGTTTCAGAACGAGGTTGTTCAATAACATGTGCACCAGTTGATTTTTTTGCCATCCATTTCGACATAAATAACGAAATAAACGAGCCACCAAAACCAAATACGGTCGAAATAACTAAAATGCCGCCTAGACTGCGATGGCTAATACCCAGTACGCTCATCACAATAGACAACACAATACCTAACACTAGCATTACCGCTAAGTTTGTAAGTAGAAACAAAAATACACGCTTCATAAAAACCTCAGAATAAACATACCAATTGTATTAACTAACGACATGGTTAAAAATCGTTAGTTAATAAAATTATCTGGGTGTTCTACCAACTCAGTTTAGGGCTTATGCAATTGGTTGCAAGGAACTAATTGCAACCAATTGTGACAGAGTATGTCAAAAGTAACAACTCAATTATTATGGGTTGATAGATAAAATTTCAAGTAAGGTTTTGTAAATTTTTAATTTAGGGGTGCCGTCTGTATACGGACTAATCGCTAAAAGCGGGAAAGGCAATGCTGATTTTAGTGTTTCTAAATTGGCCTCTTGTTCACGCATGTTTGGGTCTACATGATTTGCAATCCAACCCACACAATTTACACCGAGCGCTTTAAAGTGAGTAGCTGTCAATAGTGCGTGATTAAGGCAACCAAGCTTCATGCCTACTACTAGAACAACATCAAGGTTTTGTGATTTAACCCAATCGCACAGTAAATCAGTTTCGTTGATAGGTAAACACCAACCGCCTGCACCTTCTGTAAGAATATAATCGGTATTGAGTGCTTTTACATTTGCATAAGCAGCATCGAGCTTGTCAAATGTTAGTCTGTCGCCTACTTGGGCAGCTGCAATATGCGGTGCAATGGGCGGCTCATAGGTAAAGGGGTTAACAATGTTGTATTTAACACCAATTGATGAGCTTTCCATTAAGGTTAATGCATCATCATTGACTAGCTGCCCAAATGCTTCTTCGGCACCTGCTGCAATGGGTTTAAACCCAACCGCACGCTGTTTATGTTGTGCTAGTAAGTTTAATAATAAACTGGTGACATGGGTTTTTCCGGCATCGGTGTCTGTACCCGTGATAAAAAATTCTTTCATTTTTGAGTTAATTCTATTTTTCTAGTTCTAAAAGGACAACTTGATAGCTCACTCTAGCATGCCCATCAACCAGAGGGTAAGCCTTACAAACACTATTAAGTGCCTGTCTTGTTAATAACCCTTTGCGTTTTTGCTTAGTTTGCAATGAGGTAGCACCAATCGCTTTTATCGACCGCAGCGCATCTAAGGGAGAGTTATAGGAATCTATATAACATCTATCGGCTGCAAAATTCAGTTTAAACCCCGCCAATTTTGCATACTCAATAATGTGACTAGCACTATGAAACTGATTAATATGGTTTTGCTCATCTAAACAAGCAAAAGCCTGTTTGATCTCTTTAAGGGATCCATCTACCACGCAGCTTAAATAAACCTTACCGCCCGCTTTTAATGCGGAAAAAAGATTTTTAATTAGTGCCTCTAAATCAGCAGACCATTGCATTGCAAAATTACTAAACACACAATCAAGGGAGTTTTGCTGTAATGGTAGGTTATCCATATCAGCACACACTTTTAAACAACGCGGGTTTTGCTCTGTGCTTAGCATGGAATGACTTAAATCCATTGCCAATACAGTATCAAAATGTGTTTTAAGCATTGCCGTGTTAACTAAAGGCCCAGCTCCTAAATCAAGGCAAGTACCCTGCTGATGTTTACTTGCCATCATTTTAAATAAGTGCGCAGCTGCTTGTTTTTGTACATTAGCATGGCTCGCGTAATTTGCAGCCGCATTAGAGAACTTAGTTTGTGTTGTTAGCTTATTACTGTGCTGAAAGCTTAAAGGCACTTGCAGTTGAACACTCATAAACACTCCACTAGCGAATCAACAAGCTGTTTTATGTCGTCTGCTTGATGTGCGCTACTTATGGTTACTCTTAGTCGTGCCGTATTAAAAGGCACCGTGGGCGGTCGAATAGCGGTTAACCACACGCCTCTACCTTTAAGCTTATTAGCAACGGCAAGCGTGTGTTCTGCATCGCCCAATACTAAAGGCTGAATAACCGTTGATGATTCCATTAATGCTAAGTTATGCTCTTTGGCAAGTGCTCTAAAGTAGGCAATATTCTCTGTAAGCTGAGCGCGTCTCTTATCTGCTTTTAGTAACTTTTCGAGTCGCTCAAGAGTACAACTTGCCATCAGTGGTGACATCGCCGTTGAATAAATGTATTCGCGATTAAACTGCAACATGTAATCAATCATTTGCTTTGATGCAAGCAGGCAAGCGCCACTACTTGCCAGTGCTTTGCCAAAGGTGATGATCAGTAAATCCGGCTTGATTGCCTCACAACTGCCTAAGCCTTGCTCGCCTAATACGCCAAAGCCATGGGCGTCATCAATCATCAACCACGCATTGTATTGTTTAGCAAGTTTACAGAGTGCTTCAATGGGGGCTTGATCGCCATCCATCGAAAACACCCCTTCACTTACTATGAGCTTATGCTTGGCTTTTGACTTTTGTAACCGAGATTCTAAATGCTTAAGGTCGTTATGATTAAAGCGCACCATGGCAGCGGCAGAATGAAGGCCGCCATCAATTAGGCTGGCATGATTAAGCTTATCTTGAAAAATTGCCGATGATTGCGCCACGGTTTTATCTTGAAACAATGCTTTTAATACGCTGCTATTAGCACTAAATCCGCTATTAAATAACATGGCGCTTTCATAGCCTAATAACTCGCATAAACGCTGCTCAAGCTGTTGTTGTGGTTTATTATAACCATTCACTAATGCTGAACTGTGGCTACCTAGATGCTGCGCACGTATTTCAATAAAATCATCAGCAAAGCCAAGGTAGTCATTACTGGCAAAATTTAAATACTGTTTACCTGCAACCTGAATAAAGCGCCCGCTTGATTGCTCAACAAGTTGACGCTTTCTCAGTAATGCATCTGCTTGTCGCTCAACAAGATGCTCGGCAATAAAATCAAAAGCCATTTAATTGCTACGCTTCGTAAAATAGTTCTGATGTTGCTTTATCAGCAACTTTTGATGAAAGTGATGCTGCAACCGCTTCATCAGAATAATCTTCACGGGTTTCTGGGTTCATGCCTAATTTTTTAATCAGCATCATGTCTGCGTCTGCTTCAGGGTTTTCTGTAGTCAGTAGTTTATCACCGTAGAAAATTGAATTAGCACCAGCAAAGAAACACATAGATTGCATTTGTTCATTCATCGCCGTACGGCCAGCAGATAAACGAACATAGCTTTTCGGCATCATGATACGTGCAACAGCAATGGTACGAATAAACTCAAAATGGTCTAAGTCTTCTACATCTTCAAGTGGCGTGCCTTTAACCTTAACCAACATATTAATTGGCACACTCTCTGGCTGCTGCGGCAAATTAGCTAATTGCATTAATAAACCAAAACGGTCAGCAGCCTGCTCGCCCATACCAACAATACCACCAGAGCACACTTTCATGCCCGCATCACGCACGTTATCGATGGTGTTTAAACGGTCTTGGTAAGTTCGTGTTGTAATGATCTGTTGGTAATACTCAGGTGATGTATCTAGGTTATGGTTGTAGTAATCAAGACCCGCGTCCTTTAATGCATGGGCTTTTTCGTTATCTAGCATGCCAAGGGTCATACAGGTTTCAAGGCCGAGCTCTTTAACCTCTTTTACCATTTTTGAAATATAAGGCATGTCACGTTCTTTCGGATCAGACCACGCAGCACCCATACAAAAACGGGTTGCGCCTTTTTCTTTGGCAACACGCGCTTGCTCAACCACTTTTTCTACTTCCATAAGGCGTTCACGGTCTAAGTCTGTTTTATAATGACCTGACTGAGGACAATATTTGCAATCTTCTGGGCAAGCACCGGTTTTAATCGATAATAAAGTAGAAATTTGTACTTCATTTGGATTGAAGTTTTCACGATGTACGCTGGCCGCTTTAAATAACAAATCATTGAACGGCATTTCAAATAATGCTTTTACTTCTTGGTGAGTCCAATCGTGACGGACAACTGCGTGCTCCATAATAGTCTCTTTTTTTTAAATTATTGGGACGGTTAGATTGGCTTAGTCTACGACTTGACGTAACATTGTCAACGAATCGAAGTGATATAAAGTTTACATATGATTAATAAACAACCAATAGATTTAGATTTTGATCGTGAGCATATTTGGCATCCTTATACTTCTATGACTCAGCCCCTTCCCGTTTACCCAGTCAGTCATGCCAATGCAAATCGTATTTTCTTAGAAACAGGCGAAAGCCTAATAGATGGTATGGCCTCTTGGTGGAGTGCCATCCATGGTTACTGCCATCCTGTTTTAAATGAAGCAATCACCCAGCAAGTTAGCAAAATGAGTCATGTCATGTTTGGTGGCCTAACTCATGAGCCCGCTGTTGAGCTGTGTAAAAAGCTAGTCAGTATCACGCCTGAATCACTCGATAAGGTGTTCTTAGCCGACAGTGGTTCTGTGAGTGTTGAAGTTGCCATAAAAATGGCCTTGCAGTACTGGCTTAGCCAAGGTTACACCAGTAAACAAAAGTTAATGACGCCGCTTAAGGGCTACCATGGCGATACCTTTGCAGCGATGAGCGTTTGCGATCCGGTTAATTCAATGCACAGTATGTACTCAGGATTTTTACCTGAACATGTTTTTGTACCTGCGCCGAGTGCTAAATTTAATGGCGAGTTTAGCCCTGCTGAAGCTGATACGCTTGAAAGCTACTTTGCAGCTCACCACCACGATGTTGCGGCATTTATCATTGAACCCATAGTTCAAAATGCTGGGGGCATGAATTTTTACCACCCTGATTACTTAAAGCACCTACGCATTCTGTGTGATAAGTATGATGTTTTACTTATTTGTGATGAAATCGCCACAGGCTTTGGCCGCACCGGCACCTTGTTTGCTGTTGAGCACGCCAACATAGAGCCTGATATTTTATGTATTGGCAAAGCATTAACGGGCGGCATGATGACCCTATCAGCAACATTAACCACCAGCAACGTCGCTGTTGGCATTAGTGAAGGTGAAGCCGGCGTATTAATGCATGGCCCAACTTTTATGGGTAACCCGCTTGCCTGTGCTACAGCCTGTGCGAGTATTGATTTACTGCTCGAGCAACCTTGGCAAGAGCAAATTGAACACATAAATGATGTACTGACAGCGCAACTTGCAAAGTGTAAGCAGCTCGATGCAGTCACTGATGTGCGAACATTGGGGGCAATTGGTGTTGTAGAGCTTAATAGAAGTGTAGATGTAGCAAAGATTCAACGCTTTTTTATCGAGCAAGGTGTGTGGATACGCCCGTTTGGTAAGTTAATTTATTTGATGCCGCCTTACATAAGCGACGAACAAAGCTTAACTAAGTTATGCAATGCTATTTATGCAGCCATAGAACAGCAGGCGTATTGCTAAAAAGGAAGCTGATGCTTCCTTTTCTTTAAACTTTACCATTCAAACATATAAGCCATTTTACTTATCATGCGAAGCGGTACTTTATGTTCACAGCGCTTAGCGTAAAGATGCTGTAATGATTTATCTTTAATTTCACCAACGATCACTTCTTTTACTTGATAACCCAGTGCAGTAGCCGCTTGTGCGTAGGCGATAAATTCCCATTTTTTAATATTAGTGTTATCAACAATTACTAACGGAATTTCTTCTGCTAAGGCATTAATAAAGCGTGCAAGGTTTAGATTGTGATACTCAGGTAACTTGTACTTATCAAATTGATACTCACCTTCGCTATTGTAAAAATAATCATCTGTTGCGCACACGACATAATCACTTTCATTACCAGCTACCAACTCATCAGCAAGGCTTTGTGCGTAATATGATTTACCTGAGCCTGGTAAGCCGCGAAGAATAAAAACTTGTTTCATAGCACCTGTTATACAATTTAATTAAAGACTAAAGGACAGTAATTGTTAATAATGCCACAAAATAACCAATTAGCGCAGCGAGAATTTAAATAAACGCAAATTTTACGCAAAATATTGCTGCTATTTTACTCAATTGAAGAAAAACTACTAAAGAGTACGCCTCAATAGTTTTTTTATTTGATTTACGAGGGTAAGATAGTCGATTCAAGTGCAATGCACAGCATTATTATATTAGGCAACTTATATCATTGGAGTGAAGATGAGCCATTTAGCGATTTCAGAGCTATTAAAAGGCAAGGTTGCGGTAGACAGCCAAGTAACAGTAAAAGGCTGGATCCGTACACGCCGCGATTCAAAAGCAGGAATTTCATTTTTAGCCGTTCATGACGGTTCGTGTTTTGATCCTATTCAAGCGGTGGTACCTAATTCACTCAATAATTATGATGAAGTAACACGTTTAACTGCAGGTTGTTCTGTATCTGTAACCGGCGTTCTTGTGCCATCTGCAGGTCAAGGTCAGTCTTTCGAAATCCAAGCTAACTCTGTAGAAGTATTAGGTTGGGTTGAGAATCCAGACACCTACCCTATGTCTGCGAAGCGTCATAGCATTGAATATTTACGTGAGCACGCACACCTTCGCCCTCGTACTAACATCATGGGTGCAGTGACACGTGTACGTAACTGTTTAGCACAAGCGATTCACCGTTTTTATCACGAGCAAGGCTACTATTGGATCAGCACACCGATCATCACTGCTAGTGACTGTGAAGGCGCCGGTGAAATGTTCCGTGTGTCTACTTTAGATATGCAAAACTTACCACGTACTGATAAAGGCGACATTGATTACAGTGAAGATTTCTTCGGTAAAGAAGCATTCTTAACAGTATCTGGTCAATTAAATGGTGAGACATATGCCTCAGCAATGTCAAAAATCTATACCTTTGGCCCTACTTTCCGTGCTGAGAACTCAAACACATCTCGTCACTTAGCAGAGTTTTGGATGGTTGAACCTGAAGTTGCATTCGCAGATTTAGAAGATATCGCAAAACTTGCTGAAGACATGCTGAAATATGTTTTCAATGCAGTATTAACTGAGCGTCGTGACGATATGGAATTCTTTGAACAACGTGTTGAGAAAACAGCTATCTCACGCTTAGAAGAGTTCGTAACTAAAGATTTCGCACAAGTTGATTACACAGATGCTATCGAAATCTTAAAAGCGTGTGGCAAGAAATTCGAATACCCTGTTAGATGGGGTGTAGATTTACAATCTGAGCACGAACGTTACCTTGCTGAAGAGCACTTTAATGCGCCAGTAGTTATTAAAAACTACCCGCGTGATATTAAAGCCTTCTACATGCGTCAAAACGAAGACGGTAAAACAGTCGCTGCAATGGACGTAGTTGCACCAGGTATTGGTGAAATCATCGGTGGTTCTCAACGTGAAGAGCGTCTAGATGTATTAGATAAGCGTCTAGAAGAAATGGGCTTAAACAAAGAAGATTACAGCTGGTACCGCGACCTACGTAAATACGGCACTGTACCGCACTCAGGTTTTGGTCTAGGTTTTGAGCGTTTAGTTGCATATGTAACCGGTATGGGTAACGTACGTGACGTTATCGCCTTCCCTCGTACAAAAGGCAGCGCGACTTACTAATAAGCAACGCTATAAATTTAAAAGCCGCTTTCGAGCGGCTTTTTTAATGCTAACACACTATAATATATAAAAAATCTGGTAGAGATTTAGCAAACATATATAAATAGCCTATATTGAAAGTAGTCTAATAATTAAGAGCTCATTTTATTATGCACTTTCGCGCTATTCAGACCATTTTACTAGTAACCTCATCATTAATCGCATGCAAAGTCACGGCACTAGAAGAAGACTTAAACGCAAAGCCTATTTTTATTGCTGGTTCCACTTCTGTTTCTGCATTATTAATAGATCTTAAGAGCGAATTAAGTCAAGAATTTGGTAATAGCATACAAATAAGACCTATGGGTAGCGATAAAGGAATTATCGCAATTGCAGATAATGTCATCGATATTGGCACAAGCTCCCGATACCTCACCAAAGATGAACAGCAAAGATGGCCCTTTTTACGGCAAATTGTTTTAGCACAAGATGCGATCACTTTTTTTGTAAATAAAAACCTCAATATCGATGAGTTATCAACTAGTACACTCAGTGCTATATATCAGGGTAAGCTCACTAAGTGGTCAGATGTTTCTCCGCATACTCCGAAACTTAGTAGTAAAAATGATGAGATTTTGCTTTTCAGCAAAGGCACAACGCACGGCAGTTTTGATGTGTTTTTAGAGTATTTACAGCTTGATTACATCAAAGAACCAGACAGTAATTTTATTCGCCTAAAAAATGCTGGAAATAGAGGCCTATTTTCTGAACAAAAAGTTGAATTATACGATCAATTTAATCAAGCGCTGGGAATTGTGCAACGAATACAAAATGCTATTGCTTATGATTCATATGGAGCAATAACAAAGCTTGAAAACGATAGAAGAATAAATAAAGTGAGTTTATTAGCAATTGATGGCGTTAGCCCGTCTATCGAAACAATTCAAAGTGGAGAATACGCTTTTGTTCGCCCATTGGTATTGATAGTTAATACACAATCACCGCGTTCAAAGAAAATAGGTGACAAATTAGCTGTATTTATAAAGTCAAAAAAGATACAACAAAAAATGCTCGATATTGGCTACCTTCCAGTAAAATAGCTTCGTAAATATAAAAAAAGCTGCGCACCTAAAAGGTGAACAGCTTTTAACAACCAGAATCGTTATGAATTACAGAGCGCTTTCAAGCTCTGGTAACACATCAAATAAATCAGCAACTAAACCATAGTCTGCGACTTGGAAAATTGGCGCATCAGGGTCTTTATTGATGGCAACAATCACTTTTGAGTCTTTCATACCCGCTAAGTGTTGAATCGCACCACTAATACCCACAGCAATATATAAATCTGGGGCAACAATTTTACCTGTTTGACCGACTTGCATATCGTTTGGTACAAAGCCCGCATCAACAGCAGCACGTGAAGCACCAATCGCTGCACCTAGTTTGTCGGCAATACCATTTAATAACGCAAAGTTTTCACCATTTTGCATACCACGACCACCTGAAATAACTACAGGTGCTGCAGTAAGTTCAGGGCGTTCTGATTCAGTTTGTTCTTCTGATACAAACTCACTCAGACCAACAGAACCTTTACCAGTAACACTCGTTACAGCTACTGGCGCTTGCTCTTGTGCAATATCAAAGCTACTTGCACGAACAGTAATAACCTTTTTGCTATCTAATGATTTAACTGTCGCAATTGCATTACCTGCATAAATAGGTCGCTTAAAGGTATCTGCATCAATAACGTCGATGATTTCAGAGATTTGCGCAACATCTAAAAGTGCAGCAACACGTGGCATAAAGTTTTTACCCGTTGTTGTTGCGCTTGCGACAATGTGTGAATAGTTATCTGCTAAAGATAAAACTAGATCAGCTAGGTTTTCTGCAAGTTGATTTGCATAAGCTGCATCATCGGCAATCAGTACATTGCTAACACCTGCAATTGACGCTGCTTGCTCGCTCATTGCAGCTAAGTTTTCGCCTGCAAGTAGTAAATCTACATCAAAGCCTAGTTTAACAGCAGCAGTAATCGTTTTATTGGTTTCAGGCTTTAGAACACCTTTATCGTGTTCGGCTATCACTAATGTTTTCATTTAGATCACCTTCGCTTCTGTTTTTAACTTTTCTACCAATGTTGCTACATCTTCTACGATGATGCCGCCACTGCGCTTTTCTGGCTCATTGACTTCTACCAGCTGCACGCGAGGCGCAAGGTCTACACCTAGGCTGTCAGCAGCAATTACATCAAGAGGCTTGCGTTTTGCCTTCATAATGTTTGGCAATGAAGCGTAGCGTGGCTCATTTAAACGTAAGTCTGTGGTTACGATAGCAGGTAGTTTAAGAGCAACTGTTTGTAAGCCACCGTCTACTTCACGCGTTACATTAACGGTACCCGCTTGAACATCGACTTTAGATGCAAAGGTGCCTTGGCCACGACCCGTTAAAGCTGCAAGCATTTGACCGGTTTGATTGTTGTCAGAGTCAATCGATTGCTTACCTAAAATAACCAGCTCAGGTGATTCTTGCTCTACAATTTTGCTCAGTAATTTAGCTACATGTAAAGATTCAAGCTTTTCTTCTGTTTCAATATGAATGGCTTTATCAGCACCGAGTGCTAAGGCCGTACGTAACTGCTCTTGAGATGATTTATTACCAATAGTCACAGCAACAACCTCAGTGGCCGTCCCTGCTTCTTTTAAACGAATAGCTTCTTCAATTGCAATTTCACAAAACGGGTTCATCGCCATTTTTACATTAGCTAGATCAACATCCGTTTTATCGGCTTTAACGCGTGCTTTGACGTTGTAGTCAATTACTCTTTTAATTGGAACGAGGACTTTCATCGTGACTCCATCAATTGTGTGTTCTCAAAGTTGACCTAAACGTCAACTTATTTATTTTATGAATTCAGACTACTTCCTGTTGACGTAAACGTCAACCTAAAATAACCTTAAAGTATTCACAGCCTGTAACGTTTCATTTGCAAGTATGAAATAAGGTTCTTTACAGCAGGTCCGTCACCGAGAAGAGGTTTATATGGTCGAACGCGAAACCATGGAATTTGATGTAGTCATCGTAGGCGCAGGCCCAGCAGGTTTATCAACTGCGATTAGATTGGCTCAACAAGCACAAGAAAAACAACAAGAATTAATGATCTGTGTGGTAGAAAAAGGCTCTGAGGTGGGCGCACACATTTTATCGGGTGCGGTTTTTGAAACCAAAGCACTGGATGAATTATTACCTGATTGGCAGTCATTAGGCGCTCCAGTTACCACTAAAGTAACGCAAGATGATATTTACTGGTTCAATAACAGTGAAAAAGCCACCAGCATCCCCCACTTTGCTAGCCCTAAAACATTCCATAACGAAGGCAATTATATTGTCTCTATGGGTAATGTATGTCGCTTTTTAGCAGAGCAAGCGGAAAACTTAGGGGTAGAAATATTCCCTGGCTTTAGTGCGCATTCTTTGATTATTGAAGACGAAACTGTGAAAGGCATTATCACTGGCGATATGGGCCTTGATAAAGACGGCAACGAAAAAGATGGTTACATGCCGGGTATGGAGCTTAGAGCTAAATATACAGTATTTGCTGAAGGTTGCCGCGGTCATTTAGGTAAAGAGCTAATCAAACACTTTGCCCTTGATAAAGATGCATCACCACAGCATTACGGTTTAGGATTCAAAGAAATTTGGCAAATCGACCCGAAAAAACACAAAGAAGGCACAGTAGTACATGGCACAGGCTGGCCGCTAACTGGTGATACCAGTGGTGGTGCATTTATGTATCACAGCGACAACAATCAGGTTGTGGTTGGCTTAATTGTCGATCTTAATTATTCAAACCCACATTTAAGCCCGTTTGATGAATTCCAACGCATGAAACATCACCCTGTCTTTAAAGATGTTTTAGAAGGCGGAGAACGTATAGCCTATGGTGCAAGAGCAATCGCCAAAGGTGGCCTGCGTTCATTACCGAAAATGCACTTCCCGGGTGGTTTACTTGTGGGTTGTGATGCCGGCACATTGAACTTTGCCAAGATTAAAGGTAACCACACAGCCATGAAATCGGGCATGGTTGCCGCTGATGTAATCGTTGCAGCCCTTAGCGACGGTAAAGAAAATGACGATTTAGTAGAATATAAATCAGCTTTTGAACAAAGCTGGGCGTACAAAGAGCTTTATCAATCACGTAACTTTGGCCCTGTTATGCACAAACTGGGTAAGTTCTTAGGCGGTGCTTATAACACAATCGATCAAAACCTATTTGGTGGCAGCTTACCGTTTAACTTTGAAGATAACATGCCAGATCATGCCACATTAGTTGCAGCTGATCAGGCCGAAAAAATCGATTACCCGAAAGCAGACGGCAAACTTAGCTTCGATAAACTTTCATCGGTGTTTTTATCAAATACCAATCATGAAGAATCGCAGCCATGCCATTTAAAGTTAAAAGATAACTCGATTCCTATTACAGTGAATTTACCTAAATTCGATGAACCAGCACAACGCTACTGCCCTGCGGGTGTTTACGAAGTACAAGAGGTTGAAGGTGAAAAAGAGTTTGTGATCAACTCACAAAATTGTGTGCACTGTAAAACCTGCGACATAAAAGATCCAAGTCAAAACATTACTTGGGTAACACCTGAAGGAGCAGGCGGGCCAAACTACCCTAATATGTAACGCACGTTACTCATTTAATTAAAATTTATCCTAAATTGCAGGGGCTTCGGCCCCTTTTTTAGGCTATGCTGAAAGTGTCGTGTTTTATAAAAGTGAGTAAAGTATGCCGTCTTCAAGTGTAACCTTTCGTTTTTTAGCTGAACCTACTGATGTCAATTTTGGCGGTAAGGTTCATGGTGGTGTGGTAATGAAGTGGATTGACCAAGCTGGTTACGCCTGTGCTGCAGGTTGGAGCGGTCATTACTGCGTAACTGTCTCAGTTGCGGGTGTAAAGTTTCAGCGCCCTATTCTGGTTGGCCAAATAGTCGAAGTGAAAGCCAGTATCGCCCACACGGGTAAAACCAGCATGCAAATCTTTATTCAAGTACGCTGCGGCGACCCTAAAACACAAAATCTAGTTGAAACCAATCATTGTGTTATAAGTTTTATTGCAATGGATGAAGCAGGCTACCCAATTGAAGTACCTTCATATACAGCCGTAACAGACGAAGAAAAGAAAATTGAAAACTATGCGATAAAAATGAAAGAGATCGCGATAGAAACAGAAACCCTATTACAAAAAGCATAAAACTAAATCGATTTAAAAACTGCACCTAGTAACTTCTACAGAGCACCCTGAAATTGTTACGACTGCCAAACTGAATGCCTGATTACAGTTTCAACAAACTGTTTAAAAAACCACTTAATGAAGCCTAAAAACAATACTTTAGGCTTTATTTTCAGCTTGGCATTGCCATTGCAATACTCCTTGTGAATGACGCGAAACATTCGTTTATTTATTTTATAAAGGAGCTATTAAATGATTAAAGCAATTTCACTTTCTGCACTTTCTTTAGCACTACTAGGTTTTAATAATGCTGCACATGCAGATATTACCGAAATGGATTCTCCGCGTATTTATACCGGTATCGGCTACGGCCAATATTCTTTTGAGTTTGAAGACAGTGAAAATGACACTGACTTCGATGACGATTCACAAATGCTAAAAGGCTATATTGGTACTCAGTTTAACAAGTACTTAAGCCTTGAACTTGCCTATCAAAATTTTGATGAAGTAAGCGATATCGATTCTAAAGCTGAAATTGACGGTGTTTCACTAGCAGCACGCTTAGCAGCCCCAATTACAGATAGCTTTTCTGTTTATGCCAAAGGTGGTTGGCTAGAGTGGGATGCTGAAATTGAGCAAGACCTAGGCGAGCTTGGCAGCATCAGTGCTGACTCTGATGGCGGTGATGTATTTTATGGTGCAGGTGTAGAATATGCTTTCACAACAAACATGCAAGTACGTTTAGAGTATGAGCGCTATAAATTAGAAGATGATATTGACCCAGATATGGACGTTGCGTCTGTATCATTCCAATACATGTTTTAATTTAGACTGCGTAGTCTAAATATTAAAGGGCAGTCTCGACTGCCTTTTTTGTGTTTGCATGTAATGCATGTAAAATGTCGGCAGATTTTCTTAACGACAATGCACAATGAGCGAATACCAATTAACTGCCGTCGGCCATATTCAATCTCCTTATAAACAAAAGTTTGCCATACCTCGCCAACCTCGTTTGGTTCCTGAGGCTAAAGCAAAGCTGGTATTCAGCAGCGATTTTAATCGTGAAGAGTTTGTACGCGGCCTCGATGGATTTAGCCATATTTGGCTGTTATTTAGATTTCATGAAACCGCAGATAAAGGTTACTCAGCAATGGTGAGACCCCCTCGCCTAGGCGGTAATGAACGTAAAGGTGTATTTGCAACACGTGCAACCTTTCGCCCAAATGCTATAGGCATGAGTGCTGTAAAACTTGAAGGCATTGAATATAAAAATGGTCAATTAAGCTTATTGCTTTCAGGTATCGATTTACTCGATGGCACACCTATTTTAGACATTAAGCCATATTTGCCCTACTCCGACGCAATGACCGATGCCACCGCAGGTTTTGCCGATACCCGACCAGAAACCGATATGAGCGTTGAGTTTAGTGAAGAAGCCCTGGCGTTTATTGCAAAGCAAACTGAGCAACCTGAATTAAAAGCGTTTATAAGCAATGTATTAAAGCAAGATCCTCGCCCAGCTTATAAAAAGCAACGTGACTCAGAACAAAGCTACGGCATGACCTTATATGATTTTAATATTAGGTGGCATGTTCAGGACAATCATAATACAGTGACCTGCATTGAAAAATGCTAGTTTTTAGCATATAGCGCTTTAGTGTCAGTGCTTCCACTGGTAAACTTAGCGCCTTGTTATTACTCAAACGTCTTGAGTAAACGATAATAATTTTAACACTACTTGGAATAGAGATGCGTACCAGTCAATATATACTCGCAACACTTAAAGAAACTCCGTCTGATGCAGAAATTGTTTCTCATCAATTAATGCTACGAGCAGGCATGATCCGCCGCGTTGCGTCGGGTTTGTATACATGGTTGCCCTCTGGTCTACGCGTACTTAAAAAAGTAGAAAACATCGTACGTGAAGAAATGGATAAAGCAGGCGCTATCGAAATGTTAATGCCTATTATCCAACCAGCTGATCTTTGGGAAGAGTCTGGTCGTTGGGAGCAATTCGGCCCTGAATTACTGCGTATTAATGACCGTCACAACCGCCCATTTGCACTTGGCCCAACACACGAAGAAGTGATCACAGATTTTGTACGTAAAGAAGTGAGCTCTTATAAGCAATTACCGCTTACTCTTTACCAAGTACAAACAAAAGTTCGTGACGAAGTTCGCCCTCGTTTTGGTGTAATGCGTGCCCGTGAATTTACCATGAAAGATGCGTACTCTTTTCACTTAAGTGATGAGTGTTTAGAGAAAACATACCAAGTAATGCACAAAGCATACTGCAACATCTTCGAGCGCCTTGGTCTTGATTACCGCCCTGTTATCGCTGATACAGGTTCAATTGGTGGTAGCGTGTCACATGAGTTCCATGTACTTGCAGAATCAGGCGAAGATGCAATCGCATTTAGTGATGCAAGTGATTACGCTGCAAATATCGAAAAAGCAGAAGCATTAGCACCGACTGAAATGCGCCCAGCAGCAAGTAAAGATTTAAAAGCGTTCCCAACGCCTGATGCAAAATCAATTGCTGAGCTTAAAGAGCACTATGGTGTTAAACCTCATCGCGGCGTGAAAACATTAATCGTGTATGGCGCACCAGATGAAAACGAACAACGTGGTTTAGTTGCCCTTGTATTACGTGGCGACCATGAATTAAACGAGTTAAAAGCTGAGAAGCATCCACTTGTAGACTCACCGCTTGAAATGGCAAAAGAAGAAGACATCGTTGCTGCTATTGGCGCAAAACCAGGTTCATTAGGCCCTGTTGGTCTATCAATGCCAATTATTGTTGATCGCACAGCTAACGTTTTGGCTGACTTTGTAGCAGGTGCTAATAAAGATGGTGAACATTTCAGCGGTATCAACTGGGATCGCGATGTAGAAAACTACGAAGTGGCTGATATCCGTAATATCGTTGAAGGCGACCCAAGCCCATGTGGTCAAGGTTCACTGCAAATCAAACGTGGCATTGAAGTAGGTCATATTTTCCAACTTGGTACTAAATACTCAGAAGCAATGAAAGCTGGCGTATTAAGTGAAACAGGTAAAAACCAAGTAATGACAATGGGTTGTTACGGTATTGGTGTATCACGTATCGTAGCTGCCGCTATTGAGCAAAACAATGACCAATACGGTATTAAATGGCCGCAACCTATCGCACCATTTGATTTAGTGATTGTGCCAATGAACATGCACAAGTCTCATCGTATTCCTGATATTGCTGATAACCTTTACAAAGGCTTGAAAGATGCCGGTTTAGATGTATTGTTTGATGACCGTAAAGAGCGCCCAGGTGTTATGTTTAACGATATGGAATTACTAGGTGTGCCTTTCACATTAGTAATTGGTGAGCGTAACCTTGATGAAAACAAGGTTGAGCTTAAAAACCGTCGTACTGGCGAAAAGCTAATGCTTGATTTAGATAGTGCCGCTTCTGAAATTGCCGCACTTGTTAAAGGCTGATTAAGTCTTCTCAACAAAATTTAAAAAACCGCTTCGGCGGTTTTTTTGTTTTATTAATTGTCATAGATGTTTCGCTAAAGCGTCTTTTAACTGTCATTGATTCTGCCTAGCATTTACTTTATTACACCATGAGTAAATGCCATGAATAACACCACTTGCAGTAGTAAAACCCACTATCCTGCCGTTTGGATTTCCGACGTTCACTTAGGTTATAAAGACTGCCAAGCGCAGTATTTACTAGATTTTTTAAATGCCATTGAATGCGATGTTCTGTATTTGGTCGGCGATATTGTTGATTTATGGTCAATGAAACGACAGTTTTTTTGGCATCCTAGTCATTATGATGTGCTTGCGCTTATTCAACAAAAAGCAAAAGATGGCACACGAGTGATCTATATACCGGGTAACCACGACGAAACCTTTCGCCATTATGCCAATGATTCATTATTCGGTATCGAAGTACACAAGCAATATATCCATACCACAAAAGCCAAAAAACGGTTTTTACTGTTACATGGTGACGATTTTGACTCAGCAACGCGCTACAACAAATTAATCAGTATTGCGGGCGATGCAGGATACGATTTATTACTATTTTTAAATCGCTGGACTAATCGCATTCGGCGTTTATTTGGCGGTAATTATTGGTCATTGGCCTCCTGGATCAAAGCACGCGTGCATAAAGCACGTGAAGCTATTGATGCATTTGAAAAAGCGGCCATCCACGAAGCAAAAAAACAAGCCGTCGATGGCATCATTTGCGGGCACATTCATCACCCAACTGTTAAAGTGGTTGATGGAATTTTATATTGCAATGATGGCGACTGGATTGAAAACTGCACTGCATTAGTAGAGAACAGCTCTGGGCGTATAGAGTTATTGCACTGGAGTGAAACTAAAAAAGTGATTCACTCGGCAGACATTAGCAAACTTACACCAAAGACTGCTTATGATAAAAACCAAGATGCAGCCTAGACCTAAACGTAAAAAGCCCCTACTCGGGGCTTAAATTTATTGTAATTTACTATCTAAATAGTACATCTTCTTTATTGAACCATTTAACACAAAACGCAAGTAATGCACCTGCCACAATGACTGTCGCTAAGAAAATTAAACCCACGAGTGTGTAATCAACTGTACCTTTAATGATTTCTTTGATTGCCAGAGCTACATTTGTCACAGGAATAAATGCTGTTTTGCTCGTAAGCTCAACATTAGGCATTAAGGCAACCATAATTGGAAAAATTACACCCATGCTAAGTGGTGCCATGTAGTTTTGTGCTTCTTTAAAGGTTCGCGCATAGATAGAAATAGCCAACGCTAATGATGAGAAGATTGCAGCAATAGGTAATAACAGCACAAAAATTAGCCCTAAATCTAATACAGTTAAAGAGCTAAATGCGTTTTTAACAACGGCTAAATCTACAAATGCAATGGCCACTGATATCCACACACCCATACTGAGTACGGTAATGGTGGTTGTTGCAATAGAAGAAGCAAGTAAGGTTACAAACTTACCTAACACCAGCTGTGTACGGGTGATTGGTGTAAGTAACAAGGTTTCGAGCGTACCACGCTCTTTTTCACCAGCTCCTAAATCAATCGCCGGGTACGTTGCGCCCATCAATACCAGAGGAATAAGTAGATAAGGAATAAACCCACCAATTTTCTCCCCCAGATTTTCACGTTTATCTGCAGTGTCGACCTTCACCACTTTAATAGGCTCGATAATAGCGGCTTGCTGCTCTTCTGATACACCAAAGCTTAATAGTTTGTTTGTACGCAGCGTATCGCCATATTCTTTTGCCAGTTCTTTTACACGGTCAAATAGGAAGTTAATTGCTTTTGCGTCGTTATACACAACTTGCCATTCACTTTGCTTTGCATCATCTAACGTTTGCTTAGCGTCTGACGGTAAATAGATACCCATGTCTATGGTACCTGCTTTTACCGCTTTAGTGAGATCTTCTACCGTATTAAAGGTTTCATCACCTTTATATAAAGCAAAGCTCTTATGGTAAAACACTTTATCTGTAAAATCTTGCGCGTAATTACCATTGATAATAGCGTAAGTATGGACCTCTTGTTCTGCCTCTAACGCCGCTTGTGAACTAATAAAGGCCATAACAGCAAATAACAGTGGGAAGATAGCAACCGGTAGTGCAACAACGAAAATCAATGTTTTACGGTCACGTAATAGCTCTTTTAATTCCTTTTTAAATACTTCAAACATTACGGCTCTCCGTTAAAATATTCATAAACGCTTGGTTTAATTCTTCACTTTGACCTGTTTGATTAAACTCATCTAAGGTGCCATCAAAGCAACTAATTCCTTGGTTTATCACTGCAACACGGTCACACAGTAAGGCAACTTCATCTAAATGGTGCGTTGAGAAAATAACTGGTGTGCCCTGCTCTTTAAGGCCGCGAATAAAGTTAATGACGGTTTGCGTAGTCATAATATCTAAACCAGTTGTCGGCTCATCAAGAATAACCACATCAGGATGATGAACAACAGCACGGGCAATATTGGCTTTTTGCTTCATACCTGTTGAAAGGTTTTCGGCGCGTTTATCAATAAAGCTGTGCATATCAAGTAAGGTGAATAGCTCATCACAACGAGCGGCGACCGCTTTTTTACTCATGCCATGTAAACGGGCAAAGTATTCAACGTTTTCTTTTACTGTTAAACGCCCATATAAGCCAGTACTACCTGACAGAAATCCAATTGATTTGCGGCCAACTAATGGCTTTTTAACGATATCGTGACCAGAGATGGTAATGCTGCCTTCATCTGGTTTTAAGGCTGTTGAAATCATTCTAAGGGTGGTTGTTTTACCGGCACCATTTGGGCCGAGTAACCCGAGTACTTCACCTTTGTTACATTGAAAGCTGACGTCTCTTACAGAATGAAAAAACTCTTTATCTTCACGGGGGTCTACGTTGTCCGTTTTATTTTTTTTATGATCTTTTGTTAGCTTAAACTTCTTTTTAAGCCCTGCCACTTCAATCATGTGCGTTTCCTTCGTTTCGGTCTAAAGTAATCAGTGTTACTGTAAAATTCTGGATTTTCATTGTCAGTCCACCATCCCGGTACGCCTAACAAGGGTAAGGGTGATAAATTTTTGTTATCACGCAAACAATCATCATGCTTAATCATCTCATAAAGACGTTGATCTAGATACGCATATTGCTCGGTTAAATCTTTACAAAATATGTCATCAGGAACAATTACAAATAATGCTTTCCCCGTTAAACCAATATAAGGCTGTGTGAGCATTTCGTAGTTAGCATGGCCAAACATAAATGGTCTAATGCTTTTACCCCACTGTTCACGCTGTTCTACAAAGGCTTGCTGCCATTGGTGGTCGCGTAATTGCTGCTGCCAGCTTTGTTCAGTAATTGCCAGCACCACGCCGCATTCATCAAATAAGGTCAGTGCGTTTCGGTGTTTACTACGCTCTTTTAGACCATGCAGTTTAATTTCTTCAATGTGCTGATGATTAATCAGCGCTTTGGTTTTTGGGAATAAACACCAAATAAAGCCACCAAAAAGGTCATGCCAATTTTGTTGTCTTGTTGGTACTTGCCCTGTCTCAAATATGATTTGCTCATAATAACGGGTTTCATCGGCAAACTTTTCATCTTCAACAAAGGTTATGGCTTTGCCCTGTGTAGTTTTCGCATTTAGATATTGATTAAACCACTGGCAAGATGGCCAATCTGAGAGTTTATCAATATTAAATAGCGTTGCTAGGTCACTAAAGGCACCCGTTGTAAGGTATTGCGTTGACCATTGCTCGGGAGCAGTAAATCGTTTCATTGCTTATTTTTTTTACTTATTGATGTATTGTGGGTAGTTTACCGTAAAAACTGGTTCTCATTAATAGAACCTCATATACTAACGTCACCATAAAACAAAAAAAGAGCTATTATGAAACGCTATTTTCCAATGACAGTCCTTGCAAGTGCTATTCTTGCGGGCTGTGCTTCAACAAGTATCACATCAAGTGATGTCGAAAAAGCCTATCAAAGCATTAACTCAGAGCAACTAGCAGAACACATTAAAGTGCTTGCCTCTGATGAGTTCGGTGGCCGTGCACCATCATCGAAAGGTGAAGAGCTAACGCTTGCCTATTTAACCGACCAGTTTAAAGCATTGGGTTTTGAGCCGGGTAACGGTGATAGCTTCTTACAAGAAGTACCGCTTGTTTCACTAGAAGCTGATTCAGACATGGTACTTACTATTGGCGGCAAAGATTACCAATACAAAAAAGATATGGTAATGGGTAGTAGCCGTATTAGTGCTAAGCAAAGCATTAAAGATTCTGAATTAGTATTCGTTGGTTACGGTGTTAATGCACCAGAGTACAACTGGAACGACTACGAAGGCCTAGATGTTAAAGGCAAAACCGTTGTTATGCTGGTAAACGATCCTGGTTTTGCGACGAAAAACCCTGATTTATTCACCGGCGATGCCATGACCTATTACGGTCGTTGGACATACAAATATGAAGAAGCAAGCCGTCAAGGTGCAGCAGGTGCGATTATCATCCACGAAACAGCACCGGCTTCTTACCCATGGTCAGTTGTTGAAAACTCTTGGAGCGGTGAGCAATTTGGTTTCCAAAAAGAAAATAACAACATGGACCGTGTTGCTGTCGAAGGCTGGGTAACAACTGATGTTGCTAAAGAGCTTTTCACAAAAGCAGGCTTAGATTTCGATACCATGAAAGCGAATGCGGCAAAAGGCGCTTACCATGTTGATATGGGCGACCTAACTGCAAGTGTTGAAGTAAATAACACAATTAAAAAATCAATTTCGTATAACTTTATCGCGACGTTACCGGGTAGCGAAAAGCCTGATGAGCACATCATTTATTCAGCTCACTGGGATCACCTTGGTACTGATAAAACCCGCAAAGGCGACCAAATCTATAATGGCGCCCACGATAATGCAACGGGTACTGCTGGCTTAATCGAAGTTGCTGAAGCATTCGCGACCCTACCTGAGCACCCTAGCCGTTCAATGACTTTCTTAGCCGTTACTGCTGAAGAACAAGGTTTACTTGGCTCGAAATATTATGCTGCAAATCCAGTGATCCCAGCATCACAAACGGTTGCAAACATCAATATGGATAGCTTAAACCTATTAGGTAAAGTAAAAGACATCAGTGTTGTTGGTATTGGCAAATCTGAAATGGATAGCCTACTAGAAACAGCTGCAAAAGCGCAAGGCCGTACAGTATCTGGCGACCCTAAACCGTCTTCAGGTGGTTACTACCGCTCTGATCACTTTGCATTTGCAAACATGGGTGTACCAGCAATGTATGCCGGTGGTGGTAGTGAAGCCCTTGATGAAGAAACGGCAAATTACCGTAAGCGTATGAGCCTAGTGCTTCGTGGTTGTTATCATCAGCCTTGCGACCGTTACCGTGATGAATGGGATTTATCAGGTGCCGTTCAGGACCTTCAGTTATTCTATCAAGTAGGTTTTGATATCTCAGAACGAAAAGAATGGCCGACCTGGAATGCCACTTCTGAGTTCCAACGCAAATAGATACAAATGAGATTGATTTTCATTTAAAATCGTACTACAGTGTAACCTGATTAATTTTAAGGTTGCACTGTATGCTCTCACTAACACAAACGAGGTTTATTCCTAACAAAGCGAGGTGTTACATTACGGACAATAAACGCTTATTTTTACCCCTTTTATTACTAATTTCTTTGGCGGTACCTGCAAGCCGAGAATTCACCCTACAAGCGCTAAGTGATGCTTTTTTTCAAGTATCTGTATTTGTTGCAGCCACCTTATTAATCTATTACTACCTTATTGATAAACTTCCTCAGTTACAGCTGAGCTATCTACGTGCTAAATCAGGCATTCTAGAGGTGAGTTTTGCCTCAATTTTAGGTGCTTTACCTGGCTGTGGGGGTGCCATTATTGTGGTAACCCAATTTACTAAAAAGCAGGCTAGCTTTGGCTCTGTTGTTGCTGTCTTAACCGCAACCATGGGTGATGCCGCCTTTTTACTGTTAGCAACCCGTCCGCTTGATGGCTTATTAATGATGTTAATAGGTGTTGCTGTAGGCGTTATTAGTGGTCAATTAGTTAATACATTTCATAGCCCAGATAAATTTCAGCCTGATGAGGCTAGCGAATACAACGAGCAGCCACAATGCCAACCAAAAGCGTTAAAGTTTAGCCGACCAGTATGGAAATTTGCTTTAGTACCGAGCTTGATTGTTGCTTTTGTTATCGCCACCAATACCGACTTAAGTGTATTTGGCAGTGGTATTAATGAGGGCATTACTGTATTTGGCTCAATCATGGCACTATTCACCGTGGTTGTGTGGGCACTGTCTTCTAAAGGCAGCAGTTATAAGCAAGTAACCAGTGAAGAAGCACCTTGCACACCTCCTTCAAAACTCACGAAAGTGTTAATGGACACGCACTTTGTTACGGCCTGGGTTGTTGCCAGTTTTATGCTGTTTGAAATTCTCGTTAACCTAGTTGGTGTTGATTTAACAGCGTGGTTTTCTGAGTATGCTTATCTTGCACCGCTGGTGGCTGTGGCTATTGGCTTATTACCCGGCTGCGGGCCACAAATCGTCGTGATGACACTCTATATTCAGGGTATTATTCCATTTAGTGCGATGGCAGCCAATGCAATTTCAAATGACGGCGATGCCCTATTCCCAGCTATCGCATTAGCACCAAAAGCGGCCTTAATCGCGACGGTGTATTCAACAGTACCTGCGCTGTTACTCGGTTATGGGTTGTATTTTTACGGTAAATAGCAAATACAAAATTTACAATTAAAAAAACCAGCCGAGGCTGGTTTTTTAATGCTTACTAATGTTAGCTCATCGCCATCATCATTTTTGCAGGGTCTTCTAAGTAAGACTTCCATAAGTTATTGAAGCGGGCAATTGTTCCGCCATCAATCACTCGGTGGTCACCAGACCAGCTTACTTGCATAATTGCTGCTGAAATCACTTTACCTTGTGCATCAAAGCGAGGTAAATGCTGCAGTTTACCTAAAGCAACAATCGCTACCTCAGGTTTATTGATGATCGGGGTTGCAATTGTGCCGCCAATCGCACCGATGTTAGAAATGCTAATAGTGCCGCCTTTCAAATCATCCGCTGAAACACGACCATCACGTGCTGCTTCAGTTAAGCGGGTCACTTCGTTTGCAACATCTACGATACTCTTTGACTGACATGATTTAATGTTTGGTACCAGTAAACCAATCTTAGAATCAACCGCCATACCGATGTTATGATCATCAAAGTAAGTTAGCTCACTGCAATTATCATTTACTTGCGAGTTTAGTACTGGGAATTGCTTGATCGCTAACGACAGTGCTTTGATAAAGAACGGCATCATAGTGAGCTTAACGCCCTGCTGCTTATACTGCTCTTTAAGCTCACTGCGCATTGCAATCAGTTTAGTGAGGTCAATTTCATCACAGAAAGTAAAGTGAGGAATTGTCGAAACTGAAGCAACCATTTGCTTAGCCATTGCCGCTTTAATGCCTTTAATAGGCTCTACGCGACTGCCACCAGAAGACACCACCGTTGATACAGGCTCTGCCACTTTTGGCGAAGCTTGTTGTGATGCTGCTTGGCTTGGTGTTTCATTCAAGAAATCTTCGATATCTTGTTTATAAATACGGCCGTTTTTACCAGAGCCTGGTACTTGCGTTAAATCAACATCAAGTTCGCGGGCTTTACGACGTACAGCAGGTGAAGCAACCGCTTTCTTATTAAGTTGTTTAGTTTCACTTGCTGAAGCCGCAGGTTTCTTTGCTGGTTTAGTTGCTGCATTTGTTTGTGCTTTAACTACCGCAGAACTTACATCTGGCTCTGCACTTTGGCCGGCAATGCTCATTTGGAATAATGGGCTGTGAACCGCTGCAATATCACCCTTTTGATAATAAAGCTTTTCAACTTTACCTGTGTATTTAGCCGGAATTTGCACCAATGCTTTGTCTGTCATTACATCACACACAGCTTGATCTTCTACGATTTCATCGCCTTCACTGACTAACCACTCAACGATTTCACACTCAACGATACCTTCACCGATATCTGGTAAAATGAAATCTTCTAAGTGCTCACCAGTCTCAGATGATGCTTCAGCTGCTACAGGAGCTTGAACTTCTTCACTTTGTGTTGGTGCTTCGCCATCAACATCCATTGCAAATAATGGTGCATGTACTTTCGCAATATCCCCTTTTGCATAATAGAGCTTACTGATCACACCATCATGAACAGCAGGAATTTGCACAAGCGCCTTGTCGGTCATAACATCACAAATAGGCTGGTCTTCTTTTACAGAATCGCCCTCTGCAACTAACCATTCAACAATTTCACACTCTACGATGCCTTCGCCGATATCTGGCAAGATAAAATCTTTAGACATACTGACTCCTAAAACTCTACTGATTGCTTGATCGCAGCAAGCACTTTAAGTGCATCCGGCACATATTCTTTTTCAAGTGCTAATGGGTATGGCGTATCTAAACCACACACGCGAGCAATTGGCGATTCAAGGTGTAAGAAACACTCTTGTTGAATTGTTGCAACGATTTCTGCACCAAAACCATTCGTGATTGGTGCCTCGTGGCTTACCACTAAACGACCTGTTTTAGTCACTGATTTAGCAATGGTCTCAACATCCCATGGTAAAATGGTACGTAAGTCGATCACTTCACAGCTAATACCTTGCTCTGCAGCTTTTTTAGCGGCGTCTTCGATGATTTCCATCTGAGCACCCCAAGCAAGTACAGTGACATCAGTGCCTTCTTGAACGATTTCAGCTTTACCGAGCTCGATGCTGTAATCTTCTTCTGGCACTTCACCTGTTGATGCACGGTATAAACGTTTCGGCTCAAAGAAAATAACAGGGTTATCATCTTTAATTGATGCACGAAGCAAACCTTTTGCTTGGTATGGGTTACGTGGCACAACTAACTTTAAACCCGGTGTGTGAGCAAAATAAGCTTCTGGTGATTGTGAGTGATATAAACCACCTGCAATACCACCACCGTACGGTGTACGAATTGTTAGATTGCCAACATTAAATTCATTACCACTACGGTAACGGAATTTAGCTGATTCATTCACGATTTGGTCAAATGCAGGGAAAATATAATCAGCAAACTGAATTTCAGCTAATGCAGGGGCACCGAACGCCGCTAAACCATTAGCAAAACCTAAAATACCTTGCTCAGTTAACGGAGTATTGAACACACGATGCTTACCATATTTTTCTTGTAAGCCAGATGTAGCACGGAATACACCACCAAAATAACCAACATCTTCACCAAAAATACATGCATTTGGATGCTCTGCCATGGTGATATCAAGGGCAGAGTTAATTGCATGAAGCATGTTCATTTTAGCCATTACTTTAATCTCCCTGCAGTTGTTGGATAAGCATCAGGATGCTGCAAAATGTGCTCTTTTAGTTCTTCATATTGCTTTTTCAGTGATGGGATTGGCTTATCATACACATCAGAAATAAGGTCTTCTAATGCTGGTTTTGCTACTTTTTCAGCGCGTTTAAGAGCCGCTAAAATTTCTTCACGAATTGTTTCTTTGTCTTTCGCGTCTTGCGCTTCATCTAACCAACCTTGTTTTAATAACCACTTACGGAAACGCTCGATTGGACAGCCTTTATGTTTTGCTTCTTCATCTTTTGTACGGTAACCGCTTGGATCGTCACTGGTTGAGTGAGCGCCAAGACGATAGGCAATCGATTCAATTAAAACAGGTTCACCTTTGGTAGTCGCAATTTCCCGGGCTTTTTTAGTTGCTGCATAAACAGCAAGTGCATCAGCACCGTCAACACGGATTGTTTTAATGCCATAGCCAACACCACGTGATGCAATACCATCACCTTTAAATTGCTCATCAGCAGGTGTAGAAATCGCATAACCATTGTTACGAGCAAAGAAAATTACCGGTGCTTCATGAACTGCAGCCATATTTAAACCAGCATGGAAATCACCTTCAGACGCAGCGCCTTCACCAAAGTAACAAATAGTGATGTTATCAATAGTGCTGTTTAACTCACCGGTTTGGGCATCAATATGACGAACTTTTTGACCATATGCATAACCTGTTGCTTGTGGAATTTGTGTACCAAGCGGTGATGAAATAGTCATGTAGTTAAGTTCGCGTGAGCCATAGTGAATTGGCATTTGGCGACCTTTACCCAAATCTTTTTCATTTGAGAACATTTGATTCATGAATTGGTCAAGGCTAAAACCACGATAACGTAAAGCTGCTTGCTCACGGTATTGGGCCATGATCATATCGTTTTGATCAAGCGCTGCAGCTGATGCTGTTACAGCCGCTTCTTCGCCTAGACATTGCATATAAAAGCTAACACGGCCTTGACGCTGTGCTGCTTGCATACGCTCATCAAGTGCTCTAATAAAACGCATTGTTTCATATAGACGGATTGCCGTTGCTTTGTCGATATCAGGTGCGGTTGCACCTTCGTAGATGTCGCCTTCCTCATTAAGAATACTTAATGTAGGGATCGTTAATGCGTGACCATCAATAAATGACAGTTCATGATTAATGTTTAGCGATACGTTATTTGGATTACTCATAACCTACCTTCTTTCGTTGTCAGAAACCTACGCTACTGCCCTTAATTATATTTTTATCAGCATGAGCTGTAAGGATAAAGTTTGCGCAATATTCAATCTAATTAAATTAAACTGCCGTCACTTTACGTTAACGTAAGTTGTTATTCAACTAATCATAGACGAATAGATGACAAATGGCTAAAAACGCATGGAAAGTTAACTATACAACAAGATAAATTCTTTATAGTCATATAGTTAACTAAATTTAGATGGGTGTTAATGCAGAGAATTTAAATAAAGTTGCTATCAACTTGCATTGGAATAACGGTAAGCAAAGCGCGCTGACCTAAGGCTACATCAGCGTTTGGGAAGATAATAGCTTCACCGTCTACTTCCGCTTCATATCTGGTCTGACCATCAGTTGCTATTAATTCGCCCTTTGCGAAACCGGTGAAATTTTCCACATCATAAGCAAATGGAAAACTAAAGTCTTCGCAAGTACGGTTTATTGTTCTATATACAGAAAACAACTCGAAATCTTCTGCATTGAATTCTTTATATTCAACATATTTTTGACTAATTAATGCAATTAAGGTTTGTTTGGTTTTCTCAAATCGCGACATGTCGTTTTCGCCAAATGGTTTTACTTGGCCAAGTTCTACCGTAAATGAGTCAGCTCCATGTACAAACGACGAGTAGTAACTGAAGGTAGTTGCCGCTGATTTCATCATTAGTACCGTGTTTACGCCACAGCTAAGTAAAAATTGCAGTTGTGATTTTTTCCACGGTTTACCATGTAAGAAAGGATAGACTGCAAACTTTTCATTTTTAGAGCCACGAATTGCTGTGTGAAGATCATAATGAAAACGCTCACTGTCCTGGTTGCCTCTAGCAAAGAAATCAGTAACCACGTCTTCAAGTAGCTTTGCACGAACTCGCTCAGGGTTTGAAGCAATGCCTTCTACAGTATGATGACCATTAAACAAACGGTTTAAGTTTTCATCTACAAAACGTTTACCGATATTAATAGATTTAGGATTACCATAAATAAACAGTACACGCTGCTGCAAGGTAAGTTGTTCTGTAACGATTGACTTGATTAATTGATCGCAAATTTCAATTGGCGCAGTTTCGTTACCATGTACCGCACTTGAAAGTACAATATCTTTGTTTGTCTGCTGCGCAGGTTGAAACTCAATGATACCCGTGTCGTGAACAGTGACATCAGTACCGTTTTCAAGGGTAAATGCACAAGGTTCGAGTGAAAATTCATTGTTACGGGTCAGGGTTAAAAAGTCGCCGGTACTTTTTAATTGTTCGAGATATGAAGGAGTTGAATAGCTCATTGTTCTATCCTAAAAATGCGTGAGAGTAGAATACAAAAACGGCTGAGAAACTCAGCCGTTTTAATAGGTAAAAGAGGAATTAGCTAATTACTGAATCAACCAGCTTTTTCGCTTCTTTTTCTAATAATGCTAAATGTTCTTCACCTTTGAATGATTCAAGGTAAATTTTATAGATGTCTTCAGTGCCAGATGGGCGTGCAGCAAACCAACCGTTTTCAGTAACAACTTTTAAACCGCCGATAGCAGCGTTATTACCAGGAGCATGGGTTAGTTTTTGCGTAATGGCATCACCCGCTAAGGTACTTGCAGTTACATCATCCGCTGATAACGCTTTTAAACGTGATTTTTGTTCTGCATTAGCTGGCGCATCAATACGTTTATAAATAGGCGCACCGAACTCTTGCTCAAGTTCTTTATAAAGCTGTGATGGTGTTTTACCTGTTACAGCTAAAATCTCTGCAGCAAGTAGACCTAAGATGAAACCATCTTTATCAGTGTTCCAAACTGTACCATCAAAGCGTAAGAATGACGCCCCTGCACTTTCTTCACCACCAAAAGCAAGGGTACCTTTGCTTAAGCCTTCAACAAACCATTTAAAGCCTACCGGTACTTCTTTTACTTCGCAGTTATTCCGTGCAACTACTTTATCAATCATGCCGCTTGATACCAGCGTTTTACCAATTTCGACCTCTTTTGACCATTCGCGGTTATTTAACAAGTAGTCAATTGCAACTGCTAAAAAGTGATTTGGATTCATTAAGCCGTCAGGCGTAACAATACCATGGCGGTCATAATCAGGGTCGTTACCAATACCGATATCATAGTCATCTTTTAATGCAATAAGGTTTGTCATTGCATAAGGTGATGAACAATCCATACGGATTTTGCCGTCTTTATCTAAAGGCATGAACGAGAATGTTGGATCAACAGACTCATTTACGACCGTTAAGTCTAAATTATATTTTTCTGCAATGACTGGCCAAAAGTTGATACCAGAGCCACCCAGTGGATCCACACCAATTTTGATTTTCGCATCGCTAATTGCTTTTAGATTAACGATATTAACTAAGTCATCAACATAAGGGGTAATTAAGTCTTGGTACTTAATAAAACCAGAACGTGATGCTTTAGCATACGGAAATAACTCAACTTCAACTAAGTCTTCTAAAAGTAATTGATTTGCTCTATCTTCAATCCACTTAGTAACATCAGTATCTGCAGGGCCACCATTTGGCGGGTTATATTTAAAACCACCGTCTTCTGGCGGGTTATGTGAAGGTGTTACCACAATACCATCAGCAAGTTCATTTGGATTTTCTTTGTTATGGCAAACAACAGCATGACTGATTACCGGCGTTGGCGTGTAATCGTCATTTTCTTGTGCAATGACTTGCACTTCGTTTGCAACAAGTACTTCAATAGCAGAGTTAAAAGCCGCTTCACTCAATGCATGTGTATCTTTACCTAAGAAAAGTGGGCCAAAAATATTGTTTTCTTTACGGTAATCACAAATTGCTTGAGTGATCGCTAAAATATGCGATTCATTAAATTTTACATCGAACGAACAACCACGATGGCCAGATGTACCAAAAGCAACACAATGCTCTGGGTTTTGTTCTAGGTCTGGTTCATTTAAGTAATAAGCCGAGATCAGTTTTGGTACATTCACTAAGCTTGATTGCGGTGCAGGTTTACCTGCATCTGGATGAATCGCCATATTATTTCCTTATGGATTATAAGTAATCACGAATTTTTTCTGCTTCATCTGCGCTGTAACCTAAGCACAGTGCTACTTCGTGAAGCATCATTTTTTTTCTGGTTGTATTTGAATTTGTCATCACCCAATACTCAGTATCAGTGATATTTTTTGGATTCATGCTGCTACCGCTCTCCAGAAGTGCTTCTTTGCTTGTGGCAAAATAAACTCGATCACGGCCTTTAATTTCAAGCACGTTAGCAAAATCTTTTTTATGCGTTCTATATAAAGCAGCAAGTATAAATAAGAATCGACCAACAACACCTTTTTGCATTGCCAGCTCTTCTTTGTTTAATACATTAAACACATTACCTTTCACTTGTGTCGATGCTGTGACAGTTTCTGCAGCCTCTTCAACATTTTCGTTGCTTGGTTCAGGGCTTGATTCTTGTTCTGCTTGTTCTTGTACTTCAACAACTGGGGTTTCTTGTTCAGTTTTAGTAGTTGTTTCAACTGGGGCATTGGTGCCATCAGAGAGGTTTAATAAACGACGCAAAATGGTTGATGCACTTTCACCAATACTTTGCGTGTTGCTTGCAATGTATTGATATAACTCGTCGTCTATGTCGATTTTTTTCATGTTATTCCTGTCTTTACGGGTCACATTTTAAAAGTTCTCAATGATTATACCTAAGCTCGCAGCAATTCTCTATGTTTTGCATTTTGTAATTTCACTAGGCAAAATACTGCCATTAAAAATAGGAGTTGAAAATGCTATTAAACTACCAACAAATGGGTCAAGGTTCAGACGTTGTATTGATCCACGGTTTGTTTGGCTCACTTGAAAACCTCAATGTAATCGCAAAAGCATTAGCTGAAAATTATCGTGTAACGAATATCGATTTACGTAACCACGGTAAATCATTCCATAGCGATACCATGAATTATCATGCTATGGCTAAAGATGTCAGTGAGTTACTTGAACATCTAACTATTAGTAAAGCGCACATCATAGGTCATTCAATGGGTGGCAAAGTGGCCATGCAATTAGCACTTAATCACCCTTCACTTATCGATAAGCTTGTCGTGTTAGATATTTCTCCTGTTGCTAATAACCCTCGCCACAGTGCCATTTTTGCAGGCCTAAACGAAGTTGCACAGTCTAATATCAAAGATAGAAAATCGGCTGATGAAATACTTGCCAAGCACATTGAGGAAATGGGCGTACGTCAATTTTTATTAAAAAGCTTTGCTAAAAATGATGAAGGTCACTATCAATGGCGCTTTAATTTAGCTGTTTTATACCAGCAATATGAAAATATTTTAGCGCAAGTTAGTGAAAATGATTCTTGTTTATGTGATACTTTGTTCATTAAAGGTAATGATTCTGACTACATTTTAGCAGAGCACCGCCCTGCTATTATGGCGTTGTTCCCTAATGCAAAAGCAAAAATTATTCATGGTGCTGGTCACTGGCTACATGCCCAAAAACCACTTGCTGTTAATAAAGCAATCAGCGATTTTTTAGCTCATTAATAGAGCTGATTAAATTCGCTGTTTTTGATCGTGCGCACTAAATTATTACAAATTTGTGTGATATAGTACGCGCCGTTTAATTTAAAGGTTTATACGTTGATGGTCAGTCAGTTAATTAACGAATTTGATACCTTAGGGTTGTATTTTGGCTTAGCCGGTATTTTCTTTTTTATTGGAATGGCAATTCAAGACGTCCTTAAAAAAGGTGATGTACCACGATTTGGCCGATACATCGTTTGGTTAGTGCTATTTTTAGGCTGTTCTGGGTTTATAGCGAAAGGACTTATTCAAGTCTTCTGGCAAGGCGCAGGTGTGGGCTAGACATGGCAAAGTCAGAAACAGATAGAACAACACCCGATTTATTTGAATACGAAAAGCGTCCAGGTAGGCCGAAAACAAATCCCCTACCTCGCGATATGCAATTAAAAGTAAATAAACGTAACCAAATAAAACGAGATAAAGCACGTGGTTTAAAGCGTGTAGAATTTAAGGTTTCATCACAGTTATATCAAGCATTAAGCGATATGGCAGATGCGCAGAATATTAGCCGTAGCGCGTTGATTGAAACAATTTTACAAGAAAGATTGGCTATTGATAGATAGAAGGTTTTAAATCCATGTCAAGCGTAGGTATTTTTTTCGGAAGTGACACAGGCAATACTGAACACGTAGCTAAAATGATTCAAAAAGAATTAGGTAAAAAGCTTGTAGCTGTTCACGACATTGCAAAAAGTTCTAAAGAAGAGATTGCTGAATTCGATTTATTGTTATTCGGTATTCCAACTTGGTACTACGGTGAAGCTCAATGTGACTGGGATGATTTTTTCCCTGAATTAGAAGAAGTTGACTTCGAAGGTAAACTTGTTGCTATTTTCGGCTGCGGTGACCAAGAAGACTATGCAGAGTACTTCTTAGATGCAATGGGCATGATCAACGATATCGTTACTGAGCGTGGCGCAATCGTAGTGGGCCATTGGTCAACTGAAGGCTACGACTTCGAAGCTTCAAAAGCACTCGTAGATGACAGCAACTTTGTTGGCCTTGGTATTGATGAAGACCGTCAACCAGAGCTTACTGAAAAGCGTGTTAAAGACTGGTGTGCTCAGGTTTATGACGAAATGTGTTTAGCGGAACTTGCTGATTAATAACAAGTACTACTCGCATTTACTAGCTGATGTAAAGATGCACAACCAGTTCATTTTTGTTTGAAAAATCGGCAAATAGACGAATTGTTCTTTGCACTTAGTAACTAGGCA
This sequence comes from Pseudoalteromonas sp. Cn5-37, assembly GCF_021532495.1. NCBI lineage: Bacteria > Pseudomonadati > Pseudomonadota > Gammaproteobacteria > Alteromonadales > Pseudoalteromonadaceae > Pseudoalteromonas > Pseudoalteromonas sp. Cn5-37. The sequence continues at coordinate 190,426 of NZ_JAKGBA010000001.1, read as the reverse complement.
CGTTATTCTAATAGTTGCTAATGTGTCGTGTGCATCTTGATGATGCCTAGTATAACTAAATAAAATTGAGACAGATTGAATGACTGATCACAACTTGGAATTAAAAAAAGCAGGGTTAAAAGTAACCTTGCCACGTATTAAAATTTTAGAGATTCTACAATCTCCAGACAACCAACACATCAGCGCTGAAGATGTCTATAAAATTCTTTTAGACAAAGGCGAAGAGATTGGTCTTGCAACTGTCTACCGTGTTCTTAACCAATTTGATGATGCAGGTATTGTATCTCGCCACCACTTCGAAGGCGGCAAGTCAGTATTTGAATTATCAGGTAGCACTCACCATGACCACTTAGTGTGCCTAAAATGTGGTAAGGTAGTTGAGTTTGAAGACGACACTATTGAACGTCGTCAAGAAGAAATCGCAACAGAGAATGGTATTAAACTGACGAACCACTCTCTTTACCTATATGGTGAATGTGAAGACACTGCTGCGTGTAAAGAATACGCTGAATCAAATAGCTAATTAGCTATTTGGTTCAGACATAAAAAAACCTGCTTAAAGCAGGTTTTTTTATATCTATTTGAAATCGATTAGATGATTTCTAATAGCTCAACGTCAAAGATTAACGTTGAGAAAGGAGCGATTGCTGCACCAGCACCGCGCTCACCGTAAGCAAGTTCGTGTGGTACGTATAAACGCCACTTAGAACCAGTACCCATCATTTGCACTGCTTCAGTCCAACCTTTGATTACACCGCCAACTGGGAATTCAGCTGGTTGACCACGCTCGTATGAGCTGTCAAATACTGTACCGTTGATTAGTGTACCGTGGTAGTGTGCACGGATTGTTGAATCTGCAGTTGGTTTTTCACCGTCGCCTGCAGTAAGTACTTCGTATTGAAGACCTGATTCAGTTACTGTTACTTCAGGACGTTTTGCATTTTCTTCTAAGAATGCAATACCTTCAGCTGCAAGAACTTTAGCTTCTTCTTCACGACGAGCTTGGATCTCAGCGTTGATTTTCTCAAAAGCTGCTTGAATTTCTGGGATTTCAACTTGGAAATCATTACCAGTGTATGCGTCTTTCATACCTTCAAATACAGAATTTAAGTTTAAACCTTCGAATGGATTCGCTTTTAATTGCTCACCCATTTGTAAACCAATACCGTAACTTGCTTTTTCAGCGTCTGTTGTAAAATTATCTGACATGTTTTAATTCACGTTTATTTAGTTAAAAGACGTGCTCATACTAACATAAAAAAACAACGAATATCGCCTAGTTTTACTGCGTTTGCTCAGTGTTTGCACTAATTCGCTGCTTTATTTTATCAATTACAAATGTCGCAACAGGTAATGTAGCGATCATCGAAGCAATAAAAAAACCGCTCATTAAACCATCTTTGCCTAACATAATTAAAGGCACAGCAATAAGACCCACAGTAGAAATCACACATGCTGCAATAACAGGCCAATGCTTGTCGTATTTGCCAATAAGGTGCCCTACTAACACATTAAACCCAATACCATAAGCGATTGAAGATATTAGCCCGTAATCAGGCTGCGCATCATGGGCCATAGCTACAAGTACATTGATCCCGCTGTGATAAAAATAAGAAAAGATACACCAAAGCAGAACATGTTTAACAATGCGCATTAGTGTAGAAGAAGACTCGCTTGCTGACATTACTTATCTCCAGATAGCAAAAAACCGCCCTAAAGGCGGTTTTTCTAAATAATGGTGGAGAGATAGGGATTTGAACCCTAGAGGGGCTACAAACCCCTGCCGGTTTTCAAGACCGGTGCATTCGACCACTCTGCCATCTCTCCGTACGGCGCGCATGATAGTGTTTACTGCGTTCGTTGTAAAGCCTTAAATGTAAAAAACTTTAAAAAAGTATTTTTAATAGTACTGCTTCGGACGCTTTGCGATTAAAGAGCAAACTAAACAAACAATTAAACTAACAATTGCAAAACCTGAGCCCTGCACTATTACGTCAATTTTATTGAGGTTATAACTCGGTACAATAACTAATGCGAAGGCGGGTAAGCAGGTGATCGTTAAAACGTAGCAACAAATTTTAAAAGCGCGGCCGAAATCGAAACGTTTAGTGCTTTGCATCCACCATGTCAATAGAAGTAATACCACTACAGCAGACAAGCCAAGGTAATGAGGTTGTTTTGTAGACATGGCAACAAAAAATGTGACAACAGCGCCAACTAAGCCCCAAATTGACCAAGCGAACCAATTTTCTTTTTCACGTAAAAATAAGTTTCCCATTGTTCTCGTCTTCTTTATCGTTATTTTTTTAAGACTTTCCATACGTTAACAAAAAATAACCGATTAAAAAACACACTGAAGAAGAATTATTTCGTTTTTTGCATCCGTGCGCTTCTTACAGCTAAGCTAAATCTAAAAAAACTAACATAAGTAAGCTTAATAGTGTCTGACTGCTTAACTGCAAAAAAGTTCCTACTATTTATAAATTCTCAAAAAACGTCTCTGGCTTGTGTCTGATAGGTTTTTTAATGTCTATTTCTGGCGTACCTAAATAGAGGTAACCAACAATCTCATCTTGTTCTTTACAACCGAGTGCCGCTTTAACAGCTGGGCTCTGTGCAAAATAACCTGTGCGCCAAATCCCCCCTAAACCTTGGGCGAATGCCGCTTGTTGCATTGCAAGTACAGCGCAGCCTGCACTTTGTACTTGTTCAATACGTGGCACTTTTGGGTTTTCAGTTACATCTGCAATGGCAATGACCATCATCGGAGATCGCAGCGGTAGTTCTTTAGCGCGCTCAATGGTTCTATCATCTTGGTTTTCAGCAACAGCGGCCTGATGATAGATATCGCCTAATTTATTACGTGCATCGCCTTCAACGACAATAAATCGCCAAGGAGCAATACAGCCATGATCAGGCACTTTAATGGCCGCTCGCTTAATAATTTCAAGTTGTTCTGCAGTAGGTCCAGGTGCGATAAGGCGAGGATCTGATTGTCGAGTTTGTAATAGCGTTAAAGCGTCCATGAATATTCCGTAAATGCTTAAGTACGACGCCCCTTAATAATCGGGGCAGAAAACCCAAGCTTATCATTTATCTTTATGAGCAAGAAAGCTATTCGATACTTTTCTAGTTAACCAATAATCTAAACTAACGTAACGACCACCCCCTGTAAAAAATAAACTCAATAACATAACAAAATATATGGCAGAAAACTCAATACCATTATTTAAGATCACAGGTTTCCCTTTCGCATAAAGGTACTCTGTATAACCATGCGTTTCTAGCAACTCACGCATTTTGGTTAATCTTTCGCTGGCTTCATCAGAATTAACTAGGCTAGCTTCACTACCAGGTATTGCAAGCCAATTGAGTACTCTCGCTGGGCTGGTGCTGGCATCGGTTGGTGTTACAGCAAACCAGCCATTACTGGCATGTACTGTTGTCGCTGCAACCAGCATGGTGATCATCAAAGGAATTGAGGTTATACGAGTAAATAAACCCAATAATATAAAGATCCCCCCTAAAAACTCAGTCCATGCAGCTAAAAAGGCCAATACAGAGGGCATGGGTAGGCCTAAACCCCAGTCACTATTTCCAAACCATGCAACAATATCTTCAGATGCTAAAAAGTATTGATAAAAATGAGTAACATCACCGCTTAAAGCAAGCTTATTAAAGCCTGCAATGATCATCACTGGGGCTAAAATCAAGCGAATTAATAGATTCGGTAGTCCATCTAAAAAGTGCAGTTTCTTTAAGGTGTGTTGGTAAAGGGGTATTAGGTGTGTGTTCAACATAGCGGTCTCGTGACTAAATAGATTAATCACACAGACCGCACGTTTTCTAGTTTTCTTTCAATTAAATTTTACGAGCGACTTGTAACGCTTCAAAAATAGCACGTTTAGCATCGATAGCAGCAGCTAGTTTTGCGCCACCAATAACGTGTACTTTCGCGTTTTCGGTTTGATTGTCGAACGTTTCAGTATTTGATACCTGACCAATACAAGCAATCACGGTATCAACATCGAGGATTTGCTCTTCACCTTTTACCGTTATCTTCAAGCCTTGCTTATCAAAGCTTAGATATTGGCACTCAGCGATTTGTTTAACACCGTGTTGTTTGGCAACTTGACGGTGGATCCAACCCGTTGTTTTACCCAGTTCACTACCAAAACGCCCTGCACTTCGCTTAAGCATATAAATTTGGCGGTTGTCTTTTTCAGGCCTAGCTTCGCATTCAATACCCCATTGAGTTTTGAACTGCTCAATTGTTTGTCCTTTGTGTTCACTTAAAAAGGCAACCATATCAAAACCGATACCACCTGCACCTAGAATCGCAATTTTCTCACCGAGTTCTACTTCACCACGAATTACTTCATCATAAGCGAATACACGTTTGCCATCACCGCATTCTATTTTGGCTTCGCGCGGACGTACGCCTGTTGCAAAAACCACATCATCGTATTGATTGAGCATATTGTCAGTAAATTCAGTACCGAGCTGTAAATCGACATTTAAACGCTTTAATTCATTAGTAAAGTAGTTAAGGGTATGGTTAAAGTCTTCTTTACCCGGCACTTGCATGGCTAAATTAAATTGGCCACCCATTTGTTCTTTACGTTCAATTAAAGTCACTTTGTGACCTTTCGCTGCTAAGTAACAACTTGCAGCAAGGCCAGCAGGGCCAGCACCCACAACCAGAACTAATCGAGAAGATGGAGCTTTTTCAAGGCTGTAATCTAACTCAAAAGCCGCTTGTGGGTTAACCAAACAGGTGGCACGTTTATTTTTAAACACATGGTCTAAGCAACCCTGATTACAACCAATACAAATATTGATTTGTTCAGACTTATTATTAACGTATTTATTGAAAAACTCTGGATCTGCTAATAAAGGACGGGCCATCGAAATTAAATCAGACTCGCCTGCTTCTAAAATTCCATTGGCAATTTCTGGCGTGTTAATACGGTTAACCGCGATAACTGGCACTGATACTGTATCTTTTAAGCGTTTTGATGCTTCTTTAAATGCACCTGCTGGGACCATACTGGCAATCGTTGGTACACGAGCCTCGTGCCAACCAATACCGGTGTTAAAGATATCAACGCCAGCTTGTTCAAGTGCCAGGGCTTGTTGCTTTACTTCATCGGGTGTTGATCCATTAGGAATTAAATCCATCACAGACAAACGAAATACAATAATGAACTTTTGACTTACTTTAGCGCGTACAGCTTTAACAATATCAACAGCCAAGCGCATACGGTTTTCTAGACTACCACCATAGTTGTCTGTTCTTTTATTGGTGTGGTTAGCCATGAATTCATTAATCAAATAACCTTCAGAACCCATGATTTCAACACCGTCATAACCTGCTATTTCAGCCATTTTTGCTGAGTTAGCAAAGTCTTTGATGGTTTTTTTAATTGAACCTAACGACATTTCTTTAGGTTTATACGGATTAATAGGAGCTTGAATTGAACTTGGCGCTTGATTGAATGGATGATACGCATAGCGACCTGCATGCAATAATTGTAAGCAAATTTTTCCGCCATGTTGATGCACCGCATCAGTATATGCTTTGTGCTTGATCACATCATAGAAAGAATTAAATGTTGATGCGAACGGAGATAGCTTGCCACGAATATTTGGGCTGTAGCCACCTGTAATAATCAAGCCCGTGCCGCCTTTGGCACGTGCCTCGTAGAATGCACGTAAGCGTTTGCGGTTATGCCAGCCTTCTTCTAAGCCAGTATGCATTGATCCCATAACCAAACGATTACGAAGTTCGGTATGCGGTAATTGTAATTTTTGTTCTAACATTGTGTGCCCCGTTAACTGGTCGAACCTCTATTTGAAATAGATTCTGCGGCAATAACTTAGAATAATCAACTTTTCACTGCTAATTAATCGGTAGCAAATTATCGTTTTAAACACTCTGTTACTATTTAACAGTTAATTTTAAAGTTATTCTAAGCTAAGATGAGTTCACTACTAAGCTGTACTGAATTAAGGATTTATTTTGCTAGCAAAGATATTTAAAGGCATTTGGACCGGGATTAATTTTTCCCGCCGTTTGGTCCTAAACATATTATTTCTATTACTAGTAATACTCTTCTTTGTTGCCATCACAGGTGAAGAAGACCAAGTAAAAGTAGCAGACGGAACCGTGCTACGCCTAAACTTAAATGGCCCTATTGTTGAAGAAAAAACCTATGTTGATCCTGTAGAAGCAGCAATCAACGATGCAACTATGGGTAAAGAAGCACCATCAGAAATTCTTCTCGATGATGTCATTGAAGTGATCAACCAAGCGACTAAAGATGATCGTATCAATGTGATGCTTCTTGACCTGCAAAAAATGCCAAGTGCACACATCAATAAGCTAAAACAAATAACGAAAGCAATTGATGCATTTAAAGAGGCAGGCAAGCAAGTTATTGCAACGGGCTACTACTATACACAAGCACAATATTATATTGCTGCCCATGCTAATGAAGTGTCTATGCACCCTTATGGTGGTGTGAGCATTGAAGGCTACGGTATGTTCCCGCTTTACTTCAAAGATGCACTTGAAAAGTTAAAAGTGACTCAACATATTTTCCGTGTGGGTACTTATAAGTCAGCGGTTGAACCATTCATTCGTAATGATATGTCAGATGCGGCAAAAGAAGCGAACAGCGTTTGGTTAACTGCACTTTGGAACGAGTACAAAACTGACGTTGCTGCGAGCCGTCCATTCGATGAAAGTAACTTCGATGAAGATATGGATGTTTACCTTGCAAAAATGCAAGCAGTTGACGGTAACTCAGGTCAGTACGCGTTAAATAATCAATGGGTTGATTCTTTAAAAACATCACAACAAATTCGCCAGCAACTTATTGAGTTAGTTGGTGCAGAAGAAACAGGTAAAACCTTTAAGCAAGTAAGCTTCCGTGAGTATTTATCTCTGGTAAAACCGCCTGTTGAGTTCGATAACCCAATTACTGAAAAAGTAGCTGTCGTTGTAGCTAAAGGCACCATAGTTGATGGTGAACGTAAAGCAGGTGAAATTGGTGGTGACTCAACAGCAGCCCTACTTCGTAAAGCACGTCTTGATGACAAAGTGAAAGCCGTTGTACTACGAATCGATTCAGGTGGCGGTAGTATGTTTGCTTCTGAAGTTATCCGCGCTGAAGTATTAGCACTTAAGGCAGCAGGAAAACCGGTTATCGCATCAATGAGCTCAGTGGCTGCATCAGGTGGTTACTGGATTGCATCTGCAGCCAATGAAATTTGGGCAGCCCCTAGCACAATTACAGGTTCAATTGGTGTATTTGGTACTTTCATGACGTTTGAAAATACCATGGCTGAATTAGGTATTTACTCAGATGGTGTTGCAACAACTGACCTTGCTGGCTTCTCTATTGCACGCCCACTTGACGATAAAATGTCAGACATCATTCAAATGAGCGTTGAAAATGCATATAAACGCTTTTTAAATGTAGTGGCTGAAGCACGTAACATGACGCCTGAGCAAGTTGATAAAATTGCCCAAGGCCGTGTATGGATTGCAACTCAAGCAAAAGAGCTGGGGTTAGTTGATAAACTTGGCGATAAGCAAGATGCAATTAAGGCGGCAGCTGAGCTTGCTAAGCTTAATCATTATGATGTTAAGACCATCAAACAGTCATTAACACCACAAGAGCAAATGCTGCAAGATATCTTTGGCACCGCGGCTGTTAAGAGCTTCTTTGCTAAGTCTGATTCATCACACTCAGTACTCGCAACACAAGCTAACTTACAAAGCCTTATTAATCAGTTAAGTAGTGAGATCGATAATCTAAAAGATTACAACGATCCACAAGGCGTTTACGCTCGTTGTTTAGTGTGTAATGTAATTCAATAAGTTACTTAGCTAAGCGATTTTAGGTATACTAAGCCCAGTTATTTAACTGGGCTTTTTTTATGAAACGTAAACGTATATATATCGCCTATACGGGTGGTACTATCGGTATGAAAAAATCGAGCCGTGGCTATGTTCCGGCAGAAGGTTTTTTAACCGAAACAGTGGTCAATAATGCAGAGTTTAATCGTGATGAAATGCCTTTGTTTGATATTCACGAATATTGCCCGCTCATTGATTCTTCAGATATGTCCCCTGCCCACTGGCAATTAATCGCTGACGATATTAAGAGTAAATACCAAGACTATGATGGCTTTGTGGTTTTGCATGGTACCGATACTATGGCCTACACAGCTTCTGCTTTGTCTTTCATGTTCGAAAACCTGACAAAACCTGTGATTGTGACAGGCTCACAAATTCCATTGTCGCAACTTCGTTCTGATGGCCAAGTAAACTTACTTAATGCCATGTATTTAGCCGCTAATTACCCAATTGCTGAAGTAAGCCTGTTTTTTAATAACCAATTATTCCGCGGTAACCGTGCAACAAAAGCCCATGCTGATGGCTTTGATGCCTTTGCATCACCGAACCTTGAACCATTAGCACTATCAGGAATTAATATTCAACTGCTCAAAGGGCAACTTAGCCCTTATGTTGATAACGAACTACAGGTATCGAATATCACGCCACAGCCAATTGGTGTGCTTTATCTCTATCCTGGGATCAGCCCAAAAGTGGTTAAAAGTTTAGTTAATGACGACATCAAAGCACTTGTGTTATTAAGTTTTGGTGTGGGTAATGCCCCACAAGATCCAGCTTTCTTAGACATTCTTAATGATGCAAGCAAACGCGGTATGGTGATTATAAATCTAACGCAGTGCTTAAAAGGCCAAGTTAATATGGGCGGTTATGCAACCGGTAATGCCTTATTGAATTGTGGTGTGATCAGTGGCTACGATATGACATTAGAAGCCTGTTTGACCAAGTTACACTACTTATTTAGTCAAAAGCTGGAAGTAGAAACAATTCGTCACTTGATGCAAGACAACCTGCGCGGTGAGCTAAGTCGTTAATGCAGCAAATACAAAAAAGGCACCAATTGGTGCCTTTTTTATGCTTTTTGATAATTAACGAACTTTTTCGTCAATCTCAACTAAGTCTGTTAAGTGGCAAATCTCACCACTGTGAGTTTTAATACCATGCTCACCGAAGTAGTCACGTTGTGCTTGAACAAGGTGACCATTACTTGGTGTTGTTAACGTCGCAATGTAAGTTTGCGTTGCTGTTAACACAGGGAATGCAAGACCAGATGCAACTGCTGCACCCGTTACCTTACGTAATGCTGCTGATTCACGCTGCATAGAATCAATAAATTCTACACCTTCAGCGACATTGTCTAAGTAATCTGCACGGATGATACAACCTGCGCGCCACGTTTGTAGCGTTTTAGAAAGATCTACTTTCCACTGATGCGCACGAGATGCACCTTTGATAAGGGCTAAACCTTGACGGTAAGCAAGTAAACTTGCCAATGTGAATGCATCTTTTAGCTCTGCTAAGTCTAAATCAACGGTATCAGTTGCTTTAGCAGCGTAAGTCATTTCTTTAGCAGCATGCGTATCACACGTATTTGTTAAGTGACGTGCTTGAACAGCCGCAACGAGTGATGGCACTGCAATACCAAGCTCTAGAGCATTTTGTGCAGTCCATAAACCCGTGCCTTTCGCGCCAACTTTATTGTCGATTAAATCAACTAGCGGCTCGCCTTCTGTCGTTTCAAGGCTTAAGATATGGCTTGAAATTGACAGTAAGTAGCTATTTAAAGTGCCTTCAGACCATTCATTGAAAATGTCAGCCACTTCTTTTGGTGAACGATTAGTACCTAAACGTAATAATTGATACATTTCTGCAATTAATTGCATTAGCGCATATTCAATACCGTTATGCACCATTTTCACAAAGTGACCACTTGCAGATTGGCCTACACGTGCAAAACACGACTCACCTTTGTAGCTTGCCGCTACTTTTTCAAACCACGGCTCAACACGCTCCCAGCCGCCTTCTGAACCACTTGCCATCATTGCAGGGCCGTGACGTGCGCCTTCTGCACCGCCAGAAATACCCATAGTGGCAAATTCAAATTTGTTTTGATATTTAAGTTTACGGCTAATGCCGTCTTTGTAGTTACTGTTGCCGCAATCTACGATAATGTCATCACAGTCAACACCTGCTTCTGCAAGCTCTGTACATACTTTATCAACCAATTCACCAGCAGGAACTAAAAGAAGAATCGAACGAGGCGGCTCTAAGCGTCTAACCATATCATTTAAATCAGACACAATATGTAAACGGTCTGCCAAACCTAATGCTTTCGCACAGCTTAGTAACTCGGCACCCGCATCTGGGTTTTTATCGTAAGCTACTAATGTCAGCCCTTTTTCAATCAGGTTGAGGGCAAGATTTTTACCCATAACGCCTAACCCTACTAATGCAACTTGCATTTAGTGTCCTCCTCGGTAACAACTATTGGTTAGTTAATCAAAATAATTACGCGCGCATTATACCCAAGCAGCCCAAAAATGCGAGCTTGACAGCCAACTTGAGATAAATCATCGAAATCATGAAGCGACGTTGGCCCCCAGTATATCAAAATAACCAAGGCATCGGACCAGATTTTTATAATACCCTTTAAAAAGGTATGTGTATTGACGCTACCTGACACCGGTGTCATAATAACGTCATTCACACTTTGTATACTCTATAATTAATACAAAGAGCCAGATTCTCATAAGTAAAAACAATCATTTTTTACTTATGAGTTCTACATTGTGCTTATGTATAAGCCTATATTAAAGGTTTATAGCACGACATTTTAATAGATAACCATCAATTCGCTTAATATATTTGAGCGCACAGGAGAATTTGATGCTAAGACGCACAAAAATTGTTGCGACCCTTGGACCGGCAACCGATCGCGATAACAACCTAGAAAAAATTATTCGTGCAGGTGCAAATGTGGTTCGTTTGAACTTCTCACATGGCGTAGCACAAGATCACAAAGACCGCGCTGAAGCGGTACGCAGCATTGCTAAGCGTTTAGGCAAACACGTTGCTATCCTTGCAGACTTACAAGGTCCTAAAATTCGTGTATCAACCTTCAAAGACGGTAAAGTAAACCTAGAAGTTGGCGCAAAATTTACCCTTGATGCAAAAATGGAAAAAGGCCAAGGCGACGTTAATGCAGTAGGTATCGACTATAAAGAGCTACCTAACGACGTTAAAACAGGCGACTTACTGTTATTAAACGACGGTTTAATCCAATTAACGGTAGATAGCGTTGACGGTGACCTAGTCCACACAACTGTTACTGTTGGTGGCGTACTTTCAAATAACAAAGGTATCAACCGTTTAGGCGGTGGTTTAACAGCCCCTGCTTTCACTGATAAAGATAAAGAAGATTTAATCACAGCGACTGAAATCGGTGTTGATTATATTGCCGTTTCGTTCCCACGCAGTGGTGATGACATGCGTTATGTTCGCTCTTTAGCAGAAGCTGCTGGCTCAAACGCACAACTATTAGCAAAAATCGAACGTGCAGAAGCCGTTGAAACTGTTGAAGCAATTGATGATATCGTACTTGCGTCTGACGCAGTGATGGTTGCGCGTGGTGACTTAGGTGTTGAAATTGGTGATGCAGCGCTTGTTGGTAAACAAAAGCTTATCATTAGCCGTGCTCGTTCACTTAACCGTACTGTTGTTACTGCAACACAAATGATGGAATCTATGATCGATAACCCAATGCCAACACGTGCAGAGGTTATGGACGTAGCAAACGCCGTATTAGATGGTACTGATGCAGTTATGTTATCTGCTGAAACAGCCGCTGGTGACTACCCTGAAGAAACAGTAGCTACTATGGCTCGCGTTTGTTTAGGTGCTGAATCACAAAAAGAAACTCACGTTTCTAAACACCGTTTAGACAGCCGTTTTTCATCAAATGCTGAATCAATTGCATTATCTGCGATGTATGCAGCTAACCACTTAGATTCTGTTAAAGCTATCGTGACTCTGACTGAATCAGGTAGTACAGCTAAATTGATGTCACGCATCAGCTCTGGTTTACCAATTTATTCATTATCACGTCATCCAAGTACGCTGGGCCAAACAGCACTTTACCGTGGTGTTTATCCTGTATTCTTTGATTCAACGAAGTGTGAAGACGAAAGCATGGTACGTGATGCATTAAACACACTTGTTGAGCAAGGCTCACTAGTTGCAGGTGATACTGTGATTTTAACTCACGGTGATGCAATGGAAACGATTGGTGCGACAAACACGATGAAGATTGTAACTGTTTAAGCTGTTACAAATTTTCAATAAAAAAGGCGCAATTTATTGCGCCTTTTTTGTTTTAACTTGTTTAGCTTAGAACAACTATTAGCTCGCCAGAGCTGCTTTCACTTTATCGCGATAGCTTCGGCTTACTTTTAGTTCTTGGCCGTTATCTAGCACTAAAAGATACTCACCACTTACTTGAGTTACAAGTTTGCTAATTTGCTTTGTATTCACAATGGCACTGCGATGAACCCGCACAAATAGTTGTGGATCAAGCTCTTGTTCAAGCTCTTTCATTGTTTTACGAAGGATATGTGTTTGCCCATCTTGGCAATGAAGGCACATATAATCACCAGCCGCATCAACCCATTGAATTGTAATAACAGGCACACGAACAATTTCGCCCTGCTCTTTTACAGCTAATGATTCTGGATAACGACGGTCAGCAAGGCTATCGCCCGTTGCTAACTTCTTTAAAATTTCTTCGCAATTATTGCCTGTAATACCTGCAACAAAGCTCGCTAGTTTTTTCTTATGGGCGTTATCTTGTTGCGTTTTTAAATAGGTATGCACTTTTTCTACCGCCTGTTTTAGTCTGTTGTCATCGACTGGTTTAAGAATATAATCCAACGCATGAATCTCGAATGCTTTAACTGCAAACTGGTCAAAAGCCGTTACAAACACAATAGCGGGTAATGGATTAACGCTCTCGCTAAGTGCTCTTGCAACTTCAAAACCGTTCATATTTGGCATTTGAATATCTAAGAAAACCAATTGAATATTGCCCGATAAGCATTCATCAATTGCTTCTTGACCATTGCTACATAAACGAATGACTTCTAAATCGTCAAATTCAGAAAGTCGAACAGCTAAGCCCTTTCTTGCTAGCGGTTCATCGTCAACGATCAAAGTTCTAATTTTGCTCATTTCTTAACAGCCTTTTCAAACGGAACGCGCAGATTAACTTTTAATCCACTTGGCGTATTGTCAGAGAGAACAAACGAGTAGTTGTTCTCATAAAGTGTTTTTAAGCGGTCCTGTGTATTAGCTATGCCAACGCCTTGAGAATTAACCAGTTGGCCATTTTTAAGCTCAGTGCCAGGACCATTATCGCCTACTTCCAATAATAGTTCATTTGCAAAAACTTGTGCTTTAATATCAATCACACCACCTTCATTTAATTGCGCTATCGCATACTTTATCGAGTTTTCGATAATAGGTTGGAGGATCAAGCTTGGTACCAAGGCTTCTTTTGCCTGCTCGCTTACGTCTACATTGACTTGTAAACGTTCATCAAAGCGTACTTTTTCAATTTCTAAGTACAGCATGAGGGCATGAATTTCTTGCTCTAACGGCACCTTTTTTATTGGGTCGGTATTGAGTGTGTATCGTAAGAAGTCACTCAATTTTGACACCATTAAATTTGCATCTTTGTTCTCTTTTACCAAAATTAAGGTTGAGATTGCATTTAGGGTATTAAATAAAAAGTGCGGATTAAGTTGATAGCGCAGCATTTTCAGCTGAGCTTCGTGCGCCATAGTGGTTGCTTTTAGAGCCTTTTGACGCTCACTTTGCAATAGCTGGTAATACTTAATACCAAAATACAAACCACTCCAACAAAGAATGATATAAACCGAATCTAAACCTTGTTGAAAGTAATAAAACCATTCATTTGGACGGTAACCGTGACGGTAGATTTCCCATAAATTGAATTTTTGTACAACGGCCCATAATGTGCCAGTTACATAGGAAGCACCAAAAACGACAAGCATTAATACCCAAGGTGAGGCATTCCACACTTTACGATACATATAACGTAAAGGTACTGTCATTAAACAGCCTGCATAAGCGTTTAATACAATAACAAATACGTAAATATCACGCATTTCAAAGACTTTTGAGCCGATATAATTAACTAACGCATACCCTATCCAGCCTGCAATTTGCAAAACCCAGAAAAAGCGTTGTCGATTATCAACTAATGATTGCCAATTCAAAATATCAGATTACCTTTCATAATTATTTTTATTATACCGATAGTCACGAGAACAAAGCACTGCCGCCTATCTTAATTTTTTATAGCCTTACCGCATTCTTCAGACATTAAAAAAGCGAAGGCCACAACAGCCTTCGCTTTTTATCTGCTTTATTTTTAAGCTAGTTTATCTGAAGCCACTTTATAATTTGGATCTTCAATCACATTCACTTCAACTAAATCACGCGCATTGTGTAATAGTTGAATACAATCAGGGCTTAAATGACGCAAATGCAGTTTCTTACCGACTTTTGCGTATTTTTCTGCAAGACTGTCAATCGCTTCAATCGCACTGTGATCAGCAACACGGCTATGTTTGAATTCAATGATCACGTCTTCTGGGTCATTTTTAACATCAAATAACTCGGCAAAGTTCTTAACCGAACCAAAGAATAAAGGACCATGAAGCTCGTACACTTTAGAGCCTTGCTCATCGATGTAATTGCTTGTGTAAATGTGTTTCGCATGCTGCCAAGCAAAAACTAAAGCAGAAACAATCACACCCACACATACCGCGATCGCAAGATCTGTTACTACGGTTACGCCAGAAACAAGCACGATAACAAAAGCATCAGACTTAGGTACACGTTTCATCATTTTGAAGCTTGCCCACTCGAAGGTACCAAGAACAACCATGAACATAACACCAACTAAGGCAGCTAGTGGGATCATTTCAATGAGACTGGCTGCAAAAATGATGAATGCTAGCAGTATGATTGCGGCACTAATACCAGATAAACGTGAACGACCGCCCGAGTTAATATTGATCATAGATTGACCAATCATCGCACAACCACCCATTGCACCGAAGAAACCACAGGTAATGTTTGCAGCGCCTTGACCAATACACTCTTTGTTACTGTGACCACGGGTTTCAGTAATTTCGTCAATTAAGGTCAGTGTTAATAATGATTCAATTAAGCCAATCGCCGCTAAAACTAAAGCGTAAGGGAAGATAATTTTTAATGTTTCAAGATTAAATGGCACCATAGGAATATGAAACTCCGGCAAGCCACCGGCGATCGTTGCCTGCTCATTACCTGTCATTCCTTTTAAGAAATCTAGTACAGTGCGCGCTTCTAAATCAAAGCCAATCACAATCGCTGTTACCGTTACAATGGCAGCTAACGATGAAGGTACAGCAGTAGTTAGCTTAGGTAAGAAATGAATAATAGCCATAGTTAACGCTACTAAGCCAAGCATAATATAAAGTGCTTGCCCTTCCATCCACTGTTGGCCACCCATACCGTCTGGTACTTTAAATTGACCCAGTTGCGCCAAGAAAATAACAATCGCAAGACCATTTACAAAACCAAGCATTACAGGGTGCGGAACCATGCGAATAAACTTGCCAAGCTTGAAGATACCTGCGAGTACTTGCAGAATCCCCATCAATAAGACGGTTGCAAATAAATACTCTACACCATGATCTAAAACTAAACTTACCATTACAACGGCTAGTGCACCGGTAGCACCAGAAATCATACCTGGACGACCACCAAAAATAGCCGTAATTAAGCCAACAATAAATGCGGCATATAAACCAACCAAAGGCTCAACATTAGCAACAAAAGCAAACGCAACCGCTTCTGGTACCAATGCCAACGCAACAGTCAGGCCTGATAGAATATCGTTTTTAGCAGAGCTTGGCGCTTTGCTGAGTAAGTTAAACATTAAGATCCTCTTTATAGTGAATGCATTTCGGCAAGGCGCAGAATTCTAGCAAAATCCGCAAAAGTTAACAATTATTAACAACAAAACGGCTAGTACCTAAAAGCACTAACCGTTTTCGAAAAATAAAACGTAGTAGAAAAAGATTAAAGAGGTAAAGACGTACTACGCTTAACGCATGTCATGGTCACGTTTGAGTGAACTTCTTGAACAAACTCAAGGTTTAATAGATTATCACGAACAAACTGCTCATAACCTTCAATACCTTTTGAAATAATACGAAGCATGAAGTCCATCGTACCAGCCATACTGTAACACTCGGTTACTTCATCATAGCTCATAATTAAACGTTCAAACTCAGCTAGGTTCGTTCTACCGTGGTTAGATAGACGAACATGGGCATAAACCAACATATCAAAGCCAAGCTTTTTCTCGTCAAGCAAAGCAACTTTACCTTTGATATAACCATCTTGCTCAAGCTTAGCAATACGACGCCAACATGGAGATTGAGATAAACCAACTTTATCGGCAATTTCTGCCGTAGATAAGCTAGCATCCTGCTGTAATAATGCCAAAATTTGGCGATCTACTTGGTTCAGAGACATTTTATTTCTTTTTCTGTAAAAATACTGGTTAAATTATATAACTGATTTAAATATCAGTCTGCCTATTTTCTACTGTTTGTGCAAAAAAATTGCAACTTTATACCAATCCACTTAATTAAAAAATTAGCCATTATTGCGAGTAAATATCAACCAAAACGCCCACTAATAAATGGATTTGTTTTTCGCTCATGCCCTACGGTGGTATTCGGACCGTGGCCTGGCAAAATAGCAACTTCATCAGAGAATGACAAAATCTCAGACTTAATTGATTCGATTAATTGCGCACTATCCCCTTTCGGGAAGTCAGTACGACCGACAGAGCCTTGGAAAATCACGTCACCCACTATCAGCTGTTCTGAACCTTGGTGGTAAAAAACAACATGACCAGGCGTATGCCCTGGGCAATGACGTACAGATAATTCAAGTTCACCCACTGTGATTGTATCGCCATGATTTAGCCACTTGGTTGGATAAAATGGTGTAACTGGTGCAAAACCAAACATTTGCGCTTGCATTGGTAAGGCATCAAACCAAAATTTATCTTCTAAATGTGGGCCAATGATATCAACGCTAAAATGCTCTGCGAGTTGCTTTGCAGCGCCCACATGGTCTAAGTGGCCATGTGTTAAATAAATTGCCTCCAATTGGCAATTTAAAGCAGCAAGTTCTGCTTGAAGTTTTTCAGCATCGCCACCTGGGTCAACCAAGGCCGCTTTATTCGTTTGCTCACAAATGATAATGCGGCAATTTTGCGCAAAGCCAGTAACAGGAACAGCTTTCACTTTCATGTTATTGTCCTTTTTGTAACTGCTCAAACGCCATTAAAATTGGGTATTTTAAATAGCCTTGATCATAAAACGGTGTACGCTCATAAAGCCAATGCAAGCGCGCATCAGCATCTTTAGCAAAGTTTTTATCTTCACGAATTTTTTTATCGAACTCTAAAGCCAATGCAGGTTTTTCTTTTAGCATTTGACGTGCGTACGGCATTAAAGCGTAATTCTCAACGTATTCAGTGCGCTGAAAAATAGTATTAAACTCGCCCCAAGCAAAGAATGAATCTGGCGCTTCTGGGTGTAGTAAGTGTGTAGCCAGTTCTGAGTATGGCTGCTCAGTTGAGACTTTGTACCAGCCGGTCATATCGACATTTTCTACGGTGTTGTAATCAAATGTCGCCTCTACACGAAAACGTCCTTCAAAAGGTGCTTTTGCAAATGAATAATCAGCAACGCTTGCTTGGGTTAATGGCTCAGAAACAGAACCATTCACTGTCGTTACCTCTACGCCGTGTAATTTAAGCTTACTTACCAATTGGCTGTACGCCGGCGGAATATAAAACGCTGCGGGAACGTTAACGGTCTTTTTAACCTCTTTCTGCCAGTAAATAGGCAAAGCGTCATAGTTTTTAACTTCACCTAAATATTTAACTTCAGCTTGCCCTGACAATGCACTTTCAGTTCTTGAATAAGCGATACCTTTAAATTCGATGGTATCTGGCTCTTTTGCATAACCACGTTCAACAACTAATTGTGTCGGTTTGAAATCGAGCTCTTTTTGAACCGCTTCATTAAGGGCTTTATCGTTTGCAGCTAAGGCGTCAATGGCACCATCAATAAATACATAAGTACCTAATACACGCTGCTTATAAGGTTTTAAAGAGTGGTTCTCAACTAAGATGGTCGGTAATGAACGTAAATCACCCCAGCCATTTGAAAAACGTGGTGTTGCCACCCAACCCGCTAAACCTTTTTTAAATTCGCGCTTGTCCATTACAAAAACCAGTGGACCAGGAATATGCCCAGCTTTTTCGAGTTTGGCATCAATAACAGGTTTAAATAGATTATCTAACGCTTGTGACACACTTGGTGATTCACTAGAAAAAACCGGATTATAGCCGTAGGTCACGTCATACTGATAATCAGCGCCATCGGTTACATGGACATCCACGTATAAATCTGGCTTAAATTGATTAATAACCTGCATCACACCTCGTACTTCGGGTGTATCAAGCTTAGTGTAATCACGATTTAAATTTAAATTTAGACCATTCGTTCTAAAACCCATTTCTACAGGGCCACGCTGATTAATTCGGTTGTATTGGCTACTACGCTCGTGACCATCAACGTTTAAAATAGGAATAAACAGAATATTGACTTTGCTGAGAATATCGCGGCGTTTACCTGTTGCAATATCGCGTAGCAACATAAACATGGCGTCTTTGCCATCAATTTCACCACTGTGAATGCCTGCTTGAATAAAGATAGTTGGTTTTGTATCAGCAACAAGCTGTTTGGCATCAAACAAACCTTGCTCATTTGCTACTAACATTTTAACCGCACGACCCGCACTGCTTGTTGCAATTGTCGTAACTTTGAATTGGGTAGGATTTGCTGCAACAAGGCGGTCTACGAACGCCATGGTATCGGCATAATTAGGCGATAAAGTGCCTTCACTTAATTCAAAATCTGTGGTTAAAGGTCCTTTTTCTTGCATTAAAGACACACTATCGCCTTGCCATGGCAATAATGGGGGTAAGTGGCTGTCTAAAGTTACTGCAGCAGATAAAAACACTAAACTCGCAAACATATCACTCTCAAGTGCGGTACTTATTCTATATTGGGGAAATTATAACAACTAATCTGAATGGATTGCGTAAACTGCGGTGATTCAACAAAAAAATGGAGCAAACGACATACGCTATGCAAAATCGTTGTTAATTATGAATATTAATTAAGATCAAAAAAAGGAGCACTAGGCTCCTTTTTAAACTTTATGAAAAGCGAAATTAAGCCGCTAGGCCTTCTTTTGCTTTTGCAACAAGCGCTGCGAATGCAACTTGGTCATAAACAGCGATATCTGCAAGGATCTTACGATCGATTTCTACAGAAGTCTTTTTAAGACCATTGATAAAACGGCTGTATGAAAGACCGTTTTGACGAGCTGCTGCATTGATACGTGCAATCCAAAGTTGACGGAAAGTACGTTTCTTAGCACGACGGTCACGGTAAGCGTATTGACCCGCTTTAGTAACTGCCTGGAAAGCTACGCGGTAAACACGTGAACGTGCTCCGTAGTAACCTTTAGCTTGCTTTAAAACTTTTTTGTGACGTGCACGTGCGATAACACCGCGTTTAACTCTTGCCATTTCTGAAGACTCCTATTAAGCGAATGGTAACATACGTGAAACTAGACCATGGTCATTCTTATGAACCATCATCTTAGGACGTAAGTGTAATTTACGCTTAGAAGTTTTCTTAGTCAGAATGTGACGAAGATGCGCTTGTTTACGCTTGAAACCGCCAGAAGCAGTTTTCTTGAAACGCTTAGCCGCGCCTCTGTGAGTTTTTAGCTTGTAAGCCATTGCAATAACTCCAAATGTATTGCTTAAAAATTAGCAAGCAGGCGAGAGATATAAAAATAGCTCTACTTTTAAGGCCTAACTTACTGCCATAATCCGGTGAAGGCTCACTACAAAAGCAGTGCAACCTTACTTATAACCGGTTATTTCAGGTGAACAGTAAACTGTTACTTGCAGACCTGAAATAAAATCGGTGCGTAATATACCCTGTTTATTGCTTTTTAGCAATAGGTGCCATCATCATAACCATCTGGCGACCTTCAACACGATTTGGGAATGATTCAACTTGTGAAACATCTTCTAAATCGGCTTTAACACGGTTTAATAATTCGATACCAATTTCTTGGTGAGCCATTTCACGACCACGGAAACGGATAGTGATTTTAGCTTTATCACCCGCTTCTAAGAACCTGCGTAAGTTGCGTAGCTTAACCTGGTAGTCACCTTCATCCGTACCTGGACGGAATTTGATTTCTTTAACCTGGATTTGCTTTTGCTTTTTCTTTTGTTCTTTTAGTTCTTTGCTTTTTTCAAAGATGAACTTACCGTAGTCCATAACCTTACAAACAGGTGGCTCAGCATTAGGACTGATTTCTACAAGATCTACACCCGCATCATCAGCGATAGCTTGCGCCTCTTTTAATGACACGATGCCAGCTTGCTCGCCGTCGATGCCAATTAAACGAACTTCTTTAGCTGTAATATCTTCGTTGATACGATTTTTTTGAGCTGTTTGTTGCCCTTTCTTGCCGCCTCTAATGGTACGATCCTCCAAGAATATAAAATAAAAAGCGTGTAGTTGGCTGTTTGTTTTGCCCTACACGCTCATGATTTATTGTCGATTTTTAATTTCTTCGCTTACTTTTGCAATGAAATCATCAACACTAAATTTGCCTAGGTCTTCACCTGTGCGAGTGCGTACTGCCACTTCTTGTTGTTCAACTTCTTTATCGCCAACAACAAGTAAATATGGAATACGTTTTAACGTATGTTCACGGATTTTAAAGCCAATCTTCTCATTTCTCAAGTCAGCAGCGGCTCTAATTCCAAGTTTATTTAATTTTTGTACAATTTGTTGCACATAATCTGCTTGTTTGTCCGTGATGTTCATGATCACAACTTGCTTAGGAGCAAGCCACGTTGGGAACAAGCCAGCGTATTCTTCAGTTAAAATACCGATGAAACGCTCAATTGAACCTAAAATCGCGCGGTGGATCATAACAGGTGTACGACGTTCGTTATTTTCAGCAACATAAGTTGCACCTAAACGACCTGGTAATGCGAAGTCTAGCTGTACAGTACCACATTGCCATGCACGGTCTAAACAGTCATAAAGTGTAAACTCAATCTTAGGACCGTAGAATGCACCTTCACCTGGTAGGTAATCAAACTCAATGTCGTTTGCTTTTAATGCATCAGCTAGCGCAAGCTCAGCTTTATCCCACATTTCGTCTTCACCGATACGCTTTTCTGGACGAGTAGATAGTTTTACAACGATCTTCTCAAAACCAAACGTTTCGTATGTGTCGTAAACCATTTTGATACATGCAGAAACTTCATCCATGATTTGCTCTTCAGTACAGAAGATATGCGCATCATCTTGAGTAAAGCCACGCACACGCATTAAGCCGTGTAATGCACCTGATGGTTCGTTACGGTGACAACAACCAAACTCAGCCATACGTAATGGAAGATCACGGTATGATTTTAAACCTTGGTTAAAGATTTGTACGTGACCCGGACAGTTCATTGGTTTGATTGCGTATTCACGCTTTTCAGATTCAGTTGTGAACATCGCATCTGCGTATTTGTCCCAGTGACCTGATTTTTCCCATAAACCACGGTCCATCATTAATGGGCCTTTAACTTCTTCGTAATCGTACTCACGTAATTTTTCACGAACGAAGTCTTCTAGTTCACGGTAAATGCTCCAGCCATCATTGTGCCAAAACACCATGCCTGGCGCTTCTTCTTGCCAGTGCCATAAATCAAGCGCTTTACCAATACGACGGTGATCACGTTTTTCAGCTTCTTCTAAGCGTTTTAAATACGCTTTAAGTTGCTTTTTATCTGCCCATGCAGTGCCGTAGATACGTTGCAGCATCTTGTTTTCAGAATCACCGCGCCAATAAGCACCTGCCACTTTCATGATTTTGAAATGTTGACAGAACTTCATGTTTGGAACGTGTGGACCACGACACATGTCGATGTATTCTTCGTGATGGTATAAGCCTGGACGATCATCTTTCGCGATGTTCTCGTCTAGAATTTCCATTTTGTATGTTTCACCACGCGCTTCAAAAGTATCGCGTGCTTCTTGCCAGCTTACGGTCTTTTTAACAACGTCGTAGTTTGTTTTAGCAAGCTCAAGCATACGCTTTTCGATAGCATCTAAATCATCTTGGCTTAAAGAGTGTTCCATATCGATATCGTAATAGAATCCGTTATCGATGGTCGGACCGATTGCCATTTTTGCTTCAGGGAAAAGCTGCTTAACTGCATGACCAATAAGGTGCGCACATGAGTGACGGATAATCTCTAAACCATCATCATCTTTTGCTGTGATAATTTCTAAACGCGCATCTTCAGTGATTAAGTCACATGCATCAACACGAGTACCATTAACACGGCCTGCAATCGTTGCCTTGGCAAGACCTGGACCGATATCGCTCGCTACGTCAAATGTGCTTACTGGGTTTTCAAAACTACGCTGACTGCCGTCAGGGAGGGTAATAACTGGCATTATAAATCCTTAATACAGTGGTGATGCCTACAATGCATCACATGTAATATTTTTAAATTAATTTTTAGTAACTCTGCAACGCTTTTACGAATAAGCATTGCTATTTAAGCTTGTATTTACTGAGTCCTCGCAAATACAAGCGACTATTGTCGCTGCTCACGTGCTCAAATACAAGTAGTTAGAAGAGTAAATTGACAATTAGTTAACTCATTTCATACTTAATGAGTCAGTACTTTTAGGGTGATGAAAATGCCAAACACGCGTTCTTTCAAGTTTGCTACATTTAACTTATTAAATTATACCGCGCCACCCTACTCGTTTTACCAATTACATGAACGCTATAACAATACACAATGGCTGCAAAAACAATTGTTTGTTGCTAATTTCTTAAGTGAGTCAACCCCTGATGTGGTGGCATTTCAAGAAGTGTTTAGTCAACACGCATTAGAAGTGCAGTGTAAAGAAGCGGGTTATGATTATTTTAAAACGGTCGATAGCCCGTCCCATGATGCGCTCTATCCGCAAGTGTTATTCAACCCTGTAGTTGCAATTGCGAGTAAATACCCGTTTAAATCAGCCGATGCACTGACGCCATGCCCTGAATTACTTGAGTACTTAAACAATCAAAATGAGTTCAAATTTAATCGCACACCGATTAAATGTATCATTGATTTACCTGATTTTGGTGAAGTCTGTTTTTATGTTGTTCATTTTAAGTCACAGCGTGTGCAATCAATGGCGCACATTCTTAATATTCATAACCTTGAAGATCCGCTCCTGCAGTTACTACATCAAACGGTGGGTACCATGCAGTCGCAAATCTCCCGCTCATTAGAAGCGTCTATTGTCTATTATGATGCACTGAAAACGCAGCGAGAAATGCAATGTGCAACACTTGTTATGGGGGACTTTAATGATGTACTTACCAGCCCAACTTTATCGTTTATGACTCAAGGCTTTCACCCCACTCGCTGTGAACCTTGTATAGAACAGAACGAACTTGTTGTTGGTCTGACCGACAGCTATGAGTTTAGCCGCTCATATTATGATAATAAAAACAAACCCTTTAGCCATTATTACCAAGGAAAAGGGAATGTATTAGATTATATTCTTGCTTCAGCGCATTTTAATCCCGATTGCCAAGCTTCGAAAGTTAAAGTGCTCGACTACGAAAGTTATGATAAGCATATTTCGCCAGGTAAATTAACCGAAGATATTAGTGTAAGTGACCACGGTGTTATCGCAATTAAAATTCATTTTTAAAGCACCTGTTTTTCATAACGTTAATTGCTATAATTGCGCAAATTAAGTTATTTAGAGAAAGACCATGAGAACATGTGGTGTAGAAATTACAGGTAGTGACGTACTGCTGTGCATTTTAACCAAAGACAATGATGTATTTGATATACGTGATGTCAGACAAACACGTTTTACCTTAGGCAATGGTAATGACACAGAAGTAATGCGTAAATTCCAATTTGATTTCAAAAAATTAATGGAAGATTACCAAATTGACTCTGTAGCAATCAAAGAGCGCCAAGCAAAAGGTAAGTTTGCTGGCAGCGCAAAAGGTTTCAAAATGGAAACGGCTATTCAGTTAATTGAACGCTTAGATGTGCAAATTTTATCTGCAACTGAAATCAAAGAGCAGCTTAAGCGCAACCCGGTGCCTATTGATTTTGAAGACACAGGCCTGAAAAAATTCCAAGAAAACGCATTCATTAGTGCTTACGTGTACATCATGCGTAAAACTTATAAGCAAGATGAGCCAAAAGCTTAATTGCTGCTTATTCTTAATAAAACGTGCTACGGCACGTTTTTTTATACCTCAAAAACCATCCTTTATTCTGCTTTATTAAAATTAAACTCTGTACATTAGTCTTATAAAGCTTTTCTTTGTCGACAATCTATGTTTAGTTAATCAAGTACGCATGTTTTGAAATCATCCTAAATGATTGTTTCAATTCTTTTGCATCAAGTCCATGACAACAAATTAACCGGACACGGAGAATACAATGCAGACAAAGAACACACACTGTAATGCGCTTCCACTTACTCAAAGCTATTATCAAGGCCGTACAGATATTCCTTTAATTGAAAAAACTATTGGACAGTACCTTGATAACATTGTCGACAATTACCCTGATCACCCCGCGATTGTGGTTCATCATCAACAGATCCGTTTAACCTATAGGCAATACCAGCAACAGATTAACAAGTTAGCAATGGGATTATTATCACTTGGCGTAAAACCTGGCGACCGGGTTGGTATTTGGTCTCCTAACAATATTGAATGGTGCTTAACCCAATTTGCTACAGCCAAGATTGGTGCAATTATGGTGTGCATTAACCCTGCATATCGACCAAGCGAATTAAAATACGCACTCAATAGTGTTGAGTGTTCAACACTTATCACAGCAAGTGAATTTAAAGCCAGTAATTATATAAGCATGCTGAATGAGCTCGCACCGGAACTTAAAGATTCACAAGCAGGTGAATTAAATTTAAACGCCCTGCCACACCTAAAAAACATTATTCGTATTGGTGATGAGCCTGCTACTGGCATGTTTAGCTTTAGCGATATCATGCAGCGCGCTACAGATGCCCATAAGCTGGAGCTTGATGCCATTGCGGCCACTTTACATTGTGACCAAGATATCAATATTCAATTTACCTCTGGTACTACAGGTAACCCAAAAGGAGCGACCTTATCCCATAAAAACATCCTCAATAACGGATTTTTGATGGCACAAGCTATGAAGCTGACACATGAAGATAAACTCTGTATTCCGGTACCTTTATACCACTGTTTTGGGATGGTGCTTGGCAATTTAGTATGTATAAGTAAAGGCGCTACAGCTGTTTTTCCGGGGGATTCTTTCGACCCTAAAACAACCCTTGAAGTTGTTGAAAAAGAACGCTGTACAGGCCTACATGGTGTTCCAACTATGTTTATCGCCGAGTTAGAGCTTAAAGATTTTGCAAACTATGACTTATCTAGCCTACGAACAGGCGTAATGGCCGGCTCAACCTGCCCTGAGCAAGTTATGCGAAAAGTACACTCATTAATGCATATGAAAGAAGTTGTAATTGGTTATGGCCAAACAGAATGTAGCCCTATCAATAACGTGACCGAAACCGACTCGCCTCTCGAAAAACAAGTTACCACAGTGGGCCGTGCATTAGCCCATACTGAAGTGAAAATTATCGACGAGCTGGGTGATATTCAAAAAGTTGGCATACCGGGTGAAGTATGTAGCCGTGGTGCTGGAATTATGCGCTGCTATTGGAATGATGAAGAAAAAACGAAAGCAACAATTGATCAAGACGGCTGGTTACATTCTGGTGACTTAGGAGTGATGGACGAAGATGGCTTTGTTGCTATCGTTGGCAGGATAAAAGACATGATCATCCGCGGTGGAGAAAACATTTATCCAAGAGAAATAGAAGAAGTTCTCTACACCTATCCAGGTATTCAAGATGCAGCCATATTTGGTATTAGCGATGAAAAATACGGCGAAGAAGTGTGCGCCTGGATCCAACCAAAAGATGATGCGGTACTTGATGAAAATGCCATTCGTGATTTTTTAAAAGATAAACTTGCCTATTTCAAAGTACCAAAGCACATCCGCTTTGTTGAAGAATACCCAATGACAGTAACAGGCAAGCTTCAAAAATTTAAAATGCGCGAACAAATGCAGGAACTCCTAAGCGAAAAGGCATTTTCGTAATCATTCACTTGCAAAGTACCCCCTAATTTCAAGCAAGCTCAGCACCGCTGAGCTTTTTTATTTAGATATATATTTAGACACCCATTTTAAATTTGAAGAGTTAACCGAGCTTCATATATAAAGACTAAATTTATGTAGACATCCAACTTAATATTTCTCAATTTTTGGAATTACAGCTAAGCTTATAGTGTTCAACTCATGGAGGAGAAGAGCATGGCAACCCCACGTAGAAACTTAATTAGCGTTTCAAACACGCCTTATTATCACTGCATTTCACGCTGCGTTCGTCGCGCTTTTTTGTGCGGGCAAGACCCACTAACTGGTCGTTCATATGAACACAGGCGCGATTGGGTTGAAAAGAAACTACTTCAACTTGGTCGTATATTTTGTATTGATGTTTGTGCTTACGCAGTTATGAGTAACCATACTCATCTAGTACTTCATATTGATATAGCAAAAGCAAATCGTTTGAATAATAAAGCAATTCTGATTAGATGGCACAAGTTATTTAAAAGTACATTCCTTTGCCAACGATTCTTAAATGGCGAATTGCTAACAAAAGCAGAGCTTTCTGCGATTAATGCCAGAGTAAATTTATATCGAGAGAGGCTCAGTAGCATCAGTTGGTTTATGCGCGTTCTTAATGAGAGTATTGCACGACAAGCAAATCAAGAAGATGAGTGTAAAGGACGCTTTTGGGAAGGTCGCTTTAAGTCACAAGCATTACTTGATGAAGCAGCTCTTGCAGCTTGTCTTGCGTATGTTGAGCTAAACCCTGTAAGAGCGAAAGCGGCTGATTTACCTGAGCAATCTGACTACACCAGTATAAAAACACGCATTGAGTCAGCTCAAAATAATAAGCAACCAAAATCACTTATGCGCTTTGCAGGTAAACCACGTAAGCATATGCCTAAAGGTCTGCCATATGAGCTCAAAACATACCTGCAACTCGTTGATTGGACTGGTCGCTCAATACGAGAAGATAAACCAGGGAAAATCCCTGAAGATGCATTACCAATACTTGAAAGACTAAATATTTGTACTGACAACTGGCTTACACTCGCCACTTCCTTTACCCGCTCATTTAAAAATACAGCGGGTAAAGAACAAGCAATCACAGCTTACACAAATCACATGAAACGAAAACGGAGAAGCTCTATAGCTAAGAGCCAAGCTTTATTTTGTTAATCTATTAAAACTACAAAACAATACTAATAAATATCTATTGATATAAATAAAAATATCGACGTTCTGAAATTACTTATGATATAAATTAAATAGCTAATTCTTCAGAGAGAGCAGTAATTAAGTACCAACTCCCTACTTTCATCTAGCCGAGATAAATCTCAATTATGCGATACTGCACTCATATCAATAAATAAAATGGGTGTCTTTATTGTTTATGTAAAAAATGGATGTCTCTTTAATTACATTTTATATTCTTAGAAAAAAGTGGGTGTCTAATTATATTGTCAAATCACTAAACAACACCTTGCTTTAACATTGCATCTGCAACTCGTTCAAACCCTGCTATATTCGCACCAAGCACCAAGTCGTGTTCATTAGAGTACTGCTTGGCAGTAACTGAAATAGTATTAAAAATGGATTTCATAACTTGCTGAAGTTTTTCATCAACTTGCTCAGATTGCCACTTTTGCATACTGGCATTTTGAGCCATTTCGAATTGGCTCGTCGCCACACCTCCAGCATTTGCGGCTTTGCTTGGCCCTAAGTAAACGTTGTGCTCTTTGAAAATCTTCATTGCTTCAGGTGTAGTGGGCATGTTGGCACCTTCGCACACAGTTAAACATCTGTTTTCTACAAGAGCTTTAGCATCATCTTTAGTAATTTCATTTTGAGTCGCACAAGGTAAAGCAATATCTGCTTCATATCGCCAAACTTGATGACCGTCACTTGGGTATTGATTGACAGGTGTGAAGTCAGCATCTTTATGTTCATTCAAATAATCTCTAAGCTCAGCACCACGTTCATTTTTTAGATGCATCACTAATTTTACGTCAAGCCCATTCTTACTATATAGCGTGCCCTTCGAATCGCTACAGCTAAGAATCACAGCATCGTACTCATCAAGCTTTTTCATCAGATAAAGTGCAACATTACCAGCACCAGACACTAAGCACCGTTTTCCTGTTAAAGAGTCGCCTTTCGCATCTAACATAGCACTTAGAAAGTAAGCAACGCCGTATCCTGTTGCTTCTGTTCTTAAAGAAGAGCCATTTAATGATTCAGGTTTTCCTGTTAAAACGCCACTAAATTGGTTTGTGATCCGCTTGTTCTGCCCAAACAAATAACCGATTTCCCTAGCGCCAACGCCTATATCACCGGCGGGAACATCTGTATTAGCACCTATATGACGGAAAAGCTCAGTCATGTATGACTGACAAAAACGCATAATTTCATGGTCGCTTTTGCCTTTGGGGTTGAAATCAGCACCACCTTTACCACCTCCTAACGGTAAACCTGTCAATGCATTTTTTAAGACTTGCTCAAAGCCCAAAAATTTAACCACACTTTGGTTAACGCTGGGGTGAAATCGTAGGCCGCCCTTAAAAGGACCTAACGATGAACTAAATTCAATTCTAAAACCACGATTAACCTGAACATTTCCAAGATCATCAAGCCAAGGAACCCTAAATATGACTTGCCTTTCTGGCTCTACTAATCGTTCAACAATAGAGTTTTTTTGATACTTATCATTAATCTCGAGATATTGATTAATCGAAGACAGAACCTCTTCAACAGCTTGATAAAACTCCGTTTCATTTGGATTAGAACTCTTTACTGATTTTAACACTTGCTCTATGTATTCCATCACTCATTCCTCTTCAAGCTGTTGAAAATAAGATTCTTACAAATTAAACTCATTTACGTAAAGAATCGATCACTCTTACCTAATCGTAAACACCATTGGCTGCTCACTATCATTTTTCCAATAATAACGTAAAGGCTCACTCTGAGTGTCATAAAACCACACCTCGGCCACCAGCTCTAATCCACTGTTAGCTAACATTAAACTAGATGACAGCTTGCTCTGTACCAATGGTGCACGAAGCAAACACTGGTTATAATCGGCTTTATCGTCGTCGCCTTTAAGACATATGTTTAAAAAGGCTCTGGTGTCACCAATATTCAAATCTACATCTACATCGAGCTCTAATTTACTACTTAAATTAAACTCAGGAGCAATCGTTAAATCATTCATCGTCTCAGGATCCACGCCAGTAGCCGGAGGTGTTGTCTCAGGTGGCATTGTATCTGTTGTAGGTGCTTGCGTTACATTTGTTCCAGCACTTTCAGTTGCAGAGTCGCCTTCACCACCGCCACCACACGCAGCTAACATTAAGCTTATGATCACTAAAGTATAATGTTTCATAATTATTCTCCTCTTGAAATCACGTTAGCAGGCTTAGCATTGTTGAACCACATTGGCTTTTCTTGTCCTTTTGATTCTGCAAATGCTTTAAAGTCGCTGTATGCATGGGTAATATCTACCCCTTCTTTAGGGTGAGCCCACGAAGTACCTACTTCAATTGCCCAAGGTAGACCTGTTTCGGTTTGGAAGTAAAAACCCTGCGCACTGTCAGATGAATCATCAGACTCTGCGAAAGAAAATAGTTGCATATCAAATTTTTCTGTCGGCTGCTGATTCTTAAGGTGAACCTCCCAGCTTCTAGGGTCTTTACCAACCAAGGCTTCACCATGATAGTGTCCATCAGCTGCAAATATGAAAGGATCTAATGTGTACTTAGGTGCATCAGCGGTTGCTGTACCTGGTAATAAATCAATAAACAATGAAAACG
The DNA here is from genome assembly GCF_021532495.1 of Pseudoalteromonas sp. Cn5-37. Classification (NCBI taxonomy): domain Bacteria; kingdom Pseudomonadati; phylum Pseudomonadota; class Gammaproteobacteria; order Alteromonadales; family Pseudoalteromonadaceae; genus Pseudoalteromonas; species Pseudoalteromonas sp. Cn5-37. The sequence continues at coordinate 160,242 of NZ_JAKGBA010000001.1, read as the reverse complement.
TGACTTTACTATTGCTATCACAACCCGTCTCGGTTCTAAAATAATTACAATTAGACTGTTTATCAATGTAATCCCAAGTATCAGGCATAATCACGAAAATAGCATCTTCAGTATTTTGCTCTAAGATCTCGTGCGTTTGTTCAAGACCATTAATCAGTAAACTAGTTTTTTCAGCATTAATTTGGCTACGTAAAATGCGTTTATCATTTGAACCTTCCACAGTCTCATATAACCTAACTGCAAAGCCATTATGAAAATCAGCACCTATCCCAACTAGCTCACCTTCTATTTTGTAACCTGTAGCCACACCATTTTGATCTATAATTGTAGTTCGATAGTTTATAACTAAATCATTGAAGTCATAATCTCCAGAAAATGGCCATTTATCCTCAAATGCAAGTGTTACCCAGCTATTTTCACCTGGGTAAACTAGGCTTCCCAATGTTGTTACAGAGTAATCTTCTACCTCCCCACCAATAACACCACCAGTTGCTGTAATTGGATTGGTTTCACTACCATCAGTTACACGAAAGCGAGACCAGGTTGTTCCCATAACGGCATCATCTGGAACATTAACCAGAATGCTATTATCGCCTTGGTTTAACCGATATTTAGACACCGTAATTTCATCCGCATCAAATTGGTAATTCTGATCCCAATCAAACCATGCGTATAGATATGTCTCGTCATTTGCAGAGGTAACAATAATTTGACTGGTATTGCCTGCTACCAAATCAGTGACGAACTTAACGCCGTCATCTGATTGATCATCAGGTGTTAAAAGTAAGTCTGAACGTGTATTAATATTCTCGCCATCTACTGTAGCACCTAAGTAAACCAAATTAGTTTGATCTGCATTTGGGTCAAATAAATGTCTTGCGCCACTGTCTTCGAGTGAGGTTTGATAAGGAGCTGGTGCATCACCAAAATCGATTGAATTATCCGTTACCTTTACCTCAGCAATTGCGCAGCGTGCACCATCATTTTGATTTGATGTAGGCCCTAAAGTAAACACCGCAGCAGTTGGCGTGTAACCGTTTACAGGGCTAATGCTAAGGTCTACTTTGTGTATTTTACCGCTTCGGTTATTACTAAAGTAAAACTGTCCTTTTACATCAAAATACCCAGCACCATTCGCTCCGGTATCACCAGCTATATCTAAGTTCGCCATAAATGTGGGTGTCTGATTATTAAGATCTATTTCGTATAAGTCGCCATTTGATTCAACTGCATACAAAAGGTTGCTATTAGGATGAAAAGCAAAATCATAAATAGCTAACCCCCAGCTAGCTGAACCCGCAACTAAATCAGCTTGATATTCATCAGCAGGCTCTGTCAAATCAATACCGTACAATCCGAATTTGGGATGATACAAATAATATACCGCCTGATTAGTTTCACTATTTACATGGATGTCACCCACATAGAAGTTAGTATCAGGCAGACCGTTAACCACGAGTCGTTCTAGTTGATAATCATCACCAATTTTGACAACACTCTTAGGGCTTTGCTTACTAAAGCCATACATATATTGGTCTTTATAGTTAAAACCCACAGCATTTACGCTTTCATTGTTTGTTTCGTCACTAAAGTTTAATGACGGTGCTAATACTGTCGCTTTAGCAGAGACCAAATCAATTCCAAACATTTGTGCAGGTGTACCTTGTATTAGAAATGCTTTACTTGGGCATTCTTCAAACGGAGCTGCGCTTACATAACTAGTGGCAAGCACTGATAAAAGACAGACGGGTATTTTGCTTTTCATAATTACACTCTCCTGTGGTTATGTAATTATATAAAGCAGCAATTGTTCCAAAATATAACTCATTAAAAAATAAGGTTTTAAATATTTTTTGCAGATCCTTTTTGCAAGATGCAACCATCTATATCGCAAAATGCAATTCTTTTTAATCACAAAAAACAAATTTACTCAACACAAAAGCATGATGTGCTAGAATTGCTTCAGAAAAAATAATAATAAATGTTAAAAATGAACTTTAAAGCTCTTGTTATTCTGCTGTGTACCTTGTCATTTGCATCAATTGCGTCAACTCTACAAGGCCACATTGATGAAGCTAGAACAATAAGCGATTACCAAGAACGCTATAAATATTTAACAAATATAGATAAACGCCTTATTGAATCTGCCAGTTTTGCTGAGCGATTAAGCTTTAATGTTAGATTAATTCACGTTCATATACACCTAGGTCAGTTTCAACAGGCGCAAAATATAGTAGAAGAACTTGAGTCTTCTCCAAAATATAAAAGTGACTCCTCTATTTATAGCGAATTGTATTTAGTCAAAGCTCGATTGGCATATAGTGCAAATAAATTAGAATCTGCAATTCACTTATCTCAACAAAATGTCGCGCTGTTTCAGCGTTTGCAACTCACCGATTACGAAATTGATGCCGTTGCGAGCCTTGTCAGTGCTTATCATAATGCAGGTGAATATCAAGCAGCCTTAAACTTGCTTGAGGTTTATATTCACGACAACAATCGAGAATTATCCTTAAAGCAAAAAGAAATGCTCTACCATGGTTATTCGCGTAATCTTGAACAGTTAGACCGGTTAACCCTTGCCCTAGAATATAAGCTAAAACGCCGTGAAGTTATTCAGCAAATGTCGCCGTCTATTTCATTACAAGCAGGTATAAGTTATTCAATTGCCCAAAGTTATTTAGATTTAGAACAATACGAAAAAGCAAAGAGCGAGTTTATTACAGCCCTTAGTTTTGATAGGCAAACGGGTTCACTGTCTGATATCGGACATAGTTTAGTTAAGCTATCCCAATGCGAATATGGACTTAAAAACTACCCTGCAGCACTTGCATACGCACAAGAGGCTAAGCAGGTCTTCGCTAGTTATAACAGTACGCGAAATACTGCCTGGGCAAACCATAATATTGCGATAAATTTGCTCGAAATAGATAAACCTGACCAAGCATTAAGCATTGAAAAACAAGTGCTCATTGAACTCAAGCAAGACGATCACTTATATATAGATGTATTACTTACATTAGCTAAGCTGTACATTGGCTCTACTGAGCACGAACAAGCTAAACATTATGCTGAGCAAGCCTACCAGTTAAGTAAGCAAAAAAATAAGCTGCAAAAGCAAATCATTGCCCTAGAACATTTGATCACTGTGACAGAAAAACAAGCTGATTATAAACAAGCCCTGTCGTATCAACGTGCTATTACAGAGCTTGAAAAAGGTTTTGCCCGTAACAACTACAACCAGCGTTTAGCTGAGCTACAAAACTCCATTGCAATGCGCGACCGCGATTTAGCAATACAAGATTTAAAACTCCAAGACAATGAAAAAAGCCAAGCTATTGCCGCACAACGTCAAGCTATTTTATACAGCGTCTTATTATTTAGCCTGCTTTTAGCTGCAATGGGCATTGCTTTATTAAGAATAAGACAGAGAAAACAGCTTATTGAACAGCGCCGAAATTATCTGGATAAACAAATCAGTCAACGTAGTAAGTTATTATCACAAGTAGCTCACGAACTAAGTGGTCCATTAACAGGGTTGCGCTTACACCTTGAAACGCTTCAAGCGGGTCTAACGCAATTTAATGAGCTTACTTACGAAAAACTTAACCAAAAAATCACCGACATGGCAACTTTAGTGACTGATTTAAATAAAATTTCACTTTTAGAACAAAGCAGTTTTCAGCTCAACGTAACAACAGTTAATGCGGCTGAGTATTTCCAAAGCTTACACGCAGATATGCTGATCCAGCTTGAAAAATTTGAAGTGACATTTACACAAAATGTTGCTGATGAACTAAGTTTTGAGTGCGATGCAACACGGCTTTCACAGTTATTTGCAAACTTAATCAGTAATTCGCTTAAGTACACAAATCACCCTGGTAAGATTAATTTGACGATTAGCCAAAACCAAACACAGCTTTTAATCTGCTATGAAGATTCAGCTCCTGGCGTCAGCGACGAGAGTTTAGCAAAGATTTTTGACCATCTTTATAGAGTGCCTGACTTAAAAACAGTGAAACAGTCAGGTTCAGGAATTGGGCTTGCGATAGTAAAACAAATTGTCGAAGCCCATAACTGGCGTATTACAGCTGCTCATAGCGAACTGGGTGGTGTCCGCTATGACTTAACGATTGCTATTTAGCAGATTTGTCTGGCCATTCGAACGCGCCAACATCGCCAGGAAATACAACCGGTGATTCAATACCGTCTTTGTTTACAGCCGCAACACCAAAATAGTAGTTATCGATAACAACATTTTTAAGGGTTGCTTCGGTTACCTTCCCAACATCGCGGCTAAACTGCCATTGTGGCTCACTGGTATAACGCCAATAGATTTTATAACTGACCACCGTTGGATCATCACTTTTATGCCACGCTAATGTTGTACTCGGCTTTACGGCACCTGAAATACTAACACCCGTTGGCGGCGCTGGAGCCCACGCCATTGAAGCCATTGTCACTGCATTGAGTGACGTTAATTTCGCCGCATAGGCAAAATCAACATGGTCGATGGTGTCACCATAAGTAATACCATTTTCAGTACGTAAGTCTTGATGCTGTTGATTATAGTTTTCGTTGGTTTCCATTATACGCACAGCGGCAAAGCCAACATCGTTAAATGGACGGTGATGCCCTCCTCGACCAAACCGATCGAGTCGATATACCAACATGGTATCTAGATTCTCGATGTAACGATCTGCGATTGTATCTATGTAGCGCGCAAGGTTACGACTTGCTGAGTCAACCTCACCACCCGTAAAACGGCGTTTATGAGCCTGGTCTTTCGTTTCAATAACGCGTGTGCCTTCAGAGAAAATACGTGCAGTTGTGTTATCTGTTACACCATTAATGCCCGTTGAATTACCAATCATGTCATTGTTTAAAACACCATGAACACGCCAATCATGCTCTTGTGCATATTTAGCTAAGATTTTACCGCCAAACAAGCCTTGCTCTTCACCAGATAATGCTGCGTAAACAATTGAGCCGTTAAATTTATACTTTGATAAAACTCGCGCCGATTCAAGCACGCCAGCCACTCCAGATGCATTATCGTTAGCCCCTGGCGCATCTGAGGTATAGTCCATAACATCAGACACTCTCGAGTCAATATCACCCGACATTATAACCATACGGTTTGCATCAACTTGACCACGCTGTATAGCCACAATATTGACCACGTCAACCGGGTTTGGAATACGCTTTTCACCGGAGATAGTGTCTTTTACCTCGATGATTTCTAGGCAGTTACCGCAAGCTTTAGAAATCGCCTCAAATTCAGACTTGATCCAACGTCTTGCAGCACCAATACCGCGCGTATCTGATTTCGTCTCAGAGAGAGTATGGCGAGTGCCAAAATCAACCAGCGTTTGAATATCTTGCTCTATACGTGTTTTAGAAACAGCACTTGCAATATCATGCAAAGCTTGTTGATCTTTATATTGAGGTGTTGTGGCATGAGCTGCCGAGACCAATAACAGCGATGAGCTAAACAAAGCACCCGTTGTTGTTATTTTACGCTTTAACATAGTTTCACTCCTTCAATGAATCATTAAAGGCTAACTAATATTTCATTTCGCGCAATAGTAATGCGTTAGAAAACAAATTAATAGGTTAAAACATTTCCCGATAAAGCTATTAATACTATTTAATATTTTTAGTGCCTGATAACTTTATTCCCTCGTTATAAAACACCAAGCGATTACCCCCTTCATACTTAGCTTTGTACATAGCTTTATCTGCACACTGTATTAAGAATTCTGCATCACCATAATGCTCTGGAAATAGAACTGCACCAATACTTGGGGAATAACACAGTTCATCATCATTAAAAACTAAAGGCTTACATATTTCACGACTTAGTTTATCAGCAATTTTTATTACATCAGCTTTGCGTTTTACACTTTTTACAACAATTACAAACTCATCCCCTCCCAAACGCCCAACTATGTCGTCTTTATCCAATACATGGCGAATTCGCATGGCAATAGTTTTTAATAGCTTGTCGCCAGCACTGTGGCCGTGAATATCATTGACTTGCTTGAAGCCATCAATATCGATAAACAATACCGCAATAATTGCAGAAATAGTATTAGCAGTGGATAGTGACTCTTCTAGTTGGGTAATTAAAAAGCTACGATTAGGGAGATTAGTGAGTGGATCGTGCCCAGCCATGAATATGAGTTTTTGCTCAAGCTTTTTCTGTTCTGTTATATCATGAGCAATCGCTACTCTAACTTGCTTTTCTTTTGACCAATAGACAGACCACAAGACATGGACCACAGTACCGTCTTTTTTCACCCACCGGTTTACAAACCTTGGATGTAGATTATCTGTCATTATCTGATTGATAGCATTAATGGTTTTTGCTCTATCTTCGGGATAAACAAAGTCCAACATTTTTCTATTGATGGCTTCTTCTGGTGCGTATCCGAAAATTGTTTCAAAGGCTGGATTAGTAAACAGCAAGGTGCCTTTTACATCTACTACGCAAACAGCATCAAGTAATAGCTCAATAATATCTGACAAATAATCTGAGGTATTTTTGTTCATACGCAACTTTTAGGCTAGCACTATACTGAGTATAGACGAAACCTAACAAGTCACTGAAAGTTTAGACCTTAGGTGGATATAACTTTTTGCTAAGCCATGCAGATATGGCACTAAATATTGCGATACCAGTAAAATCTGCAATTAAATCAACAAAGTCTAATGTTCTCGATTCAATAAAAATTTGGCTTAGCTCTTCTAAAATCACAAACGTACTCACAATCAACACAGCTAAATAAATAGGCCGTCCAGCAAGGTTCAATGTTTTAAACTTAAAGGCAAGGTTTATGAATAACGTAAGTAGTCCAAATAAGCAAAAATGCCCCAACTTATCACCGTAAGGAATGGCCGCAACGAGTTTGAAAAACACCGGCTTTTGCCCAGTATTGGCAAGATAAATAACCCAACCAATAAAAGCGAAAAAGCCGATAGCAATTAACACCAGAATACGTTGAAGCATCTTTTATGGCGCCATATGTGAGGTTAAAAATAAAAATTGGTAGGCAATCACTTTATTCCAATAGTGCCAGTCATGAATACCCGGACGCTCAACATAGTCATGGCGGATGCGCATTTTTAACATCGCCTGGTGTAGCGCTCGGTTTTGCTCAATAAAAAAGTCATCAACGCCTATATCAAGCATAATCGGTAAGGTATCAGCGCCCTTTTTCCATGCCGTATTGCCAGCAGCAATTTTATGGAGGTTGTTAATAATGGCAATGCTATCCCATTTTTCTTTGTTTTCAGCATAACTGCAGAGTACTTTTTCAAGGTCAAACTCTGCACTAAAGGGCCTAACATCAACCCCAGCAGATATCCCTGAAACTGCTGCAAACTGGTCTGGGTGATTTATTGCAATGTGTAAGGCACCAAAGCCACCCATTGATAAGCCTGTTATTGCACGGCCACTTTTAGACCGATTAGTCGAATATTCAGAATCGATATAATTTAGTAAATCGTCTGCAATGTAGGTTTCGTATTGCGAGCTTTTGTCGATATCAGAATCGAGATACCACGAACCGAAGTTGCCATCTGGGTTAACAATGATGACATCATATTGGTCTGCCAGTTTTTCTATGTTTGTCAGCTTAGTCCAATCACTGTGATTTCCACTGTAGCCATGTAATACATAGATAACATTGTATTTTTTTGAGTCCTGATAGCCATCAGGTAATGTCACCGTTACAGGTTTCTCGATGGCAATCTTTTTGCCCTTAAATATGTGGGTGTCGGTTTGGTAGGCACAAAGCGGTAAGCTAAAAACGAGGGACAGCGTACAAAGCAACTTTTTCATCATTAATTCCTTTTTCTTATTATATTTTCATTTCTTACACTAGATGTAAATAACTGAATAGTAATTAGATTTTAATCTTAGTTTTTAAATTAAATGAACTGCTAAAAAACTACTCAAATGGTATAGTAAGGCCACTTTGATTTTTAAAAAGCGTCGTGTATGTATCGTTTATTTGAACGGATGACTAATCCGTTTCCTAAAGAGCAACCCTCTCAGCCACCTAATAGCTTATTTGCTTTTTGCCGTCACTATACTCGTGGCATGGAGCTTTCATTGCTGCTGATGTCGTTAAGCGCCGCTGCACTCGCTATTTTAGAAGTATCGCTATTTAGTTACATGGGCCAGCTTGTCGATTGGCTTGGTCAATACACCCCAGATACCTTGTTTGTAGAACAGCAGGCTGAGCTTACAAAAATGGCGGTTATGTTGCTGGTGGTGTTACCTATTGTCGTGTTCTTTCACTCAGCGGTTTTACATCAAGCGCTGCTTGGCAACTATCCTATGTCTATCCGTTGGTTAGCGCACCGTTATTTGCTTCGTCAGAGTGTTAGTTTTTATCAAAACGAATTTGCCGGCCGTATTGCAACTAAAGTGATGCAAACCTCATTAGCTGTTCGTGAATCGGTGATGAAACTGCTCGATGTACTAATGTATATCGTGGTCTATTTTGGCGCCATGGTGTTTTTGGTCGCAGAATCTGACTGGCGTTTAATGTTGCCATTATTGATTTGGCTGGTTTTGTACGCCGCTATTCAAATGTATTTTGTACCTAAGCTCAAGAAGGTAGCAAGCTCACAAGCTGATGCGCGCTCAGAAATGACCGGACGTGTTGTTGATAGCTATACTAACATTTCGACTATCAAATTATTCTCGTACACACAGCGAGAAGAACAATATGCAAAAGATAGCATGGATGTGTTTTTACAGCCTGTATATAAGCAAATGCGTTTAGTTACTAGCTTAAACTTCTCTATCAACACCCTTAATTATTTATTGGTATTTAGTATTGCTGCCCTCTCTTTGTATCTTTGGTCAATTAGCGCCATCAGTGTTGGGGCTATCGCCATTGCGGTGAGTTTATCACTGAGATTAAACGGTATGGCACAGTGGATCATGTGGGAAATCAGTAGCCTATTTGAAAACATTGGTACTGTTGCTGATGGTATGAAAACCCTATCAACACCGATTGAAGTGGATGATAAAGAAAACGCAAGCACTCTTACTGTTAATGAAGGGTCGATAAGCTTTGAGAATGTGCAATTTAACTATGGTAAAGCTGCCAACGAGACCCTCCGCGGCCCTGTTATCAATGGCTTAAATTTAGATATTAAACCGGGTGAGAAAATAGGTTTAGTAGGTCGCTCTGGTGCAGGTAAATCTACCTTAGTGAATTTGTTACTGCGCTTTTATGATGTTGACTCAGGCACAATTCGCATTGATGGTCAAAACATCGCTGAGGTAAGCCAAGAAAGCTTACGTAAGCACATTGCGATGGTGACGCAAGATACCTCGCTGTTACACCGCTCAGTAAAAGATAACATTCTTTATGGCAGACCCGATGCTACTGAAGATGAAATGCTTGCGGCCGCAAAGCAAGCAGAAGCAATTGAGTTCATCGAAGACTTAGAAGACAGCAAAGGCAATAAAGGCTTTGCCGCACAAGTTGGTGAACGCGGTGTGAAGCTTTCTGGTGGTCAACGTCAACGTATTGCTATTGCACGAGTCCTTCTAAAAGATGCACCAATTCTAATCTTAGATGAGGCAACCAGTGCCCTTGATTCTGAAGTAGAAGCCGCAATTCAAACTAGCCTAGACGATTTAATGACCGGCAAAACAGTTATTGCCATTGCGCACCGCCTATCAACTATTGCGCAAATGGATAGACTCATTGTGCTTGATGAAGGTGGCGTGGTTGAACAAGGCTCTCACGAGCAACTAATTGCCCAAGATGGTATCTATGCTGCCCTATGGTCACACCAAACAGGTGGCTTTATTGGCGTTGAGTAGCTAGGTTTTCAGTATTAAAAAAGGCATTGTATGAGCATTCATTCAATGCCTTTTATATATGTTAGCAATGCTGTTTAAATCAAACGTAAACCAATTAAAACAAGCATCACACTATTTGCCAAAGCAGCGATTAAAAAGAAATAGCTGCGTGGGCTTGGATTCTTCTCAGTTGCTACACCATAATACAGCAGCATATGAATGATCCTGGCTATCACATACAACCAAATACACAGTGCAAATGCACTACTGTTCAAGTTTAAAAAGAACCCCAGAAATACGCTACCTAAAAATAACGGGCTATTTTCTAAGGTATTCATAAATGTGCGATGTGAACGAAATACAAAGCTATCGTGGCTTAATGAATTATCGAGTTTACCAGGCACCGCATTGGGCTGTTTGGCTTTAGTGACAGCGGCAACCACCCACTGAATTGTCAGCATAATCAGGTAAACATACACGGCCGCATATGCTGAAAGAGTAAGTTCAGGCATTTTCATTTCCTTTAGTTAAAAGCATATAGACTTACACTTTGCAAGATACCTACCAAGCCAAAACTTAAAGCAAACCATTGATTTTATTTGTATTTACTTTAATTTCGTTATGCGTACTGTGCCATTACTACGTACTGTATATAAAAATTACAGTGTGGATTGGTCTAAGTTCAACTCGCTAACTTTAAACGATTCACCTGTTTTACTTTACCCATACTAAGTCTGTCTATACTCTATATGGTCTGTTTTCTAAAACATTAGCTGTTTTGCTAATAGTTAATGTATAAAAATAATAATAAAAGGTTTTATTATGCGTTTAGGGCCCGGACTGCTTGTCACCGCAGCTTTTATTGGACCAGGTACCATCACCACGGCAAGTGTTGCAGGTGCTAATTTTGGCTTTGCTCTTATTTGGACGTTATTGTTCTCAGTTGTAGCAACTATTTTGTTGCAATCAATGGCTGCTCGTCTTGGTGTTGCTACAGGACTTGATTTAGCATCTGCACTCAGAACCACCATTCAAACACCGATTTTTAAAGCCCTGGCTGCCATATTAGTGATCAGTGCAATTGGTATTGGCAGTGCAGCTTATGAAGCAGGCAATCTGACTGGTGCCAGTTTAGGACTGCAAGAAATACTACCTTCTGTAAGCCCATTACTCTGGACTCCCCTTATTGCGATTTTAAGTGCAGTGCTTTTGTACACTGGCAAACATAAAGTCATTGAGGGGGCGCTAATTGTTCTAGTGGTGTTGATGAGTTTAGTATTTATTTCAACGCTGGTGATGGCAGCTCCGCCACTTGGTGAAGTGCTAAAAGGATTTATACCTAGCTTACCTGATAATTCAATCACTACTGTGCTTGCCTTAATTGGCACAACAATTGTGCCCTACAATCTGTTTTTACACTCTGGGGTACTTGCAGAAAAACACGATAGTTCAAAAAATATCGACAAAGTCATCAAAGAAACAAACCTTGATACCGGTATTTCGATAACTTTAGGTGGCATAATCACGTTAGCTATCTTATCAACAGCCTCTGTGGCATTTTACGGTACTGATGCAGGTAAAATTTCAGCGGCCAATATGGCAGTGCAACTTGAACCTCTTCTAGGTAGTATGGCTCATTATTTCTTTGCTATCGGTTTATGTGCTGCCGGGCTTACTAGCGCAATAACTGCACCTCTTGCGGGTGCTTACGCTGTTTGCGGCATGCTCGGTTGGTCAACACAAATGAGTGACACACGTTTTAAACTGGTTGCTATCACTATCCTTGTTTTCGGTGCACTGGTCGCATCGCTTGGGCTTGATCCGGTTGCGGTTATCATCTTTGCGCAAGCTGCCAATGGTTTATTACTACCAATTGTGACCTGTTACCTTGTTTGGTTAGTGAATCAAAAATCGGTGATGAAAGGCTACACTAATTCGCTTTTACTTAACCTTGTAATTGTGCCAGTAATACTGCTTATATTTGGCCTTAGCCTTTATAAACTAAGCAATCTAATTTTTTAGCTTTTAGTTTGAAAATATGTATTAAAAAAAGGCCGCAAATTTGCGGCCTTTTTATATGTTGAGCACTTATTTAGTATAAGCGCGTGGCATCGCTGAATCAGTTGTATAACGGTCGCGTAGTTTGTCTTGACGCGCTTCGGTTGAAACCTCTTCACCGTTGATCCACATTTTGCTTACGTGTGAGTTAAGCTCAAATGGATCAGCAGACCACATAACTAGGTTTGCACGTTTACCTTTGGCAATTGCGCCTGAGTTTAAACCAAAAACATCAGCAATATTGCTGGTAACTGCGCTAAGTGCACCTTGTTGGCTCATACCGTATGACACAGCATTACCTGCATCAAAACGTAATTGGTATACATTGTGGCTTGAGTCACCAGCAACACCAATAATGACTTTTACACCAGCTTTTTCAAGCTTACCTGCGTTAGCAAGATTTGCATGCATAGAGTCAAAGCTACCCGGTAAGTTAGCCATAGAGCTGATGATTACAGGTACATCCGCTTTAGCTAGAGCATCCGCAACCACAACAGCATCATCACCGCCATGAATCACTAAATTGATGCCATAGCTTTCTTTTAACTTAACAAGTTCATAGATGTCAGATGCGCGTTGAACACTGGCAATAAGTGGCATATCACCAGCAAGCACAGCTGCTAAAACTTTTTGCTCTGTTGATGGCTCTTTTTTGTCATCTTTTTTAGCTGACTTTTCGCCTTCAAGCTTGTCGATAAGTGTTTTCATCGACATAGCACGTGAGCCTTTACTCTTTTCGCCTAGGTGAACAACAAGTGCAACTTGCTTTTTATTTATGCTTTCAAAGCTACCTGATAGATCAACTACAGATGCAAGACCCGCAAAGATACTGTCACCGCCGTTTGGTACAATCACGTCTTGAGTAATACCGCCTTTGCGTGCATAAGGAATTAAGCTACTGCGTGGGTTGAATGCAAGGCTTGGATCAAAATCAATGCCCGCTTTGTCATCACCACCATCACGCGACCCTGCAACAGCACCCACTTCTACTAAGCCTAATTGGTTCATAGTACCAATAAAGCCTGCAGTCACGATTTGGCCTTTTGCATCAATGGTTGTATCCGCGTTGACAGTCGCTGGGTTAATAGCAACAATTTTGCCATCTTCAATAACAACGCTTGCGCCTTCAAGTACGCCTTGCTCTGTTGAAGTGTGTAGTGTTGCATTTACAATCGCTACTGATGCAGCACTTGCTGTCGCAGAAAATAAGCCAGCAGCAACAAGTGACAGCTTTAATGATTTAGTTAATTTTGTCATCAATGTTACTCCTATTTTTGACCTAGCATGAAATCACTTTGTGCTTGGTATTTATCATCGTTACGATCATAAACTTTGGCACCATCGATAAATACTTGTTCAGCTTTCGCATAAACACTGAATGGGTTTTGGTTCCAAATAACCACATCAGCTTGCTTACCTGCTTCAAGTGAACCTGTTTTATCATCAATCCCCAGTGATTTAGCCGCGTTTGAAGTGATCCACTTAATTGCGTGTTGCTCAGAGATGTCGTAACCCACATCATTCGCGCGATACATCACTTTACCGGCTTCTTGATTTAAGCGTTGAATCGTTGTATCAGAATCAGAGTGAACAACGGCACATGAATTTTTAACAGCATCTACAATTGCTACGTTCTCTTGAACCATGTCGTAGGCTTCCATTTTAAAGCCCCACCAATCTGGCCAAAGTGCCGCACAGTTACCGTTTTCAGCCAGTAAGTCAGCAATTTTGTATGCTTCAACACCGTGATGGAAAGTGCCTGAGTGATAACCAAACTCTTTACCAAGGTCGATCATCATGGCCATTTCTTCTGCTTTATAACAGTGGTTATGGATTAATATGTCACCTTCTAACACGCCAGCTAGCGTATCTAGCTTAATGTCGCGGTGAGGTGCTGCAGGGTTTTTACCTGCGGCATAATCACTTTCGTACTTATCCCATTCACGTTTGTACTCAGTCGCTTCAATCCACGCTGTGCGATAGCCCGCCATGTTACCCATACGCGTTGATGGTAAAACACCTTTGCGGCCATAAACACGTTTCGGGTTTTCACCACATGCCATTTTTAAACCATATGGTGCTTCAGGAAACTTCATACCTTGCATCGTGTGCGAGGGAATGTTTTTAAGCGTTACACCGCGGCCACCAATTAAGTTTGCTGAACCAGGTAGAATTTGTAATGACGTAATACCGCCTTCACGAGCACGGTTAAAGCCAGGATCTTGTGGCCATACTGAATGCTCAACCCATACTTCTGCAGTCACAGGGCTGGTCATTTCATTACCATCTTGGTGAGATGCCACTGATGGAGTTGGGTATGCACCTAAATGTGAATGCACGTCAATAATACCCGGTGTTACCCATTTACCTTCTGCATCAATTGTTTTATCAGCTTGTACAGAAAGGTCTTTACCTACTTGTTGTACTTTGCCATCAACAAAGAATACATCTGCGTTATCTAAACGCTCACCTGTGCCGGTTAAAACAGTGGCATTAGTGATTAACGTACTTTGTGATGCAAGTGGCTGATAAGTGCTTGGGTATGGGTTTTTGTTAATTGAGACTTTTGGATCTTGTGGGCCATTGTCTTGACAACCCGCTAACGCGACACCAAGCGCCATAACCAACAAGGATGGTGCAAATTTTTGCATTCTTACGTTCCTCTTTTTTATTATTTAATTACTTTAACTAATTGTTAATTCTAATGCGAGTAAACGAGGCCAGTCACCAATATTCAAGACGAATAACCAGCCTCACAGAGCACTATTTCTTTATGTAGTTGTTATATAACTGCTCTAACGCACCTTCGGTAGTTAAGCTCGGATCTTTGTTGATAAAATGTTTCACAGTTCGAGTTACAAAGTCTGAGTTTTGCTTGTGCTGCTTGGCAAAACTTTTAATCAGTGAATCTGCATCGTTAGCTGCGGTTATTTTTTCGTGTCGATGGCGGTATTGACTCAATGCACGGTTAAAATCACCATTATAATCTTCGACCACCAGCTTATAGAATTCTGTTCTGTCGACTTGTAAATCATTAATGCAGTAATTAAGCGCGTCTTTAAAGTCATAAAAGACTTTGCCTTGCACATCAAATTCGGCACGTTTCTCGCGAATAGTGACACTGGCATCTTCAGTTGCATAACTATAACCTTGAAATGCTAATCGCTCTGCCGCCTCTGCACCTAACTTCATGCCTGCTTTAATACTGTGCACAAACTCATCACTCATATCGTGAAGTTCACTTTCATGCCACATGTGATAAATTCTCAGCGCTTTTGCATATTTTGCAGAAAGTTTCTTTTTTAGCTTTGTCACTCGCCCATCAAAAGTTAGCACTCGTTCGTTATGCAGTAATGCAAAGCACTCATAACATGCTGGAATTGATATAAATTCGGCCTCTTCGCCTAAATCTATAATGCTTTGCAGCATATGCAGTGGCGGACAAAAATCTCGCTCAGTTGCTTCACAACCACAATAAAAACATTGATTAAAGTGTTTTGATTCAGATGCATAGGCTTGTTGATAATAGCCTGCTAATTTTGTGGTCACTGATGCTCCTTATACTCTGATTAGCCTTTTAAAGAAAAGCTAGAGTTAATACTTAAATGTAACAGCCACGTAAATATCAAGTCTTAAATACGAGCTAATACAGGATTTTTAAAAATTAATTAAAAAATTTTAAGGCTAATTGTGTCAACATTCACACTTTAAAATAGCACTTATCAAACGGTTAGTTTTGTTTGTTCACATCTACATACTTACTTACATCTTGTCGATTTTCATTAACAGCAATTGTTTTTGTTTAGCGTAATACTTTAAATGTGCCCAGCAAACAGGAAGTGTGCAGTATCCATAATAGCCAGGTCGCACAAATGTTACGTTATAGACAACAACTGGAGAGAAAGATGAATACGTTAACTACAGCACTAGGTACAGCAATAATTTTAGGTTCTTCACTAGCAGCAACTGATGCAAGTGCAGCCCAATTTGTCGCAGCAGATAACTCAGTTGGCACTCAAGCGTGTATGGCTATTGCATCAAATAAGCCACTCAATGTAATCGGAACTATGCGCGATTTACGCTTAAGTAAACGAGTAATGACAGAAAAACTATTTTGCAATGATATGCCAACTAATAAGTTTGTTAGCACTTATGGGTTGCATAACTCTGCGAAATACTTAAATTTTGACATAGCAACAAAAACCAGTATTCAAGATATCGCTAACGTATCTGATGACACTGTGATTGTAATTGCAGGCTCAAAATAATGATGAATACACAGTAGCAGGTCTTTGAAGGCCTGCTACAAATTCCTTCTTCATTAGACTAGCGCAGCTATCAGGCCAAATAAGCCGCCAAACACCCCACCCCAAATTACTAACCAACCTAAATGTTCTTTGATCATGGTTTGAATAATATCTTTTACCATGGTTGGTGTAAGCTCATTCAATCGTTCATCAACTAAACGCTCAACTGTACTGTGTAATGAGCCACCAAGGTGAGATTTTGCAAATAGCTTTTCATCAAGAATGGTTTTAAATTCGTCGCTCTTCGAAATATCAATAACCGCCGCTTTCATTTTTTCAATGAAAGGTTCGCGCATTGGCTCGAGCGCATCACGGCCACCAAACATCGACAGCATGCCACCAAATTGAGAGTTTTCGATAACCTCAATTAAAGAGTCATAAGCCGGACTTAAATTAACTTCACTGATCACAGGCTCTAAATCAATATTCGGTTTAGCGAGCGCCATGACCTGATCGATTTTTTCTTCAGCGAAGAACTCGGTCATTACCAAGTTACGAATCGCCACCTTAAAAGACGCAAACTTTAATGTTATAACACCAGAGCCGTATAAAAATGGTACTTTTTCGAATAGCATGTGAATAGCAAGCCAGTTTGTTACTGCGCCCGATAACGCAAATAAACCAACAGAAAGCACAATTGCTTGTTCAAATAAAAATCCGACTAATACTAAGGCAAGTGCCACTAAGTTAGTAATGAGACTTTTATTCATCTGACCCCTCATAAATACTTCGATAAACTTTAACAATATTAACGCTATGGGTTTGTTAATTCATCGTCTTTTTGCCATAGTTTAATTATATGGTTAAAAGGTGAACAAAATTATGTGGAATTCGGTGAATGAACAGATTAGCCAAGCGATGCATTTTGATTTTAAGCATACCTTTAAGCGCCAATTACAATCACCCAATAACGATAAATACTTCCAAATTGGCGATGATTTACACCACTTCTTTGTGAAAGTCGCTCACTTAAGTGATCTGGAGCGCCTAGAGTGCGAAGCCTTTAATCTAGAGCTGTTAACTCAAGAAAGCTTATTTATGATCCCAGATTGCATCACCACAGGTTGCAATATTGAGTTTTCATTTATCGTGCTTGAATGGTTAGAACTTGATAAACAGCCCCATACCAATTGGCATGAAATGGGAGAACACCTTGCCCATTTACACCAAAAGCATACCCAAGCTATGTTCGGCTTAGATAACGACAACTTCCTTGGCCCCACTCTACAACCTAATCGTTGGCACAAAAAATGGGATGTATTTTTTGCTGAAGAACGCATTGGCTGGCAATTGCAGTTATTACAAGAAAAAGGCATTGAGCTTGTTAATCAAGACACCTTCATCGCTTTTGTTAAAGACGCACTGCATAGCCATATTGTAGAGCCTTCGTTATTACACGGTGACTTTTGGCGTCGAAATATGGGCTTTTATAATAATGTGCCCAGTGTGTTTGACCCTGCTTGTTATTATGGTGATCGGGAATGCGATATCGCAATGAGTGAGCTTTATGCACCACTTCCCGATAGCTTTTATGACGCCTATAACGATATCTACCCATTGCAGGTAGGCTACGAGCAACGTAGAGCCATCTACCAACTATACCCTATGCTCAATAATGCCAATATCTTTGCAGGGCACTATCTTACTGAAGCAAAACAACAAATTGATCAGCTCCTGAAATAAGCTAAAAATCACTGTAAAAGGAATGTCACAAACCGCTAAACACAGCTATATTTAGCTTATAAAGCGTATTAATAAAGATGCTAACCGAATTGGTAGCACTACGCTTAAATAAATTCGGTTAGTGAGTTATATCAATCTAATTAAATCTAGATTCATTTTTGATGAGTTAGGGTTTAATGAAGATTGCAATTTAACGAACTCAGGCATGCCTGATTAAGGTAAAAGCTGATGAAAGACCAATACACACAACGGATTTCATGCCCTCACTGTGGCCACCACATTCACGTAGCACTTGATGCAAGTGACGGTGACCAAGATTACTATGAAGATTGCGCAGCATGTTGCAATCCCATCCATTTGAATATGCATATCGATTACGCACACAACAAACTCGAATTACATGTCGATAGTGACGACGAGCAAATTTTTTAATTTGCTCGTTTTATATGCCCTTCTTGCGAGAGATAATTTTCGACCGTGTTGATAATGGTATAAGTTTGCTGATCGACTTCGATATTTAACTTATCCCCTTCGCGGTAGTTATCGAGATTGGTAATTGAGAGTGTTTCTGGGATTAAGTGCAACCAAAAGCCCTGCTCATCAACTTCACCTACAGTGAGGCTTGCCCCGTTAACGCTGACAAACCCTTTGTACAGCACGTATTTTTGCCACTCTTTTGCTAATGCTAATTGCATTTTACAGTTGTCTTGATGGTGTTTAATTGAAAGTATCTCGGCCATACAATGAATGTGGCCCGATACGATATGCCCGCCCAGTTCAGTCCCAAAAGTCACTGAACGTTCAAAATTCACCGTATCATTGACAGCCAGCTTACCTAGGTTGGTTAACTTCAATGTTTCATCAATCACATCAAAATTTATAACACAGCACCCTTGAGTGTCTGATGCAAACTTCACCACGGTTAAACAACAACCATTAATGGCTATGCTAGCGCCGATATTCAAGTTTTCAGCGTATTGCTGTTCTACTTGTAAAGCTAGCCTTAGTACACCGCCTTGGTTAGTAGCATCAACCACAACGGCTTGCGTTTGCACAATTCCAGTGAACATCGCTTTCTCTTTTCTTCATTAAATAGATAACTGCGATTTTTATTGATCTATGAATAGATTACAATGGCTGTCTGTTTATTTAGTTGTGTATTTTATGTCTTTTTGTAGTTGGGAAGCCAAAAGGTTAATTTCGTTAGCCATTCCTGTTTTTTTGGCACAGGTAACCCTTATTTTAATGACGGTTGTAGATACCGTGATGGCAGGCCAAGTAAGTGCAACAGACTTGGCAGCACTTTCTATTGCAACGGGTATTTGGAATCCGTTAATGCTTGCACTGCAAGGCATATTATTGGCGTTAACGGGTATCATAGCGCAGTTTGCTGGTTCAAACGATAAACAAGGTATTAGCCACTACTTTCAACAAGGTCTGTATCTGGCGTTAGTACTTGCCATAATCGGTTTAGGGCTGGCAAGCCTTGCTGATACAGTGCTTAGTCAATTAGACACCTCACAGTCTATTACCCATTTAGCTGAGCAATACATTCATTTTGTAAAATGGGGTATTTTTGGTTTTTTACTTTTCAGTGTGTACCGCAATATTACTGAAGGTATGGGAATGACCAAACCTGCTTTTTACATTAGTTTAATTGGCTTAGCAGTTAATATTCCGGCCAACTACGTATTTATACATGGTAAATTAGGTTTTCAAGCGTACGGTGGCGCGGGCTGTGGTATTGCCACGGCACTGGTATTTACAGCAATGGCGTTAACTCAGGTTATTTATTGTCACTTTAACAAAAAGATTGATGCCAAAGCATTGCTAGCCAATTTTAGAGCGCCAAAGCTCGCGACTTTATGGA
Source organism: Pseudoalteromonas sp. Cn5-37 (assembly GCF_021532495.1). Taxonomy (NCBI): domain Bacteria; kingdom Pseudomonadati; phylum Pseudomonadota; class Gammaproteobacteria; order Alteromonadales; family Pseudoalteromonadaceae; genus Pseudoalteromonas; species Pseudoalteromonas sp. Cn5-37. The sequence goes on along the minus strand of NZ_JAKGBA010000001.1, from coordinate 140,492 downwards.
CTATCACCAAAGTGGGTATTCCAATTTCATTAGCTACTTTTTTTGAAGTAACGCTATTTGCTTGTATTCCTTTGTTTATAGCACACTTAGGTGCAGTTGCTGTTGCCGGTCACCAAATTGCAGCCAGTGTGACTACATTACTGTTTATGATGCCGTTGAGCCTCTCAATTGCCATTAGCATTCGCATAGGCAATTTGTTTGGCCAACAACATTATCAGCAGTTAAAAAATGCCGTTAAAACAAGTTATATTCTCGCGGCAATTATTGCTTTTCTGCTGGCAAGTGTGACCTTTTTTGCCCGAGATATTATAAGCCAATTGTATTCTGACAACCCTGAAGTATTAGCCCTTGCCTCTTCAATCATGGTACTTGCTTGTATCTACCAGTTACCAGATGCCCTGCAAGTTTCTGCCAATGGTATTTTGCGGGGGTTAAAATACACGGCACCAATTGGTTATATCACCTTTGTATCCTATTGGTTGATCGGCTTTGCGCTTGGCTTCGTACTTGCTCGTACAGATTTAATTGTTCCAGCAATGGGCCCTCATGGCTTTTGGATAGGCATTATTGTGGGGTTAAGTGCCGCAGCAATTATGTTGATGTTCACTGTTCATAGGCGATTTAAACATGCACCTTTTTTGCAAAACCAATAGCCTTCTAAACTCTATCATCGCAACAGCGTGCGTGGCACTTATTGCCTGCACGCCCTCTTCCGGTGATGTAAATCACACCTACGCGCAAAGATTAGAAAACGTGCTTAAAACCGAAAGTTTTAAGCTATCTAAACCAAGTACACTAACTGTTAACCACTTTACTGAAAATACTGAAGATAAAGCAACCATTGGTATGCTTGAACTTGCCCAGTTACGACAGTGTAAACTTGCAACCCTTATTGCTGAGCACAATAACCAGCTTGGCAAAACTGCAACGCCTGCTAACATTCTTAGTTATCAAATTAAGTTTATTCAAAGCGCAAAGGAGTGCTTAGAAAGCTTTGAAGAACAAGATGAGCTATTTGAAAAAATAAAACTCACCGCAATACAAAAACAAGCAAACCTTGCTAACTACTTTAGAGCTATGCTGCTCAACGAAAGCGAGTTTAAGCAAAGCTGGCAGCTAAGCTCGACACACATTGATGAAAACACCGCAGGTTTTAGCGAAACCGTGAGCGCCATGGAGCAAATTGCTAAGTTAAACAATCAAATTAATACCGGCAAAATAAACGCTATAGAGCCAGAGCAAATCATCAACCAACTCGAAGTATTAAATCGTTTTAAATACAACAAGCTACTCATTTCTGCGGCTCGTGTGCAAACACATTACAATCAACAATTAACAGCGCTGCTCATGAAGTATTCAAAAGATGATCTCTGCCCTGCAAACAAGAATAAACAAAAAGCGCAAACGTTGAGTAATGTTTTTAAAAAGTTTTATTTAGAGCAACTACAGCCTTATCAATCATTCTTAGTGGGTCGATTAGAAACTCTACAACCTCTTTACCAGCAAATATGGCGTGACACCGAATTGGCCCAGTTTGTAGATAGCGACAGTAATGACGCAATTTTACAAAGTCTTAAGCACTCTGCGAAAAGGCATGTTGCTTGGTGGCAAGGTTTTTACAGAACGTGCGAAATTAGTCCGTTATGAATAAAAAACCAGCACTTAGCACAAAAATAGCTAAAGCTGCTTGATTCACACAACCAGTCGCTATATATTAGCCTCCGTTGTTTAGCCATGCTAACAACAGTTTTAAATCAAAATACAACCGTAGCTCAGTTGGTTAGAGCACTACCTTGACATGGTAGGGGTCGGTGGTTCGAATCCACTCGGTTGTACCAATCTTGATTTTAACATCTCAGTACGACCGTAGCTCAGTTGGTTAGAGCGCTACCTTGACATGGTAGAGGTCGGTGGTTCGAATCCACTCGGTCGTACCAATTATATCTTTATTGCTTCTTAGTAATTCCTACAACTTCTATTAATAAATATACTAATTTAAAAAGTTTCACTCAGTTGGTTAGAGCACTACCGCTCTCTATAACCCACGCCAAAATCAGTGGTTCGAATCCACTCGGTCGTACCAATTTTTAATGTTCCAAATTTAAAACATCTGTAGCTCAGTTGGTTAGAGCACTACCGCTCTCTATGACCCACGCCAAAATCGGTGGTTCGAATCCACTCGGTCGTACCAATTTATTCAAATTCCTCATAATTTTATTATCCTAAAATCAATATTATACAGTTGAAACTCAGTTGGTTAGAGCACTACCACTCTTATCGGCTCGGTCCAAAGGTCAATAGTTCGAATCCACTCGGTCGTACCAATTCTTAATGTTCCAAATTTAAAACATCTCTAGCTCAGTTGGTTAGAGCACTACCGCTCTCTATGACCCACGCCAAAATCGGTGGTTCGAATCCACTCGGTCGTACCAATACTTAATTTTCCAAATTTAAAATATCTGTAGCTCAGTTGGTTAGAACACTACCGCTCTCTATGACCCACGCCAAAATCGGTGGTTCGAATCCACTCGGTCGTACCAATTCTTAATGTTCCAAATTTAAAACATCTGTAGCTCAGTTGGTTAGAGCACTACCTCTCTCTATGACTCACGCCAAAATCAGTGGTTCGAATCTACTCGGTCGTACCAATTCTTAATGTTCCAAATTTCAAACATCTGTAGCTCAGTTGGTTAGAGCACTACCGCTCTCTATGACCCACGCCAAAATCGGTGGTTCGAATCCACTCGGTCGTACCAATTCTTAATGTTCCAAATTTAAAATATGTTGTTCAGTTGTTTAACGCACGACTGCTCCAATCGTTTGCTCTCAGTCTCATACCCTGAATTAACGTTATGAAACTGAGTAGGAGCAGTAAAAATTTATTAATTGGCGAGTTTCAAACCAATAATGCCAAGGGCGATTAGTAGTAAGCTGGCTATTTTTAATAGACTCACGCCTTCAGCTAATAGTGTCATGCCTATTATTGCTGAGCCAATAACGCCGATACCAACCCAAACCGCATAAGCCAAACTAAGTGGTAATGATTTGAGCGCCACACTTAAGCAATAAAAGCTGGCAGCCATGGTTAAGATTGTAAAGAATGAAATGAGGGGTTTTGTAAAACCGTCTGATTGTTTTAAGCCATAAGCCCAAGCGACTTCAAGTAAGCCAGCAGCAATAAGTAGGATCCAATTCATGGTCGACCTCTTTATGGGGTCGTCCCCGAATTTAATTACAACTTTAAGGTCGTCCTTAAAGCGGTGTAGAACATCACCACACACGGCGCAATTTAGCACGCCCAAATTACCAAGGCAACTATAGCCATAAAAAAGCGAGCAATCTGCTCGCTTTTTTATACTTGGCTTTTATTCGTCGCCTATAAACTCACAGTTAGCGACCAATAATCAGTGCGCCACCTTGAGCTAATAAGTTTAAGGTTAACTTGCCACTGTTACTTACTGTGACTTGCTTAGTACCAGCGCTGCCATCTTTTTTATCAAACAACAGGGTGATTTTTTTACCCGCTAACATAGGTAAATCGATATCGAATTTTTTGGTTTTATTTTCACCATTCACGGCTGCTACCCACCATGTTTGTTGATGACGCCTTGCGATCGTTACATCTTGACCCGGTTGACCTACAATATAACGTGTTTCATCCCATACCGTTGGCATCGCCTTTAAAGTATCAATAACAAATTGGGGTTGCTCTGCAAGGTTATTTGGCGTCAGCCCAAAATGTTGCACTGGTGATTGATAAAGCACACCTGTTGCCAGTTCAAATGTATCTGTGGTTTTACGAATAGTGCCGACGGTTTGATCTTGCGATAAGCGTTTGTTTAAAAACACAGGGGCAAAATCCATAGCGCCAATAGCATTACGAGTGAATGGTAAAATAGTCGCGTTATAGGCATGTAAATCTAACGAATTTTGATGAAAAACAAGGTTCTCCGATGCCAGTACCGCTTCAGAAGTGACGAAGTTAGGATACATTCTTTCCCAGCCACGCGGGATGGTGCTGCCATGAAAGGTGATCACTAAACCATACTGATTTGCATCTGTAAGAATATCTTCATACAGTTTAATGGTTTCTTGTTTATCACCACCAAAAAAGTCTACTTTCAGCCCTTTTACACCAATGCTTTTCAGCCACGCCATTTCATTTCGACGTGCAGGTGCACTGTTCATTCTATTTTGTGGGGTCTGTGGTGCATCATTCCACCAGCCATTTGAGTTGTACCACAAAATAACATCAACGCCCTTTCCATTGGCGTACTTAACCAATTCAGCCATTCTCTCGCGGCCAATGTTTTTATCCCACCAATTGTCGATTAATACATATTCAAAATTTAATGATGCAGCTAAGTCAATAAATTTGATTTGGTCATCGTAGTTGATACTTGGGTCTTGCCAAACAATCCAGCTCCATGTTGATCGACCCATTTTATAATTTTGACTTGCTTGATAAAGTGGTTTAACCAAATCAAATGCCACGGTTGATTCAACAATTGGTTTTAAACTTGTTCCTAACGTGATGGTACGCCAAGGTGTGGTTGCTGGCATTGCCATAGCTGCATAAGTTGCACCTATGCCATTGTTTTCACCGGCCTGAGGAAATGAAATACGATAAATACCGTCTTTCGTACCTTCACTTAATTTTGAGCCAACATAATGGCTATCAACACCGGTTTCTGAAATTAAAAGCCAGCCTTTATCGCTATTTTTAAATAATGCAGGAAAGGTATAGCCCACGCCGTTCGCTGACGGTGTACCAAGGGCTTCGTTAAAGGTGTAAGGCTCTTCGTAACTTGGTTTTGTTTGCATCCAGCCCGTTTCAGGTAAGGCTTGTGGGCTTATAAATGTAGTTGCATTATCTGGTAGGTTAAAAGCACTGTATTCAGCTAACACCTTGATACGGGTATCTGTTTCAGCTCCCGATATCTGATAACGAAATGCAACATCGCTATCAGACACATTAAACTCGACGCCAAGCATTCTGCCGTCTTGGTTTTCAAATTGCGCTTTGAGTGTATTCGCTGTGTAATTTACGTCACTTACCTTCGCATTATGCAGTTTATAGCTTTCATTGACTAAAGCAGTTGTATGGCTTTTATATTTGAGGCTTTGTGAAAAATCACCTAGGTTGGTATTTAAACCAAGCTTTGATTGCTGCAAAAAAACCTGCTTGCCATAATTTACGCTATAAACAAGCTGGTTTTGTTGTTTTTCGAGTTTTACAGTTATTTGTCCATCAGGGCTTGTAACGCTAAGCGGTAATTGTGCGTGAGCAAGCATAGAGCTTGTGAGAAGTGATATATAGAGACTTAGTTTTATCATTGTTGTTATCCTTAAGCTGTAAAAGCATTAGGTGATATCATAATACAAATGTAAACTTTTTGTCACTCAAGTCTACAACTATAAGCTGTGATCGAAAAATGTACTCCATTCGTTAAATATTGTTACAGTTCCTAGGTTGTATATTTACGGCAAAAGGCTAAGCTTTAGATAAATAACAAAAACTTAAACAATTTATGAAACTATTAACAGTGTTCTTTTTATTCGCCTCATATCAAGCCCTTGCGGGTCTAACACCTGTTAGTTTTGAAAAAAATGGTGAAATCGTCACTGAAGAAGCGGTGCGTTTCAACGGCGGATACGGTTATAACCTAAGTGCCAAACATGTTTTAAAGCTCGTCACTTTAGATTGGCCTCCTTATATTGACGAAAACTTGTGTAACAAGGGCTGGCTCTATCAATTTACTGTCAGCTCACTTCTTGAAAAAGGTTATGGCATACACATTGGTTTCTACCCATGGGCGCGTGCCGTTAGAGAAGCTGAATTAGGGCGCGCTGATATTCTTTTTCCTGAGTACTTCATTGAAGATGATGTTGTATCAGATAATTTTCTTAGTAAAACTCGCAACAATTTACTTGCTTTAAGTCATGAAATACCTGGTGGAGATCTATCATTCGTGGCGTTAAAAGGAAATCAAATCCCTTTCAATGGTGATTTAAAATCAGTTGAGAATTTACCTATTGGTGTAGTCCGCTCTTATAAAAACACAAAAAAACTCGATGCTATGATTGATAATAAAGAAATCGATACAATCGTCGCAAATAATGAATACCAGTTAATCCATCTTCTACTAAGTAATCGAGTAAGTCTGATTGTGGCGGACCTTGAAGTTCTTAAAGCCAGTGTTTATAAGTCTGAATTATCAATTAGCGGCAAACGACAAATTTTAGAATCACTGGTCGCGCTAGAACCAAAGCTTGAATACAAACCGCTTTATTATTCTATTAGTAAATCAACGCCGCACTGGCAAAAAGTTTTACAAGATTTAAATGATGAAATTGAACTGATGCAACAAAGCGGCAAGTTTGATGAATATATTGAAGGAATGAAACAACAGTGCTACGGATCAGACAAAGCGGCGTAACCGCCGCTTTATTTTGATAATATCAGTACGCGATTGAGTACTACTCGGGCACTCTAACCCAACCTTCCATCAACACACGCGCACTTCGGCTCATACTTGCTTTAGTGACTTGCCAATTGCCATCAACAAGTGTTGCAGCAGCGCCGACTTTTAAAGTGCCAGAAGGATGACCAAAGTTTACCTCTTGTCGCTCACCACCGCCTGCAGCAAGATTTACTAAAGTTCCAGGTATGGCAGCTGCAGTACCTATTGCTACCGCAGCCGTGCCCATCATAGCATGGTGCAATTTACCCATCGACATAGCACGTACCACTAAATCAATATCGGTTTCATTTACAACTTTACCGCTTGATGCGTGATACGTTTTAGCAGGTGCAACCCAAGCTACTTTTGGCGTATGTTGGCGTGCCTTTGCTTCATCAATATGAGAAATTAGCCCCATTTTCAATGCCCCATAGGCACGAATCGTTTCTAACTTTTCAAGTGCAGAAGCATCACCGTTTATGGCTTCTTGCAGCTCTGTGCCATCATAGCCAACTTCACTGGCGTTAATGAAAACTGTCGGAATACCCGCATTGATCATCGTTGCAGACAACATACCAATACCCGGCACTTCTAGCTCATCGACTAAGTTACCTGCTGGGAATAAGGCCCCTTCGCCATCTGCAGGGTCCATAAATTCAAGTTTTACTTCAGCGGCTGGAAAGGTCACGCCATCAAGCTCAAAATCACCGGTTTCTTGCACTTCGCCGTTAGTAATTGGCACATGTACTATAATGGTTTTACTAATATTGACTTGCCAAACTTTAACTTCGACAACGCCGTTGTCTGGAATTTTGCTGGCATCAACAAGGCCGTTCGACACAGCAAAGGCTCCGACTGCAGAAGTTAAATTTCCGCAGTTACCACTCCAATCAACAAACGCTTTATCGATAGCTACTTGACCAAATAGATAATCAACATCGTGATCAGGTTTCGCGCTTTTTGATAATATTACCGTCTTACTGGTACTTGAGGTTGCACCGCCCATACCATCAGTTTGTTTTTGGTAAGGATCGGGGCTACCAATCACACGTAACAACAGGTTATCGCGCGCCTCACCTGCCACCTGGGCAGGCTCAGGTAAGTCAGTTAAGTTAAAGAAAACCCCTTTACTGGTGCCGCCACGCATATAGGTCGCTGGCACCTTAATTTGTGGTTTAAACGCCATCGCTTAGTGCTCCTCAGATTCTAAAAAATCTTGCGCGAAACGTTGCAGTACACCACCCGCTGAATAAATTGACACTTCTTCAGCGGTATCTAAACGACACGTCATTGGTACTTCAACGGTTTCACCATTGGCACGAGTAATTACTAATGTCAGTGTTGCGCCTGGTGTTGGCTCACCTTTGACACTAAAACTCTCACTACCATCAATACCTAGCGTAGTTCGTGTCGTGCCTGCTTTAAACTCAAGCGGTAATACGCCCATACCAATTAAGTTAGTGCGGTGAATACGCTCAAAGCCTTCTGCTGCAATCACTTGAACACCAGCTAGGCGAACACCTTTTGCAGCCCAGTCACGTGACGAACCTTGACCATAATCGGCACCAGCTACAATGATAAGCGGTTGTTTGCGCTGCATGTAGGTTTCGATAGCTTCCCACATACGCGTCACTTTGCCTTCTGGTTCAATGCGAGCATATGAACCTTGCTTCACTTCACCATTTTCTTTAACCATTTCATTCAATAACTTAGGGTTAGCGAATGTAGCACGCTGTGCTGTTAAATGGTCACCTCGGTGAGTAGCATAGGAGTTAAAATCTTCTTCTGGGAGACCCATTTTAGCCAGGTATTCACCAGCAGCACTTGACGCTAAAATCGCATTCGAAGGTGATAAGTGATCAGTAGTGATGTTGTCGCCCAACACAGCTAATGCACGCATATCACTCAGAGAGCGTTCACCCGCTAATGCGCCTTCCCAATAAGGAGGACGGCGAATATAAGTACTTTGTGGACGCCATTGGTAAAGTGGATCGTTGTCTTCACCGTAATCTACACTTAAGTCAAACATTGGCTCGTAAACCTTTTTAAATTGTTCAGGTTTAACACTTTGTTTGATCACTGCATCAATTTCTTCATCTGATGGCCATAAATCCATAAGGCGAATTTCGTTACCTTGTTGATCATGCCCTAATACATCTTTTTCGATATCAAAACGAATAGTACCGGCGATAGCATAAGCAACAACCAGCGGCGGTGAAGCTAAGAATGCTTGTTTAGCATAAGGATGAATACGACCATCGAAGTTACGGTTACCCGAAAGTACAGCGGTTGCGTATAAGTCGCGGTCAATCACTTCTTGCTGAATTTTTGGATCAAGCGCACCACTCATGCCGTTACAGGTTGTACATGCAAAGGCAACGATACCAAAACCTAGTTGTTCAAGCTCAGGTAATAAATTGGCTTCTTCTAAGTAAGACTTAACCGCTTTAGAACCCGGTGCCAGTGATGTTTTAACCCATGGCTTACGAGTTAACCCTTTAGCGTTAGCATTACGCGCAAGTAAACCTGCGGCAATAACATTGCGTGGATTACTAGTATTCGTACAACTTGTGATTGCAGCAATGATACAGGCACCATCTGGCATTAAGCCTTCTTCATTCTCAACAACGCCAGTGATACCCGCTTTATCAAGTTCGCTTGTTGCAACACGGCGATGTGGATTTGAAGGGCCCGCAATATTGCGACCAACTGATGATAGATCAAAGGTTAACACACGCTCATATTCTGCCGTTTTAAGGCTATCACTCCAAAGGCCAGTTTCTTTTGCGTAAGTTTCGACGAGTTTAACTTGCTCTTCTTCACGGCCTGTTAAACGTAGATAATCAAGCGTGTTGTCATCAATGTAAAACATCGCAGCTGTTGCGCCAAACTCCGGCGTCATATTAGAAATAGTTGCTCTATCGCCTAATGTAAGTGCATCGGCACCATCGCCATAAAACTCAAGGTAGGTCGATACAACTCTTTCATTACGTAAAAATTCGGTGATCGATAATACGATATCGGTTGCAGTAATACCCGGTTGTGGCTTGCCTTTAAGCTCGACACCCACAATATCAGGTAAACGCATGTAAGATGCACGGCCAAGCATCACGCTTTCAGCTTCAAGACCACCTACACCGACTGCAATAACACCTAATGCATCGACCATAGGTGTGTGGCTATCTGTACCAACTAATGTATCTGGGAATGCCACGCCGTCACGTTTTTGGATCACAGGCGACATTTTCTCTAAATTGATTTGATGCATTATGCCGTTACCCGGCGGGATCACATCAATATTTTTAAATGCTGTTTTCGTCCAATTAATAAAGTGGAATCGGTCATCGTTACGACGGTCTTCAATAGCACGATTTTTTTCAAATGCGTCAGGTTCAAAACCTGCGTGTTCAACCGCTAATGAATGGTCAACAATTAACTGTGTCGGTACCACAGGGTTTACTTTTGCAGGATCGCCGCCTTTTGCAGCTATGGCATCACGCAGGCCTGCTAAATCAACTAACGCTGTTTGACCTAAGATGTCGTGACACACAACGCGCGCAGGAAACCATGGAAAATCTAAATCACGCTTGCGGTTAATCAATTGCGACAGTGCATCATTTAGCATTTCAGGGTCACAACGACGAACTAAGTTTTCGGCAAGTACTCGCGATGTATAAGGAAGTGTGGCATAGCTGCCCGGTTTAATTGCATCAACAGCAGCGCGAGTATCAAAGTAATCGACGCCGGTGCCTGCTAATGGTTTTCTAAAATTTGTATTCATGATGATTCTACTTGTACTTGGTGACGGTGAACAAAGGTGGGCTGATTGTTTTTGTATTTATTTCGCCCCTTCATAAAGGGGTAGCCAAGCCACCCCTATCACTGATTTAATTAACGATTAACGCTCAGAAATTAGCGTGTAGCTACGCGCTTCTGGGCCAGTATAATCGGCACTTGGGCGAATAATACGGTTATTAGCACGTTGCTCTTTCACGTGTGCTGTCCAACCTGTTACACGGCTCATCACGAAAATTGGCGTAAATAACTTAGTTGGGATACCCATGAAGTGATACGCAGATGCATGGAAGAAATCAGCATTACAGAATAATTTCTTTTCACGCCACATAACTTCTTCACATCGAACAGATACAGGATATAGAACATCGTCACCCACTTCTGCAGCCAGCTTTTCTGACCATTTTTTGATGATCACGTTACGTGGATCTGATTCACGGTAAATAGCGTGACCAAAGCCCATGATCTTGTCTTTACGCTCAAGCATGCCCATCAGCGCATCTTCAGCTTGGTCTGCACTTGTAAAGCCTTCAATCATATCCATAGCCGCTTCGTTCGCACCACCATGCAGTGGACCACGTAAGCTACCAATTGCACCCGTTACACAAGAGTGAATATCAGACAATGTTGATGCACACACACGCGCAGTGAATGTTGATGCATTAAACTCATGCTCTGCATAAAGAATTAAAGACACATTCATTACTTGCTCAAACAGTGCTGATGGTGCTTCGTCATGTAATAAACGTAAGAAGTGTGCACCTACCGAATCATCATCTGTTTCAGTTTCAATACGAACGCCGTCATGGCTAAAACGATACCAGTAACAAATAATGCTTGGGAATACGGCAACCATGCGGTCAATCGCATCATTCGCCTGTGAGAAGTCTTGCTCCATTTCTAGGTTACCTAGCATTGAACAACCCGTACGCATTACATCCATTGGATGCGCGTCTTTAGGAATGTTCTCAAGCACAGTTTTTAGTGCGTCAGGTAAACCACGAAGTGATTTTAGCTTTGCTTTATATTCAGTCAGCTCAGACTCTGTTGGTAATTCACCGCGCGACAGTAAAAAAGACACTTCTTCAAACTGCGCTTTATCTGCTAATTCACTAATATCATAACCACAATAAGTTAAACCTGAACCTGACTTACCTACTGTACACAGAGCTGTTTCACCTGCTACTTGACCACGTAAACCTGCGCCGCCTAATGCTTTATCTACCATGAGTGTTCTCCTTATATGTTGTCGTTATGATTTTTTAGCTGAGAAAAGGTTATCGAGTGTGTTTTCATATGAGTGATAATCTAAAAACTCATATAATTCCGCACGTGTTTGCATATTGTCTACTTGGCTTTGTTGCGAGCCTTCGCTAAGAATAGACGAATACACATTAAGTGCGGCTTTGTTCATCGCTCTAAATGCACTGAGTGGATAAAGTACAATTTCAACACCCACTTCACTTAATTGCTCAGTTGTATAAAGCGGTGTTTGACCAAATTCGGTGATGTTCGCAAGAATTGGCACATTTAACGCTTTAGCAAACGCTTGGTAATCTGCTAAATCATGTACCGCTTCTGCAAAGATAGCGTCTGCACCAGCTTCAACACACGCTGCTGCGCGGTCAATCGCGGCATTTAAGCCTTCTTTTTGGAATGCATCAGTACGCGCCATAATATAAAAATCACTGTCTGTTTTGGCATCAACCGCAGCTTTAATACGGTCAACCATTTCATCTTTAGACACGATCTCTTTATTAGGACGGTGACCACAACGTTTTTGTGCTACTTGGTCTTCAATATGGAAGCCCGCTGCGCCTGCTTTGGTCATTTCTTTAACGGTACGAGCAATATTAAAAGCACCGCCCCAACCTGTGTCAGCATCAACAAGAAGCGGTAAGTCGGTAGCGCTGGTGATTCGACGAATATCTTCAAGTACGTTATCAAGGCTAGTCATACCTAAATCTGGCATGCCGTATGATGCGTTAGCAACACCCGCACCTGAGAGGTAAAGTGCTTGGTGGCCTGTTTTTTCTGCCATCATTGCGCAGTACGCGTTGACAGTGCCAACCACTTGCAATGGCTTGTTGTTGGCGATTGCCTGTTTGAATTTTAATCCTGCTGACATTGGATAACTCCTATCTTTGAACGGTTTCAGCTCTTTGGCTAACTCTATTTTTTAAATCTAAATTGTGACTGTTTAACTACGGCGCTACTGATTTTTTGCTGCGAGTAAGTCAAACTTCGTCTGAATATTTGCCTGAGACGCACTAATATGGCGTTTCATAAGCATTTCGGCTAATTCACCGTCATGGTTTTCAATGGCATTAATAATAGCCAAGTGTTCATCAAACGCTTTTGATACACGTGGCCCAACCATCCCCATTTGTACACGGTACATACGAATTAACTGGTACAACTCATTACATAACAGATGAATTAAGTGTGCGTTTTTCGACCCTTTAATAATGCGATAATGAAAATCAAGGTCGCCCGCTTCTTGGTAGTATGATTCACCTTCTTTTACACGCTGTGTTTGTAAGTGCTGATTCAATAACTGTTTTAAACCCTGTACTTCTTCAGGTTCCATGTTGTCGGCAGCTAACCGACAAGCCAGCCCTTCTAAGGCACTACGAACCTGATAGACTTCGATTAAACGCTCGGCGGTTAGCGCAACAACACGACAACCGACATTCGCTTTACGCTCTACCAAATAACAGCTCTCTAAACGATTTAGTGCCTCACGTAAGGTGGCACGGCTTACACCATAGCGTTTAGCAAGTTCTGGCTCAGAAATTTTGCTACCCTGCTCGATGGTGCCTTGGACAATTTCACGACGCATGTCGACAAACACTTGGTCTGAGGCTGTTGTTATCGTGATATCGTTGTAGTTATCGTTGGCTTTTTGCTCTGTCATAATAGGTCTATCAAAGTACTAAATTAAGATTGTCGACAATTTATGAGTTCACTATGCGCCCTAACATTGAAACTGTCAACCTTGAGATCTGAAAAATAGGCTAAAAAACCAGCAAAATGTCGACATAAATTGATATTTATCAAAAATAATGGCTATAAAGAACATTTATATTAGCAATATGTCGACACTTCAATATCGCTCTTAAAAAGCTAAAAATATCCCCTGATAGCGCTATAAATGGTATGATCCAGCTATTATTACGTGATGTGAGAGCCATTTAGTGGACGCTAATACATATATTCCTGACTCATTTATTGATGATGTAAAAAGCTACCTTCCTGAACATTTATCATTAGACGACTTTATTGCAGCCTGTCGCCGCCCACTAAGACGATCTGTTCGCGTAAATACATTAAAAATGTCAGTCGATGAATTTCAGCGTCAATGTGCCAAAAAAGGATGGGAGTTAACAGCAATTCCATGGTGCGAAGAAGGGTTCTGGCTAACACGACCAAGCGACGAAGAAGCCGCCCTTGCAATCGGTAATACCGATTTACATTTAAGTGGTGCTATGTATGTGCAAGAAGCCAGCTCAATGTTACCGCCGGTAGCACTGAGAGCCGAAGTTAAGCAAAGCGACGCGGTACTTGATATGGCATCGGCACCAGGTTCAAAAACATCACAAATCGCCGCCATGATGGATAATAGTGGCGTGTTAGTGGCCAATGAGTTGTCATCGTCACGCTTAAAAGTATTGGCTGCAACCCTCAAACGTATGGGTGTGGGTAATTGTGCATTATCACATTTTGACGGTGTGATATTCGGGGATTACATGTATGAGTGCTTCGACAACATTTTGCTAGATGCCCCGTGTTCAGGTGAAGGCACGGTTCGTAAAGATTCAGACGCCCTAAAAAATTGGTCAATCGAATCTAATATTGATATTGCTGCTGTGCAAAAAGCCCTTATCAAAAGTGCCTTTTATGCCTTAAAACCAGGCGGCACATTAGTCTATTCGACCTGTACTTTAACACCCCTTGAAAACCAACAAGTGTGTGAGTATCTATTAGCAGAGTTCCCTGATTGCATCGAAGTACAACCGCTCGACAGCCTGTTTGATGGCGCAGACAAAGCGACAACCAGTGAAGGTTATTTACATGTTTGGCCGCAAACTTACGACAGTGAAGGTTTCTTCATCGCTAAATTTAAGAAAGTAGCATCAAGCGATAACCCAAATCAAAAAGTTAAAAAAGGCGCATTTCCGTTTGCTGAATTTGATAAAAAGCAAAGCCAAGCGTTTATGCAAACAATTAAAAAACAGTTCGGTCTAAAATCACTTCAAGGCACCTTAATGCAACGTGATAAAGAGCTTTGGTTGTTTCCTGATGGCTTTGATGAACTGCATGATAAAATTAAATACTCACGTTTAGGTATTCAACTTGGTGTGATCCACAAAGGCGGTGTTCGCTTAACTCACGAGTTTGCCACTGTCTTTGGCCAAGATTGCGATAAAAATACCTTTGAGATGTCTGCTTGCCAAGCAAACGATTACTTTAACGGTAAAGATATTAGGCTCGAAAAACCAACGCAAGATAATGGTGAAGTAGTTTTAATGTTATGTGGTTGTCCGGTAGGCCTAGGTAAGTGGCAAAAGAATAAAATTAAGAACTCATTACCTCGTGATTTGGTCCAAAATGCCCAGTTGATAACTTGGGTATAAGTTGCGCATAAAGACTGTATAAATAAGGCGCTAATTTAGGTAAAAAGCTGTAACAGACTGATTTTAAACCAGTATAAAATTTGTACATTTACCGTGCAATTTCCTGTTGATTAACTACACTTAAAAGTACTTTCTACTTCTCCCTACTGAATTTAGAAGGTGTTTTTTTTATAGTTAGCGCAGGCTCACACGAGCCACCCCCTAAGCCCAGAACAATGCGGATTCGTTCTGGGCGTTTTTTTATTCTAATGTATTCGATTAATTATCGTTTAAATCGAATTCAGTTATTTGGTTATCAGCGTGAATAAGTTCATATTTAGCAAGTAAACCGTCATTGAGCTCAATTAAGCTGATAGCCGCATTACTGACCAAATACTTTTGTCCTTCGCCTTTGGTTTGATGTTTATCAACTTCCATTTGCCAACGTTTAGTGAAAAAGTTAAGTGGGCTTTTCGGGGCATATAAAATTGAGTCGAGTTTATCGAGTACATTAATAAGTTTGCGTGGGAACTCATTTTTAATACCACTGGCAGTCAACTGCCAAATTCGGTTTTTATGTTTACCAAAGCGCTTTTGCACTGAAAAACAAAATGAATAATGGACATCACCAGAGAGGATCAAGGTTTCTTTTGGCGTATCTTCACGGCGAAAAGTATCTAGCAGTTTTTTAGCAGAACCTTCATGGGCCATCCAGTTTTCAACATCAACCAACAATGGCTGCCCGCAAAAATTAAAAATAGCTTGGATTGCTTCAATCGATTTAACACCAAACACCGGTGCTGGAGATACAATAATCACTTTATCGTGAGACAATAAGCTTTCTTCTAATTCAGTGAGCCTTTCCCAATCAAGTAAGCCTGATGGTTCATTGAAATTTTGCTCATTACGCCAGCGATGGGTTCGGGTATCGAGAACCACAACTTTGGGGATGGTATTAAGCTCGTAATGCCAATGGTTAAAATTGAGTATTAGCTTATCAAAGTCTTTAAAATGCCAGCTCTGTTGTTGCAGGCTTTGTTTAAAACTGGGTAATAAAGACAAAGTGTTATCTCCGGCATCATTACCAATCCCTTGCATTAACCAATAACTAATCAGGCCATTATTTACAATACGACGGCTAGCTGGGTGCTGATAAATAGCTTGCTCCCACCCTGCTGTTAAGTTCCAATCATCGGTGACATCATGATCATCAAACATCATTAGTGTCGACACATTGGCGAATAATCTTTCAACACTCTGAAGGCCATTTGCAAAGCCAACCAGTGCGTCCTTTTCAAGTTTAAATAGGTTAGCGTATTTAGGGGCTAATGCTGGGCATTCAATTGATTCAAACTCAATTAGCTGCCAAGTAACAGCACTGAAGTTTAATAAATATAGCGCTATAAATTCTTGAAAATGAATTAAATGGTTTTCAGCTTTTAAGCTTGAGAAGTGTGGCTCATCTTTTTTAAGCCAATAACCAACACCAAATTTGCTCCGTTTTTGCCAAGGTACTTTGGGTAAGTGTAAATGGCGCTGATAAAGTTGCTGCTCGAACCCTGCTGGTAAATCTAAATCAAGCGCTGGCTCTTGAAATACACCAAATAGACTAATCACTTTTTCAATCGCGAGCAGCATAGGCCCTGCGACATCATCCGCATATATTTGATCGCCAGATAACAATAATAGATCAGCACCTGCATTAAGTGACTGGCGCTGATCATTTTGCCAATTATCTGCAGCTACAAGGCTATCTTTTGCAGGATGATGAGGGTTACGACACGAACCATGCAGAATTCTATCGAGTCGATTTGGGATCACAAATGCAGGAGATTCTGCACGTTCATAGCAATAAGACGATAAATCAAGGCTTTTTTCTTCATCATGTAATGAATAGTAGATCAGTGAGTCAACTGCAAACTGGCCATTGATAGGCATGACATTGATGAAATTTAAGTAAAGATGTTGCCCTAATTGGATGGACTCTAAGTTCGAGTATATTTCAACTCCGCTAAACTCAATTCGGTAATGGCAAGGCCTAGTTGTAACAAATTGAAAGCACACTCGCCCTGCATCTGCTCGGCGTACCATTGGCCCCATTACTAACTGAGGTAAGTTCGATACGCCGTCCACTATTACGCCCTTTTAGCTTGATTAAACAACGAGTAAAAGTTGTTGGTTGTTGCTTCAGCTAATTCGTTAAAAGTAAGCCCTTTTAACTCAGCGATGTAGTAAGCCACATCTTCAACATAGGCTGGTTGATTTGTTTTACCACGATATGGAACAGGCGCTAAATACGGTGAATCTGTTTCGATTAGTAAGCGATCTAGCGGAATTTGCTTTACAACGTCTTTTAACTCTACGGCATTTTTAAACGTAACAATGCCCGAAATCGAAATATAAAAGCCCATATCAATGGCTTTTTTGGCCATATCCCAGTTTTCTGTAAAGCAATGCAATACACCACCACACTTCTCGGCATTGTGAGCGCGCATTAAGTTAATGGTGTCTTCTCTAGCATCTCGTGTATGAATGATTAGCGGTTTATTGAGCTCATTAGCAACCTCGATATGACCAACAAAGCTTTCTTGCTGAACAATATGGGTCTCTTTTGAGTAATAGTAATCAAGACCCGTTTCGCCAATTGCCACCACTTTGTCGTGGCTTGCAAGTGAAATAAGCTTTTGCTTATCGAGTGCGTCTTTTTGATCGAGTGGATGCACACCGCATGATGCAGAAACATCTGGATAGTGTTTAATTTTATCCAGCATACTTGGGAATTGATCTAAAGTTACGCTTACACATAAAAAGTGTTCTACTTTCTTAGCGCGAGCGTTTTCAAGTACTTGGTCTAAATTAAGGTCGAGTTTATCGAAATCAAGCCTGTCTAAATGACAATGAGAATCTACAATCATGGTACTACTTTTATTACATGGTATAGGTCGGATTGCCTGAGTTTAACATAGTACCGAGTAGTTTTTCGATTTTGGCATTTAAATTGGTTTTATCATCGATAAAATTCACACCAATACCTGGCGGGTTTGAGCTTTGCGCACCTTGTGGTGTGATCCAAGCAACTTTACCCGTTACTACATCATCTTCGAGTGCATCTGGTAATGTGACTTTTAAAGCCAATGAATGACCCATTTCAAAGCGCATATTAGTGCGAACAAACAAACCACCATTTTTTAGATAAGGCATGTAACAGCGGTATAATTCTTCTAAGTCTTCGATATCTACTAATAATTCTTGCACGATATATCCTAATTTTGACTTTCACGTAAAGTAAACGCTAATTGTGAAATGGCTAGATCCATATTTAAGCCAAGCACATGCGAGCTGTTATAAAGAAACTCTGAAATAGCAGATTGTGCTTTTTGATAATTGAAAAAGTCCATTCCTAATACTAATTGCGTTTTAAGATGCTCTGTTAAAAACAAGGCAAATACATTAACCAAGCTATGATCTTTATTAAGGATGTCGACTAACGCACTGAAATTATGGCTGTCTTTTAGATTAGTTGCAAATTTAAAGAGTGAATCAATAGCTTCAAGTTGGTTATCATTTTGCCACTGCTGAACAAGCAGTGGCTGTCTAGCGAACAACTCTAACCATGAATAATTAGCAATGTTCAGTGATGCTAACCATTGTGTTGTATATTCTGGGTTAACCTTTATTTCGTGTACCGCACAGCGACTTAAAATTGTTGCAGGTAATAATGCTGTTTGTTCGCACGTTAACAATAAATAACGGCGCAAACTTGGCTCTTCAAGGGTTTTTAATAAAGCATTAGCCGCTGCAGTGGTCATTTTATGACACTGTTCAAGCACCACTACTTTGTTACCATTTTGCGCTGCTGAATGGTTGATAAAATCACTGATCTCC
This sequence comes from Pseudoalteromonas sp. Cn5-37, assembly GCF_021532495.1. Classification (NCBI taxonomy): domain Bacteria; kingdom Pseudomonadati; phylum Pseudomonadota; class Gammaproteobacteria; order Alteromonadales; family Pseudoalteromonadaceae; genus Pseudoalteromonas; species Pseudoalteromonas sp. Cn5-37. The sequence goes on along the minus strand of NZ_JAKGBA010000001.1, from coordinate 121,732 downwards.
CGAATTTCATCAACGCCTATTGTTTGGCCTTCTACTTTTACAACACGTTTATCAGGATGAGTACCCGCTTGATTTAGTTGGCAGCTTTTACAATTGCCACAGGCTTTTAAGTTTACAGGTGACGTACAAAGTAGCCCATCAGCGAGCGAATCGACTAAACGTTGCTTGCCAACACCTTTATCACCATTAAATAGCTGTGCATGATGAAAGCGTTGCTGTGCAAAACTTTGCGCAAGTTGCTGATAAAGCCCTTCAAGCCATGGCAAAGGCATATTAATTTAAACCTGCAAAAAAGTTATCAAGCACGGTTGTGATTGCCGCATGTACTTCTGGCATTGTTTTGTTTGCATCCACAGTTTTGATACTGCTATCAGTTTTAGCTATTTCAAGGTAGCGTTCGCGAGTGCGCTCAAAAAAGCCTAATGCTTCTTGTTCGATCCGATCAAGTTCACCACGGCCTTTTGCACGGGCAAGACCCACAGCTGGGTCAATGTCTAAATAAATGGTTAAATCAGGTTTTAAACCATTTAGCACCATATCAGCTAAAAAAGAGAGTTTAGTCTGTTCAATACCACGACCACCACCTTGATATGCTTGAGATGAAAGATCATGACGATCACCTAAAACCCAGGTACCCTTTTCAAGTGCCGGATTAATAACATTAGCAACCAATTGTGAGCGTGCTGCATACATAATTAATAGCTCAGTTTCACCCGTCACTGTTTCTTGGTGAGCCTGTTTAACGATATTACGCAGCTCTTCAGCCATGGCTGTGCCACCTGGCTCACGTACATTAATAAAATCGACTTGCTTATTGTCTAAATAAGCTTGGCATACGGCAATGGCCGTTGATTTTCCGGCCCCTTCTAGACCTTCAATCACTATAAATTTCGCTGTCATATGACTCAATTCTGGTTGTTAGTTTAATTGGTACTGCTTTACCGCACGATTATGTTCTTGCAATGTTTTCGAAAATTGATGGCTACCATCCCCTTTCGCAACAAAATACACATACTCAGATTCAGGTGGATTAACCGCGGCCAAAATCGCTGCTTTCGAAGGCATGGCTATGGGTGTTGGCGGCAAGCCTTTTATCTTATACGTGTTATACGGTGTATAGGTTGTTAAATCTTTTCGTTTTATATCGCCATCAAAATCAGCACCAATACCATAAATAACCGTTGGATCGGTTTGTAAGCGCATATTGGTTTTTAAACGATTGGTAAATACCGCAGAAATTAATGGTCGCTCAGAAGCAAGACCCGTTTCTTTTTCGATGATAGAAGCCAGTATTAACGCTTCATACGGTGAACTTAATACTAAATCTGGCGCTCTAGTTTGCCATGCGGTGTCTAATTCCTGCTGCATTTTGTTGTATGCGCGTTTTAATAAGCCGCTGGCACTATCTTCGCTGTGGTAGTGATAGGTATCAGGGAACAACCAGCCTTCTAAATTCTCTTGCGTGTTACTTATCTGCGTCGCTAAATTTTCTGTATCTAAGTCTTGGCTTAAATGCGCTTGCTTTTGAATATTAGCAACAACGTCACGAAGTGGCTGACCTTCAATAATTGTGAAGCTAAAGCTTACTTGTGCACCTTGATTAATACGGCGAATATTATCAATCACAGCGCTTGTATCCAGTTCATAAAGACCCGCTTTTAAATCCGTAAGCGTAGGATCTAATTTAGCGAGTACCTGAAATTTAAAACAACTATCAACCCACTGCTTTGTTTGCCATGCTTGGCAAAGTTGATTAAAGCCGGTGCCACGCTCCACTTTAAATAAAGTACTATTTTCAACTTTTAACTGCATTTTTAATGCTGATTGAAGTTGTTGATAGCCAATACCACAACATAGCAATGCTAATAACAGCACGCTAACAATGACTTTTATCACACACTCTCCTTGGCAAACTGCGCCGTTAATAGCGCTTTACTGCATTCAATATCAAACTGTGTATCAGCAATTCGTGCAACGGGAACCACGCCCATTAAACTGTTACACATAAATACGGCATCCATAGCTAAAAGCTCATCTAGTTGGATTGCTTTAAATTCAATGGCTAACTTATCACATAAAGCGCTGAGATAAACCCCAGTGATGCCGCAGCGGTCTAACTTAGGTGATATAACTTGACCGTCTTTAATAGCAAAAATATTTGCAGCAGAGCACTCAATCACATTGTTATCATAGTCAAGTACAACAACGTCATCACATTCAAGGCTGCTCATTTGCTTTTTGATAAGCACTTGCTCTAAACGGTTCAATGTTTTTAAGCCTGCAAGTAAAGGTTGATGTGCAAGTTTCACGTCGCTGATTTCAAGGTTTGCCCCCTGCTGCTGCCAACTTTTATAGTGTGAAATCGCAGGCATGGTACTGATCAGCACTTGGATACTTGGTGTGTTTGGTAAGCCATAACCACGCCCACCTGCACCACGGGTGACAACTATTTTTAAAATACCGGTTTGTGTATCACTGATTGCGTGGTTAACTTCACGCTCAATTGCAGTTAAATCTAATTCGGGGAAAAATAGTCTTTGCGCGCATTCATCTAAACGCGCTTTGTGTAAATCCCAGTGCTCAACGACAGAATTCATCACAGAGGCTGTGGTAAAAAAGCCATCACCATAATTTAAGCCACGATCTTGCGTGCTTATTGTGGTGTCTGGTGTGACTATTTTTATTGTTTGTTTTAATTTATGCATACAAAAAAGCCCAGTTAAACAACTGGGCTCTTCTTTTTAGTCCGTTGTTAAAAAGAATTATACCTTTTTAAACAGCAACGAGCCATTAGTACCACCAAAACCAAATGAATTACATAGTGCGTAATCCAATTTAGCGTCACGTGCAGTGTGCGGTACGTAGTCTAAATCACAGCCTTCATCTGGGTTATCAAGGTTGATTGTAGGGCTTACTTTCTGGTCAACAAGTGACAAGATAGTAATAATTGACTCTACCGAGCCTGCTGCACCTAACAAGTGACCCATCATTGATTTAGATGAACTTACCATCACATCTTTCGCTGCATCGCCAAAAATAGTTTTAACAGCGGATGTTTCGGCTTTATCGCCTGCATTCGTCGATGTACCGTGAGCATTAATGTAACCAACTTGGTCTGCATTAACTTGTGCATCGTTTAGGGCATTTTCCATCGCTAGAGCTGCGCCTGCACCGTCTTCAGGTGGAGACGTCATGTGATATGCGTCGCCACTCATACCAAAACCAACGAGTTCAGCGTAGATTTTCGCGCCACGTGCTTTAGCATGCTCATATTCTTCAAGTACGATAACACCTGCACCATCAGCAAGAACGAAACCGTCACGGTCTTTATCCCAAGGACGAGATGCTGCTTGTGGATCGTCGTTACGAGTTGATAATGCACGTGCTGCATTAAAACCACCCATACCAATTGGTGTTGATGCTTTTTCAGCACCACCGGCTACCATTGCATCTGCATCGCCGTATGCAATCATACGCGCAGCATGACCAATGTTATGTAGACCTGTAGTACAGGCTGTAACGATTGAAATATTAGGGCCACGTAAACCGTGCATAATCGATAAATGACCAGAGATCATATTGATAATGGTCGAAGGCACGTAGAACGGAGAAAGCTTACGCGGGCCGCTATTTAATAGTTTGATGTGGTTTTCTTCAATTAAAGTTAAACCACCGATGCCAGAACCCACTGCTACACCAACACGAGTGGCGTTTTCTTCAGTGATCTCTAGACCAGAATCTTGTAGTGCTTGTACACCCGCTGCAATGCCATATTGGATAAACAAATCCATTTTCTTTGCATCTTTCGGTGACATGTAAGCTGATGCATCAAAGTCATTCAGCAAACCTGCGAATTTGGTGCCGAAACTTGAGGTATCGAAATGCGTGATAGTTTGAATACCACTTTTACCGTTTAACAAACCTTGCCAAGTAGATTCAACATCATTACCTAGCGGTGTCAACATTCCTAAGCCAGTTACGACGACTCGACGTTTAGCCACGGGTTGCCTCCAATAAGGAAATTATTTTAGGTGGGGTGTATACCAAATTTATTAGTATCATTCTATAGATAGACTAAGGGCAGCTTAATGCTGCCCTTAAAATCAAAATGCGTAAAATTACTCAGCGTGAGCTGTAACGTAATCGATTGCAGCTTGAACTGTAGTGATCTTTTCAGCTTCTTCGTCTGGGATCTCAGTGTCGAACTCTTCTTCAAGAGCCATTACTAGTTCTACAGTGTCAAGTGAATCAGCACCTAAGTCGTCAACGAAAGAAGCTTCATGTTTTACTTCTTCTTCTTTAACACCTAGTTGCTCAATGATAATTTTCTTTACGCGTTCTTGGATGTCGCTCATTCTTCTTTCCTTTATTAAAAACGCCAATGCGTTATTTTCAGATTGCGGCGTAGTTTACGCCGCATAATTCTGTGATTCAAGGATTTGCTGATAATTACTTATCTGGTCAAACCTCTCGAATAGTATTTGTTCATTTATCGCTTATTTTCATAGCGAATTCAAGTATGTTTAAAGCAAGATCACAAAAATTTCAACAATTTTCGATAATCTTTCGCTAGCAAATTTTTGCTAACTTTCATTAAACCATGTACATCGCGCCATTTACGTGCAATGTTTCGCCTGATACATACGCAGCAGCGTCAGATGCTAAATAGCATACCGCAGCAGCGATTTCTTCAGGTTGACCTAAACGCCCTGCAGGTACATTTGCAAGCGTAGCTGCTTTTTGGTCTTCAGTCAGCTCGTCTGTCATATCTGTTTGGATAAAACCCGGTGCAACAACGTTCACTGTGATGCCACGTGATGCCACTTCGCGTGCTAATGACTTAGTAAAACCAATTACACCCGCTTTCGCTGCAGCATAGTTAGCTTGACCCGCATTACCCATAGTGCCCACTACAGAACCGATATTAATGATACGACCATTTTTCTTTTTCATCATAGGGCGTAAAACAGCCTTTGATAAACGGAAAATTGAGCTTAGGTTCGTGTCGATGATGTCATCCCACTCACCGTCTTTCATACGCATTAATAAGTTATCGCGAGTAATACCTGCATTGTTAACTAATACGTCGATATCGCCTAAATCAGCCTTGATCGCAGCAAGTGTCGCCTCAATCGATTCAGGATCAGTTACGTTAAGGGCATAACCTTTACCGTTGTCACCTAGATATTCACTGATTTTAGCAGCACCTGATTCGCTTGTTGCAGTACCCGCTACTTTTGCACCTTGTGCAACTAGCGTATTTGCAATCGCTTTACCAATACCACGGCTTGCACCAGTGATTAGGACAACCTTGCCCTCAAGAGAAAATAAATTTGTCATTCTATTCCTACTTATTTCGCTTCATCAATAGCAGCTTGCGTATTAACCGCACCACATACCATTGCTTTATCAATTCGTTTAGCAAGGCCCGTTAATACTTTACCTGGGCCAAACTCATAGCTTTGTGTGATACCTTGCGCAACTAATGCTTGTACAGTTTCAGTCCAGCGAACTGGGCTGTAAAGTTGACGTACTAATGCATCTTTAATTGCTTCACTTGATTGCTCAGCTTTTACATCAACGTTGTTGATTACATCACACTTAGGTGTATTAAATGTTAAAGTGGCTAAATCAGCAGCTAATTTCTCAGCAGCTGGTTTCATTAGTTCACAGTGAGAAGGTACGCTTACTGCAAGTGGTAAAGCACGTTTAGCACCTGCTTCTTTACATGCTTCTGATGCACGCTCAACTGCCGCTTTATGGCCGGCAATAACAACCTGACCTGGTGAGTTGTAGTTCACTGGTGAAACCACTTCACCATTTGCTGATGCTTCACACGCTGCTTTGATTTCGTCGTCACCTAAGCCGATGATTGCAGCCATAGAACCAACACCCGCAGGTACTGCTTCTTGCATATATAAACCACGATTTTCTACTAGTTTAACTGCTTCGCTTAAGCTTACAACGCCAGCACAAACTAATGCTGAATACTCGCCTAAACTGTGACCAGCCATAACAACATCGGCATCAGGGTTTGCGTCTAACCATTGACGGTAAATAGCAACACTAGCTGTAAGAAGTGCTGGTTGTGTACGATGGGTTTGATTTAATTCTTCTTCTGGACCATTTAGTACAAGTGCAGCTAGATCATAGCCAAGAGCTTCAGATGCTTCAGCGAATGTTGCTTTAGCAATTTGAGAATCAGCTAATAGTTCAGATAACATGCCCACAGTTTGTGAGCCTTGACCTGGAAATACGAGTGCAATTTTATGTGCCATACTTTGCTCTTATAATTAAACAAAAAAATATTCTGTAGCAGGCAGCATAACAAGTTTTAGATATGCTGCACTACTTTGTTGTTGGATGTGTTTGCTCAAAAATCGCAGCGATTTTTTCAGGGAGTTGGCGTTCGACTTCCCGCGCGGCTTCATCAATAGCAGCATGAAACGCCTTTGGTGAGGCATTGCCATGGCTTTTAACAACAATACCGCGCAATCCTACCAGACTTGCGCCGTTATACTGGTCGGGGTTCACCCGCTTGTAGAGTTTTTTTATCACTGGACGCAATAAAAACGCTAAACTTTTGTATAAGAAATGTTTGTGTAAGGCTTTGGTGAGTTTATGCATGATCAGTTTGGCAATACCTTCACAGGTTTTTAATGCCACATTACCTACAAATCCTTCGCACACAATAACATCGGCTTTTCCGCTGAAAATATCACTACCTTCACTGTAACCTGTGTAGTTGAGATATTCACACTGCTGCATTAACTGTGCAGCTTGTTTTATTCCTTCATGCCCTTTGATGTCTTCAGAGCCAATATTCAATAAACTAACTCTTGGGTTATCACACCCAAGTGCCTGCCCTGCTACCACAGAACCCATAATGCCAAATTGATAAAGGGTTTGTGCGTCACAATGCACATTAGCGCCTAAATCAAGTAAATAAACAGGGTTTTTACGTTCGGTTGGAACAGCAGAGATTAATGCAGGACGTTTTACGCCTGGAAGCATCTTTAATACATAATGCGCCATAAAAAATAACGCGCCTGTATTACCAGAGCTTACACACGCTTGCGCTTCACCCGATTTAACTAAATCGAGGGCAACTCGCATTGATGAATCTTTTTTAGAACGAACCGCTGAAGCAGGTTCACACGCATTTGTGACGACTTCGCTACAATGGCGAATAATTAAACGAGGGTGTGAAACAGAATCGAGTGCTTCGAGTTCTTTTAGAATAACTTGCTGATTACCACATAAGATGAGTCTTAAGTTGGTATTAGCATTTACCGCTTGCACGGCAGCGGGGATAGATGAACGGGGGCCGTAATCGCCCCCCATCATATCTAACGCTATGGTTAGATTGGTCAGCATATAGCAATCTCTTAGTTAGAAATTACTTTAACGCCTTTGTAGTAACCGTCAGCAGTTACGTGGTGACGACGGTGAGTCTCACCAGAAACTTGATCTACAGTTAAAGTTGGACCACTGATCGCATCGTGTGAACGGCGCATGCCGCGTCTTGCACGAGACTTTTTGCTTTTTTGTACAGCCATTAGTCTTCTCCTAAGAATCTTTCTTAAGTTGTTTCAAAATATCAAATGGATTTGGTTTGTCATCTTTTGCTGCTAATTTACCAAAGCTAGTAGGCTCTGATGAATAACTGCATGAAGCTTCGTTGTGAGTAGGCACTATTGGAATAGCTAAAATCAATTCGTCTTCGATTAACTCAAATACGTTGATTTCACCGTTTTCGTCCAGCTCTACTTCATCGTAACCTTCAGGTAGATGATCTGACTCTGCATCCAAACCAATTGGCGAATACACAAAGTCTTGTTCCAAATCCAACCCTAATTCTCCATTACAGCGTTGGCAAGTTACAGTTACATGTGTTGATAAGTTACCACTTATTACCACTAAACCTTGCTCGTCAATTTTGCAATGAATCTTTACCGCTATTTCACCTGCTTCCTCCTGCACAACTTGCTCTAAACGAGAAAGTTTTTCAAGCGGGACAATACCGTCATACGTTAAACGATGTTGAGCTGCTTTGCTGGGATGAAGAGTGATGGGAATTTTCACCTTTTGCATAGGGGCTGCATCATATAGATAGTTAGTAAGTTAGTCAAAGTAAAAAACCAATTTTGGTAGGTTTTTAACGATCTTCTGCTTTGTTTTCGGATTCATTGTGGCTTATCCTTGGCAAAATACAATTTTCATCCAGAATTTATTATGAAACCAACACTTATATTAGCGTCAAGCTCACCATTTAGACAGCAATTATTAACTAAGTTTAACTTACCTTTTCAAAGTTTTTCTCCAGATATTGATGAGTCCCCTATCGCAGCTGAAACGCCAGAGCAATTAGTTGCTCGTTTAAGCGAACAAAAAGCCCGAGTTGCCAAACAACATTATAGTGAAGGTTTGGTAATTGGCTCTGATCAAGTTGCGGTATTCAACGATACAATTTTAGGTAAACCTCATACTAAAGAGAATGCCATTAAGCAGCTTTTATCGTTTAGTGGCCATACAGTGACCTTTTTAACGGGTTTAAGTGTATTTGATATACAAAGCGATAAAGCAATTACCACAGTAGTACCATTTGATGTGACATTTAAAGCACTCACACTTGAACAGATCAATGCTTATTGCGATGCAGAGCAGCCATACAACTGTGCAGGTAGCTTTAAAAGTGAAGGATTAGGCATCTGTTTATTTGAAAAGCTCAGTGGCGATGACCCTAATACATTGATAGGCCTGCCACTGATCACATTAACTAAAGTGCTGGCTGAGTTTGGTGTTGACGTGTTAGCGCTGCAAGGGGCGTAGTTAAAACCTGCAAAAGTTGTTGGTATGAATCAACAACACATAACGGCGTATGTTGTTGTAACTGCGCCGGACTATGGGCACCAAAACTCACTCCAATACAAGTAATACCTGCGGCATTAGCCATTGCCATATCCAATTGGCTATCGCCAATCATCACAGCATCACCTTTTGCGATGCCCTGCTCAAGTAAAATTTGCTCAAGCATATCTGGAGATGGCTTCGACTCAGCATCGTCAGAGCATTTTACATTCACAAAATACTTCACAAGGCCTGACTCATTAAGAAGCCTATCGATGCCTTCACGTCCTTTACCGGTAGCCACTGCCAATTGCATGCCTGCATCACTTAACTGCTTTAAAACGGATTCTACATCTTTAAATAAAGGTGTAGGTGTAACATCTAACTCACGGTACTGTGCTTTGTAACCTGCAACGAGTTCGTCGCTTAAATGTAAATGCGCCGGAAAAAGAACTTCAGTGGCTTTTGCCAGCGATAAACCAATAACGTCTTTCGCTTGTTGCTCTGTTGGAACAGGAATACCTAAGTCTCGCGCAGTATTTCGCAAGCAGGTGACAATTTTTGGCACAGAGTCCATCACTGTGCCATCCCAATCAAAAATAACCAGCTTAAACTTGTTCATTATCTGCACGTAGCTTTTTGATACAATTTTGAAGTGCATTATCGAGTGGCGCTTCAACATGCATGGTTGTTTCATTTTTAGGGTGCATAAAACGTAAATCGTGGGCATGTAAAAACAAACGATTTAAACCAGTCAGTTTATTCACGTATTGATCGAACTCTGCAACGCCATATTTATCATCACAAGCAATTGGATGACCTTTACATTGCGTATGCACACGAATTTGGTGAGTACGCCCCGTTACCGGCGACGCTTGTACTAATGAGCACTCAGCATATCGCTCAAGCACACGAAAACGCGTGTGCGATGGTTTACCTTCAGTATTATCAACACGCACCACACGCTCACCAGACTTTAAGGTGTTTTTACGAAGTCCTTCGGTAACGTTTTTCGTTTTAGAATCCCATTGACCATCAACTAATGCCCAATAGTTTTTCTCCATGGTTTTTTCACGTAACTGTTTATGTAAATCAGTTAACACTGAACGACGTTTAGAAATAAGCAAGCAACCTGATGTATCACGGTCTAGTCTGTGTACAAGCTCTAAACTACGCTCTTCAGGACGAAGTACGCGAAGTGCTTCGATTAAGCCATAACTTAGGCCACTGCCACCATGCACAGCCATACCCGAAGGCTTGTTGATCACCATTAAATACTTGTCTTCAAACAAAATGGCGTCTTCAAGTTGTTTTACTTTATCGAGTTTCTTTGGCACAAACTCTTCTTTTTCGGCCACTTTGATAGGTGGAATACGAATCACATCGTTTAGTTGTAGTTTGTAGACAGGTTTTATGCGTTTTTTATTTACTCGCACTTCGCCTTTACGAAGGATTTTATAAACTGCACTTTTAGGCACACCTTTTAGGTGAGTAATAAGAAAGTTATCAATACGTTGACCTAGATGGTCTTCACCTATGGTAACAAACGAAACTTGTAAGCCGGTTTTTTCTGACATTGCCTAATCACTGATTTAAGTAAATAATTTAGTTGCTAACGCGACTGTAATAGTGGGATAATCACCGTCGCGAACATAAGTTTGCAAGTAACAACGGTGCTTTTATCACATTAATACATTCGTGAAGCATATTCTGGGTTGCCGATCATACAGATCCGCGCTAAGTTTTCCAAAGCTTTTATAATTACCCAGCCAACACGAGCGTTCAATTATCGGCGATGCGCGTAATATATTGCCTGAATAATTTGAGCACGAATGTTGATTAATGAACATAAAAAGCAATTGAACAAGATAAATTGACTGATAGTGACGACGTAGCAACGTCATTCATAAGCAGCTGTTGTAGCAAGACATTGAATAAAAATTTGAACATGGTCGACTTCGGGACAAAACTCGTAAATTAAAACCGCAGAATTGGCGGCAGTTTTGACACCTATAAGAATTTAATAACGTGAGAACATGTTATTGTCAGCCACACTTAGTGATGCTCAATGTAAGCAAACAACTTCAGGTTTTGACTTTACCCAGTCGTGAGACTGCACAAAAACAACCGTCAGAAACCATTGAACAGACGAGTTTATATCGTCATGTCAGCGACAGAATTAGTAGAGTAACAATATGAAACGTATGCTAATCAATGCGACGCAGCAAGAAGAAATGCGCGTTGCACTGGTTGATGGCCAGCGCCTGTATGATTTAGACATAGAGAGCCCAGGTCACGAACAAAAAAAAGCAAATATTTACAAGGGTAAAATTACCCGTATCGAACCGTCACTAGAAGCTGCCTTTGTTGATTATGGCGCTGAAAGACACGGTTTCCTTCCTCTTAAAGAAATAGCTCGCACCTACTTCCCACAAGGCTATACATTCCAAGGTCGTCCAAATATCCGTGACGTGATCAAAGAAGGCCAAGAAGTCATTGTGCAAGTTGATAAAGAAGAGCGTGGCCAAAAAGGCGCTGCGTTAACGACTTTTATCAGCGTTGCAGGTAGCTATTTAGTACTTATGCCTAACAACCCTCGTGCCGGTGGTATTTCTCGCCGTATCGAAGGTGATGAGCGTACTGAACTTAAAGAAGCACTAAGCCGTTTAGAACTACCTAAAGGCATGGGCTTAATTGTTCGTACAGCAGGTGTTGGTAAATCATTTGAAGAACTAGAGTACGACTTAAAAGCACTATTAGTGCATTGGCAAGCGATTCAGCAAGCTGCTGATAGCGGCCCGGCTCCGTTCTTAATTCACCAAGAAAGTAACGTAATTTTCCGCGCAATCCGTGACTATTTACGTCGTGATATTGGTGAAATTTTAATTGATAAAGCACGTGTATTTGAAGAAGCGAAAGCGCATATTGAGCGTTTCCGTCCAGATTTCATGAGCCGCGTTAAGCTTTATCAGGGCGATGTACCACTATTCACCCACTACCAAATTGAAAGCCAAATTGAGTCTGCTTTCCAACGTGAAGTTCGCTTACCATCAGGTGGTTCAATTGTAATTGACCCAACTGAAGCACTTACGTCTATCGATATCAACTCATCTAAAGCCACTAAAGGCGGTGATATCGAAGAAACAGCACTTAATACTAACTTAGAAGCAGCAGACGAGATTGCCCGTCAATTACGTTTACGTGACTTAGGTGGTCTTATTGTTATCGACTTCATCGATATGACACCACCACGCCACCAACGCGAAGTAGAGAATCGTTTAAAAGACGCTGCTCGTCCTGACCGTGCCCGTGTACAGATTGGTAAGATCTCACGCTTTGGTCTGCTTGAAATGTCGCGTCAGCGCTTACGCCCTTCATTAGGTGAAGCAAGCCAAGGTCCATGTCCTCGTTGTAATGGTCAAGGTACGATTCGTTCTAACGAATCAATTGCTTTGTCTATCCTTCGTTTAATCGAAGAAGAAGCAATTAAAGACAACACATCACAAGTAAATGCACAGGTGCCTGTGGCTGTTGCCGCTTACCTATTAAACGAAAAACGTCGTAGTGTTCAACGCATCGAAAAACGCCATAACGTTGATGTTGTGATCATTCCTAATCAACACATGGAAACACCACATTACGAAGTAGTTCGCTTACGTAAAGACGAAACAATCGAAACAGTAAGCTACGAGCAAGTTGTTGCTCCTGAGCCAGAAGCATTTGAAATGGCTAAAGCGCCTTCAGCACCAGTTCGTGAAGAGCCGGTTCTTAAAGGTGTTGTTATGCCTACTACACCTGCACCTCAAGCTGCACCAAAAGCTGAGCAAACGACTCCTGCGGCTAAAAAGTCTGAAGGTGGATTATTTGCTGCAATTGGTAAGTTCTTCAAGTCGTTATTCAGCAATGCCGAAGAAGAAGCTGAAAAAGAGCAAGAAGAGAAAAAAGCAGCACAAAGACGTAGCAATAATCGTCGCAACAACGACAACCGTCGTCGTAGCAACAACCAACGCCGTCGCAACTCTCGTAATAAACGCCCTGACGATGCACAAGCTAAAGAAGAAAACACAAATACTTCAAATAAGCCTGAGCAAAAAGAAGGTAACGAGAATCGCAACAAACGTCGTCGTAATTCTAACAACAGAAAACGTAATGAAAAACGTAATGATGATGTAGAACAAACGAATAAAGACACTGCACCAGAGACGAAATCTGAGCAGCCAAAGGAAACTAAACCTAAGGTTCGTCGTCAACGTCGCAACTTACGCAAAAAAGTTCGCGTAACAGATGAAAGCGCAGATGAAGCAAAAGCAGTACAAACAACTGAAACAACTGAGCAAGCACCTAAAGCTGAAAAACCAGCTAAGCCTGCAAAAGAAAAAGTAGCAGTTGAAACTGAACAAGCAGAACAGCCAGTTGCTGAAAAGCAAGTACCTGCAGAACCAGTAAAAGCTGAGGCTGAACCTAAACAAGCAGAGCAAACTGAATCGGTAGTTGAAACATCAACTGATGAAGAACAAGCTCAACCTCGTACACGATCTCGTCGTTCACCTCGCCACTTACGTGCTGCTGGTCAACGTCGCCGTCGCCGTCGCCCTGAGCATGATGAAAAGTCGAGTGATGACAAAGCTGATGCGCCAGCATTTATTCCTGTAGCAGATCAAGCTGCTGCTGAATATGAAGCTGAGCTAAAGGCAAAACAGGCTCAGGCTGAAACTGAAGAACCTGTAAAAGCTGAAGAGCCTGTTAAAACTGAAGAGCCAGTTAAAACTGAAGAACCAGTTAAAACTGAAGAACCAGTTAAAACTGAAGAACCAGTTAAAGCTGAAGAACCAGTGAAAACTGAAGAACCAGTTAAAGCTGAAGAACCAGTGAAAACTGAAGAACCAGTTAAAGCTGAAGAGCCAGTTAAAACTGAAAAACCTGCGCAAGCTGAAGAGCCAGTTAAAACTGAAGAACCAGTGAAAGCTGAAGAGCCAGTTAAAGCTGAAGAACCTGTTAAAGCTGAAGAACCTGTTAAAGCTGAAGAACCAGTGCAAGCTGAAGAACCAGTGAAAGCTGAAGAACCAGTTAAAACTGAAGAGCCAGTACAAGCTGAAGAGCCAGTAAAAGCTGAAGAACCAGTGAAAGCTGAAGAGCCAGCACAAGCTGAAGAGTCAGTGAAAGCTGTAGAACCTGCTAAAAATGAAAAAACTATTTTAGTAAAAGGTTCAGCAAGTGCTGCAATGGCAAAACCTACGCCAGTTGCAGATAGTGAGCCAGAGCCAACACCAGCGGCTATGGCGCATGACAAGCGTACAGCTATTCCAGATAGCGGCCTTCGTGCAGGTTCAATTAAACCTGCTGGCAGAGCCCGTGCTGATATGGCAAAAACCTTAGCGGCTGATTAATTTAGTCGCTTAAGTAAAAAAGCCGCGTTTATAACGCGGCTTTTTTGTATGTATTCTTCTTATAAAGCAATATTTTGTATACCTAGGTGATTTGCATAGCCACCTACAAGAACCTTATAAACCCCCTGCTCATCCGAATAAACACTGGCAGAAATATGTGAACTGCACCCCATTGCTCGGCCTTGTTCAAACTTGAAATGGTTTTCTTGCTGTACAAATACGTGTTTTGATAAGTAGCATGCAAGCGCGCCACTGGCGCTACCGGTTGCTGACTCTTCAGGTATACCAACCAAAGGCGCAAAGTTACGACAACTTGCGGTCAGCTCACTTTGCTCTTCACATAATTCAAAGGCATGCACACCAATCACATTATGCTGTTGGCAGAACTCGCTAAGCGCTGCCTCATCAATAACAATTTTATCTAAGTAGCCATTCGGCACAGCGACTATAATATCCGGCAATCCTGTAGTTATTACATCGATCGGCAAGCCAGTTTCTGCAAGAGTCGTTTCATCAAGCCCTAATAAGCCTGCAAGGTCGTCATAAGCAAAGTTGCCTAGGTATTTTGGCAAGGCTTGCTCCATGGTAATTTGCCCATCTTCGGCAATTGTTACACCTAACAAGCCCGCTTTTGTTCGTTGAGTGTAATAGCCAGGTTTTAATAACCCTTGTTCGAAGAGCGTAGCAAACACAGCTAGGGTTGCGTGGCCACAAAAATCAACTTCTTCAGTTGTCGTAAAAAATGACACAGCAAAATCAACTTCATGATCTTGCGCCACAAATGCGGTTTCTGAATAGCCAATTTCTTTTGCAATCGTCAGTTTTTCTGCGTTTGTGAGTTTATCTGCATTCAACACGACACCTGCTGGGTTGCCACCTGAATTATTTGCACTAAAAGAGTTAACTAAAAATGCGGTTATTGTCATTATTGTGTGCCTTGTTTTAAATTAAATTCAAAAAACAACATGCCATTTTCCTTAGATGCTTGCTCTTCAAAAGCCAACTTTTTTAAAAGCTTAATTGATGGTGTATTTGACTCATCAACACCTGCGATGAGCTTATGCCATTGTGACTGAGTACCAGCGAGGTTTATAAATCCCTGCAATAATTCAAATGCAAGACCCTGCCCCCAATATTGCTCAGCTAACAAATAACCTATATGAGCATCATGCTTTTCGGTATAGATAAATAAAAGGCCAACAACTTCTTGCTGTTGAGATTGCAGCATTAGTAAACGGCACTCGTCAAGCATGTTAGCCAGCCACTTTTCAGCAGCAGCTATAGAATCTATCCCCTGAAAATAACCAGGTAAGTTTGCAACTACAGCAGGTGTTAATATCGAAGGTAAAGCGTTAACTAAAGTAGTTTGCTCTAATTTAGCGGTATTAGAGTTTATTTCAATGACGTTTAGTCTCGGTGTATTAAATGAAATAGCGATTTAACCTCTTAGATCTTCAGCCGTAAAATTACTTTTAAATGTAAAAGCATGTAGTGTGTCGCCGTTTTCACGAAGATTTTGCAACCTTTCTAATGCCTCTTGAGGGGTTGGAATATGGTTATCTTCAATCCACCATAAAACATAGCTATCTTCTGCTAAGCGGTGAAACCATTCACCTTTTCTGCGCATGAAATCTCTGTGGTGAGTGCGAAACATAAAATTTTTTAGATCTTCAACGCTTTCCCACACAGACATATTGATTATCATATTTGGATCATCAAACAATTTAATATTGGTGGCATCGCCTGATTCGTCTTTTAATCGCCATACAAAACCAACACTGTTTTCAGCCACCCCATTTATTAAATCAAGATTATCTACAAAATCTTTTATTTCTGGGGCATCCAATGGGTATTTAGCAAGAGCAATATTTAGTTGGGCAAGTTTCATTAATGACTCTCCTTAGCCATCGGGGAAGTGTGTACCTTGAGTGTATTAAAACTAAGCGATATAGCAATAGCAACGTCATTGATATTAGTTAAATTCACCTTGCACAATTGCTTATAAATAAAAAAGCCCAGCAAGTGCTGGGCTATAAAACGAGTATTTATAATCTTATCGCTTAAAACTTAGAGCTTTAAGCTTGAGCCAAATTAACTTTCGTCTTGCTCCATAAAGCGCTGAAGTTGGTCTTTAAGATTAGGTGGAATACCTTTAATCACCAGTGTATCGGTTGCTTCGTTATACATGACGCGCTCACCTAAGTGTTTACGTTCAAAGCTCACGCTAACACCGCCGCCCATGCCGGAGAATTTCACCATGCTGGTAACCGTTTTCTTATCGACAGGGAACGACTCTTCTAAGTCATAACTTTGCTCTTGGCAGAAGCTTTCAAATGGACTGTCGTCATTTTTCGATAATGTAGCAGAAAGCTCTTTAACGTTGGCATCTTCACCTGTGGTTACGCAATCATTACAGTAATCAAAAACTTGCTTACGTAGCTCGTCTTTTTCTGACTTGTCGTATTGTTGCTCAGATAAATAATCTTCTACAGCACTAAGCATAACTTGGCTTTGCTGTTTAGGATCAATGCCCTCTTCGCAGCCTAAAAAGTCTAAAAAGAAATCAGCTACTTTACGACCTGCACGACCTTTAATAAACGACACATAGCGATTATCTTCTGGTTGCGTATCCCACGCAGTTAAATCGACACGTGCAGCTAGTTGCATACGCGAAATATCTAAGTGACGAGATGACGCTAAATCAAGCTCAGAAGTAATTGAGTAATGCTCTTTAATATTGATCATCGCAATTAACAAGAAGTCACTTGCAACATATTGATAATGGCAAAAAACTAAATAACCCGTTTCGTTAAACGCATACTTATTTAACTCTTCTTTTAGCACATTCGTTGCTTGCTCTGTCATGTGCCAAAAGCCAAGTTCGTCGTTACGGTAACTTTGCATTGCCGAAGCAACAATGCTGTTTTTCTCGCCGCTGAATGCACAGTAGCCTTTACCTGGCTTACCATTATATGCATGGTGTAGCTGCTCTATAAAAACGGCTACTTTATCGTTAACAACCATCTCATCATTGCGTAAATGAATATCTGTATCGTCATCTTTTTTGTCTACATAATGAACGACTAATTTTTTAACATCTATTGTCATCTTTGTTTTTCACGCCTCTGGTGTTAAAATACGGGAATATAACTCTTTTTATCGAACCAACTGATGCCTATCATATCAAAATATTCTAATGAGCAAGTAGAACAAATCGTTGATCAGCTGATTGATGTACTAACAGAGCACAAAGCGCCTGTTGATTTAAGCCTTATGTGTTTAGGAAATTCTATCACGCATATTTTAAAAGAGCATGTACCATCAGAGAAAAGACAAGCTGTTGCCGACAACTTTGCAAAAGCATTAGCACAGTCGGTTAAATAAGACTTATGAATTTATCGCAACAAAGTCAGTTTTCTTCAAAAGTAAGTCAGCTTTTAAGTTGGGGCCATTGGTTCACCTTTGCAAACATAGGGTTAGTGCTATTTATTAGCTTAAGCTACTTGGTTGCAGACAGTGCACCGACAACCTTCATGGGCTATTTATACATGCTCGTGACCTGGTTAAGCCACACCAGCTTTATTACTTTTATTGCCTTTGTTTTAACGATATTTCCATTAAGCTTAGTGTTTCCATACCCTCGGCATATCCGAGGGATGGCAGCCATTATTGCAACCCTCGGCGCGTCATTCTTAACACTTGATGCCTATGTTTATTTTAACTTGGGTTATCACTTAAATACGTCTGCTCTACCTGAAATCGTTTCTTTGTTGTGGCACCGTTTAACAAGCTCACCGGCATTAACAACGATTCTTGCAGGCGGTATTGTGCTGCTAATTTTAGCGTTCCAATTATTAGTCAGTAACTACACCTGGCACCATTTGGCACGCTTAAAACAATATAAGTTCCCGCGCTATGCAACCAGCACAATTTTAGTGTGTTTTGCACTTAGCCACAGTATTCATATTTGGGCAGATGCCAATTTAAAATTTGATATCACTAAACAAGATAATGTATTACCGTTGTCTTACCCTACTACAGCAAAAAGCTTATTAGCTAAAAACGATTTGCTAGATCTAGAAAGCTACAAAGAAGCACACGATGTGAGGCTTGACCCACATAATATCGATTACTTAGCACCTACTCCACTTGCCGAGTGTAAAGCTGAGTCGAGTGCGACTATCGATATTTTAGTATTTGAAAATAATGCTGACCTAGAGCAATTTGTTGCCACTGAGCCAGCACTACGTAAAACAGACTTGTTCTTACAACCTGTAGAAACAGAAGATACGTTATTTAGTTTAGTGTATGGCCTGCCAGCATTTTACAAAGCCCCTATTCTAGACAAACAGCAACTGCCTGTGTGGCTTGCTGATAATCGCTCAATTCAAATTAATGGTTTTGAGCAATTCGAGTTTATTAATAACGACGACCAAAACCCAGCGGTTCGCCTTGTACGCGCAGACGCTACAACACAAGCGCGTGAATCTGCTAATGCCGTGTTTGCCTTTAGTCTTGCACAGCAGAGCAATGGTATTGTTACAGCCTCTCGTTTATACAGCTCAGATAAAAAAGTTGTACAAACCGAAGGCCTTATTCAACCAAGTGATATTATCGCCACCAGCGTGGGGCATTACCTTGGTTGTAAAACACTCGCAAAACAAAGCATGTTGGGTAGCAACTTATACAAACGCCACGACGACACCGGTGTTAACTACTCGCAAAATGTATTTATCGCATTTAAAAAAGACAGAATTACCCTGATTGATTCAGACGGTAACTTTAAAAACATTTCAGCAGCACAAGGCTTTGCCATTGAACAAGGGCTCGATATTCCGTTCTTAGTGCAAAGCATTAAAAAGCTGAAGCGATATACGCCCTAGCGCTTATTGATAAATCATTATTTCGAGCTAGCTTTAGATATTAGATACCTTAATTGATTAGGAGACACGGACGTCATGAAAGCCATAATCATTTATCTAATATCACTTACACTACTTTGTTTTACCAACACATCACTTGCTGCCACCACAGAATACTATAAATGTGTCACAGACAGAGGCACGGTATTCAGTGAGTTCCCCTGTGGTAGCCGTGCAACCAAGCATAAAATTCAAGTAACCGATCCAGACTTAAAAGCACCGCAAAACTTTGTTAAAGAGCTCAACGAGCTTGAGCGCCAGCAAATTATCAGAAACCTCGAAGCTGAAATTCGCAGCTATAAACACCGGTTAGATATTTTAAGCCGTGATCGAGACCGAGCTCAGTACCAGCAAGAGCAGCGCTTAAACCGAATTTTGTCTGACAAAGAAGCAAAGCAAATTAGTAAAGACATCAACAAACAGCTAAAAGCAATTAACAAACAATACGGGCGCGACGTAAAAAGTGTTAATAAAAAACTCGCAAATCTAGAGAAAAAACTCGCTCGCTATAATTAAATACACTTTACTATTGGGTTTGAAGAATAAATAACATATTCTTAACACCAATAGAGTTATTGCTCTATGTTGGTATTAGTAAGGAGTTTATATGCAGCCACAACACATTGCAGAGTTAATTTTATCTGGGTTTCGCAATCACTATAAACTCTTTCAAGCAATTACAGCCAAAGCACCACTTGCGTTTGCACATCGTGATTGGCAAAAAATAAATGAGATTAGCAAACTCAGAATTAGCCATTACGATGATCGGGTTAACGAAACCATTGCTAAGCTCAAGTCGCTCAACGAACAGCAAATTATTACCTTAGATCAAACCTGCTGGCTCGAAACCAAACAGCTTTATCAGCAATTTTTGCGCTTTCACCCTCAGGCAGAACTTGCCGAAACCTTTTACAACTCTGTTTTTTGTCGTTTATTTCATCGTCGTTATTTTAATAATGACTTTATCTTTGTAAAAGCAACGCTTGCAGATGCCCCCGCACTACCAATGGAAGTTGAATACCGCAGTTACCACCCTGTTGTTGATGGCTTAAGACCCACAATACGCAAAATTATTAATCAGTTTGATTTTAAAGCGCCCTTTGTTGATTTAGAACGCGATATTCGCTTGCTGGTAAAAGCCTTTTATAAACAAGCGCCCGACACACATCATCAAGCATGGCAAATGCGCTTTGATATATTACAAGCCCCGTTTTACCGAAACAAAGCGGCTTATATTGTTGGCCGCGTTGTATCAGAAAGTGGCGTACAGCCATTTATTATTGCGGTGTTACACCATGAAGACAAAGGGTTATACCTCGATGCCCTACTCACCAAATCATCGCAAATGCGGGTTATCTTTGGTTTTGCGCGCGCTTATTTCATGGTTGAAACCCATGCGCCATCAGCGTTAGTGCGCTTTTTAAATCAACTTATGCCAAACAAGACCCTGGCAGAGCTTTACAATGCAATAGGTTTTCATAAACAAGGTAAGACCGAGTTTTACCGAGAGTTTTTAAGTCATTTAGATCATTCAAACGATCAGCTTGTAATTGCCCCTGGTACACCGGGTATGGTGATGATGGTATTTACCCTGCCGTCGTTTGGATATGTGTTTAAAGTCATTAAAGACACCTTTGGAGAAAGCAAACCCTTTGGCCGCGATACCGTATTAAAACGCTACCAATTAGTAAAAAGTCATGACCGTGTTGGCCGCATGGCCGATACCATAGAGTATTCGAACGTCGTATTTCCACTGGCTCGATTTGATAGTAAATTACTTGCAGAGTTACATAAAACGATTGGCTCTTCGATGATTATTGAAGGCGAATGGTTAATCATCAAGCATTTGTATATAGAAAGACGCATGACACCGTTAAATCTGTATCTTGAAAATGCCAGTGAACAACAAGCGTTTGAAGCAATAGAAGAGTATGGCCAAGCTTTAAAAGAAATGATCGCCGTAAATATTTTCCCAGGCGACATGCTGTTGAAAAACTTTGGGGTAAGTAAACATAATCGCATTATTTTTTACGACTATGATGAAGTTCAGTACCTAACAGACATGAACTTTCGCGCCTTACCAAAAGCAAAGTCGTACGATGATTACTTAACCAATGAGCAAAGTTACTCTGTGGCACCGCAAGATGTGTTTCCAGAGCAATTATGTACCTTTGTGACAGCAAATCCGGTGTATAAGCAATATTTATTGAGTACACACCCAGAGCTTGAAGATCCAGCCTATTGGCGACAAGCACAATACAATTATAAGCAAGGTGTAGTTAGCCACATTTATCCATACCCTGCTGCACAACGATTTATCCATTATTGGTAAACACCAAGGACACACAATGAATATAAGTAAAATAGATTTAAACTTACTTGTTTACCTAGATACTTTACTAAGGGAATGTAATGTAACTAAAGCTGCTAACCAGCTAAGCATTACCCAACCTGCCATGAGTAATGGCCTAAAAAGACTCCGTAATTTATTCAACGACCCTATTTTAGTGCGTACCAGCGAAGGTATGGTACCGACAGAGCGCGCAAAAGAGTTGCAGCCGGTGATCCGCGGCATTTTAATGACCCTTGAAGAAACACTTGCACCAAATCGCGAATTTGAAGCATCACAAAGTAAACGTGTTTTTCGTATCATGGCCAGTGACTATGCAGCTAGCACTCTTGCCCCACGCTTATTAAGTAAATTACACGAAGAAGCGCCCGATACTACACTCGATATTTTGACCCCAAGTGATGTCACCTTCCACGATGTTGAAAACGGTAAGGTAGATATGGCTATCAACCGCTTTGAAAACTTACCGCAATCGTTTCACTATAAACAAATATGGAAAGACAGCTTTTGCTGCTTAGTAAAAGCAGATAACCCGATTATCAAAGACTTCAGCCTAGACAGCTATTTAAAAGCGCGCCACATCTGGGTAAGTAAAACAGGCTTTGGTGTAGGTGTGGGTATGGACCCTAAAGATGTGCAAAAGCTAGGTTGGGTAGATGAGGCACTCGCTCACTTTGGTAAACACCGTAATATTGCCACCTTTACCCGTAACTACCACGTAGCCATTCACTTAGCGAAAGAACAAAACTTGGTTGCAACGTTGCCTTCAAAAGCCGCAAATATTTATTTAGATGATCCGGGCCTTAAAATTCTTGAGCCGCCATTTCCTATTCCGCCATTTGAGCTCGATATGATTTGGAGCCCGCTATTACACCGTGATGCAAGCCATATTTGGTTACGCCAAAAGGTTGCAGAAGTAGCCGACGAGCTTAAGTAAGATTTTACCAACCAGATTGTAATTATTGCTGATAAGCAAGATGTTAGCTTAGCTTATCAGCAGTCCCCCTTCTTTTAAAAACCAATAACCACTTGAAATACAATAACTTTATATTTAAGTAATGAACTGGAATATGCTTTGCAAGTACCTAATTGCATTGTTTTTAATATTCAAAAAGAGGTCATTATGAATACTCATCAAGGACAAGACGTTCATCATATTGCAGATATCATCCAAGTTATGAATAGCGGTATCGATTTTTATGAAAAAGCACAGGAAAAAGTAACCGACCCAAGCATAATTGCCTTATTTCAACGCATGATAGATGCGCGTAAAGTAAGTGTTGAGCGCTTACAACCTTATGCTATTAACGAAAATGGCGAGCGCGAAAATGGCTCTGATTTTGCTGTAGAAGCGCGTAAAGCTTATACATCAGTAATCACCAAACTCGGTGCCGACAAAAACGCTACCTACGTTAGCGAGCTTGAAGAAGTTGAAGATAAAACGCTAGCCGAAATCAAACATGCGCTTAAAAAGCCACAACCCCATGATTGTGAAGCCGCGTTATCTAAAACCCTGCTGACAATTCAAAGTTGTCATGCTGAAATGAGTAAAATGAAAAAGCATTAAATTGTGAGAGTGCAAAGCCCCGTTAAGCTGGGCTTTTATATTGTTAGAATAGTTAAATATCATCCCTAGACTCTGTAACTAAATCCCTATAATTGCCATATTAAGCGTAAGTCTAATCTACCAGGTAGCAATGTTTCCGTAATTGATTGTTAAAGTTTATCTCGAAAACTAGGGTTATTTTTATGTTTGATTATTCCCAGCCTTGTTAACTCTACAAACAATTTTTTTAATGTTTCATTTTGTTTTGAAGTCCTGTTTTTATTTGTAACTAAATCACAATAAGACTTTTGTAACCTCTTTATTTTTTGTTCATTTTTACGGCAATCAATACACTTTGTGCAGTGCGCATCAATATAAAATCTGAGTACCTCAAACCAATACTTTTGCTCCAAGGCAAAGAAAATAAAAGGTCTATTACATACCTCACACAACTCTTCTATATCAATGTATTTCTCCCTCGGATAAACCCCATAATTCTGTTTCTCTGTATTAGCAGGTATAGCTGTCCCAACGAGAAACTTAACGTGTTTATATCGCCAATAAGAATTTTTTATTTCTGTTACAGAGTATTGGTATCCAGATCGAATCGGCTTACACCCATAACGGGGATGATTTACATAAGGTGACATAAACAACTCTTTCCTTATTCTTGACAGCTACCAGTCTTGTTGCCCAAAGTTTCTTGTCAATTAGCCCTTTTGCTAAATTCAGTAAAATATGTCACTTAAAAATAGCTGAGCTAGCAATTTGAGCCAGAGCCACCATTTAGATAATGCATAAAGTTTTTATAAACAAACTCTTTAAATACTTTTATTCTCATTGGTTGATGTTTATCTCGTAAAAAGACCAAATAGAATGGCGTTGCCTTAGGGTGCCAATGCTTAAAAACAGGGATCAAGGTGCCGTCATTTAACTCCGAATTACAGTAAACTTCTGGAACTCGGATTATGCCATTACCACGCAATGCAGAGTACACCATTACTTTGCCATTTTTGCACTCAAGATCACCTTGGACGATGACCTCTTGCTTCTCATTTGTATGCTCACTTAATAGAGTCCATGTATTCAATGAACCTGCTATACACTTGTGATTAATTAAATCTTTTGGGTTTAATGGTTCTCCATGCTTTTTAATGTACTCTGGGCTCGCATAAATGCCTATTGTAAGCTCAGTTAACTTTCTTGCGATTAATGATGAATCTGTTAAGTCTCCCATTCTGAATACAAAATCAAATTCGCCTGCTACTAAGTCGACTCTTCGACTACTAAAATCTAACACAACATTAATTTGTGGGTACTTCTGCATAAAATCAGTAACCATTGGGCCAATAACATTTTCACCAATGTACCCCCCGACACAATTTATTCTAATTTCACCTGATGTATGTGACGCAGTATCTGATGTTATATCTATAGCATATTCAATGCGCTCAAAAGCTTTTTTACATTTATCGTAAAAAAGCTCACCAGATGGTGTTAAATGTTGCGTACGCGTCGTCCTAACTAACAAACTGACACCTAGACCAGCCTCTAATTGAGATAGTTGTTTAGAAATTTGTGAGCGAGAGCACATTAATTTATTGGCTGCTTTTGTAAAGCTTCCCTCTTCGACCAAAATAAGAAAGCTATTGATATCAGCATAATTGATGTCTTTTTTCATGTTTTATACCCATTAAAATCAACTTAACCACATAGATTCGCTCAAATTTGTAAACAGTATTGTGAATTAATGACTATATATCATCAAATCTTTAATAAATAAAATAAGCTTCAGAAAAACATCATTAGAAATAGATAGTTAAAACTTAAATTCACCTAGAGGAGTAATAAATGAAAAAGTTAGTAGTGATTACTGGAGCAAGTTCAGGCATTGGTGAAGCTATTGCTAAGCACTTTAGCGAAGCCGGTTACCCACTCTTACTTGTTGCAAGACGAGTTGAAAAATTAAAGGCTTTGAATCTTCAAAATTGCATCTGTGAACAGGTAGATGTTACTGATAAAGAAGCGTTTTCTAATTCTATAGAAAAAGCTGAGGCACAATACGGCCCTGTTGAGTGCTTAATTAATAATGCAGGTGTCATGTTATTAGGCCAAATAGATACACAAGAGTCTACTGAATGGCAAAAAATGTTCGATGTTAATGTTTTAGCATTACTAAATGGTATGCAAGCTGTTTTACCTGCTATGAAAAAACGTAATAGTGGCACCATAATTAACGTTAGTTCAATAGCTGGTAAAAAGACATTTGCTAATCATGCAGCTTATTGCGGCTCAAAGTTCGCCGTATCAGCAATTACAGAAAATGTTCGAGAAGAAGTGGCCGACTTTGAGGTACGCGTAACAAGTATTTGCCCTGGTGCCGTTGAGACAGAATTGCTTGGCCACACAACATCTGATGATATTAAAGCAGGTTACAACGAATGGAAAAAAACTATGGGTGGAGTACTAATTGCTGATGATATCGCTCGTGCTGCGCTATTTATTCAAGAGCAACCACAACATGTGTGTGTTCGTGAATTACAGATTGCTCCTACCCGTCAACAACCTTAATCTAGCAATAACCTAAAAGTTTAATGTACGCCAATTCACTCATTGAGTAATAAAACTAAACATCCCATCGACAAGGGCTCAAGTTGATGGGGTGTTCATCATTGCGTAATTTTCATTTTAAACGAATCAATCAACTAAACTAAAAGTAAAATCGGTGAGTGTTCGAAAACCTATAACTAGCCCTAATCAGAAAAATAATCTCGCTCAAGGTGAGAAAAAATTACTGTTAGATCATTTAATGCCATCAAAATTATAAAACACTTTATGCTCTATGACTGGCTAAAGTTAACGTTCTGTAAACATAAGCTAGCCTATAAACATTCATTTATTAATGTGTTTGTTATAGAGACTTTTCAGGTAAGTCACTTATTTTGTATATCACTCTTGGTCCCATACAAAATGTTATTAAACCATCATCTCTTTTCGGAAACTTATAATAAATGGCTATAGAAGCTTTATCTAGCATATTAGTAGCAAGCTGGAAAGTTGAAACTCTATAAGGTCTCAATTCTAGACTGTGTTCTAGATCTAATGGTTCATTAACAAATGTGGGAACAGTTAATACAGGTTGATCAAAATTGCTTTCAAACGAAATTTCAGCTCGAAAAGCTTGAGCGTCGCCGTAATCCAAAGGGTAGTAAACTTCTATATGCGATATCTCACCGTAAATACTTTGAGTTTTAAAAGCTGATAACCCACTCGTATTTTCAGTCGAACAAGCAAGACTAAACAAGGGAGTTAATGAAAGTAAAAATACTAGAAATCTCACTGTATCTCCTGAAAGTAAAAAGCCATTGCAATAATTTGGTAAACACTATTTATCATTCAATTTGTTGGGGATATCAACATAAATTTCTTTAGATTACATATAGCTATAAGCTTACTTTAATAAAAACTTAAACTCTCCATCGAGATTCAGGCCAAGACGTTAGAAGAAAGAATTATTAAGAAAACGTCAAAACTTTTTAATTTCACAAAACCTTCCATGATTTATAATTCTCACCTAAATGGGGCAAAAAATGCTTCGCTAAAATACTCAATAAAGGAGCGTAGGCAAAGTTTTACTACCTCTTTAGGTAGCTTGTTATGTTACTGACGATAATAAAACAAAGAATAGCTTTATTAAAATCCCCGTTATCGACACAAAAACAAAAGCTTCACCTAGCTTGTTGTAATACGCGCGTGCTTTATTTAAACCAACACCTTTGTCCTTGGCTCTCCTGTAATATATTTTGGCTAAACCAAAATCAATTTTTAACAACTTCTTTGTTGGAGCAAAGTAAATACACAATCCGCCAATTCCAAAGCCTAAAAGAACAATATAATCCATAACAATTTCTTCATAATACTCTATTCAGCGACTGCTTGATGTTTGGCTTATATGTGAAGCTGAGCGACCCATCACCAGAGTTATAACACTCACTCCAAAGCCTACCAATGGCAAGCTTTAAAAATTGCGCCATCCCAGTTTCCTTAATTCACCACTACTCCATGAAAACATGACGCCAGCATTTAATAGTTGGCTAAAATAATGAACACAATGAGTAAAGCCAAGCATTTCACGTCCTTTTAAGTAACACTTATGTGCACTTATTCACTGTAGCCAAACCTAGGTCTATATTAGCAACAATATACCCATACTCTTTCTTCGTTAAATTATTAGACTGATATTGCTGCTTAACTAGTTCATGAGTCCAAGCCTTTTCACACGGAGCTAAGGGAATAGCTGTATCAATCGATAAAAGATGCTCTTCTTTTATCACTCCGCCTTTTTTCACAATACTTTTGGCACAAAGGCTTAAAGCATATTCAACAGCAAATTTATCGACACTTGGCATACCAATAAACTCTACGTCACAAGCAAGCTTTTCATTGCCTTCAGTATCAACATAATAAAGCTGACTAGAAGTAGTACAGCCTAAGCTAAAGAAAACTATAACGAGCAATAACATATACTTGATGTTCACTTTATTACCTTTAAATAAATTTTTATGCTTTGACTTTAGCCAAACCTTGCTCCGTTAGCCTATACACAGTGCTGTAATACTCATTAAAAGCTATGTAAAAAACTTATTTTAGAGATTTCTATACTAATCACTTAAGACATAACTACATCATAGAAAATGTATTAATGTTAGCTAAAATCACTGAGGGACGGACATCTAGCCAATATTTAGACGCCCTAATTCTTTTTCACTTTGCTAGTTTCCAATTTCCCGTGATGACGCCGGATATGTTTGATTAAACCTAATTGGTTAAATTCAAGTGAAACAATATTGGTTTTATTGTACTCTATAGTTTTTTCTAAATGAGCTGGTTTAACTTTACCGGATTCAGTCATTTTTACAAAAACTACGTTAGCGCCAACCATAATCTCATTTATTTCGATTGAACTATAGATAACTTCATCATTTAGCTTACTTATCATATCCTCGCGGAGTTTTGATTTTTCTGAATTAACAAATTTAAATTTGACGTGTTCATCAATGAAATCATCGGCTAGCATCGAGACAAAATAGTCTATTTCGTCACAGTATATTACTCGCATTGTCAAGAAAACGACCCTGTCGCACGTTTTTATCTTGAGGTAAAAGCGAGAACTCCTAAATTTTAATAACACTGGCAATTAGTTAACAAGTTTGTTAGAGATAATCTAATAAAAAAAACGAGCTACGCTGTGGTAGAAAAACGCGCGATTAGTTCGCTATAAACATGTTATACCATTTGAATAAGTAAGGAGAAACATGAAGTTACCTGATGAGTTCCAAGATGCTCATACAACGTGCATGTACATGCATGATGTAATGGTTGAATTTTTACGCTCTGGTGAAGAACAAGGTGCCTTTAATCAAAAGTTTACGTTTGAAGAGCATGAAATATCTTCTCTGGAAAATATCGACGATCAAAATATCTTGGACTGGTTAGAGCAAAATGGAAAATTTGCACATCGTAACTTAGTTATCCGGACCGTCGTTTTACCTGCTGTTCTATCTGATATGTTGCATTGCTTCTTTGAAGCGCTTGAATCGGCAAAAAAGGGAAAGATGGCAGTATCGTTCATGTTGCTTCGCAAACCTATCCAAGAAAGCTTATATCTACTAGAAGCAATGGCAATAAGTGAAGTCGATTTTGTTCAAAAATTATCTGAAGACCCTATGTTCCTCAGACCGAAGAACGGTGGTGGCCCAGAGGGGCACACTAAGCGAATTAGTAAAGTTCTGCAAAAAATCGGCATGGCAGAACTATTAAGTCCAGAGTATTTGGCGGAGTTACGTTATCAAAAATCAAGCTTCGATAGCTTTGACCGAATCTGTAACCAAGCGACTCATTTGTTTACGGAACATAAGGCTATCAAAACAGAGCTCTTGAACATCAATTTTGTGTTTTCTGGCGGTAGTCAAATTTATTCACAGCAACGATATTTGTACACGAGGCTTCCATACGTTTTGTACTACACATATTTCCTATTTGAGTATATAGCGTCCAGATTATGCCCAAGTCCACCGGAATATGTTGAAAATATAAATCGTCGAATCATGGCATATTTTTTAATCTCCTATATGCAAATCGAGGATGATTTACTAACCGATTACATGGAGGCGCTGGCACTTGGTTTCTGTCGAAATCTTTGTTTAGATGTATCTGGTGAACTAGATGTAGAAGCCATGGTTTCAGAGTTAGAGTACATAACTGAAACTGGAGAGCTTAGGTGTTAGCAATGGTATAACAAAGCATTTAATAGTGATTCGCAACGCTTGGCTCAAGTATAGCCAAGTGTTGCTCACACCTTAATGCGGCGTTACTGATTAAATACTCTAACGTGTTTTTGTCCAAAAACGAGTTCATCCAACAGCCTGCTTCACACGTTTATAAGACTCCCATATTTTATTAAGGCCCACCAATCTAACGTGACAAGATATAATAAAGGTTGATGATAACTAAGCTCCCCTAAAAAAGCGTTCCTACTATTTAACATCTAGCTCCATTACAACACCGTCTTCATCGTCTTCTTCGGTGACCACAAAACCAAACTGAGAATAAAATTTGCGCATCATATGGTGGCCAGGCATATAGAGTATGGTTATTTTTTTACATTCTGGAATTTTTTTCATCTCGTTAATTACTAATTCTGTTGCGATTTTACCTATACCTTGGCCTTGATATTTTACATCAACCATAAACTGAGCAATGTAAAACTCATCAGGTAGCCCTTCTTCAAGCTCTTGGTAGTATTGAATAAAACCGACAACCTCATCTTCACGATATATTGCTCGATTAACATAATGGGAATAAAAGCTTGATTCAGCGATAGACTCTGAATTTAACGCTACGTAATCCTCTTGCTCTTTAGTTATTTCTAAGTGAATTACATCTAGCCAATTATCCTTCGTAACATCACGCAAAGTTACATTCATAAAATTCCCTTTATTTTTTCAGTAAATGTATAGATATGGGTAAAGTGAATAAAAACAATACATAATTGAAAAATATGACTTTAACTATATACGACAACTTTTACATTAAAATCGCTTGGTCGTTAAACCACCAAGTTTATTTGGTAATCAAATAATCGGGAGCACCGCCAAGCGATTTAGTTTTATTTATTGACCCGTTAAACGCTTAGCAAATGAAATTGCATAGGCTGTTGAGCGTAATTTAAGTACTTTGTCATCACTTGGCATAAAACCTTTAGACAACAGGTTTGGGTCATAATTAGTAAGATCGCAGCCTGACTCACCTGTTGATTCTATGGTTAGCTTTCCTAATTCAATTGTTCTGCGATCCGCAGGCCATTGTACTGAAGGATCCGTTAACGCATCACCCGGCTCGGCTAACTCTGCTTGAAAACGATAATGCACCTTCCCTTTCGCTAAATCCACTTCAAGTCGCTTAGCTAGAAAAGATTTAGGGAAGGTTTTCATTTGCTCTTCTGTTAGCACCAGTTCTGGCTCTTCTGGCACCATGGTCCATCTAAAGGCATGCTTAGCGCCCTTTTCATCAACCATGTAAAAGGTATGCACACCAAAATAACGTGAAGACACATACGATGCTGGCGGGTTATGGCTTTGCAGCCAATTAAATTGCCCTAAAGTACTCGGGTTCTGCTCTCTGTATGCTTTTACTTTTGCAAAATCAATTTGCCCTGTTTTTTCGTCAGGTACTAAGGTACTAAGCAAACCAAAAAACGCATCTGGGCTGTTGCCTGGAAATACAGGCGTTGTTAGCCCTGCAATATTGTGCACATCACCATTTTCTAGTAAAAACTGCACCCCCATTCCGCGTGGAGAACGTGATGTTTCATCAGCGTGAGGGTTACCCCCGCCCATAGAAAAGCGAATATTTGTTTTTGACGGTGCGTTAAATAAAGGGCTGATTGAATACTGCTTTGCTGCTTGATTAGGTGTAAATGTGCCAACAGCGCACACCCCTTTGGCGTGACCTTTTCTGATACCGGGCTGCTTACCTGACAGCTTTTCGAATAAATTAATAAAATCTTGCCCGTTTACTGATTGCTCAGCAAAACTTGCTGTCGGTAAAACAAGACACATCGCACAAACTAAAGACGTAATTTTTATCATTTATCCATCCTTTAAACTTAGTTCCGACAAAAATGACCAGATACACTTCGAAATGATTTCATCAAAGTTAATAAATATTTTTACCAACAAAAACGCTACAAACATTTAATAAACTTAGAATATTTATTTAACCACCGTTTTTTTAAAAGCTGCTAACTTTAAATTTAGGATCCGAAAAACTGCTGTGGCGCCCAGCATTTTAAAATAATCCGTGGTATTAATCACGACTATGGCTAGTCCACTTAATCGTAAATTTTGTGGCTTGGTCAAAAACAACAAGGACCTAATTATGGTGAAACAACATAAAAAAACCACTGCAAACGCTGATGCAGATATGACCCCTATGCTCGATATTGTGTTTATCTTGCTGATATTCTTTATCGTCACAACCTCATTTGTTAAAGAGCGCGCTATTGAAGTCAATCGCCCTTTAGCAAAACCAAGTCTTGAAAACCCTAAAAAACAAGCGCAATTTACTATCACTGAAAACGGCAGTATTTACTTTGCAAATAGGCTTATCACACCAGAGCAGATAATCGCTAACCTTGCCTTATTTGCCGCACAGTTTGAAATGACCAATGTGCAAGTAACAGCAAGTGAGCGAAGCAGTCACAAAACCTTAGTAACCTTGCTTGATAAAATAAAACAATATCAAGATGTGCCAATTGCTATAAGCACGTCTTTATAACTAAAAAAGGGCCTAACGGCCCTTTGCAAGTTAAATAATAAAGGAATCTAAAGGGAGTTTAGAACTTGTACTCTGCACCTACGTAGTAGTACGCACCATTAAAACCAAATGGTGCTGAACGACGTGAGTAAGTGAATACACCAGGGCTTGAAACAATTGTGTTGCCGCTAGCATCAACAATCGTACCCGAGCGTGAATTACCAATGGTGTTCTTATCTGGGTAAACATCAAATAAGTTATTTGCACCAATGTTAAATGATAGGTTTTCATTAAAGAAATAGTTAACTTTAACATCAGTTAAGATTTCAGCACCGTATGTTTGACGGCCACCATCTTCAACTGTGTATTCGCCGTAACGGTTTAGAGATAGGTTTACTGTCCAATCTTCTAAACGGTAAAGCGCACTTAAGTTAATGCGGTCTTCTGGTTGCCATTCTTCGATAATTGACGTTTCTTGGGCAGAAAACACATCTTCTACCGGAATAGTTTCAAGGCCACTGCCTGATGGCGTAAATAAATCAACCACATCAGTTTTAGTGAAGTTAGCAGCAAAGGTGAAATCTAGCGTGCCGCCAAGGCCTTCTGTGTTCCATGTAGCAACTAAATCAACACCTTCTGTTTCTGTGTCGGCACCATTTAAGAAGAACTGACCCGCACCTGCGCCTGAGCTTTCAAGTGCAGCATCTAGCGTATCTGATAAACCTTTACCTAAACGGTTAGAAATAACGATACGGTCGTCGATATCAATTGAGTAGTAATCAATGGTTAAATTGATATTGTCGGTAACGTTATACACAATACCTAAACTACGGTTTTGTGATTTCTCTTCTTTTAGCTTAGGAATACCAATTGATTGCGCTAAGGTACTGTCGTTTCTAAACGTACCTACTTGCTCAGCCACTAAGCTGCCATCATCGCCTACAACAAACTGTGTACTTACGTTATTAAAGTAAAGTTGTTGCATAGAAGGTGCTCTAAAACCTGTGCTTAATGCACCACGTAAAGACACATCTTCAGTCACAGACCAGTTACCCGCTAACTTAAAGTTAACTGTGTCACCAAAGCCTTTGTAGTTATCGTAACGCACCGCACCTGAAATAATTACATCATCGATAACATAGGTTTCTGCATCCATATAGAATGAGATCACATCGCGCGACTCATCAACAGATGATGCCGGATCTGAGCCACCAAACCCTTGCGTACCGCTTGCAGCGTCAACACTACCTACACCGCCATTCAAGCCAGAATAGATGCTCACACCATCAACTGTATCGTAATCACGGTATGCGTATTCGCTACCTTCAAGAATACGGAACTCATCAGTACGAAGCTCAGCACCTAGTGCTAATGAGAAGTTATCGTAATCTTTTGTGTAATCAAGATTTAAAGTTTGCAGTGATAATTCAAGGCCATATGCATACGCTGAACGCGGAATAGTGGCACGAATTTCATCAGCCGTTAAACCTTGGTCATAGCGAAGGTAGTTAGCGTAAGAGCCGTTGATAGTGTCGCTTGTTGTGTAATCAATGCTGTTTTCACCGTAGGTGTACGATAAATCAATGCTTGAGTCATTATCGAACGATTTTTTATAACCAAAGTTATAAGATACGTCATCAATTACAGTATTAATTTTCGGTAAGAAACCCATAGGAATGGTTGCATCACCATCTTGTAATACAGGGTTACCATTAGCATTAGCGTTGTGACGGAAAAACGCAGCTGATTCGTTTTCACGATTTGAATAAGTGATGAAGCCATATAGCTCACCACCAGCAAGTTCATAGCCAGTATTAACGGTTAGAGCAAATTGCTGTGAATCTGCATCACCAATTCTAAACGTATCACGAGGTGCCGTTAACTCACGAGGGTCGCCTGCTAAAAGCGTACCGTCATCAAGTTCAGTACAGCCGTAAAATTGACATGAGCCATGAAGGCCAGCACGGTTTGTCGGCGCACGGTCACGGTAGTTGATTGTGGTATTTAAATAACCTTCATCACCTAAAGCAAAACCTTTGTTGAAATCAACAGTTACAGTTTCGCCATCGCCTTCTGAATACTCACCGTAATTAATAGCCGCTTTACCGCCCTCTTCAGCGTCTTTTAATACGATATTAATAACGCCTGCGATGGCATCTGAACCATATTGCGCAGCAGCACCATCACGTAATACTTCAATACGTTTGATTGCAGCAGCAGGAATAGCATTCATGTCGGTACCCGCCGTACCACGACCTACTGACGTATTAATGTGAATAAGGCTCGCTTGGTGGCGGCGTTTACCATTGATAAGAACTAAGGTTTGATCTGGCCCTAAGCCACGTAATGTTGCAGGGCGAAGTGCATCAGTACCATCACTGATAGACGAGCTTGAAAAGTTAAAAGACGGTGCAATAGCCTGAAGCATACGGCCAACTTCTGTTTGACCTGTATTCTCGAGTGCTTCGGCACTTAAAATATCAACCGGAACCGGTAAATCTTCAACCGAGCGTCCTGCTACACGGCTACCGACAACGGCAATTTTTTCGATGTTTTGTTCTGCTGATTGATCTTCTGCTAACGCTTGCGTATTGGCGGCAAGCAGTAATGGCACGACTGCAGCGCTGACCCCTGATACTTTGATCATGTTATTATCTATCCTATCTACTTGTTTGAGTTTTATACTCAGCAAGCCTTGTTGATCAACAACCGCATCGAGCTCAGTGCCTTCTAGCATCGCATTCAGTGCATCAAGTTTGGTGTAAAAACCAAACACTGATTGCGCTTGATATTGCTTTGCTAATTCGAAAGAAAAAATGACTGTTTGTTCGGTTTGCTTTGCAAATTCGATTAACGCCAAATCAGCTCGTTGCGCTTTGATGTCAAATTGCAGCATTTGTTTTTCAGCCGCTATTGCTACTTGGCCTGCTGTAAGGCCATAAATAACAAAAGAGGCAGGTAACAACGGCAATTGCTTACTGCGCAATTTAAACAAACAAGTGAGGAAGAAAAATCCGCTATGTAAATTTAACTTTTTTTTAATTAATTTTTCGTGACGAGAAAGTGGCGCACAATTAACATCATTAGATTGGCGTATTCTCATAGACAGAACTAACCTTTTGCAGCGATAGTTAAGCTAACACGATGTTCACCTAAACGTTGATGTTCTACACCTAAGTTGACCTGTAAAGAATCAAGCAAACCTTTAATGTCACCAGTTTTAAACACGCCAGCCACTTTTAAAGAGGCAAGTTCTGGATCATTTAATTCAAAACGTGTGGCGGTATAACGACTCACCTCTTGCAGAGCTTCGTCTAAAGACTCGCCATTAAAAATCAGCATTTCTTGTTGCCATGCCAAATCACGTTGTACGTCATCAACAGATAACTGCTTAATTGGTTCTGTTTTACTTTGTTTTATCAGTGCTTTCTCACCAGATACAACAACATTAGCGCGAAGCGCTTTTATATCTTCACTGTTATCTGAGGCGTCTTTTAAACGATTAAAGTCGCTAGCATCAACCTGCGTACTCGGATCAGCAATCATCACCTTGCCCTCAGTCACCACTAGCTCTAGGTCTGAAGCGGTATTTCGCTGAACATTGAACACCGTACCAAGTGCAGTAAATGATTTATCACCAGCAATAACCGTAAACGGACGGCTCGGATCTTTGGCAACATTGAAGCGCCCTTCACCGCGACTCAAAATTAATTGACGACGATCGCCTGTGTAAGCAACTTCAAGTTTAGTATTGGTATTGAGCTGCACAATAGTGCTGTCTGGTAACACAAATTCAGCTTGCTCACCCACTTTAGTGCGGTAAATTTTGGTAAATTTGGCGTAGTCATTTTCTTCACTTTGCCAATAGCTTGAATAGATAAGCATGATACAACCAAGCAACATCACCACTAAAAAGCTGGCTGCGGTTGACATACCAAATACAGCAGGTTGTTTTTGCGGTGCTTTATAAGGAAACAAACTACTTAACTCATTAAGCACACTCATTTCATCCCACAAGGTCGCAAGTTCAAACAGTGCCTCTTGATGAGCCATACTTTGATGAGCCCAGATATGTAATTGGCTTACTTCATCTTTAGATAAGCCACGATCAATTGCACTGATCCAATGACTCGCTTGCTCTTGAATCATGTCTTTTGATGAAAATGGATGAACATTACTCATTTGCTCACCTCTTTTGCAGTGAACTCTGTGGTAGGGGTAAATGCCTGGGGTTGTACATCGTGTGATTTCATTGCTCGGTGAACATGTAATAAGCCTTTGGCTATATGTTTTTCAACAGTACTCTCGCTGAGATCCATTTTAGCTGCAATTTCCTTTTGGCTTAAGCCATAGACTTTTTTTAAGATAAAACATTTTTTAACCTGAGGGCTTAATTCGTTAGTTACTCGGCAAAAAAACAAAAAACGTTCTTTAGAAGTCACTTCATCTTCAAGTGCCATTGAACGCATATGATGCTCAACCTGTTGTTGTTCATCTAACGATTCTTTGTATTTATTGTCCCATTTAGCGATGTGATTCAGCGCTAAATGTTTAGCTGTTTTCAGCATGTAACTGTGAGTATATTCGATATTTTGCTTAAGATCAGCTTCATAACTTTTTATAAACGTTTCTTGTACAATATCTTCTACATCATCAGGGCTGACAATTCGCGATACAAAGCGCCTAAGCTTGCTCGATATCTCGGTAAAAGCGGTGATAACCCCAGTTTGTTCTGTCATCCTTAACTCACCTTTATTATATTTTTATTGCTTTAGGGTACGAGATTTCAGTTTAATTACAAGCCATTTGTTAAGTTTTTGTACCTTAAGTAAACAAAGATTTCATAAACTCATAAAAAACCTCTGTTTTGCGCGTCACTAGGCTGTTTTGTGGTTTTAAAAACCACACTGGTGCATCAGCATCAACTAGGCTATTAGGGAGTACTTCAATTAACCGCCCTTCGGCTAAATCGTCTTTAATTGCAATATAAGATTTAATCGCTATGCCATGACCTGCAATCGCAGCCTGTGTCATGTTATCTGAATTAGAGACAGTAAAACGCGTTCTCGCATTATAATTAATGACTTGTCCGCCTTCGCTAAATTTAAGCTGTCGCTGCCATGGCAAACACACCCAGTAATGGTCTTTAAGATCAGCCACCGACTTAGGTTGCCCATATTTTTCAATATAGCTCGGTGCTGCGCACAAAATACGTGAATTATTAACCAGCTTACGAGAAAGCAGGTTTGAATCTGCTAACTGACCAACTCGAATAGCCACATCTTGGGCATCATCCACAATATTCACAAATTGGTCTGTGATCATAAAATCGAGTTTTAAGTCGGGAAATTGCTGTTCAAAGTGGCCAAGCTCAGGCATCACAAATTTTGAAAATACCCAAGGCGGCATAGTGACTCGTAAAAGCCCTGTCACTGCTGAACCCCGTGCGCCAATTTGATGCTCTGCATCATACAAGGCCTCTAAAATGGCACCAGCACGTTGATAAAACAGCTCGCCTGCAGGCGATAAGCGTATTCGCCGACTATCACGAAACAACAATACAGTACTTAATGCTTTTTCTAACTTACTTAAGCGATGACTTACCGTAGCTGGTGAGAGGCCCTGAGCTTTAGCGGCGGCAACTACACCTTGGTTTTCAACTATGGCAATAAAGGTTTCTAAATCACATAAACTGTACATGGCTTTCATTCAATATTTTCGAATTTAGGTTTCAGTTTTGTATTGTATATATAAATATTTAAAACTCTATACTTGCTACTAATTGTAAAAAATGATTGGAGCATGTATGTCTTTAAAAACCCAAATCGACGCCTTTGAAGTGCAAAAGAAAGCCAATGTCCCAGCTGATATCTTAAATTTGATGGATGTAACGACTGAAAAACTAATTGCTGAACAATTAAGTGAACATGCTTTAAAAGTCGGTGATAAGTTTCCAGCATTTGAATTACCCGACAGCAAGGGCAAACAAATCAGCTCGACTGAACTGCTAACTAAAGGCCCGCTTGTGCTGAGTTTTTACCGTGGTGGCTGGTGCCCATATTGTAATTTAGAGCTACGTGCACTTAACAATATGCAACAAGCATTTGCTGATCAAAATGCACAGTTAGTTGCTGTTTCGCCTCAGTTACCTGATGAATCACTATCTACCCAACAGCAAAACGAGCTAGCTTATATGGTGCTTTCTGATGTGTCTAACTCATTGGCTAAAAAGTGTGGTTTGGTATTCACTTTGGATGAACGCTTGATCCCTGTTTACGATCAACTTGGTTTAGATATTCCAAAAGTCAATGGTGACGAAAGCTACGAATTACCATTACCAGCAACCTACGTTATTGATAGCCAAGGGGTAATTCAATTTGCATTTGCCCATGAAGATTACACTCTAAGAGCAGAGCCTTTAGATGTTCTTAACGCAGTTAAGGCACTAAATCATGTTTAAAAAAGTATTTTTTAGTCTAGTTTTATTGGTAACCCTAACTTACTCGGGAGGCACAATGGCAGAGTCTCAACACCAAGCAAAACCAAAAGTAATTGTGTTTGATGTCAACGAAACCTTGCTTGATCTTGAACAAATGCAAACCTCAGTCGCTAAAGCGCTTGATGGCAATACCCAGCTATTGCCACTTTGGTTTTCGACAATGCTTCACCACTCTTTAGTAAGTACGGTATCGAATGATTATCATGATTTTGGTGAAATCGGCGTTGCAGCACTGATGATGGTGGCAAGTAATAATCAAATTTCGTTAACCAACGAGCAAGCTAAACAAGCGATTGTGCCACCGCTTTTATCTTTACCTGCCCATAGCGATGTTAAACCAGCTTTAGCGAAATTAAAGCAAAACTACAAACTGGTCAGCTTTACAAATTCGTCAAACAACGGTGTAAAAGCACAGTTCCAACATGCTGGTTTAACAGATTACTTTACTCACCGTTACAGTGTTGAAGATATTAAAGTGTATAAACCCGATCTTCGCGCTTACAAGTGGTTGCTTGAACAATTAAATGTAGCGCCTCACGAAGCCTTGATGGTTGCTGCTCACGGCTGGGATGTAGCAGGCGCTAAAGAAGCGGGTATGCAAACAGCGTTTATCGCAAGGCCCGGTAAAGCGCTTTACCCACTGGCAAAGCAACCAGATTACATTGTTAAAAACCTTGAAGAGTTAGCCTCTTTACTAACGAAAAAGTAAAAAACGATTTAAACCCTTAAATTAACGCAAAGCGAAAATGCTTTGCGTTTTTTTGTGCCTAATAAAAAAGTAAACTACAGGGTGTACCTTTCTCTTTTTTGGGTATAAACTAAACGCTAATTGAAAATGCATAGTGACGTCTTTCACCCTGATAGACTACTTTTTATGTATACCTACTTAACAATTGGACTGTGGAGTAAACATGCGTCTGCCTTTCGCACCTGCCAAATTATCATTATCTGCGTTGTTATTAGTTTCTGCTCCTTTGCTACTGCAAGGTTGTTCTGAAGCGCCACAGCAACAACAGGGTCAAATGCACCCCGCCGCTGTCGCGACTATGACAATGGAAACTCACGATGCACCTTTTACTATTGAGCTGCCAGCTACGCTGTCTGGTTCAAAAGAAGTTGAAGTTCGTGCCCGTGTCACCGGTATTCTTGAATCACGCAACTTTGAAGAAGGTCAGCGTGTAGAGCAAGGCCAATCACTGTTTACAATTGACCTTGAACCTTATCAACTTGCGGTTGATCGTGCGCAAGCAGCACTTGATGGTGCAAAAGCAGCGCTTGTTCAAGCTGATCGTGATGTTAAACGATTAGCTAAACTACGTGCCGAAAAGTCCGTTTCACAACGTGACTACGATAACGCTAGTTCAACCAATGATATTGCTAAAACTGATTTAGCAGCTGCAAAAGTTGCCTTAAAAGAAGCGCAACTAAACCTTGAATATGCGCAAGTGAAAGCCCCTGTTGCAGGTGTAATGGGACGTGAGTTTGTTTCTGAAGGCACTTATGTTTCTGGTCCAGATTTATTACTGACTCAAATGACTCAGTTTGACCCTATTCGTATTCGTTTTGGCTTATCTGAGCGTGAACAACTGCAAATGCGTCAAGATGTTAAAAATGGCTCACTGACGTTACCTGAGCAAGGCCATTGGAAAACACAAATTAAACTGCAAGATGGCTCGTTATACGGACAAACCGGTGAAGTTAACTTCTCTGATGTGCGTATTAATCCAAACACAGGTACCAGTGAGTTTCAGGCAATTATTCCTAACCCTGATTTTCAACTTCGCCCGGGCCAATTCGTTCGCGTTGAGTTAAGTGGTGCAGTACGCAAAAACGCTTTCATTGTTCCGCAACGTGCAGTGCTTGATAACGGCACCGGTAAGTTTGTTTATGTAGTAAGTAAAAACGAGCAAGGTATGGATGTCGCTTTACCTGCCCCTGTTACTGTAGGTGAATGGATCAAAAAACCAGAAAACGAGCAATACCAAAATTTTTGGTTAATTCGCAGTGGGTTAAAAGAAGGTGACCAAGTTATTGTTGATGGCATGGCACGTATTTTCTTCCCGGGTATGCCAGTCAATGTTGGCAAACCAGCCGCTAACCCAAGCCACGCAGAATAAGCACAGGGAGTCTTATGTTTTCTCGTTACTTTATAGACAGACCCATTTTTGCGTTTGTTATCTCTATTGTTATTGTGCTTGCGGGCCTTGCTGCGATGCGCAGCTTACCTGTGGCGCAATATCCTGAAATAGCACCACCGGTTGTACAAGTAACCGCAGCCTACCCCGGTGCATCTGCCGATGTGCTTGAGCAAACGGTAGCGACACCGATTGAAAATGCCATTACCGGTGTTGAAGGCATGATGTATATGTCATCAACGTCAACCAGTGCAGGTTCAACGACCATCGAAGTTACTTTTGAAATTGGTACTGATGTTGACCAAGCAGCCGTTAACGTAAACAACCGTGTTAAGCAGGTTGAAGCGCGTTTACCTGAAGAAACACGCCGCCAAGGTGTGGTGGTTCAAAAAGGTTCTTCTAGCTTTTTACAAGTTCATGCCTTCTACTCACCAGATGGAACACGTTCAAGTTTATGGACATCAAACTATGTCACTATGAACGTGCTAGACCGTGTTAAACGTATTCCAGGCACTACCAGTGTACAAATTTTTGGTGCCAAAGATTACGCAATGCGTATTTGGCTGCGCCCTGATGTAATGAGCCAGTTAGGTGTTACTGTTGAAGAAATTGCAGGGGCAATTCGCGTACAAAATTCACAATATGCGGCAGGTAAAATTGGTGCAACACCAACTACACAATCTCCACAAGAGCTGGTTTACAGTGTAACTGCACAAGGGCGTTTGTCTGAGCCTGAGCAGTTTGAAAATATCATTATTCGTTCAAACACTGACGGCAGTAGCTTACGCTTAAAAGACGTTGCCCGCGTTGAGCTTGGCTCAAAAGACTATAACTTCAAAGGGACGATTAACGGTAAAGAAGCGGTACTGTTAGGTATCTTCTTGCAACCGGGTGCTAACGCTCTTGATGTAGCTGAAGAAGTAAACAGTGTTATTGAAGAAATGAAAAGCCAGTTCCCGACCGGACTTGCACATTTAACTTCTTACGACACAACCCGCTTTGTTGAAGTATCGATTCGTGAAGTTGTAAAAACACTGCTTGAAGCCATGGTATTAGTATTCTTAGTGGTGTACTTATTTTTACAAAACTGGCGCGCCACGCTTATTCCAACTCTTGCAGTGCCAGTATCACTACTGGGCACATTTGCCGGTATGTATATGCTGGGTTACTCAATTAACTCACTCACCTTATTCGGTATGGTGCTGTCGATTGGTATTGTTGTTGATGATGCCATCGTGGTGCTTGAAAACGTTGAGCGTATCATGCACGAAGAAGGGCTCGGTGCTAGAGAAGCCGCTGTTAAAGCGATGGGCGAAGTAAGCGGCCCGGTGGTGGCAATTGTTTTAGTACTTTGCTCAGTGTTTGTGCCAATTGCGTTTTTAGGTGGCTTAACCGGTGAGTTATTCCGCCAGTTCGCTATTACAATTTCGATTGCTGTAAGTTTATCGGGTGTCGTTGCTTTAACGATGACGCCAGCGCTTTGTGTACTTATTTTAAAACAAGAACACAAGCAAACTGCCCGCTTCTTCTTATGGTTTAACGACATGTTTACCAAGATCACCGGCCGTTACGTTGGTGCTGTTGGATTTATGGTGCGCCGTGGTCTGTTAGGTCTGATCTTAATGACAGGTATGATTGCCGTAACGATTGGCCTTTGGCAAAACACCCCAGGTTCGCTTGTGCCAGATGAAGACCAAGGTTATTACATCTCTGCAATCTTCTTACCTGACGGTTCATCACTTGAACGCACAGAGCAAGTCACGCAGCAAGTTGTTGAGGCCGTGCAATCAAACCCAGCGAACGAAAACGTGGTAGCGTTTACCGGTTTTGACTTTATTGGCGGTGGTTACAAAAACAGCGCTGCAACCTTATTCGTGACACAAAAACATTGGGATGAGCGCGAAGTTGATACCAAGGCGCTGGTGCAAGAGCTCTTCATGAAAACAGCAGGTATTAAAGAGGCGCTCGTTCTTGCCTTTAATCCTCCGGCTATTTTTGGTTTAGGTAACACAGGTGGTTTTGAGTTTTACATTCAAAACAAAGGTGATAGCGACCCAGACAAACTTCAACATGCAATGCAGTTGATGACAGCTGAAGCACAAAAGAGCCCTATTATCAGTGGCCTGCAAACACTTTGGCGCCCTGACGCACCACAGCTACGTGTTGATGTTGACCGTGAACAAGCTCGTGCCATGGGTGTAGAAATTGATGATGCGTTCACTGCCCTTGCCGGTAACTTGGGGACTTATTATGTTAACGACTTCAATAAATTTGGTCGCGCATGGCAAGTACTAATGTCTGCAGACGCTGAATTTAGAATGAAGCCTGATGACATTGGCCGTATCTATGTTAAAAACAACCAAGGTACTATGGTGCCGCTTTCAGCCTTTACCACTATCGAGTATAGCCGTGGCCCAGAAAACCTAAATCGTTATAACAACTTACCTGCTGTTAAACTGATGGGTAATGCAGCGCCGGGTTACAGTTCGGGTCAAGCTATTGCTGAAGTTGAGCGTATTGCACAAGCCGTTTTACCACCTAATATGACCTACGAGTGGACAGGCTCTGCATTCCAAGAGAAACGCAGTTCAGGCACCACAGGAATTGCCTTAGGCCTTGCTGTGATCATGGTATTTTTGATTCTAGCAGCGCTATATGAGCGTTGGTCACTACCACTGTC
Source organism: Pseudoalteromonas sp. Cn5-37 (assembly GCF_021532495.1). Lineage (NCBI taxonomy): Bacteria > Pseudomonadati > Pseudomonadota > Gammaproteobacteria > Alteromonadales > Pseudoalteromonadaceae > Pseudoalteromonas > Pseudoalteromonas sp. Cn5-37. The sequence goes on along the minus strand of NZ_JAKGBA010000001.1, from coordinate 78,546 downwards.
TGTGATGCTTGCCCTGCCATTTGGTACCTTTGGTGCGCTTATAGCAGTTTGGGTTGTTGGCATGACAAACGATGTGTACTTCCAAATTGGTCTGGTAACACTACTTGGTCTTGCCAGTAAGAACGCGATTCTTATTGTTGAATACGCCTTGATGAAACATCAACAAGGCTGGAGCGCAAGTACGGCTGCGCTTGAGGCTGCACGTTTACGTTTTCGACCAATCATTATGACTTCGCTTGCATTCATTTTAGGCGTAGTGCCTCTAGTACTTAGCTCTGGAGCAGGTGCAGGTGCCCGTCACAGTGTTGGTACCGGTGTAATGGGCGGTATGATGGCAGCGACATTCCTGGCTGTATTCTTTGTGCCGCTGTTCTTTTATTGGTTAACGGCGCGTAAGTTAACTGAAAAACGTTCAAGACAAGAGCTTGCTGATGAGATAGCAGCACATCATCAACAAGAACATGTTAAAACCCAAGAGGGTAACCTGTAAAAAATGAAGGGCAAACAATGAGTTTGCCCTTTTTTTGATTATTTGATTACTAGCAATTTACTGCTTCGAACGCTAGTATTAAGGAAAGGTGTGTGGAGTACAGCATGAATAATCAAAAATTAGCCGAATTTGAACAGTATTTTCAAATCAACGAGAGCAACCGTGTCAATTTGTATGCGGTTGAACCAAGTGCTGTGCCAAAAACCAATGCTGAACTTGAAGCGGATATCCCTGCCCTGTTTAAACTTGCCAACGAAGTGAACGAACTCGAGCAAACAAGTTTGCGGCCACTTCGTAATCTAGGTGATGTTGCACAAGAACTGGCGGCCTTTTTACAGGCGCAATCTCGTAAAATTGATTTAATCATGAGTCACATCTTAGCCTCAGAGCAGCCTGACGATAACGCAAACTATTGCGATAGTTATGGCGGTGGTGGTGTAAAACTTACCTCAGCTGATGTGTATGAATTAGGGCAAACATTTCGCACAAAGTTATTCTTACAACACGAAGCATCAGCTATTTATTGCTATACCGAATTAGTGGCCATTGAAAAATGTGATGATGATAAATACCAATACACATTATTGTTTACTGCCATTCGCGATGCTGACCAAGATTTAGTCGTAAGAGCGGCCCTGCACGCACAAACACGCCAACTAAAAAAACGTCAGCAAGAAAACAATCAGCAAGACAGTTAAAAATCACGCTTTATCGCGCACAAAAAGCTGACATCTATGGCTAAAATGCTAAACTAGCCCCACCTTAGTTTGTTTAATACCTTCATGAAATTTAGACTTTTACCTGAATGGGCTGAGCAAGATGCAGTTATGCTTACTTGGCCTCATCAAGACACAGATTGGGCAGCAAATTTAACCGCTGTTGAGCCTGTGTATGTAGCACTTTGCCAAGCAATAAGCCAACAGCAAGATGTTGTGATTGTAGCTCATGATAATGCCCTAAAAGCACATATTGAGGCATTACTTTCAAATGCAGATGTCGATGCTAAACGCATTCACTTTGTGGTGACACCGTGTAACGATACTTGGGCACGTGACCATGGCCCATTGACCTGTGCGAATATTGATGACGCAACAGAATTGAAAGTAATGGATTTTATTTTTAATGGGTGGGGCAATAAGTTTGCAAGTGATCTTGATAATCAAATTAATCAAGTACTTGTAAAGCAAGTCGCTAATTCTAAAAATGGCTATCAGCAAAGTGAGCTGGTTCTTGAAGGCGGTGGCGTCGAGATCAATGAACGCGGCGTGTTACTCACAACTAGCGAGTGCTTATTAAACCCAAATCGTAATCCTGAACTCACAAAAGCAGATATAGAACAAACGCTGGTTGAGCAACTAGGCGCTACGTCGTTTCTTTGGGTTGATCACGGTTACCTTGCGGGTGATGATACCGACGGCCATATTGATACGCTGGTACGTTTTGCCCCAAACAACACCCTTGTTTATGTTAAGTGCGACGATAAAAATGATGAGCACTTTGCAGCCCTTGATGCAATGGAAAAGCAACTGCAATCATTTAAAACAGCCGAGGGTGAAAACTACACGCTGATTGCCTTACCTTGGCCAAAAGCAGTGTTCGATGAAGATGGTGACAGATTACCTGCCACATACGCTAATTATTTAATTATCAATAAAACCGTTTTAGTACCAATTTATGGTGATGAAAACGATCAACTGGCGCTTGGTCAGGTTGCCAAAGCATACCCAGATCACACTGTAGTGGGTATTAATTGTGTGCCAATTATTCACCAATTTGGCAGCTTACACTGTATTACAATGCAATTACCGCGCGGCTTTTTAGCAGGAACAAACAATGACTAAACCAACGCATTTAAAGGTTGCTCTTGTTCAGCAATCAAACACCGATAATGCTCAAGACAATATGGCAAAATCAATTGCTGGTATTCGTGATGCAGCAAGCCAAGGCGCTAAGCTTATTGTTCTTCAAGAGCTACACCGTAGCTTGTATTTTTGCCAAACCGAAGATGTAGACGTTTTTGATTTAGCAGAAACAATCCCGGGCCCAAGCACAGACACCTTAGGTGCACTTGCCAAAGAACTTAATGTGGTGATCGTGTCATCATTATTCGAAAAGCGCGCTACAGGACTTTATCACAATACTGCTGTGGTACTTGAAACTGACGGCAGCATTGCCGGTAAATACCGTAAAATGCATATTCCTGATGACCCAGGCTTTTACGAGAAGTTTTATTTTACACCAGGTGATTTAGGTTTTGAGCCTATTCAAACCTCTGTCGGTAAACTTGGTGTATTAGTGTGTTGGGATCAATGGTTCCCTGAGGCTGCACGCTTAATGGCAATGGCCGGTGCTGAAATTTTAATTTACCCAACAGCCATTGGTTGGGACCCGCGTGATGAAAAAGACGAGCAAACACGTCAAAAAGACGCTTGGGTTATTTCCCAACGCGCTCATGCAGTTGCCAACGGCGTGCCGGTGATCAGCTGTAACCGTGTTGGCCACGAAAGTGATCCAAGCGGTCAAAGTGAAGGTATTCAGTTCTGGGGGAACTCGTTTATCGCGGGCCCTCAAGGTGAAATCTTAGCCGAAGCGAACAACAGCGATGAGCAAATATTAGTTGTTGAATTAGACCAAGCACGTAGTGAAAACATACGTCGAATTTGGCCTTACCTTCGTGATCGTCGTATCGATCACTATCAGGACTTAACCAAGATTTATCGAGACTAAGCAGTAAAAACAGTTTAAAGGAGTAGTAAATGGCGTTTGCGCAATGGGCAGCATTGCCTTGGGTAAAATCTGAAAAAGATAAAATTCAATGGGGACAACTTACCGGTAGCGGGCTTAGCATCGCCATCGCAGAAGGTGTAAAACAACACAACGAGCTGGTTGTGATTGTCACCCCAGATACGCCAAGCGCCCTACGCCTTGAAACTGAACTCGAATTTCTGTTGCCTGAAAACCCAGTCATGGTCTTCCCTGACTGGGAAACACTCCCTTACGATCATTTTTCGCCCCATCAAGATATTATTTCGGCGCGCTTAGCCACGTTAAATACCTTAAAAAAAGAACAACAAAGTGTATTAATCGTGCCAGTGTCGACCTTGATGCTGCGTACTGCCCCTGCTTCGTTTATTTATGGTTCAACCCTTAACTTTACAGTGGGCGATACCCTAGATACCCACACACTGCGTGAAAACTTAGAACAAGCGGGCTATTTACATGTACAACAAGTGATGGAGCATGGTGAATACGCGATTCGCGGCTCTATCGTTGACTTATACCCTATGGGTAGCCCGCACCCATTTCGTTTAGACTTTTTTGATGATGAGCTCGACAGCATTCGCTTATTTGATGTTGAAAGCCAACGTTCAGATGAAAAGGTCGACAAAATTGAGTTACTGCCAGCTCACGAATTCCCAACTAACGACGCTGACATTGAGCGTTTTCGTATCAACTATCGTGAACAATTTGGCGCAAGCTCTGAGCAAGACTCAATTTATATGCAGGTGACTAAAGGAACCTGGCCTGCGGGTATCGAATATTACATGCCACTGTTTTTTGATGAATTGGCAACTATTTTCGATTACCTACCAAGTAATACAACCTTTATGCATTTTGGTGATATTGAGCATGCTGCTGATCAGTTTTGGCATGATGTGAATGTACGCTATGAAAACCGCCGTGTTGATCCGCTCAGACCTTTACTTGAACCTGTAAAGCTGTATCAAAGTGTTAATGAACTATTCGGTGAATTTGGTAAATATGCGCGTATTCGTTTATCGCAAGCAAAATTAGGCACCAAAGCGGGTCACACCAATCTTGCTAGTAAAGAGCTGCCAAATGTTCGTATTGATCATAAGTTACATGAACCGTACCAAGGTTTAATTGACTATGTTGCCAGTGAGAAAAAACAAAAAGGTCGCGTGCTGCTCTCGGTTGAATCGGATGGCCGCCGCGAATCATTACTCACTTTATTAAAGCCAAGTGGTTTAAAGCTTAAAGAATTTGAATCGTTTAGCGATTTTACCAATAGTTCGAGTGATGTTGGCCTAATCGTTTCGCCACTTGAGCAAAGTGTGGTGCTAGACGGTAAACCGCGTTTAACTATTATCACAGAGCAAGAATTACTAGGCATTAAGGTTTCGCAGCGTCGACGCCGTAAACATAAATACGAAGCCAGCCAAGATGCGCTTATTCGTAACCTTGCTGAGCTACGCGAAGGCCAACCGATTGTGCACCTTGATCATGGTGTAGGCCGCTACCAAGGCCTTGAAACCATTGATGCTGCCGGTGTTATCACTGAGTTTGTTACGATCATCTACGCTAACGAGGCAAAACTATACGTGCCCGTTTCTGCGTTACATATGCTGAGCCGCTACTCAGGTGGTGAAGAAGCCTCTGCCCCGCTCCATAAATTGGGCTCCGATGCGTGGGAAAAAGCCAAGAAACGTGCCGCTGAAAAAGTGCGTGATGTGGCAGCTGAGCTATTAGATATTTACGCTAAACGCCAAGCAAAGCCTGGCAATAAATTTAAGCTTGATGGCAGTGCTTATCGTCAATTTAGCGACAGCTTCCCATTTGAAGAAACTGACGATCAACGCAACGCCATTGAGTCTGTGCTCGGTGATATGCAAAGTAAGCAAGCGATGGACCGTTTAGTATGTGGTGACGTAGGCTTTGGTAAAACCGAAGTGGCAATGCGCGCAGCCTTTGTGGCAGTGAATGACAACAAGCAAGTTGCGGTACTTGTACCAACCACACTGCTTGCACAGCAGCATTATGAAAACTTTAAAGACCGCTTTGCCGATTTACCAATTGAGGTTGGTGTTTTATCGCGTTTTAACTCAACCAAAGAGCAAAAAGACACCCTAGATAAAATGGCTGAGGGTAAATTAGATATCGTGATTGGTACTCACAAGCTTATTCAACAAGATATTCAATTTAAAGATTTGGGCTTATTGATTGTTGACGAAGAGCACCGTTTTGGAGTGCGTCAAAAAGAAAAAATCAAAGCATTACGTGCCGATGTCGATATTTTAACGCTCACAGCGACCCCTATCCCACGTACATTAAACATGGCGATGAGTGGTATGCGTGACTTATCAATCATAGCCACACCGCCTGCGAAACGTTTAGCGGTTAAAACCTTTGTAAGACAAAGAGATGCTGAACTTATTCGTGAAGCAATTCTGCGTGAGATTAAACGCGGTGGTCAGGTGTATTTCTTACATAATAATGTTGAAACCATAGACCGAGTTGCTGAAGAAATTAGCGAATGGGTACCTGAAGCCAGCGTAACAACGGCACATGGTCAAATGCGAGAGCGCGAGCTTGAACAAATTATGAGTGATTTTTATCACCAAAAATATAACGTGATTGTGTGTACCACCATCATCGAAACCGGTATCGATGTACCCACTGCCAACACCATAATTATGGATAGAGCCGATAAGCTGGGTCTGGCACAGCTGCATCAGTTGCGTGGTCGTGTAGGCCGAAGCCATCACCAAGCGTATGCCTACCTTCTCACTGGTAACCCAAAGTCACTTAGTAAAGATGCGGTTAAACGCCTTGAAGCGATTGAATCACTGGAAGACTTGGGTGCAGGTTTTGCGCTCGCAACTCATGACTTAGAAATTCGTGGTGCTGGTGAGCTGCTTGGTGATGATCAATCGGGTCAAATGCAAACCATTGGTTTTAGTTTGTATATGGAAATGCTTGAGCAAGCGGTTAACTCCCTCAAAGAAGGTAAAGAGCCAACCCTTGAGAACTTATTAGGTCAACAAACTGAGGTTGACTTAAAGCTGCCAGCGTTATTACCTGATGATTATATTCATGATGTAAACGTACGTTTAGGAATCTATAAACGCATTGCAAGCTGTGCTAACCTCAATGATATGGACGAGTTACAGGTAGAGCTGATTGACCGTTTTGGTCTACTACCTGACGCCACGAAAAACTTATTCAGCTTGCAGCAATTAAAACTGCAAGCAAGTAATATCGGCATTAAGAAAATTGAAGCAAACCCGAAAGGCGGTTATTTTGAGTTTAGCCAGCATACAAAGGTTAACCCTAGCTTCATTATAGGTTTGATACAAAGTGCACCGCAGGTGTATAAAATGGATGGCGCAAACAAACTGCGCTTTGCAATTAGCGAAGCCAACGCTCGCGAACGCTTAAAAATGGTCACTGCAATGATTGCAGATTTCGAAAAAAAGGTTAGCCATTAATGTTGTTTAGAAATAGTTTACTACTGCTTTGTTGCTTTTATACAAGCTCGTCATTTGCAGCACGTTGGTTCGAAATAGAAGTTCTTATTTATAAACAGCGCCCAGCCCCTTATTTACAGGAAGATTTCAGTTTAAAGCACGATGAGATCAAGGCTAAGCGTAGCAAAGATTTATTATCTCCTGCATACACAGCACAAGCGAAGCAAGCGTGTATTGAGGGTGATAGCCGCTTTCGCTCAAATTCGTTTACCGATTCTTTAGTGAATAGCAACCCTCACTCTAATGTATGTGACGACAGTGTTGATTTTTTAGCAAGCTATAATCAACTGCCTGTTACACCCGTTGTTGAGCCCCGTGAAGACACTGACGACATTTACTTAATGGCGCCAGAACAATTACAATTTGTTGAGCAAAAAAATCAGCTTGATAGAAAAGGCTTAACCCCTATTTTGCACACTGGCTGGCGTTTTCCTGAAACGAGTGAAAGAAACGCACCCAGTATCCGTTTATTTTCCGGTGAACACTTAGCAAAACACTCAACCCCAGTAGAGAATGAAAATAACGACTTTATAAGCCTAGTGGGCCCTACTGAGCGCTATATTCCCGACCAGCTGCAAAATGTGCCAAAGTGGGAATTTGATGGTTTAATGAAAATTTATGTTCGTCACTACCTATTTATAAACGCAGATTTTGATATTAGTCAGCGCCTAGAAAACGGTGATTACGAAAAAGCACGTTTTTCACAATTTAAACGTGTGATAAGTAACGAGATACATTATTTTGATCACCCACGTATGGGTATGATCGTGCAAATAAGACGCTACAACCATTAATGGATACAATTATGAAAAAATATATGGCAATTGCAGCAGCGGCTGCAACACTTACTTTAGCGGGTTGCTCAAAAGTAAATTTAGAGAACTACGAAAAAATTAAAATTGGCATGGATAAAACTGAGGTTGAAGCTATCTTAGGTTCAGCGGATAAGTGTGAAGAAAAGACATTACACACTAACTGTATTTGGGGTAACAAAGATAAAAATATCGAAATTACCCTAGTATCAGACAAAGTGTCGCTTTACAGCAAAACAGGTTTAGACGCTAAATAAACCGAAAAGGGTGGCCGAGGCCACCCTTTCATCTTTCATCTTTCATCTTTCATCTTTCATCTTTCATCTTTCATCTTTCATCTTTAAGAATATCAGTTTGCGAGTAAATGCGCTCAATATTCACAATTTTGCTGCGATTTAGCGTAATCTTGTAACGCTGATACAAAATTTCACCTTCGCTTTGTGTAAATACTAGTACCACATTTAACTGATAACGCCTCTCTACGGCTTTCTTAGAGATTTTATTACTATCAAGATGATAGAGCTTACCTTCACCCCGCTTTAAGTAGCGAGCAAACGGTGCCAAGCTAAATTGCATGGTTTGTTGCAAGGTATCGTAGCCTGGTAAAAACTCTTTCGCGTTAACTTGTGTTTCGCTTGCAAAATGCAGCCACTGAGCAGCTTGTTTATTTTGATGACGACGCTTTGAAAAAATTCTTCTTACCGCTTTAGGCAGGCGTTTAAAACTGGTGTATTCAAGCCAAATGTATTGGCTGGCAATTTTGTCTTTGGTTATGCTGTTTTTAAACTGAAACCGCCATTTTGGTCGCCCTCTTACGATAGCTCGCCAGATCACCCGTGTGATGTCTTCTTTAAATATTTCACGAAGACCATAAATAACACCCAAGATCAAAATCAAGGTTGCTGTTACTTCGGTAAAGTTTGAGCGAGCATTTAACACAACCAACATCACAAAGGCCATGATCACTGCGGTCACTGTGCCCTTTACCATGCGCTTTAAATAACTGTTTAAATGCCGTGTAGTGCGATTAAGTACCACCCCATGCTCAATTAAACGTTGTAACAGGCGCATTTTATTAGTGATACGGTTGGCATCTTCAAGTGTTGATTGCGAATTATATTCTTGCTCTTCACGGTAACTGTTTTCAGCTTTACAAAACTCTAATAGATCACTGCGCTCTTTTGCAAAATCACTACTGCGCGGCCCTTCATCCAGTAGTTTCAAAAATGACTGCTCTACATGCCAGCTTAAGTAGTTATCGGCGTTTTTATAAAATGGCAGCAGCTTTTCATCATCTGGGGTATAGCGTCTTAGCTTTTTCAACAAGCCTTTGGTTTGCTGGCACAACTCAATGGCTGCAGGGTAAAACTCATCGGCTTCTTGGTGTTTTAGGGTGTCTTTAATATCTGCATTCAGCGCGAGTCGAACTTGATAACAATATAAGTTTAAGTTTTGTCGATAATCCTGTTGTTCACCTTTGTTTTTACTAACAAAGCGGCTTCTCACTAAGGGTAAGTGAATGTTGTTAGCGTTATACGCAAGATGCGATTTAAAATTGTTGTTAAAGAAAGATTCTTCGCTCAGTGTTTGTGGGTTAACACTCATTTCATTCGGAATGGAAAAATACAGGTCGAGTCGTTGCTCTGTGCGTGGTTTAAGCTCAGGCTCAATAATGAAGGATAAGTTTTCGTCTTGTTTAAGCAATATCACCTCGTTTTTTAATAATGCTCCCTTAGTTTACGCGTTGATAGGCTTTCAGACAATAAAAAAGGCCCAGTAAAAACGGGGCCTTAGTAATCATTTCAAACTAGATTAGAACTTAACGTTAATACCAGCGTGGAAACGACGACCTAATACATCATATGTGTACGGGTCAGTGTTTGAGTCATTGTTACCAGTGTAATATGGTGGTTGTTTATCAAATAAGTTGTTAACACCTGCAGAAAGTGTAATTGAGTCATTGATAAGGTATGAACCACTGATATCATGGTAAATAACCGTTGGTGTTGTAGGCGCATAACATGAATCTTCATCACCGATACATGCAAAACTATCCATACCAGCAATATAACGAGCTTGGTACTGAGCATCCCAGTTATCACCAGCAACATTAATTGTTAGGTTTGATTTAAGATCTGCATAACCACCAGAGCCTGACGTAATAACACCTGCGTAGTCAACAGGTTCACCAGTAACTTGAACAACATACTCGTCTAAGTAAGTTGTATCTAAGCCCGCTTTCCAGTTAAGGCCAGCAGCTTCAAATGAGTAAGAAAGATTTAAATCGATACCAGATGTTTTTTCAGAACCAATGTTTTGTAGCTGGTTATTGAAAATGATACGACCCGTTGAATCGATTGATACATTTGCCGAGTTACATAACGCAGAACCATTATTTGCATCTGTCTTCAAACACTGATCAACAATGTATTGGTTATCTACTGTCGCAATCGCATTTTCAATTTCGATATCGTAGTAATCTAGCGTCATGCTGAAGCCTTCAAACCACTCAGGCTCATAGACGATACCAGCAGTTAAAGTATCAGCTTCTTCAGGTGTTAAAGATGAGTTACCACCTACAGTAACTTCTGCTTGGTCTTGCGCACCAGGGTACTCAACTTGTTCGAATGAAGGTGAGTTACCAGAATAAAGCTCTGAAACAGTTGGTGCACGGAATGCTGTTGATACAACACTACGTAGCATTAACTCATCGTTTACTTTCCAAGTTAAACCAAGTTTCCAAGTCTCATCTGAACCAAATGTGCTGTAATCAAATGCACGGATAGCAGCGCTTAATTCTACATTTTGTGCAAGTGGCGCATCTGCAAGAAGTGGTAATGCAAATTCAACATATGCTTCGTTTACATCAAAACCACCTGATGTTGGCTCAACCATCGGATCATTAGCTAGGCCTTGAGCAGTTAAAGAATCAGGCGTGTACCAAGCTTTTTCTTGACGGCGCTCAACACCTGCTGCGAATGCTGCATAACCTGCTGGTAATTCAAATAACTCACCTGATACAGAAGCCGCTAGGATAAATAGTTGACTACCACCATTATTTACTTCAGTGTAAACGTTTCTACGGAAACCTTCAGAAGTCCAAGCATTTTGATCTAGTGGGTTAAATGTGCCCACAACTTGACCTTCATCATTCGTGTACATAATGCTATCAGTTAATGAACCAATATTGTGAAGGTTGCTCAATTTATCTACTGAATCATTACGACCAAAGTTAGCAGATACATCCCATGAATAGTCACCGATGAAACCATCAGCACCAATTACAGCACGAACAGTATCTACAGATTGCTCAAAATAACGTGCGCCAGTGTCTGACATACGACGACCGTAGAAAATTTTATCGCCATACGCGTAATTAGCTGTTTCAGTGATGTAGTTACCATCTGCATCACGGTCAGCAATACCATCGCCATCACGGTCAACTTTACTGTTATATGTTTGACCTAATAGTGAGTCACCCATTGATTCATCATAAGTAAAACCAAACCAAATTGGTTGAGCAGCCATTTGTTGCTCAGACCAACGCTTAGTATAAGTGAACTCAGTGAATAAACGCGTCTCGTCGCTTAGTTCATAAGTAGCAAGACCTGTTAAGTTTAAGCGCTCCATTGGCGTGTAAAGGTAGCTATCAGGTGCAAAGTTGTAACGATCAGCATCAGTAAATGGGTGTAAACCACCAAGACCGCTCAAACCACTATCTTGGTGGGCTAGGCCAGAAGTAATTGGATTACCATCTGCATCTACAGACTCACCCGCTTTATTTACATCACCAATTGTACCGTCTTGCCAAATGTGACCACCTTCAGCATAAACAGAACCGCCGTTACAGTTTAAACCATTAGCGCCTTCAGAGATTGGGCAATCAGAAAAGTCACGGTCAGATTGTTTTGCTTTGCCACGATCGGTGTATTGCATACCGATAACAATGTTACCTTTATCAAAAGACGAACCAACTGTGAAGTCGAATGAATTCTCTGTTGCATCACCTTCACCAGTGATTGCAGAGTTAACATTCATGTCAAGACCTTCAAAATCGTCTTTTAAGATGATGTTAACAACACCAGCTACCGCATCAGTACCGTAAACAGCAGAAGCACCGTCTTTAAGTACCTCAACAGATTTGATCATAGAAACAGGAATTGTATTTAAGTCAACAGTAGATGCCGCACCTGTACCAGATGCAATCATACGACGACCATTTACTAAAACTAATGTGCGGCTAGCACCTAAACCACGTAAATCAATACGTGCGTTACCACCAGAACCATTATTTACGCCTGGGTTAGTCATCGCGCCGCCTGTTGCGGTCATTTTTTGTAATACGCTATCGATGCTTGTTGCACCCATTGCTTTGATGTCATCTGCACCAATTAATGTTACTGGGCTTGCGTTTTCCATATCAGAACGCTTAATGCGAGAACCCGTAACTTGAATTTTTTCAATAGACTCTGCTGCATCATCAGCAGCTAAAACTTGCATGCTTGAGAACATTGGGATTGCTGAAACAACAGCTAAACCAAGAATTGATTTTTTCATGTGAAAACCCTACTTGTTGGAAATTTACCTTTAGTTAGGTAGCGCTCGTTATTATTAGAATCACGAGTCAGCGGAGGGCAACTTAGGCGTAGTTAACTGAACGAAAACTGAATGAAAGACTAAATAAAAAACAACCCAAAAATGACGTACCAACTTTAGGTAATAAGGTTTCACGATGTATCAATGTTAATAGAAAAAAACACTTACATATCAGGAAAATAACATTATTAAGTAGCAAAAAAAACACGATTGAAATCAATTGCACGCACTTTGTAATCAAGTGTAATCAGAGCCCAATTAATGCTACAAATGAAATTTTTACAAGTTGATCACACAACGTTATAAAAACCGTAAAAGCTTGGTAAGACTGCTAACCATAGTTATTCACTTAAATTAACTAAATAGACAAAGTTAGTCTGTTAAACAGTGTATTAGAGGATGATTTTTTGTTTTTGTTCCGTCAGTTTGTAATACCGTATAAAAATACGGCTAATAAAGAACATCAAAGTAAAAAAAGGTGAAGCAGAAATTGCGCTAATCACAGCTTTTAGATAATTAAAAACTGCGATCAACAATAATGAAGGAAGATGTTATCGAGTTTGCAGTGAATCGAAATAATAAAGCAAGGTTTGAGGTTGATTATCGCCAGAAGTATAAGTGAGCATCATTTTCCAAGTCATAACAGGTTCAGAGCATGCGCCAACCATAGTATCAGCAACCCAAACTTGCCCTGTCTGTTTAAACTGCAGTGGGATAAAACCCATATACATGGTGACACCTTCAAGTTTTGCTGAGAGGTTTTTAGCCTCCTTTGGTAACATTAGGTTAATCGTAAACGGTGTTTCTGGACTGATATCTGGGTTACTTAGCCAAACTTCTACATTATTTGGGTAATTGCAATGACTATTGTTCTGACAACTTGTACTTGTGCTGCCCTTATCTATACTTTGGCTATCACATGCAGCTAAAAAAAGACTAAAAAGGAACACGGGAAATAAGCTTATTCGCACTCTATTTGCCTGTATAAAATAAAGTCAGATACTAATTAGAATGCCCAAAAAAGACAACAGGCACCTAATAATAAGTCAATAAAAATACAATCTCTGACAAAAAATAACCAACAAAGCGCTAAAATTTGATTGATGTCATAATTTTATGCAATTGACCTATCTTTTTAAGGTCAAAAATTTTATCATTTCCATCGCAAAAATAAGGGTTTCTCGAGTTTGTTTTCTGAAGCTAGCACCGCTAAGTTGGCTTTAGGTAACACGCTTGTGAAGTAATAGTAGGCCCCACTTTGAATAAAAGTGGGTAATTCATTTCTAAAACGCATTTATTGCAGCGGAAGCCAGAAAATGAGCCAAACAGTAGCATCACAAACTGAGTACAATTATAAAGTTGTACGCCAATTCGCTATTATGACAGTGATTTGGGGCATCGTTGGCATGAGTGTTGGGGTTCTGATTGCTGCCCAATTAGCTTGGCCAGCACTTAACTTTGATACACCATGGTTAACTTACTCTCGACTACGTCCGTTACACACGAACGCAGTAATTTTCGCATTTGGTACAAGTGCACTTTTTGCGACGTCTTATTACGTCGTACAACGTACATGTCAAACGCGCCTTTTCTCAGATAAATTAGCAGCCTTCACCTTCTGGGGTTGGCAACTTGTTATCGTACTAGCAGCGATTACCTTACCATTAGGTATCACAAGCTCAAAAGAATACGCAGAACTTGAATGGCCAATCGATATTCTTATCGCCGTTGTTTGGGTAACTTACGCAGTGGTATTCTTTGGTACGTTAATCAAGCGTAAAGTATCGCACATCTATGTTGCGAACTGGTTCTACGCTGGTTTCATCATTACTGTTGCCGTTTTACACATTGTAAACAGCATGGCAATTCCAGTTTCACTAACTAAATCATACTCTATTTACGCAGGTGCTGTAGATGCAATGGTTCAGTGGTGGTACGGTCACAACGCTGTTGGTTTCTTATTAACTGCTGGTTTCTTAGGTATGATGTACTATTTCGTACCAAAACAAGCAGGCCGCCCTGTTTATTCTTACCGTTTATCGGTTGTTCACTTCTGGGCTCTTGTTTCTTTATACATCTGGGCAGGTCCTCACCACCTACACTACACTGCGCTTCCAGACTGGACGCAAAGCTTAGGAATGGTTATGTCAGTTATCCTATTCGTTCCATCTTGGGGTGGTATGATCAACGGTATCATGACGTTATCAGGTGCATGGCATAAACTACGTACTGACCCAGTACTTCGTTTCTTAGTTGTTTCTCTATCTTTCTACGGTATGTCTACGTTCGAAGGCCCAATGATGGCTATTAAGTCAGTTAACGCGCTTTCTCACTACACTGACTGGACTGTAGGTCACGTACACTCAGGTGCACTAGGTTGGGTTGCAATGATTTCTATCGGTGCTATCTATCACCTAATCCCTGCACTATTCTCACAAGGCCGTATGTACAGTGTTAAACTAGTTAACACGCACTTCTGGTTACACACTGTGGGTGTTGTTCTATACATCGTAGCAATGTGGATCTCTGGTGTAATGCAAGGTCTAATGTGGCGTGCAGTAAACTCAGACGGTACGTTAATGTACAGCTTTGTACAGTCATTAGAAGCTTCGTATCCGTTCTATATCATGCGTTTCCTAGGCGGTGTATTCATCGTAACAGGTATGCTAATTATGGCTTACAACGTTTATCGTACTATTGCAGCGAAGAAAGATTCGCTTCAACTAGACGCTGACGCACAATTGGCATAATGGAGTAGCACGATGAGCAATAATAATTCACAAAACAAACACGAAATAGTCGAAAAGAACGTTGGCCTAATGGCTATCTTGACTGTCTTTGCAATCAGCTTTGGTGCATTAGTTGAGATTACTCCACTCATGTTCCAAGACGATACGACTAAACCTGTTGATGGCTTACGCCCTCTTACAGCGTTAGAAATGGAAGGCCGTGATATCTACGTGCGTGAAGGTTGTTACAACTGTCACTCACAAATGATTCGTCCTTTCCGTGACGAGGTTGAGCGTTACGGTCACTACTCTGTAGCTGGTGAGTCAGTATGGGATCACCCCTTCCAATGGGGTTCTAAGCGTACTGGTCCTGACTTAGCGCGTGTTGGTGAGCGTTACTCAGACGATTGGCACCATGCTCACTTAATGGATCCACGTGCAGTGGTTCCTGAGTCAAACATGCCAGCGTTTCCTTGGTTAGACGAAAACAGAGTCGATACGACCCATACACTTAAAAAGCTTCAAATATTCCGTGATAGCTTCGGAATTGATAAAACGAGCGACCGTTACGACGGTAAAGGTTACGGAAGTGACGAAGAGCTACAAGCTGACATTGCGAAAATCGAAGCCATGAACGGTGGTCAAGGTGCAACTGAAATGCAAGCTCTAATCGCTTACTTACAACAGCTTGGCACACACTTGAAGTAATTATTATGGATTACGGAACATACAGAGGCATTTTGACTCTGGTAATTTTAGTACTGTTTATTGTGATTGTTGTATGGGCATACAGCAAGCGTAGCAAACGCCGTTTTGACGATGCTGCTAATGCCATATTTGAAGATGAAAAAAAACACAACAACACAATCTCTAATGAGGAAAAGGAGTCTGAGAAATGACTAGCTTTTGGAGTATATGGGTTATTGTATTAACCCTAGCGTGTCTTGCTATCATCTTCGGCCTACTTCTGTGGAACTTAAAAAACTACGCAGGTGTGAAAGAAGGCGAAAGCTGTGGTCACGAATTTGACGGCATTGAAGAACTTAACAACCCACTACCAAAATGGTGGACTTATATGTTCTTCGCGACATTTATTTGGTCTGTATACTACCTTGCTGCTTACCCAGGTTTAGGTAACTGGGAAGGTTTAGGTAAATGGACAAGTTCTAACCAAGGTATTACCTCTTTAGCTGAGTCTAAAGAAGCGACTGAACAAGCATTAGCTAACGGTGAGAACGTTCAATTAGACCAAGAATTTATCGCTGCTGATGAGCGTTTTGGCCCAATCTTTGAGTCATTCGCAAAACAAGATATTGAAACACTAGTTAAAGACGAAAAAGCGCTTGAGATTGGTCAACGTTTATTCTCTCAAAACTGTGCACAATGTCATGGTTCAGATGCACGTGGTGGTCAAGGCTTCCCTAACCTAACAGATAACGATTGGTTATACGGCGGTTCACCAGACAAGATCAAAGAAACACTTCTTTACGGTCGTGTTGCTGCGATGCCACCTTGGGGTGATGCGCTTGGCGAGCAAGGCATTAAAGAAATGACTGCTCACGTACTTAGCCTTTCTGGCCGTACTGTTAACCAAAAAGACGCTGCTGCAGGTGCTGCTAAGTTTGCAATGTGTGCTGCGTGTCACGGTGCTGACGGTAAAGGTTCAGTTGCACACAATTTACCATTTGGTGCACCTAACCTAACAGATAACATCTGGTTATACGGTGGTTCTAAACGTGCTGTTGAAGAAACACTAATCAATGGCCGCGCCGGTGTAATGCCAGCATGGAAAGACATTTTAGGTGAAGATAAAGTTCACTTATTAACAGCGTACGTTTACAGCTTATCGCAAGATAAATAACCACGCGGTTAATAAAATGTATAAACAATTAATCTTTTAATTCAATAGATTAATTAAGATCAAAAAAGCCTCCATCTGGAGGCTTTTTTTTAGTCTTTTGCTTTTAAATCCGATAAAATGCGTACAACGTTTTTAAAGGTATAAGTACTATGAAACCCACTCCTTGGTATAAAAACTTTTGGCCATGGTTTTTAATCTCTTTTCCTCTTGCAGCTATCATCGGCTGTGCTGGTCTTATTTATATGGCAATTGGCAACGGCCCAGATATGGTTGTTGACGATTATTATAAAAAAGGCAAGGCAATTAACCTTGAACTCAGCAAATTTAATAAAGCAAAAGCACTTTACTTACATGGCGATTTAAATGTTGCAGACGACAAAGTAACATTCACTTTCACCAAGGGTGATGCAAGCAATGTTCACTCTTTAAAAATGTCTTTTTATCATCGCACCATTAAAGCCAATGACTTTGATGTAAGCTTAATGAAAAACGCCCATGGCGATTTTACTGCCCTACTCGACACCCATGTTGACGGTGCATACACAGTGTTTATTGAACCAATCGATAACAGTTGGAAACTTAAAGAAGATGTCATTTTGCCAACTGATAAAACGATTTCGATTAGCCCTGAATATAAGTAGTAAACTCTAATGTCCGATAATTGCTTTCATTGTCTTGAAAGTGTGCCAAAAGGCTTTAATGCGACTGTCGAAATAGACGGTAAGGCACAACCTATGTGTTGTATTGGTTGCCAAACGGTTGCTGAGAATATCGTCGCCCAAGGCATGACCGATTATTATAAATTTAGAACTGTACGCTCTGGTAAAGTTGAACAGCTTGTTCCAGAGCAACTCGAGTTGATTAAAAGTTACGATAACGAAGATATTCAAGACGAGTTTATTTCAGCCACTAATGATTTATCAGAAGTACTATTAACGGTTGAAGGCATCACCTGTGCTGCCTGTGCTTGGTTAATCGAAAAACAACTACTTAACTTAAAAGCAATCAAACGTGTTGATGTAAATACTTCGACCAACCGTGCCATGATCCAATGGGATAAATCGGTTACACCGCTTAGCCAAATTATCACCTCATTACACGAAATCGGCTATAAAGCCTATCCATTTCAGGCAGACCTTGAAGCAAGCCAAAAACAGCAAGCCGCGAAAGCTTATATCCGCCGTTTAGGGGTTGCCGGTCTGATGACCATGCAAGTAATGATGTTTGCTTTCGCCATGTATTTTGGCATGTTCTCTGGCATGGAAGAGAACTTCGAGCAGTATTTTCGCTGGATAAGTTTAGTGCTTGCTTCTCCAGTTATTCTTTACAGTGCCCTACCATTCTTAACCAATGCCATTAATGGTTTAAAAGCCAAACAGCTGAATATGGACTTACCAGTCTCATTAGCTATTTTTGGTGCTTATGGGGCAAGCTGTTATGCCACATTAATGTCGGTTGGCGAAGTTTATTTTGAATCTATCTGTATGTTTACCTTCTTATTATTATTAGGTAAATATTTAGAATTTAGAGCCCGTTTAAAAGCCAGTGAATTTACCGCTAACTTGCAAAAGTTACTGCCTCTTACAGCTCGTATTATCGATGAGAATAACCAAGAATCGATAATTGCGGCCAAAAAACTAAAACTGGGTGATGTTGTATTAATCAAAGCAGGCGAGACTATTCCTGCTGATGGTATTGTTACAAAAGGTCAAACAACCGTTGATGAAGCCATGATGACGGGCGAGCATCAACCCGTTAATAAGTTTGTCAGCCATCAAGTTTACGCAGGAACGATTAACCACGATGGCGTGATCAGTATTGAGATCAACAAAATCGGTCAAAATACCCTGCTTAATCAAATTATTAAGTTGCAACACACAGCGTTAACCAAACGCCCGCGATTAGTTGAGATCACAGATAAAGTAGCACAGTGGTTTGTTGCCTGCTTATTAGTATTTGCCTCAATAACAGCGATTGGTTGGTATCAAATAGACCCCGAGCATGCCTTTTGGGTGACTATTTCTGTACTTGTTGCTACCTGCCCTTGTGCGCTTAGTTTAGCGATTCCAACTGCCCTAACTTGTGCAGTTGCAAGCTTAACAAAGCGTGGGATTTTAATTAAGCAAGCCCACGTATTAGAAACGCTACCACAATTAACTGATATCGCCTTTGATAAAACAGGTACCTTAACGCAAGGTCGCTTTACCATTGAACGCGTTGAGCTAGTAAACAGCCAGTACAGTGAAGCTGATGCATTACGCTTATCTGCCCAACTTGAAAGCTTCTCTGAGCACCCTATAGCTAATGCATTTGCTGGTTTCAACGACTCAATAAACCCAATTGAGAATGTGACTATCGAACCGGGTAAAGGCATTACCGCTTTACTCAATGATCAACACCTTGCGATAGGTAAAAGCGGTTGGTTTGATACCGAAAAAGCTGATGCTCAAGCAACCTTGTATATCGATAAACAAGTCATTGCGCGCTTTTACTTAGCAGACAGCTTACGTGATAACGCAGAAAAACTGATTACTAAACTTCATTCGCAACAAATTAATTGCCATATGTTAACGGGCGATGCCTCTAACAGTGGTGAGCGAATTGCAAAACAGCTAAATTTAGATACCGTGCATGCAGCATGCAGCCCTCGCGATAAACAAGCCCATGTTGAAACATTGGCAGCTAAAGGTGCCATTGTTGCTATGGTTGGTGATGGCGTGAATGACAGCCCTGTATTTGCCAGTGCCCATTTATCTATCGCAATGGAAACCGGCGCTGATATTTCCAAAAATAGTGCTGATGTGGTATTACTCAATAGTGATCTAACGGCTATAGAACATTTGCTTACTGTCTCGAAAAAGACGCGCCGTATTGTTAAGCAAAACTTGGCATTATCACTTATTTACAATGGTTCGATTTTACCATTGGCAGCCCTCGGGCTCGTAGCTCCTTGGATGGCCGTCATCGGTATGTCTGCAAGCTCCATTTTGGTTATTACCAACTCATTAAGGTTATTAAAACTATGAGTATCATCTATATGCTTATCCCAATTGCCATTTTATTTGTGCTAATTGCAATTGGGGTATTCTTTTGGGCTGTAAAAAGCGAGCAGTTTTCTGATTTAAATAAACAGGGTCACAGTATTCTGTTCGAAGACGATAAAGAGCAGCATAACAAAAGTAATGATTGATCCGCTGTTTATTAGTGCATTTATAATGGGCTTGTTAGGCAGTGGTCACTGCCTAGCTATGTGTGGTGGCATTGCCAGTAGTTTACAACTTGCCGCCAACAAAAACCGTGCAGTGAGCTTTTCGGTTGCTTATAACCTAGGCCGAGCACTCAGTTATATGCTGGCCGGTGCTCTTGTAGCAGGAATTAGTAGTCGCTTTGCAGCGCAAAATACTTCTATATCGATAGCGTTGTCGTTTTTGAGTGGTATTTTTATGCTACTAGTTGGGGTTTACATAATGCGCTTAGCGGCAACCCTACAGTGGCTAGAAAAACTAGGCAAGGCGCTAATATGGCAGCATTTAGCTAAACTCAATCGTTTTTTATTACCGGTCGATACAACCCCTAAAGCCTTGCTTTATGGCGCTTTGTGGGGTTGGTTACCCTGTGGCCTAGTTTATTCTGCGTTAACCTGGGCACTCACAAGCCCATCAGCTCTTCACGGTGCAGGCGTAATGTTATTTTTTGCTTTGGGAACTTTTCCAGCAATGATCAGTGTTGGTCTTGTTAGTCAAAAAATAAATACTCTTTTTAACCATGTTTGGATAAGGGTTATTCTAGGCAGCGTAATAATATGGTACGGTATATACTTATTAATTATAGCAACCGATAAGTTAGTTCATTAACCTAAAGTTGTTAACCTATTTGAATGGATTTGATGTATGGACTTCTCACAAAACAAGTCAAAAGGCTTATGCACAATTAGCTGTAATAATTGCAGTATCAGCCAGCTATGTTTGCCATTTTCATTAAACGGTCAAGAAATGGATCGTCTCGATGAAATCATCGAACGTAAAAAGCCTCTACACAAAGGTGATTATTTATTTGAGTCTGGCGAAAGCTTAAATGCTATTTATGCGGTACGCTCTGGTTCATTTAAATCGTATACCTTGTCTGAGCAAGGTGATGAGCAAATTACTGGCTTTCACTTGGCTGGTGATTTAGTCGGTTTCGATGCAATCAACAAAATGGCTCATCAAAGCTTTTCGCAAGCCCTTGAAACTTCAATGGTATGTGAAATTCCATTCGATACTCTAGACGAATTAGCAGGTAAATTACCTAAGCTACGCCAACAAATTATGCGTTTAATGAGTAATGAGATTAACTACGACCAAGAAATGTTATTGTTACTCAATAAAAAGTCAGCTGAAGAGCGTCTAGCAAGTTTTATTTATAATCTTGCAGAGCGTTTTGGTGAACGTGGTTTCTCACGTAAAGAATTCCGTTTAACCATGACACGTGGTGAAATCGGTAATTATTTAGGCCTTACTGTTGAAACAATTAGCCGCCTTTTAAGCCGCTTCCAAAAAGCGGGCTTTATTAAAGTTGAAGGCAAATTTATCACCATTTTGGACCAGCAAGCGCTTGCAGCAACCGCAGCGATTAAATGTAAATAGAGTTTGATTTAACGCAACTTTATATTGTTTGCCCCTTTAACTGTTCTAAATTTAGGTTACACTCAAAGTACTACTTTTTGCGGAACAGTTAAGGAGCAGCACATGGACGCAATTAAACGAATTTTAGCAGTTATAGACCCAACCAAAGAGCAGCAACATAGTTTAAGCCGCTCAATTGATCTAGCCAAAAAATCTGGCGCGACCATCACCGCTTTCCTCAGTATCTACGACTTCTCTTACGAAATGACCACTATGCTTTCTGCTGATGAGCGTGAAGCAATGCGAGAGGCCGTAATAAAAGACCGCCAAGAATGGTTAAACGAGCAAATTGCCCTTTATCCTGAACTAACCATTGATAGCTGTGTTGTTTGGCACAATCGCCCTTACGAAGCCATTATCAATACGGTAATTAACGATGGTTTTGATCTTGTTGTAAAAAGCACCCATCAACACGATACACTTAAATCGGTTATTTTCACCCCAACTGACTGGCACCTCATTCGTAAGTGCCCTGCTCCAGTTTTACTTGTTAAAGAGAAAGAGTGGCCAGCAAAAGGCAATATTTTAGCTGCTGTAAACGCAGTGAGTGAGAATGAACAACACCTTGAACTTAACAAGCGTATTATTAATGACGCTCGCTTCATTTGTGACTTGGCCAACGCCACCCTTAACTTAGTAAATGCCTACCCAGCAACGCCGGTTAATATCGCGATTGAAATTCCTGAGTTTAACCCTGGTGTTTACAACGAATCAGTTAAAAAACATCACTTTGAATCAACGCTTTCATTAGCTGAAGGCTTTGATATTGACCAAGCTCATTGCCACATTGAAGAAGGCTTACCTGAAGATGTTATTCCTGATGTGGCTGCACGCCTCAACAGCGAATTAGTAGTGATTGGTACAGTTGGACGTACTGGCTTAAGTGCAGCGCTTATCGGTAACACAGCAGAGCATGTTATTGATAGCCTTGACTGCGATGTATTAGCACTAAAACCAGACGGCTATGTAAGCCCACTTGCTAAATAACCTATTGAATAGATATTAAAAAAGCCCCAATTTGGGGCTTTTTTATATATACAGTTTAAGAGTTTTATACATTTGTTACATCAATAAATAATGATTCATCAATGTTTGTTGATGAGACCACCGCCTCGCTAAAGTCATAGCTTTCACGATTGCCTTCTCTATCAAGTGGTAAATTTTCAAAATCAAATAAGTTTCTGTCTGCAAGCTGGCTTGGGCTAACATTTTGTAAAGACTTAAAGATACTCTCAACACGACCTGGAGTTTTCTTATCCCACTCTGTCAGCATGGCTTTGATTGATTGACGCTGCAAGTTTTCTTGTGAGCCACATAGATTACAAGGAATGATCGGGAAGTCTTTGTGCTCAGCGTATTTAATTAAATCTTTTTCACGGCAATATGACAACGGACGGATTACCACGTTACGTTCATCATCAGAGCGTAATTTTGGTGGCATCGCTTTTAGTCGTGAACCATGGAACATATTTAAGAACATTGTCTCAACGATATCATCCATGTGATGACCAAGTGCTAGTTTGGTTGCACCAATTTTTTCTGCAAATGAATAAAGTGTGCCGCGACGAAGTCGTGAACACAGACCACAGGTTGTTTTGCCCTCTGGTACTTTTTCTTTTACTACTGAGTAAGTATCTTTATCAACGATGTAATACGGAATATTTAGCGTCTCAAAGTAATCAGGCAAAATGTGCTCAGGAAAACCAGGCTGCTTCTGATCAAGGTTTACCGCAATAACTTCAAATTTAATCGGCGCTGCTTTTTGTAAATTAAGCAAAATATCTAGCATTGCAAAAGAATCTTTACCACCACTGATACATGCCATAACAACATCACCGTCTTCGATCATGTTATAATCAGTAATCGCGGTACCAACATGCCTTCTTAGACGCTTTTGAAGTTTATTAAATTCAAGAGTTTCTTTTCTAGTATCAGTTTGATTCATTTGCTCTGCTCATACAGGCTTTAGTAAGCCATGTTTCATAGTAAAAAGTTCGGCGTGGATTATACGGACTTTTTGAGCGAGTTGAAATGATTAGCGTGGGATAATTAAAACGCTTCTCTTGTAGAGATACCACGTACAGCACAGCGCTTTGGGAATGAAGGTTAAGGATTCAGGTTATTTATATTTAAAACAGGTTAAGTGGTGTTTTCTGGATTTACTAAATAATTTATATGAAACAACAATTAATCTAAAAAGTTCGAAGCAGCTACTTCCGCCTCGATTATGGCTCTATGCGCTTTTAAACCAATATTTGTTGAATAAAAATCTGCTGCTATTTTAAGCTCTTGTGGTGATAATAAACTAAGAATTTTAAGCTTAAAAGCCATCTTAGCGGCACTCATGTCTGTTGGCTCTGCCAATACCGATGTCCCCATCGCATTTATCAACAATTGCTTTTGACTTTCAGGTAAATCTTTTAGTGTATCTGCTAATATTTGCTTTGTATCGACCTCTACAATACCACCAAGGCCATTGAAGATTTCATCCATTTTCAATGCATTATAGAACCGTTCAAATTCTAATTCTGCATTTGGCTCAGACTGAGCCGAACACACGATAAATGGCTACGAAAACAAAATCAGCAAACAAACTCTCATTTAATTATCCTTATTTTTTAGTTTTACAACTTAGTCGAAAGCCAAATAGCAAATTTAGTGGAGTGCTTAACGACTAATCTGATTGGTGAATAATAAAGTGAACTTGAACCATTCACTTTGCCTAGGTTCTGGTGTTCAATTTCATCTTGTTGAATGCTTAGTACCGTTTGATATGCGCTTTTATTATTTTTCTCTAAATAGCTTAATTGCCATTCTAGATGATGAAGAACCGTTGATTCAACGGCTTCTGTACACACCCAAATTGCTTTACGGCCAAATAAAGCAGTAATCAAACCTAAACAATAACCACCCAAAGACCAAAACCAGATTGCGTGGCAATGCCGTACTTTATGTTCCTTTAACCAACAATCAAAAGTTTTGAAATGCTCGATTTCATGATTTAGCATTTCTTTAAGCTGTACAGAGATATCTTGATATAAAAACTTAGCGACAAATAACTGAGCCTTATAAATGCTTATCGCCCCAAATTCACCTGCATGATCAACACGCACAATTCTAGCGACTTCTTTTGAGATCATCTTAATTGCTTACTGTGCATTTATAACGGGAAGCTGTACAAGCAAGATCAGGCCAGTCATCTCTACCCCAGCAATACTTATCATTTCTAAGTGGTTTTAGATGCCAAACTACTGGCTTGCCCTTATTATCTAAACGAGTTTCATTTTCAAGCTGCACACGGACTAAATTTTTCTCTGCTGAGAGAATATTATAAACGAAGGTTTTTCTCGCTTCAGACTCAGAAATATAGCCCTGTTCGTCATATGAGATTTCTAATGTGTTGTTTTTGAAAGCTACGGTATGAAAATTAGCTTCACAAACTGGGCTATTTGTAGACTGCCATGAGCCTTGCAACTTAGTTTGCATTTCTTGGTTGATAAGTGAATGACTACTACACGCTGAACATAGCAGTAAAATAACAAAAATAGACGCTAAAGGTTTCATTAAGATGCTTTTAAGTCCCTGAAAAATTGACATTTAGCATATCGATAATCGTAAAAATGTCCAGCGATACGCTTAATAAAAACAAAGGGCACAATAGCCATGTGCCCTTTGTTAACTTTAAGCGCTTTTAGTTTTAGCTTTTTTATTCTTTGCCAATCGTTTGGCACGTTTTATAGCCGATTTTTTCGACGCATTTTTCTGCGCAATTTTTAACACTTTAGCCTCTTTTAATTGCTTTTTTGCTGCTTTAAAGCGCTTTTTAGCATTTTCAGCTAGGTTCTCAGCTTCGCTGGCACACTCTACAGCTGCTTGTGCTTTTAGTGCTGCATCTTTTGCAAGTTCAGTGGTTCTTGCCACTTCTTTTTTACTCTTTTCAAGAATTTTTTCGAGCTTAGCAAGACGTTTCTCAAATACTGACTGTGAATTTTGCATAGTATTCTCCTTCACTTGCGTATAGACATGCGGGTAGGTTCGGTAACAATAAGCGAGTCGACACAATTTACTACATCGTGATCTTTCTCCGGGTAATCTAAACAACTTAAGAAGTGGCGCATACAGTTGATTCTCCCGCGCTTTTTATCGTCAGATCGAATTTGTGTCCAAGGTGCATCCTTAGTATGGGTATGAAACATCATGGCATCTTTGGCATCACTATAATCATGCCATTTAGCCAGTGATGCCATATCAACTGGGCTTAGCTTCCATTGTTTGAGTGGGTCGTTTTGGCGCGATTTAAAACGTCTAAATTGCTCTTCTCTACTGACCGAAAACCAATATTTAAATAGCTTAATACCGCTATTCACCAACATACGCTCAAGTTGAGGTGTTTGACGCATAAACTCCAAATATTCGTGATCATCGCAAAACCCCATTACCTTCTCAACACCGGCTCGGTTATACCAAGAACGATCGAAAAGTATGATTTCACCCTTAGTAGGTAAGTGGTTAATGTAACGCTGGAAGTACCACTGATCACGCTCTCTAGTAGTTGGCTTTTCTAAGGCTACCACGTGTGCCCCGCGAGGATTTAAATGCTCCATAAAACGCTTTATAGTGCCACCTTTACCTGCCGCATCTCGACCTTCAAATAAAATCACAATTTGTTGTTCGGTCTCTTTTACCCAGCCTTGCATTTTTAAAAGCTCGATTTGCAATTCGTGTTTATGGCGCTCGTATTCAACTACGTCCATTTTGCGTTTATATGGGTATTTACCGTCAGCATTCCACTTTAAGCTTTGGTTTTTAACATCTAGATCAAAAACCACATCCTGTTTAGCATTGTGTTCGGATAAATTCTGCTGTTTTACTGATACAGGTTCGACATTGACTGTCTGCATAACGACTCCTATTAAACTATAACTACCTATATTGAGAACTTTATAGTTTTACTTTAAGCCAGTTATAGCGAAGTAACTTGATCTAAATCTATATTTTCATTCCTTAAAAATTCATTTAAAAATAGAAAGTTAGCACTTAATAATTAAGTAAAGATCAGGCTAGCAATATACAATCAAGTCTTTTTTCTATAATAAAAAACAATCAGAGAAAACTAATACATTCCGACTATTTCTATGTTTCAAAACACACTGAACCTTAAATACACAGCAATACAAATAGTTAGGAAAAATATGAATCAAGGGAATAATTTAGAGCAAAGAAACAGTCATAGTAATTGTACTAACTACGATGAATTTTCAATTTTGCTCATACGTCTAAATGCTGAGATAAACTTTTGAAAAAAGAAACATAAGAACTATCTGCTTCACAACGAAAAAAGGACCTAATTAAGGTCCCTTTTGTCGAAGTTTAAACGCTTTTAGCCAAAATATAGTCGCTATTTAACAATCCAAGGTGTGGCGCTGATAAGCTCAGCATGACTGCTTAGTACTGTGTTATCGTCTTGCCAGTCGTCTGTTACTTTTATTGAACAACGCAGCTCTTTACAGCTAACGCCATTTGCCGAGATAGCGTCTTGGCCATTAAATTTAAGTACAACACCTTGTTGTTCAGGCAGCAAAAACCACATTAATTTGCTGACAAAAAAGCCCGACAAATCAGATAACAGCTCGTCAAATTCTTCATTTAACGTATATAAGTTCGCTTTACTGAGTTCAAAATCTGCCAAATCAGTCGCTTCAATCTGTAACTTTAATTGGCATTCATGTTTAGGGTTTTCTGGTTGCACAACAATAACAGCTTTATCTGTATCTAATTGCTTATCAAAAGGTAAAAGTAACTGAGCTTTATCTGTATAAGTTAGGTCAAACTCTTGTTTTTCTGTAATTATTTTACCTGATTTAATAGTGCATACTTCGTTGCTAGCAATATCAGACAAATAAAAGTTAACTTGAGCGTATTGAAACTCACCTTTATTCACGACTTTTAAACGATCATAAAAGCCATCATAAGCAATAACAAATTCAGTTGCTGCGGCTTTAGAGGAAACCGCGCTTAGCGCAACCGCGATAGTTGCGACTTTTAACCATGGAAGGAGTTTATTCATCAAAGTAAGCTCTATTTTGATTTATCATAGTGTTTAATTCATCAATATATGCTTCACGGCGCTCAGAGTATGATAACAAACCTTGTGTTAACTTGGTTGCTTCTATAGGTTTTTGCTGGCGACGTAAATCGGCACGAATTAATCGTAAATCTTTATACGCAGCATGGGTATTAATATTTTTAAAATATGAGCTTACAGCAGCACGTACCGATTTAAATGCTGTCACTTCATGGGCCGCTTCGTTAGCACGGCGACGAGGAACCATGCCACAACCCTTTTTGTAACACCATTGACCGAAAAAGTTTAAACCAATCCGTGCAAAGCGTGACGTGCCCCATGCTGATTCATTTGCTGCTTGCATTAACGCAAGCTCTTTAGGAATGATATCAACTCGACGTAGTGCTTGGGTAAGCGATAAAGTGTCAATAGTGTTAGGCAACTTGTAGCTGGTAAGAATTTTTTTAATATCTGACTTTTGCTTGCTCGTAAGCGGCTCATTGTACTCAAGCATCATGCGCGCAATTTCTAGTTTAGCTCGCTGCTGTAAAATTTTTTTATTTTCGGCCTCAACATGTGGGCGAATAAAATCAAAAAAAGCATGTTTCTTCTCTTTTACATCAGTAAATGCTGCAAAGTCAGGCAGTTTTACATTATGTAATGGTTTTTCTTTTTTGATTACGCGCTGGGTTCCGGTAGGCGTGCTCTGAGTTTGTTCAGATTCTTCAACTGTCACTTCTTTTTCGATAAATGGCGAAAATAACGCCCATGCAAAAAAAGCGGTTAATAAAGCTCGAAAAACGTACTTAAGCATGTATTCTCTCAAATAAACTACTACTCATGTGCGGTTAACTCACGCACACACAAAGGCGAAGTATACCAAAGCAGATGATTTTTAGCGAATTCAGCACTATAAAACTACCCATAAAAGGGACAAACTATTGACGTAACAGTGTAGTTTGCTCGCAATTTTCAAGCGCTTGCGTATACTGAAAAGTAAGCAAACAAGGAATAGGAAGGTTATTTTTATGTGCCAATCTTGGCAAGCTCGCATTATTAATCAACAAAAATATCGTCCAAACGATAACCGCTCAGCTTGGCAGGTTGACCGCTCTCGAATCATACACGCCGCAGCATTTAGGCGTTTGCAGGCCAAAACTCAGATTATGGGTATTGGCTTAAATGATTTTTATAGAACTCGTCTTACTCATTCTTTAGAAGTTGCCCAAATTGGCAGTGGTTTATTACGCCATTTGAAAAAGCAGCACCCTGAATTTACGAATTTTCCTAGCGGTAGTTTACTCGAAACCTTATGCCTTGCTCATGATATTGGCCACCCTCCTTTTGGTCATGGTGGTGAAATAGCATTAAATTACATGATGCGCGATCATGGTGGCTTTGAAGGTAACGCGCAAACACTTAGAATTGTCTCTAAGCTTGAGCCCTATTCAAATGGCTATGGCATGAACTTAACCAGGCGCACCTTGTTAGGTTTTATTAAATATCCAGCCTTTATTGATGATTTGTGGCACAGCATTCCACCTTTGAGTGAGCAACGTAGTTTTATTAAAGCTGACCATTGGCGACCAGCCAAAGGCTTATATAAAGACGATAAAGATGTTTTCGATTGGATCATTGAGCCACTGTCGAATAACGATAAAGCGCTGCTGAGTAGTCATTATAAGGTTGATGAGTTTAGAGCTAAAACCCATTACAAATCGATAGACTCAGCAATTATGGAATTAGCCGACGATATTGCGTATGCCGTACATGATTTAGAAGACGCTATAGCTACAGAGGTTTTAACGCTGGCTGATTGGCAAAATCATGCCCTTGTACAATTACAAGAGCTTGACTCTACATGGCTAACCACTCATTTGAGCTCGATAACCGCCAGACTCTTTTCTCATCACGAGTATGAGCGTAAAGAAGCCATTGGTGAGTTGGTAAACACCTTTATTATTAACGCTCAGTTAGTTGTACAAAACGCAGATTTCGAATCTGAAATATTACAGTACACGGTGAGTCTTCCAGATGAATTTGCCGAAATTCTTAACGTGCTAAAACATTTTGTTTTTAAACGCTTAATTCGTGAGCCGAAGATGCAGCAAGTGGAGTTTAAAGGGCAAAACCTGCTGATTGAATTATTTAGTGCTTTTGCCAGCGACCCAATGCGCTTATTACCAGAAACAACGCAAGAAATGTGGCTAAATGCGCACCAACAAGGCGATAATGCGATGCGTATAATCTGTGATTATTTGTCAGGAATGAGTGACGAATACGCCTACAAGACCTATCAACGTTTGTTTTTGCCCTCTGCTTAAGTAATTTTTGAACACTATTTGATAGTGTTCTAAAATTAAGCAGGTTATTAATAAATAATCGCACTTCTTTAGATGCATTCTATTTAACATGGATTGAAATAATGCTCAAAAAATACCTGCTCATCAGTGCAGCTGTTGCAAGTTCATTTGCTTGCTATAGCGCAGAAACACTTCCAGATCCGCTTCTCGAAGAGCGCGGCATAATAATTAAAGATGCAACCCACTTTGATTGGATACGGCTTAATTCTGGCGAATGGCTCAAAGGCGAGCTTGTCT
Source organism: Pseudoalteromonas sp. Cn5-37 (assembly GCF_021532495.1). Lineage (NCBI taxonomy): Bacteria > Pseudomonadati > Pseudomonadota > Gammaproteobacteria > Alteromonadales > Pseudoalteromonadaceae > Pseudoalteromonas > Pseudoalteromonas sp. Cn5-37. Next base: position 48,461 of record NZ_JAKGBA010000001.1, on the reverse strand, counting down.
CTTTGTACGACAAAGAAGTTGAGTTTGACAGCGACATTCTTGATACATTAATGATTGATCGCGAAGATATCTATATGATTATTTCAGATCGCCATCATACGGTTCGCTTTAACGATGGCAATGAGCTCAGTGGTACACTTAATATATCGGGCGGTTATGTAAAAGTTGGCGAACAAGACGCTAAATACCGTTATCGCGATTTAGTCTCAATTGCTCCCTCAGTTGAAAGCGAACTCAGTGCATGGACTGTAAAGTTATCCATGGGTGCAGATTTGGCCCGTGGAAATACTGACCAAACTGAATATTCTATTAAAGCTGACATAAAGCGCCGTACTGCTTCAAGTCGATTTTTATCTGAGATTTTAGGCTATCGCACTACCAGTGATGATCAAATTACTAAAAACAATATTCGTGCTAACGGTACATTTGACTGGTTTTACACACAAAAAATGTACTACCGCCCTATTTTCTTTGAATACTATCGTGACCCGTTCCAAAATATCGCCAATAAATACACTGTCGGCGCCGGTGTTGGTTATTATGTGATAGATACCGACAAAACAGAATGGGATTTTACAGCGGGGCCTGCTTATCAAAAAACCCAATTTGACACTGTAGCTGCTGGAGAAGATAAGAGTAACTCATCAATGTCTTGGTTTATTTCTACAAATTATGAGTTAGAAATCACTAAGAAAATCGATTTTTCATTAAATTATCGCTACCTAACTGCAAGCAGTGATGCTGGCGGTGACTCACAATATGCTTTGGCTGCGTTTGAATTTGAAATCACAGATGATATCGATTTTGATGTGTCATTAGTTTGGGATTACCTTGCCGACCCGATTGCCGATGAAAACGGTGTAGTACCAGAAAAAGAAGATTACAAAATGATTTTCGCATTGGGTATCGATTTATAATATCAATTCGCTTGATCGATACAAAAACGCCGAGCTAAGCTCGGCGTTTTTAATTTTAGTTAAGTAATATATACATTACCTTATAGCGATTTAACACCCATGTTGTATAGGGTAAAACCATAAATATCAGCGTATTGATCGATGATCTTACTTGTTGGTGTTCCTGCACCATGACCTGCATTTGTTTCAATGCGAATAAGATACGGATTTTGTTTCGCACCTTTTTCTTGTAGCTCTGCTGCAAACTTAAATGAATGCGCAGGCACAACACGGTCATCATGATCCCCTGTTGTCACTAAGGTTGCAGGGTAGCTAACACCTTCTTTTACATTGTGAACTGGTGAGTAGCCTTTTAAGTAATCAAACATTTCTTTACTTTGTTCACTCGTACCGTAGTCATACGCCCAACCAGCACCGGCTGTAAAGGTGTGGTAACGCAGCATATCTAAAACACCTACAGCAGGAAGCGCAACTTTAAATAGCTCAGGGCGCTGTGTCATAACCGCACCAACTAATAAGCCACCATTTGAGCCACCACGTACCGCTAAGTAATCAGGTGAGCTGTATTGTTTTTTGTTTAAGTACTCAGCCGCAGCAATAAAGTCATCAAATACATTTTGTTTCTTAAGCTGTGTACCATTTACATGCCATTCTTTACCGTATTCGCCACCACCACGAATATTAGCAACAGCATAGATGCCACCGTGCTCAAGCCACGCCGCTACTGTAGGGCTATAACTTGGTGTTAGACTTACGTTAAAGCCACCATAGCCATATAAAATAGTCGGATTTTTACCGTTAAGCTCAGTGCCTTTTTTGTACGAAATAATCATCGGAACTTTGGTGCCATCTTTTGATGTATAGAAGACTTGCTCAGAGATATATTCTTCACTATTAAATTTAGCGCCCGACTTGCGATACACATCAGACTTTCCTGACTCAACATCAAACGAGTAGGTATTGCCTGGTGTAGTGTAATTCGTAAATGAGTAATACAGTGTTTGTGCATCGTGCTTGCCACTAAAGCCATATGCAGTACCTACACCTGGCAGGCTGATGTCGCGTACTAATTTACCTGATTTATCGTATTGTTTTACTTGCGAAATCGCATCAACCATATACTTAGCAAAGAAGTAGTCACCGCCTTTTGAAAGGCTAAGCACATTATCAGTTTCTGGGATTAAATCTTGCCAATTTTCAGGGCTTGGATCAGCAGCATCAACAGTCACTACACGTTTATTTGGCGCGTTTAAGTTAGTCACTAAATATAGTTTCGAGCCGTCATTATCAATAATTGAGGTATCTGAGTCAGTGTTATCTAAAATAGTCACTAGCTTGCTGTCAGGCTTAGTTAAATCTTTGATAAACAATTTATTACCTGAAGTTGAAGTACTTGCAGCAATAATTAAATAACGATTATCACGGGTTACATCAGCACCAATATAACGATGTTTCTGAGCCTCTGTGCCACCATAAACTAATTGATCATCTGCTTGTGCCGTGCCTAACTTATGGTAGTAAACTTTATGTTGATCTGTTTTTGCAGACAGCTCACTACCTTTTGGCTTATCGTAGCTCGAATAATAGAAACCTTCGTTGCCAAGCCAAGAGATACCGCTGAATTTTACATCGACTAATGCTTCTTCAATTGGTTGTTTAGTCGCTGTATCAATAATGATAATTTTACGCCAGTCACTGCCGCCTTCAGAGATTTGATAGGCCGCTAGCGTGCCGTCCTCTGTGAATGTTAAGCCCGACATTGAAGTTGTGCCATCAGCGCTAAAAGTATTTGGATCTAAGAATACCTCAGCTTCAGAGTCGCCTTTTTTACGATAAACTACGTACTGATTTTGCAGACCATCGTTTTTATAAAAGTAGGTGTACTCACCCTCTTTAAATGGCGCTGTGACTTTTTCGTAGTTCATCAGCTTTTCAAGGGTAGTTTTTAGCTCATCGCGATACGGAATATTTTTTAGATAAGAAAAGGTAACGTCATTTTCGGCTTTAACCCACTGGGCTGTTTCGTCGCTCATATCGTCTTCTAACCAACGGTATGGATCGGCTACTTTCTCACCGAAGTACTCGTCAACAACATTGCCTTTTTTAGTTTCTGGATAATTCACAGCAGCTTTAACCTCTGCAGTTTTCACTGTTTGTTCTGTTTTTGTAGGGGTAGACTCACCGCAGCCCGCCAATGCAACAACAATTGCACATGCTAGTGTTTTCTTGATCATAATAAATTTACTTTTAGTTATTGTTAATAAAATGAAAGTAAAATTAAAGCATTAGAATGTCTAGTAATTTGCGGTTAAACACAGGAAGTGCTGTAAACCAATGTAAAAACAATAAAGCCACGTAGTAACGTGGCTCTTCAAAGCATATATTTGCTCAGCGATTATACTTTTGTTAACCAGCCATGAGTATCTGCTGATTTACCCCATTGAATATCATTCAATGCTTGGCGTAATTTAGCAACTTTCTCACCTGGTTTACCCGACCCCACTTTAAACTCTTGGTCGTTATGAATAAGCGTGCCAACCGAGGTAAGTACCGCAGCGGTACCTGATAACGCAGCTTCAGTACCTGGTTTAGCGGCTCTTTCTAGTAACTCAGACACAGTAAAGTTACGCTCAGATACTGTCATACCTAAATCTTTAGCAATCGTTAAAATACTATTACGCGTCACACCGTGTAAGAATGTGCTATCAAGTGCTTTTGTGATGATCTCATCACCATCAATTAGAATGAAGTTTGCAGCACCAGTTTCTTGTACATCACCACCAGGGCAGAATAAAATTTGGTCTGCTTGATGCTCTGAGCGAGCTTCTAAGATTGGACCTAATGCACTTGCGTAGTTACCACCACTTTTAACCATACCCATGTGTGGTGCGCAGCGCATGCCGTCTTCTTCAAGTAATACACGTAATGCTGTAGCACCGCCTGAGAAATAATCACCTACTGGCGAAAGTAATACATAAAGTAAGGAACTCATTGACGGTGCAGCCGCTTTACCGATTGCCGCTTCTGTACCAATGTGAGTTGGGCGAATATACATTGAACCCGGCGGTGTTGGTGTTTCGTCTGCGTATTCTTTTACAATGTCTTTGATCATTTGCTCAAGCATGCCTTCGTCAAAGTCAGGTAAGTTTAGTAACTTAGAGCTTTGTTTCATACGAGCAATGTTAGCATCCATACGAAAGATATAGACCGAGCCATCTTCGTGACGAAATGCTTTTAATCCTTCAAAACAGGTGCTTGAGTAATGTAATACGTGAGCACCCGCATGTAATTCGATTTTATCAGATGGGACCAGCGCGCTTTCACTCCATGAGTTATCAGCAAAACGTGCTTGGATCATTTGTGGCATAAATACAGTACCAAATGCGGCCATTGTTGTTCTCTCTTGTTTGGACTACTTTTACCCCATTGTATGCTAATCCATCCCCGTTTAACCATAGCAAACTAGTGCCTTTTATCGATTAAAGTAATAATAATTCGACCATTTGGTACAAAAAATGCGCAACCCAAGTTGCGCATTGTTTACTGAGAATCATTCGCTAACAAATGACTATAAATTATCTGTAGTTCATTTTTGCTGTGAGGCGATTAAAAAAGCCAGGGAAAAATCGCTTAATAGTCGGTGCTAAACCACTTATTCCTTCACCAATAACAACTTCATCTTTCTCGGCTTCAATGGCTTTAATCATTTTTGCAGCCGCTTTTGCCACATCCATGCCGTTTTCGATTGATTCCTCTGGCTTATTTTGCGGTTTACCTTGGCCATCTAACGAATTATGCGCAATGGCTGTTTTAATTGAACCCGGGCAAATAGTCAGGCAATTCACATTTTTGTCGGCTAGTTCTGCTCTTAAGCAATCCATAAAGCCCACGACCGCATACTTAGAACCCGAATACCCAGTTCTGAATTTTGAACCGACTTTACCCGCTACACTGCTAATTGATACCACCATGCCCATACCTTGGTTAACCATCTGGGGTACGACCGCCTTAGTTAAAGCAATTAAACCAAAATAGTTTACTTCCATCAGTTGGCGATAGACCGTAAATTCGTTTTCTAAAAATAGACTACGCTGCGACACCCCACCGTTATTGATAAGCACATCAATACGGCCAATTCGCTCGATCACTGCTGGCATATCTTCAAGTAAGGCTTCGGGCTTTGCCAAATCAAGGGCGACCACATGATGATTACCGCCGAGTCTTGTATTAAGAGCGTTGAGTTTTTCCTCATTACGGGCAGACAGTACTAGCGTTGTCCCTTTTGCCGCCAATTGCTCACAAAGTGCCTCACCAATTCCAGAAGATGCCCCAGTAACCCAAACTGTTTTACCATTTAATTGCATGTGTGTTCCTTATTATTGTTGTTATGCTTTATTAGGCCCTGCATGTTGTTCGATATGATCAGCAATATCTTTATAAAAACCAAGCATAATCAAGAACTCTGCTAATACAAATAACGGCCCTATGACCAAACCAATTAAATCATCAACAAAGGCTGGCTTTTTACCTTCAAAATAGTGACCAATAAACTGAAACACCCAACCAACCACGAAACTGCCAATGCTCAAAGTTAGCCATAACTCTGTTGAAAGCGACACCACAGGCTCAGCAGCAATGCTTAACAAACTTAAGCATACAGCCATAATTAACCCCATAGATAAGCTAAGCATTAAGTAATAAAGACAGGTGAGCGCAATTACCACGGTTGCCAAGGAGATAACAGCAGGCTCTGAGATAAGTGTGACGCGATGTAATAAACAAATAATTGCAAACACAATTAATGGGATGCCGATAAAGTGAGTGACAATATTGCGTTTAGAACGGTGATAAAGGGCGTAATTTGTCAGTTGTTGTTTTAATGTTTTCATTGTTTTTCCTGCCAAAACTGTGTTCAAAATTCAGATTAGCAGAAAATTCACCAACAAGAATGTCAACTAGCCGACATTTAAAGTTGCTAGCTTAAAATCACACATTAAACCAGCGCATCAATAACTTTGCCTTTTTCAGCTTCTGGTCGCATATCCATGCGTTCGCGACCTTTTTGATACTCTTCATCGAGCATCGCTTGCAGCTCATTCATTTTTTCTTGCAGTGCTTTAGTATCGGCACCTTGTTGTTGCATTTGTTCAGCAAGCTTCTCTATTTGCGCTTTTATTTCATCAATTTTCTCTTTATCAACCCCGAGCCGCTGATAAACCAAAGCTTCTTGAGCTTGTGCTAAAAAAGAGCTGGGCTCAGGCTGCTTTTGTAAAAGTTGTTGTGCTGAAGATGCTGGCGTATGCATGGCTTTCACACCCTCAGTGCGAGCCGTTTGCGACAGCTTAGCAGCAGCCGAAGCGTGATAAGGGTTATATTGATTATGAAATGTAATTGCCACAAGTTGTCTTCCATTTAAGCTTGATTACGACTTTGTAGCAATTTTAGTTCCAAGCTAGCATTGAGATTGCAATTTATCGATATCAATAATTTCAATCGTTTGATATTTAAGGTTAATAATTGAATCAGCTTGCAGGGATTGTAATATTTGGTTAATGGTTTGCCGTGTTAAATAGGTCATATCGGCAAGTTGTTGCTGGGTAAGCGGCAAACAGCTTTGGTGTGACGATTGATAAAGCATGCATAACCGCTTACTCACCTTTTGCTTTGCTGTAAGGAGTGCGTGATCTTCTAATGAGTCAAACAGGTTTCGCACTTTATTAGTAAGCAGCAGCCCAAAGTCATGCCAATAAGCAGGATGTTCTTGTAATAACTGGCTTAATGCCCGCTCAGGAACGTGTAAAAGCCGTACCGCAGTTTGAGCATACACATCGTGGGTGCGCTTACCACCATCAAACAGAGCCACTTCACCAAACCACATTGCACTGGTTACAAAACTAAGCACCGCTTCTTTGCCTTGGCTATTAACCCCAGAAACTCTAAGCACGCCATTAATAACACAATACAGACCGGTATTTTCATCACCACGCAAAAACAATGCATCACCCGCATTTAAGGTGATTAATTTAGCATTTTTTACTAGCTTGTCCCTAAATAATTGTGTGCGATTTTTAAACCATTTGTCTTGGTTAATTACCGAAAGGTATTGTTCATTCAAGTGTTTATCCTTTACATTGGTGTAGTGTGCATATATCCAAGCCACCTCAAAATGCAGAATTCAGCGTTTCACAGGTTGTTTGGATATCTAAATAATAAAAGGATACGGGATGTTAAACAAACTACTTTCGACCAGCCTACTTCTCAGTGCTATTTCTACCCCTGCATTTGCGAGTGATATTAATTCTGAACTTAAATCTGCCAATAAAAGCGTCAGCGAAAAAGTCATTAAATGGCGCCGTCATTTACACCAATACCCAGAGCTTAGTAACCGTGAGTTTGAAACAGCCAAATACGTGGCTAAGCATTTACGTTCGTTAGGCCTTGAGGTTCAAACAGGTGTGGCTCATACCGGTGTGGTTGCCAAACTTAAAGGGGGCAAAAAAGGTCCGCTTATTGCGCTGCGTGCTGATATGGATGCACTCCCTGTAAAAGAGCAAGTAGACTTACCTTTCGCGTCAACTCAAACAACAGAGTACAAAGGCAATACCGTTGGCGTAATGCATGCCTGTGGTCATGATAACCATGTGGCTATTTTAATGGCAGCCGCTGAGTCTTTAGTAAAAATTAAAGAAGAGCTCGCGGGTGATATTCTGTTTGTCTTCCAACCTGCTGAAGAAGGTGCTCCTGATGGCGAAGAAGGTGGTGCTGAGCTTATGCTTAAAGAAGGCTTATTTAAAGAAAAGCCAGAAGCCGTATTTGGTTTACACGTAACCAGCTCACTTAATACCGGACAAATTGGTTTTCGTGAAGGGCCGCTAATGGCCAGCGCCGACAAATTTACTATCACAGTAAAAGGTCGCCAAACTCACGGTTCTCGCCCTTGGAATGGTGTTGACCCAATTGTGGCGTCATCACAAATTATTATGGCAACACAAACCATCGCTTCTCGCCAAGTTGATGTGACCAAAGCGCCTTCTGTGGTTTCATTTGGTGCCATTAATGGCGGTGTGCGTAACAACATCATCCCTGATGAAGTTGAAATGGTTGGCACAATCCGTACCTTTGACCAAGAAATGCGTGCTGACATTAAAAAACGTTTAGCTAAAACCGCTGAGATGGTAGCTGAATCAGGTGGCGCAGAAGCCCATGTTCACATTGATCATGGTTACCCAGTAACAGTAAACGATGTTGAATTAACCAAGAAAATGACACCAACTCTTGCTGGTGTGGTTGGCAAAGAAAACCTGATCACAACGCCACTTATCACAGGTGCCGAAGACTTTAGTTACTACGCCTTAGAAACACCAGGCATGTTCTTTTTCTTAGGTGTCACACCAAAAGGTCAAGATGCAGTTACAGCACCTAGTAACCATTCACCACACTTTTTTGCAGACGAAAAAGCTTTACAGCTTGGCGTAAATGCAATGACGCAATTAGTGGTTGATTATCTAAAATAATAAAAATTTTCTTACCGGCGGGTGACATCACTACCCGCCCTATTTTCTTAGCTGTTCAGCATCAATAAAGTTCATTTTGCTAGGGTTTAGTTACTATAAACAGGTAAGGAAACCCCATGACATCAGAATACTTTCATTTTTTAAGCATTATCGGTGTAGCGTTTTTTGCTATTTCCGGCACCTTGCTGGGCCATGAAAAAAGTGTTGGTGGTTTTGGTGTGGTGGTTGTTGCCACAGTCACAGCTCTAGGTGGTGGCACACTTCGAGACATATTGCTTAACAAACCAGTATTTTGGATAGCTCAGCCCGATTATTTGTACGCAACTTACATAGCCATATTCGCATCTATTCTATCAATTCGTCACTTACCCGATTTAAGTAACACCACCATGCTATTAATGGATGCTGTAGGGATGGCTATTTTCAACATTATTGGTATCGAAAAGGCACTAATTGGCGGCGCAGATATGATTGTTGCCATCACCATGGGTATGACCACGGGTATTTTTGGCGGCCTGATGCGTGATGTGATCTGTCGAGAAGTGCCTTTAGTAATGGGCGAAGAACTCTATTCCACCGCTTGCTTATCTGGCGGGTTAACTTACGCGGCTTTATTCACCCTTGAGGTGAGTTATATTTGGTGCATTCTTGGCGCATTTGCTGTGACGGTATGTTTAAGATTAGGCGCCATACACTTTGGCTGGCAACCTAATCTGTTTCGTAAAAGCAGCTTTAAACGCTCTTAGCAGGTCATATAAATACAGCCATCGAGTGGCATGTCCGCGGGGTACTGGGTTTGAATAAACCCCATTTTTTCATAAGCTGTTTTAGCAAGGGTATTATGGGTATACACAAACAACGACAAGCTATCACACTGCAATTGCTGTTTGCCCTGCTCTCCTAGTAAATTTATCAACACTTTTGCAAGACCTTTACCACGTTCACTTGGCGCGATAACTAGCCGCCCTAAATGGCAACGACCTTCACGTAAATAGTATTGACCAAACCCTAACATCTGGCCCTCGTCATTAATCAACGCGAAGGAATTCAGCGCATCTAGGTTTAAATCATTTTTAAAGCTTTGCGTATCAAATGGGTAATTAAAAAATGGCCCAGACCAAATACGCAGTTCAGCCTCTGAGTTAAACCAACCCATTAACTCGTTGAGTTGGTCACTCGTTACTTTAACTAGCTTCATGTTTTAACCTATCGTATAAACCCGATGCACGAGTAACAGATTTATTCATTGCCATGAGCAATACATTTTTATCGGCCACCAGCTCAAATGTGGTTTTCGCGCGGGTGATCCCCGTGTAAACCAATTGCCTGTTAATGCCCTGATTAGCCTGTTTTATTGGTGGTAAAATCATTGCGGTATAAGCAAATTCAGAGCCTTGCGACTTATGAATTGTCATGGCATACACTTTATCGTGAGCAGGTAAACGTGCGGGCGAAAAGGCACGAATATTTTCTTGTTCATCAACAAACATGGCTTTTAACTGACCTTGCTCATCGTGCATTAAAATACCTATGTCGCCATTAAACAGTTTTAACTGGTAGTCGTTTTGGCTGATCATAATTGGCATACCCACGTAATGCCTTTGATATGGCGAGATTAAACCTTGTTGAGCCAGTGCTTTTTCAATACGCTGATTAAGGCTATTTACACCGTAATCACCCTCTCTGACTGCAGCTAACAACTGATAATGCGCAAAGGCTTTATGCACACTGGCAACACTTGCCCCTTGCTGGATAAGCTGCAAATAATCGTGATATTGCAACGCCGCTTGTTGCACAAACTGCTCTATCGGTTTACTAATTACACTGTAATTAAGTTTAAGGTCTTTAAAGCCACCTTGATTAATCGTTTGCTCAACATAGCCCAGTAAACCACTGTTATTGGTATTTACAGTTTGAGCTAATTGACCAATGCCGCTGCTGCCATCAAAACGATAACTTTGCTGTAAAAACGCAATACAATCGTTAAGTACAAAATGACTGCTTGCCGCGGGTATTTCGCTCTGATTATTAAAACAAACGCGATTAAGCTGCGCTGCTCTTTCACTGCTGTAATCAGGCATTTTGCCAAGCTCTAACCCTTGGCATAGGTCGCTAAGAATACTGCCCGTATCAACCGAGGCTAATTGGTCTTTATCACCCAGTAAAATAAGTCTTGCATGGCTCGGTAGTGCCTCGATTAGTTTTGCCATAAGCGACAAATCAACCATCGATGCCTCATCAATGATCAGTACATCTAAATGCAGCGGATTACGCTTATTATGGCGAAACTTATTGGTATGCGGAACAACGCCTAGTAAACGGTGAATCGTTTGCGCACTGTCTGGAATAAGTGGCGCGATATTATCAGGGATCATACTGAGCTTTTGCTTTGCCCCTAAAATCGACTCGGTTAAACGCGCTGCTGCTTTGCCTGTCGGTGCAACCAGTTTTATTGTTAGCGGTGCACTGGCATACAAAGATTGTAATATGGCTAGTAGTTTAGTTACCGTGGTGGTTTTACCTGTACCCGGGCCGCCAGTGATCACACTAAAGCCTTTTGTTGCAGCAATTGCACAGGCTACTTTTTGCCAGTTTAATGTTTTAATAGGATCGCTTGGGTTGGGTGTATGTTCACTGCTAGGAAAATACACCTCAAGTAGTGCTGTTAATTCGGCTTCATCTAAGGTGAGTTCTTTCGTTGCTAAATGATGTAAACGCGAAGCCAATGTGGTTTCGTACTCTGCCAATCGAGCAAAATAAAGTTTATTCGCAAACAAAAGCAGTGGTTTTTCGTCCCCGACACACTCAGCATTCATTAGTTTATTAACGGCATCAGAAAGGCCAAATTCTGTCGCAAACGGGGTTAAAACCTCAGGGGCTGCGATGCTGGCATCAGCAAAGCTTTGCTCTCTAATTTCAAACGGATTTTGCCAGTTTATATTCACGAGCTCTAAGCAGCTGTGCTGACTTTGCTGCGCGGCCGCAAGTAATAAAATCAGGTAAAAAACCCCACTGTGCGCTGCTTCGTTATTCTCTACCAGTGTTTCTGTGCCAGTCAATAGCTCTGCGAGTTTAACATCAACTAAGCGAATACGTTTTGCCTCAAGTAAATAACTTAGTAAAGGCTGTGTTTTAAGTTCTGTAGCAGGCAACACTGAATCGCTTTCGGCATATTGTGCTGGTTGCTCTGGTTGTTCTGGCTGCTTATTCATTGGCTCGTTTGGCTCATGGTCATCAAAGCCGAATGTCAGTTGACTCATAGCATGGCTCCTTGTGCGAATAAGCTATCCAGCTCAGTTAATTGCTGTTTTGTTAACTGATTAAAATACACCCCTTGCCCTTCGCTCATACCACGTAAGAAGGTGTAGTAAACACCCCCTAAATGCGTGTCGCTATCGTAATCTTGAATACGTTGTTTTAATAAGCGGTGCAATGCCACGGTATAAATTAAATACTGCAAATGATACTGATGACTGGTCATGGCTTGCTCTAGTTGCTCATGTTGGTAGTCAGCCGCACTATTGCCTAAAAAGTTCGATTTATAATCAAGAATATAATACTTACCCTGCCAGCAAAATATTAAATCGATAAAGCCTTTTAGTAAGCCTTGTACCTCACTAAAATCAAGCTGCCCGGGTAAGTTAAAGTGTTTTACTAACACTTGGTTAAGCTTATCGCTTGAGAGCGATAACAGCGGTAAGTTAAATTCCATTTCGACCAAACAGGTATCGGGCTCAAGTACTGATAAACTAAGCCCTTTATCGTTTAATGGGCAATTCAGTGCAGCAAGGATCCACTGCTCGGTCATTTCCTGCCAGCTATCATCAATATGGTATTTTTCGAATAACGTTTCGATCACTTTATCAAGTGCGTGGTCATCTTGCTCGCTGGCTGGGCGCTTTAACGCATAAGGGTCAGTAAAGTCTAATTGCTCAAATATTTCATGCAAACAACTACCCGGCTTTGCCCCTTTAGGGAAGCTGTAAGGAGTTAAAGCATTGGCATTTTGGGCTAAAAACTCATCTTTTTCGTGGTCTTCATCACTGCGCCCAAGCTCAATATGATCAGTATGCTTTTTCAGCGTTAAGCTACTAAAGCTGGTTGAGCGCCAATCACGCTGAATGTCAGCTTTAACAGTATTAACTTGATAGGCCTGCTCACTGTCAGCACCAGCAAATGTTAACTTTTCAAGCTCACCTGCTTCGCTAAACGCCTCATAGTGCATGTGCGCAGAGCCTTCACAAAATTGTTGTAACAATGCGCGCCATTCATCGCCCGATTTAATCTCTAACCCTGCAAATAATACGTGGCCAATGCTGGTACTTTGAATTCCAGGGCGAGCACTACGACCTTGCGCAATGTTATACATACCCACAGAACAAAAATGCACGGCACGAGTCAATGCCACATAGAGCAAGCGTAAATCTTCAGCCAAGCGCTCTTGCTCTGCTTTTTGCATTGCGTCGTCACTTTTAGCAAGATCATAAATCAACTTACCGTCTTTATGGTAAAGGGCTTCTTTGCTTTCACGATAGCCACAGGCAAACGGCATGAATACAATCGGGTACTCTAAGCCTTTTGAGGCGTGCATGGTGACAATTTTCACCAAATTAGCATCGCTTTCTAGGCGTACTTGCACCGCTTCACCATCTTGTTGACTAACTTTTTGCGCAAACCAACGCAGCAATCGATGGGTTCCCTCAAGCTCAATTTGCTTTTGCTGTAATATTTCCCCTAAATGGCGGAAATCGGTGAGCCAGCGTTCAACGTTGTAACCTAAACCTTGCCAACGCGCTGCGAGCTGATTATGGCTTAATAAACGCTCGAGCATCGCCATAGCGCCTTGTTTATGCCAAATGTGAGCAAGCTGAGCAAAAAAGTTTAAATGCTCTTGCCATGCACTTTCATTTTCGTGAAGCTCATAAATGCGGTTGTAGCTTAAGCAAAACAATGGCCCAGCAAGCACACCACGCAGTAATGATTCATCATACTGTCCATGTAATGCCGTTAAAAAGTTCAGTAAATGATGACTAAGCTCTTGGTTAAAAACACTATCTCGCGATAAATACACACTGGCAATGGCGGCTTCTGCCAGTGCAGTTTTCATCAACTGTGCTTCGTTTCGGTCACGCACTAACACACAGATATCGGCGGCAGTAAGTGCTACTCCTGCAATGGTTGCAGCGCCTGCATCGGCTTGCTTGAGTAGCTCAGTAATTTTTTTCGTATATTGCAAAGCCAATGCTTGTTGAGCCACCCCTTTGCTGGTTGGCTTGTTGTTGGCTTCGGCGTATTCATCAACAAACACCGAAAATTCAAACGCACTTGGCATTTCACCGTTTATTAAAAACGCTTTGTCTTGCTGTTTTCCCTTCGCATTAACCTTTTGAAATGGGATTGCATCGTTATAAATAAAGCTATTAGCATTTTTAGCAAATAAGCGGTTTACACTATCAACAACCCCTTCACTTGAGCGGTAGTTGGTATCTAGGGTGTATTGCTTGCCCTCTGAAACAGCTTGTTTTGCACCAATATAAGTAAAAATATCTGCACCACGGAAGCCATAAATAGCCTGTTTAGGGTCACCTATCATGGCAAGCGTGGTGTTTTTAATGCCATAAATACGGCTAAAAATGCCATATTGAATTGGGTCGGTATCTTGGAATTCGTCAATCATGGCAACCGGAAACAAAGCGGCAATTTTTTCACTTAATGCTTGGCCTTGCTCACTTAAAAGCGCTTGATGCAAATTACTCAGTAAGTCATCTGGAGTAATAACGCCTTGCTCTTGCTTGCGTTTAGCTAATGCACTTGCCACCCATTTAGCAGCATATTGCACTATCGCAATATTCAATCCGTTATTGATAAGGCTACTGAGTGTGGCCATTTCATCAAACTGAGCCAGCATTTCGTGACTGAGAAAGCTGCCGTTTTTCTTATAATTTGCAGGGTCGCTTAAATTCTCTGTGCTCCACACTTCAAACGAGTATTTACTGGTACCAAATACAAAAAACAACTCATCATTGCTTAAGTATTCTTCAAGCGCTGCAAGGCTGTTTTTTCGACCTGGAGTTTTTGAACCACTTAAATCAGATGCTTTTACAGCATTAATAAATTCACTCTCACGGCATGCCGTTTTAAATGCTGGTACTTTTGCCACAAAGTTGTCGCGCGCTTGCCATATATCGTCGAGGTCGTACTCAGGGGTAATTGTTGCCCCTTGTTTATTGAGTAAACTCACTACCTGTGAATACAGTGACGCCGGCACTGGGAAAATATCGGTAATGGCTTGGGTGCGCTCTTTTGATTGTGGGTAAACAAAGGCACGCCAAAAGTCATTAAGGGTTTCTTGAATAAGCTCACGCTCATCTAAAATAAACTCTAAGTTAAACGCCACGCCGGATTCAAAAGCATGTTGTTTCAGCATTCGCTGACAAAAGCCATGAATGGTGAATATAGCGGCTTCATCCATAGACTTTGCTGCAGCGTCTAACAAATCAAATGCGGCGTGTTTGTCAGTCACCTCGTTAATTACTTGCTCAATCAACTCATCATCTGGCTTTTTACCAAGCAGTGCATCTCTGGCATTGATTATACGCGCCCGCACACGGTCTTTAATTTCTTGAGTTGCGGCTTCAGTGAAGGTCACCACCAGTATTTGCTCAACACTTAGAGGCGTATTTAATTGTTCATCTTCACCGTTCGCTTTTTGTAAACCCAACAAATACCGTAAATACAAACCTGTGATGGTGTAGGTTTTACCTGTACCGGCACTGGCTTCAATCAGGCTTTGCCCACACAGCGCCATACTCATTGGATTAAGCGTTTGCATGATCTGCCTCCTGTGCTAACTCAACGAGTGGCGATAACAGCAGCTCACTCCATTTTATAAACTCTTCTTCACAGTCTTTAAGGCTCTTTATGGTTAAACGAATATACGGATTTTCACCCTCACCCATGCCTATGTATTGCGGCGCGAATTTATTGTTTGCTTTAACCATGTCTTTATCTGTTTTTATGTACTCGTAACCACTGACCGGAAAGAACGCCACTGGGCGAGTTAAAAGCGTTTCATAAAGCGAGAACCAATCGTTTAAATACTTGCGGGCATCGTCTTCTGACAAGGGTGAAAAACTAATTTGCTTGTCTAAACCAAGAATAAGGGTTTCGACTGGCTGACCCATTATTTGCGCCGCTAAATGATGCACAAAGCCACGAATTACATCTTTTGCTTTAATACTGGCGGTGCGATAAAACACCTGTTTTTGACCATAAATATGATTTAACCAACCTTCTAAAGTGGTATTGGCTATTTTAATATTTACTTCAACGGGTAATGCTTCATCACCTTGAATATGCGCTTTCACTTGCCCTGCAAGCGCATCAACTCGGTGCTGCATACTTTCAAACACAAGGTCGCCAACATGGGCTTGGGGTAATTCACCGCGCTGCATAATTTGCGCTTGATTAAGCGGTAGCTCTTGAATGCTGGCTTCGAGAATTTCGTCTAGGTAAAAGTAGCGGCGTAATGCATCTAAACTAAATGGCTCTTCATCTTTATCGATATCGTTAAATTGCGGCAAGCGTAAACCCAAACTTTGCTGATAAAAGCTCTCGTGCGGCTGGCAAATACTGCGAATAAACTGAGTTAACTCAACACTGCTTTCTGGCTGAACACTAAGCGCTTGCTGAGGTTCAGGGTTAACAGCTTGAGTTGGCATCCACACGGGGTTATAGCTGTGTAATTGTGTGGCTAGCGGTTTGTTTGCTTTTTGCTCGCCATCAGTTTGGCTTTTATTACCTTCTTTGTTAGTGGTCAGATAATAAGCCGGGTTAAATGGCTGTAAGTGCTGATAATTAATCAGCGCCTCTGGTAGCTTTAAGTGAGTGTCTTGATCAGCAAATTCAAAACTACGGGCTATGTATTCCAAAAGCTCGCTCACTAAAGTTGAGGGCATTCTTGGTTGGTTATCAAAACAAGAACGACCAATATAACTGATGTATAGATTCTCACGGGCACTTAAAATCGCTTCTAAAAACAGGTAACGGTCATCAAGTTTGCGAGAGCGGTCGCCTTTTTGGCGTTTTGAGAAAGGCACTAAGTCAAAACCAATTGGCTGAACGGTACGTGGGTAATCTGCATCATTTAAACCTAGCATGCACACCACTTTAAATGGCACCGCACGCATTGGCATCAACGTACAAAAGTTAACTTGGCCCACTAAAAAGCGCTGCCCTACGCCTTTTTCTTGAATACCTTGTTTAACCAAGTAACTAACAATACGCTGCGAAACAGCTTGTTGGTAATCGCCATTATCATAATGCTTAATCAGTGTATCGAGCACTTTTTGCAGTACTAATAAATCCCAGCTTTGTTCGCCTTCATCGCTGTATATATCGTTTAATAACTCTTTTAGAATATCTGCCTTTTCGTTAAGCGGTGCATCAGCTTGCAACTTAGTTTTATAACGGGCCAGTACATCAATAAATTCAATAAGTTTATTTAAGGTATTCAGTGCCATACCTTCAACTTCATCGGCACTGTAAATCCCCGAAAACGGCAATTGCTCATCACGTTGCGCAACACCTAATAACAAGCGGTTTAGACCATGTTGCCAAGTATTTAAATCTATTGCGGGTAAGCCAAAACTGTCTTTGTGGGCGGCATCTAAGCCCCATTTAACGCCAACACGCTCAAGCCAAAAACCAATTTGCTCATATTCATGGGATTCGAGGTTAAACTTCTCGGCAATTTGTGTGACTTGCAGTAAATCAAGAATGTCAGACACACCAAAGCGTGAGTAAGGTAAATCGGCTAAACTAGCAAACGAGCTAAGTACGGGTTTTTCTTGCTCTATCGCTAAATCGGCTAACGCATAAGGAATAAAACGTCGCCCTTCGGCACCACCAAACACCGCCTCAATATACGGGCTGTATGTGCCAACATCTGGCATCATTACAATAATATCTTTTGGTGTTAGCGCTTTATTTTCATTGAATAAATTGAGTAAGTAATCATGTAGTCGTTCTACTTCACGAAGTGGCGTGTGACAATCGCTCAGCACAATGCTGGTATCGTCTGCCTGAATTGGCAACTTGCCTTCATCATTAATAAACCATTCTTTATCAGGCGTTAGTGATTCCCCCTTAAAAGCTAATTGGTAAATTTCAGACTGTATTTGCGATAACAAGCTTTGATCAAACTCGTTATCGAATCCGTCAAGCCACTGCGCGTCTAGTTGTAGTAACTGCTCAAAATAATCTCGGCCTAATTTACCCCACGACGAGAGTAACGGGTTACCAATAAAAAAGTACTCGTGATCAGGGTTTTTCGCGCTGTCTTCAAGCGCTTGTAACTGCGGGCGTCTAGCATATTTAGCGGCAATCTTAGCTGCTGTTTTTTCATCGAGTGTGTCACCCCAGTAATGCTCACTGGGGTTGAAGAAAAACAAAAACACCTGCGTTTTTTTTGCAATGGCCTGAAACACTTCAAGCTGGCTACTCGCAATTGCAGAAATACCAAATAAGCTAATACGCTCAGGTAATTGGCTTGCGTCCATTTTATCAAGGGCTGCAAGGAGTTTGTCTTGCATGTTGGCGCGGTGATATTGGCTTTGCCCAAGTTCTTTACTGTGCGCCACCAGCTTGCGCCAAAGATCTGGCTGCCATGGCGCAATGCCCACATCAACATCATCAAGTTCATCAATGCCCTGCTCCCAAGTGGCAATCCAATTGGGGCGATACATTAAATATTGGTCATAAACGTCGGCAATTTTCTCGCACAAGGCAAAGGTTTTTTGCCCTTCACTGTCACCATCCAAATAGGTTTTAAGTGGTAAGTACAGCGGCTCATCAATGCAGTTTGGTAAAATCGCAAACAGCTTCCAAGCAAGGTTAGTTTTGTTATACGGTGATTCACTGGGTACATCAGGCAATAATTGTTGGTAAAGCTGCCATATAAAACTCGAAGGCAGCGGAAAATCAACTTGAGCGGCAATCCCTAAGTGTTCACTTAAACCTATTTTTAGCCACTGCGACATACCTGGTGACTGCACAAGCACAATTTCTTTTTTAAAAGGGCTCGTTAATGGATTAACTTTAATAACTTTATGAAAAAGCTCTTGCAGTGCTTCCATGCGATTTGATTGAATTATATTCAGCACTCTACACTGTCCTTGCTTGAAACTAACTAATTGACACAGTGTAAGATATTTTAATTAGATGGGATAGAGAGAAATACCCGCAAACAAGGCTTATTCCATGTTTGCAGGCATGAGCTACGGGCATGTGTTAAAGATATGCGCAGCTGGCAATATTTACTGGTATGGGCTTATCGTCGATAACGCAAACTCGGTGTGCATTATCTCATCACCCTTGATGCCTTTAAGCGCAATACGAATGGTAGGGTCTGCTTTTTGCCAATCGATTGTTAAATCGCCGTAGTTAACCTCATGAGTGTAATCACCCACACGGTGTTTATTAGGGCTAACATCTTTCCACTTTTCTGTAAGCCCAGAGCTAGTCATCTCAAATAGCGGGTAATCTAGGTTTTGTTCATATTTAGACAGCTCACCCCAGTGGGTATCGCCACTGACTATAATCACACCGTTTACTTTATGTTTTTTAATAAGCGCAAATAAGCGCTCACGATCAGCCGGATAATTAGCCCATGACTCCCAACCTGTAAAATCAGCCAATAACTGTAAGCTTGAGGCAATGATTTTTATCTTTTCATCTGACTTAAGCTCTTGTTCGAGCCATTGCCATTGGTTTTCGCCAAGCATAGAGGCGTTTTTATCGGTTGTTGGACTATAAGGCCCTTGTTTTGCAGGTTTACGCTCAAGTTGATAGGTCATCGCTGATACATGATTTAACGGCGCACGATTAAAACGCAGATCAGGCATGATCACCTTTACTGTTTGCTCACCTTCACCGTACGTGTACGAAGTGTAAATACCATCTTCACGAGTTCTGCGAGCAGAACCTGCTGGCTCTTGCCAAAAGTCGAGCATGATTTTTCGTGATTGCTGTTTTTTGGGGTATTCGCTGCCAGCGTCATTTTCGCCATAATCATGGTCATCCCACATGGCTATTATCGGCGTATTCGCACGTAATGTTTTAAAGCCTGGCTTTTGCCCTAAACGTTGATATTTATCGGCAAGTACCGTCATATCTTCGGTATCACCATAAATGTTATCGCCAAGGAACATAAATAAATCGGCTTGCTCTTTGTTGATGGCATCAAAAATTGGAATAGCTTTGTCTTGATGACCACATGAGCCAAACAAAATTTTACTTGGCGCGGCAATCGCACTCACACTACTAACCAGCATTAACCCAGATAAGGCGCTTTTGAACAAACTAAAAGTTAAACTCATTTTAAAATCTCCTTAATTGGCGCGGCCATTTTCGGGTTAACTTGCTGACTGTTAATGCCTAAAATATTCAGCACAGTTGCCGCTACTTGCGCTTGTTTGAGCTCATTGCTTGGCTTAATTAAGCCTGTTGCTTTTATATCTGGGCCAATCGCCGCTAACCAAATATGCTCAGAGCCAACAATACCGTTTGGAAAACGTTGCTTACCTTGTTCTGAACGAGCTAAAGCACGCTTCGAACTATGATGTTGCCAATCATCAGCATGGCTGCCACGGCCATGATCGGTGGTAATAATCATTGTGGTGTTGTCTTTATAGCCCGGTGTTTGTTGAATTGTTTGCCAAAGGTCACGAATAAACGCATCACTTTGTTTAGCCGATTTTAAATAAGCATCGTATTTACCGTTATGGGCGAAGTCATCGGTTTCACCCAAGCTAATAACAAGTAAACGCGGCTGTTTATTTAATAAATATTGTTTGGCAAATCGGTAGGTAAAGCTGTCGAGGCGCACATTATGCCAAGGGCTTGGGATCTCGCTTTGCATTTGGTTTAGCAGAGTCACTTCGGCTGACTTCACAGCATCAAAAGCTTCAAAGCCGGCATTAACATAAACCCCACTACGCTCACGATTTACAATATAGGGAAACACATCCCAGCTACCAAAAAGCGCGGTTTTACCTTTAAACTCTGGCTGAGAATTTAAACTCTCTAAAATGGTTTTATTGGGGTTAGGCACTTTATCGTTACTATCGATATTTTCATCTACTATGCCGGTTAAAATTTCACTGTAACCTGGGTATGAGAAATACCACGGGTTGCTTACCGACATCAATGAACCTTGCGTTCTATCGCCAATCAAAACGCCTTGCTTTACCAATGTTTCGCTAAAAAATGGCATTAACGCTTGAGTACGCTGTGCTTGATCATCTCGCCAAAAAAGCGCCTTTAGTTCATCTGTATTTGCAACAAAATCAGTGTTATCGATTAGGTTTTTATCTGCACCAGAGAACACTTCTTGCCAGCGAAGGCCATCAAGAGTCACGAGTACAACATTGTCTGCAGCTTTACAGCTTATGCTTAATAGTGATGCTGCTACAACCGCCGTGGCTAAAATTAATTTTTTCATATTTCACCTGCAAAAAAGCCCATCAACGATGGGCTATTTAAAACGTTAGCTTATTACTTAAAACTGCGCTGTAAGTGTTAAAGCTGCGGTACGTGGTGCACCAATAAAGTAGGTAGAGCCATTACCTGTGCCACCTGCGAGATATGATTTATCAAACAGGTTATTCACCACAAATGCAAGGTCGATTGATTTAAACACACCTGAATCAAGACTGGTATTATAACCAATGTTTAAATCAACCAAGGTGTAACCATCAACCTCGTTACGCGAACGGGTTTGCTCATCAGTCCATGCACCTAAACGCTCACCTGTGTATTTAGCCGATAAACCAAAGCGGAAATCACCACTGTAGTAGTCTGCCGATACCACAAATAAATCTTGTGCTGAGTCAATCACTTCATCACCTGCTTTAAAGCTGGCTGTTGCATCTTCAAGTAACTCACCATCGCTGTTGTAAGCACTTGGATCGTTCGATTGATACTCAGAGTTATTGTAGGTATACGATGTGTAAATATTCCATTTGTCAGTCAGCATATAGCTTGCTGAAAGCTCAACACCTGTTGACTCAATACCACCTACGTTGATGTAAGAACCGTTCGTGCCAATGGTGTAGTCAATACCATCGGTATCACTGCCCGGAGCAATAAAGGTAATGCGGTTATCAAATTCAATGCTGTAAGCGGTTGCTGTTAAGCTTAAGCGGTCATCGCTGTAACGCACACCTAGGTCGATGTTTTCAGCTGTTTCAGGTTCAATTTCGGTCAGTGTTGATGAATCACGTTCAAGTACACCATCTTTAATTGCCGCAAAGTTTTCGCTGTAGCTGGTGAATAGCTCTGTGCTTGCAGATAACTGATACAGCATACCACCGCTGAATAGTACGTCTGAATCACTGTCGATTTTATCTGAGTACTCATCTTCAAAATGGTTATAACGCTGCAGCTCAACAAGGTACTGTTTAGCACCTAAATTAAGTGTGAAGTTGCCTAAACTGATTGAGTCTTGTACGTACCACTTGAATGTATCTGTTTCGAAGGTGTTTTTATACTGTGTCCAATACGGCGTATGGTCAAAGTGATGATAAATACGGGCATCAATAACTTTATGCCAGTCACGTGACTCATCACGGTCTGTTTGTTCAAACCAAAAACCGGCTTCAATGTCATGGTTGCCAAGGGTTACTTGGTATTCACCGGTCATACCTAAGCGGTCTTTTTTGTAGTGAGTATGACGATACGACATAACCGGAATCGCATCATCTGGGTAACAGGCTGGGTTTAAGCCAGGGCCTGAAGACCATGGCCACTCTAAACTTGCCGTACAACCTGCAGCAGGTGCCAGTGGGTTACCCTCACTATCTGTAAAGCCATAATTGCCAGCATTTTCGCCGCCAATCGTTGTTGGATTACCATCATCATCAACCGGTGACGTTAAATAAGGCGGGATCCAATCGCCACGACCTGAGTTTTTATGATAGTAAGGCGACAAGCTTAAGTTTGAAGTGGCACTTAGCGCGTAATCAAACTTTACATACGCAAGAGTATTTTCACGCAGTGTACCCCAGCCCTCAGCAAACATTTGATCAAAATGCGGCACGCCAGTCCAATTCCAAGTTAAACGATCCCAATCAGGGTTTTGTTCAAACTCGCTAATGCTGATGCTGTTATAGTTAATTTCATGAACATCATCATACGAAACACGACCCGTTACGGTTAAGT
Organism: Pseudoalteromonas sp. Cn5-37; assembly: GCF_021532495.1. Lineage (NCBI taxonomy): Bacteria > Pseudomonadati > Pseudomonadota > Gammaproteobacteria > Alteromonadales > Pseudoalteromonadaceae > Pseudoalteromonas > Pseudoalteromonas sp. Cn5-37. The sequence goes on along the minus strand of NZ_JAKGBA010000001.1, from coordinate 25,810 downwards.
CACTAAAGTCGGATACAAACTTCGCTTCGATGTGCTGGTTGTCTTTACCACCATTGCTGCCATCACCAATCCAGCGGCTGGTATCAGTTTGTGAATAGCTGATATAGGCTTGCGTGTTATCAAACACAGTGCCGGTTTCGTGCTTAACAAAGTAACGACTAGCATTGTGATCACCCGTTGTATAAGCAAACGTAGTGCTTTGCTCAGTGTTCGGTTGTGCACTCACAAAATTGAAAGTACCGCCTAATGCTTCGAGTGAGGCTGAGGCAATATCAGACGTACCTTGCCCTACTTCAACCGTTGCTAAGTTTTCGCTGTCTAAGTAACGGTTTGCTTTTGCACCACCACCATAGTTAGAACCACCATTAGGAATACCATCAATCGTCATACCTAATTGCTGTTGATTACCATCAATACTAAAGCCACGCATAGTAATGGTGGTTGACCAATCGTCACCGCCAAATGCATCACCTTCGTTGATGCTAATACCCGGTAGGTTATCAATCACGGCTAACACACTTGATACTGAACTTTGTTGCTCAAGCATCGCAGGTTCAATAACGTTATTTGCATAACTGGTTGGCTTTGCAACAACGGTAATTTCTTCAATTTCGTTATTCATGTTTGCATGTGCCGATGTTGCTAAAAGCGTTGCGATCACAAGGCTTAGCTTGGTTTTTTTTGCTACTGTGCTCATTGTTTTCCCAAGGTTACGTATTTAAAAGCGGGCACAGTATGCAGAGCGTGTATTACATTTAGGGGCAAAATTTTTGACACAACAGTTAAACAATTAATGCATTTTCATGGCAAATTTAAGACTTAACTGTTTAATAAATAAGAAAGTATTAGAAAAAACGCCCAGTTAAATTAACTGAGCGCTTATTGGTTGGACAATATTATTAGGTTTGCTTAAATCAGTTCAGCCAGCATTTCGTCGCTGTATGGTGTTAAGGTTTCACCATTTTTAACTTTGCTGATGTAATCTGGGTTCGCAATGAATGGACGACCAATCGCAATTAAATCAAATTGGTTGTTATCGATTGCTTGATTAGCTGACTCAAAGCTATAGCTACCTACCCCTACTAACGTACCTTTATACGCACCGCGCATATATTCAGACGCTGACTTATCACCTAAGCTTGCAAAGCGCATGCTGTCATCAAAAATACCAACATGTAAGTAGGCAAGATTACGTGTTTCAAGGGCTGGTAACAGATAATCGAATACTGCTTTATCACCGTCGCTTTCGGTCATATTAAAATACGCCCCTGGCGATAAACGTAATGCAGTTTTGTTTGCACCAATAGCTGCCACGACAGCATCAACGACTTCAAGAGCAAAACGCGACATGTTTTCTGGTGTTTGCCCGTATTGATCTTCACGTTGGTTGGCAGCAAAGTGTAAGAATTGATCAATTAAGTAACCATTCGCACCATGAATTTCAACCCCGTCAAAACCCGCTTCAATAGCGTTTTCGGCGGCTTTTGCGTAATCAGCTATTAAACCTTGGATGTCTTCAATGGTTGCCGCTTTTGGAGTAACATAAGTTAATTCACGCATTCTCGGTACCGAACCTTCAACACCAATTGCTGATGGTGCCAGTACATCACCACCAAAAAAGTGAGGGTGAGCAACACGACCTACGTGCCAAAGCTGAGCAAACATTTTGCCGCCTTTTGCGTGCACAGCATCGGTGACTTTCTTCCAGCCTTGAATTTGTTCGCTAGTAAATAGACCCGGTGTATTTGGATAACCTTGTGAATCTGGGCGAATAATCGTTGCTTCGCTAATAATTAAGCCCGCATCAGCACGGCGCGCATAATAGTCAACCATTGCTTGGGTAGGTACGAGATTATCGTCGCTCATACAGCGTGTAAGGGGTGCCATTAGTACACGGTTTTGCAACTCAATGCTGTCATTTAGTTTAAACGGAGAAAGTAAATCGGTTGTCATGGTTTTATCCTTATCTTGAACATACATTCAAGATAAGGGCGAAACAAACATACTTCAAGGTTTATTTTGAATAATCGTTCAAGATTACGTAAACTTCGTTTATAAACCGTGAGGAGCCTTAATGAGAACTGCTGAATTTGATACTGAATTTGTACTACGCCAAGCCATGCATGCTTTTATGCAATATGGCTATGCGAAGACCAGTATGCAAAAATTAAAAGAAGTGACTCACCTTCACCCGGGTTCTATTTACGCGGCTTATGGCAACAAAAAAGGCTTGTTTTTAGCCGCCACCGAGCAATATCAAAAAGACAGAAACCAACAATTTACTGCCCTTTTTAATTACCAACAATCAATTTTATCAACTCTTAAACATTACTTAACTGTGATTGTTGATGAGTGTATTGAAGGTGAAGTAGCTAAAGTATGCTTACTTACGAAGAGTATTTCTGAGGTTGAAGGCAATGACCCACAAATTTGCACTGTGCTGCGTAGCAACCTTAATGCATACGAGCATGCCCTCGCCGAGCAACTTCAAAAAGCCCTAAATAACAACGAATTTGTAAGTAGCAAGTCAGCGCAACAACTTGCACGCTTTTTAGTCATGGGCATATACGGTATTCGTACCTATGCGCTGACAAATCAAGACCCTAAATCTCTGCAACAACTTGCTGACGATCTATTTGCTGCATTAGTAAATTAATTTAGCTAATAACTTTACTTGTCATATTAATTTATCACCTTATGATTAAGGTGTAGCTGTGTATAACTAAAAGAGTGAGCCTGTCATGAATAATGCAACTGCTAAACGTGTTGAAACTGAATTTGATACTGTACTCGCCTTAGGCGCAAAGAAACGACTCGCTTATATGTTTGAAACGGTACAAGAGTTTAAACAAGTGTGGATCCTCAATGATGAACATGGCTGCGTCATGCTCTCAAACGAAGATGACGACTGCGTGCCTGTATGGCCTAGCCGCGAATTTGCCCAAAGCTGGGCAACCGGTGAATGGCAAGATTGCACACCAAAAGCCATCCCTGTAAAAGATTGGTTAAGCCGCTGGACACCAGGCCTTGAACAAGATGACTTACTTATTGCTGTATTTCCAACAGACCAAGACGACGGCACCATTTTATTCCCCGATGAGTTTGACTCACAACTGAGAATGCCAAAAAGACGATTTTAAATACAAGGGAGCCAAGCGCTCCCTTTTTTATGCGATTTGTTGCAACCGCAGTGCTGAAATATCTTTAATCGGTGGCTTGCCAAAAAAGCGTGTGTACTCGCGGCTAAACTGCGATGGGCTCTCGTAACCCACTTTTAAAGCTGCAGAGCCCACATCAATTCGCTCATTCAGCATTAATTGCCTTGCCGCCTGCAACCGTAAGTTTTTTACGTATTGCAACGGACTCATCTTTACTACATCACGAAAATGCAGTCTGAATGTCGACGGGCTCATGTGTGCATCACGGGCTAAATCATCAATTGAAAATTGACTGGTAAAGTTTTCTTTTAACCAACACAAGGTCTTAGCGATTTTTTGATGGGCTGAGCCAGACATCACAATTTGCCTTAAATAAGGGCTATGCGGGCTATTTAACAAACGCAATATAATTTCTTTTTTAATAAGTGGCGCAAGATTAGCTTTTAATTGAGGCTCTTTGTCGAGTTGAATAAGCCTTAGTAAAGCGTCAAGCAAACCATTATCAGTATCAACCACCGACATAGCTTGGTGCTTAGGAAACTTGTCTTGCCCTGCGAACTCTATTTCTGCAACAATGTGGCTGATTTCATGAGCATCTAAGCGTAAGTAAAGACCGTAAAATGGCTGCTCTTTACTGGCTTGAGTTATATGCGAGGCAACAGGCACGTCGACTGAGGTCACCAGCGATTGCCCGTCAGTGTAATCATAACTATGTTCACCCAGCACAACTCGCTTTGCACCTTGCAAGCTAATACCCAGCCCTAACTCATACACGCAGGCCATCGGTAATGAAACTTCGCTTCGTCTGAACACCAATAATTCTGGAATCCCTGTTTCAAAATTACCATCTGCAATCGCTATTGCTTTCACTGCTTCTATTAATGCCTGACGCATTTAGATTACCTCACATAAATACTCAATTAAGTGTATCACCGTAATTTGAGGTTAGGACCATTTTAGGTAACAGTTCGTTATTTTAGGCAAAAATTAAATCATTTATGGCAAGCAGAAATAGCCATCATCGACCATAATGTATTTTCAATTTTTCGATTGCATGCTCTATGTAATCAGCAACTGCTACAAAACTTCAATATATTCAATACCTAAAATCAAAAGAGATATTATGAACCATAACAACACGGATTTATTTGTGTTTGTCGCGATCGCTGCTTTGGTCACCGTTCATGACAAGCCTTTGTTAAAACGAGCATGTCAGCACGCATTGAATGATGGCGTTTCAATGCAAGAGTTGTGTGATATTTTACCGCATATCAGTGTATATTCTGGGGTGCCAAAAGCATTGTTAGCACTGGAGATTTTAAAGTCACTTGATGATATTCAAGGTTCAAATGCGTTGCTTATCAAACGCACAGAGCAGCAGCTAAAAACCGCACTCACATTTGGCCAACTACCTTTTGGCATAGAACAGCAAAACAACCGAGTTTTTGAGCTTGCCTCTTTAGGCGCTTTATTTGCATTAGACGATGCCAGCAACTTAGTTAGCGAGCAACTTAAACGCTGTGTACTGCTTGGTTATAGCCGTGAACAACTTGAATTATTAGTGATAGAACTTGCCAGAAAGGTCAGTAGCCACATAGCAATGCGTGCTAAATGTAATCTTGAAAAGCACTTTGCAATGGTGGGGTAAATTTAAGAAATGGCGGTGACGAGGAGATCCTCCGCCACAAATCACATAAGCTTTTGAAGTATTTATCATTCAAAACTTCTTGAAAATCATCGAACAAAGCTGTGTGACTAACTTATCAACGGCTTTGTTCGATTATTTCAGCAACTTTCTTCAAGTTACGGTAGTTACCTTCAGCAAATGGGTTGTCATAATCCTCTATTTCCAAAACAGAGTTTGGTTTACTAAATACATTGCTAATTATTGATAGTTGCTTAACAACTCTTGCTTGCATCTTAGATATTTCAGATTTATCAATATCAATTTGTTTTCTATCCAAAATATTATCATAAGATTTTGTAATAATTTTCTCCTCAATTTCTTTAAGTTTTGACCAACTATCATCGTCTAACTCTTCTGGCTTTTCTCCTAAATTAGAGCCTCCTAAAATAGATTCAATATTAGAAAGTAGTTTTTCATAGAGAGTTGTGTTTTTATCAAGTTCGATATAAGCATTTGCTATTTCCTCCATTTTAGAGCGATCTTGATCATTCAAAAAGTCATAATTTGTGCCCGTCATCATGCGAATTGCATCAGAGTCCGTATTTTTATCAATAAATGATTTTGCATCGTAGATGGAAATAATTTGTCTTATATTCATCAATTTCAATTTATAAACAAAATGCTCGATTTTCTCCTTTTCGCGTTTTTCCAGCAAATTCAAATCTAAATCAAAATCACTCAGTTCTGTGGTGTGAGGATATAGCTTTTCAGATATATTTAATAAAATAAGAGTAAAGTACTTAAGCTTCAATGCTTGTATGTAATCTTGCCAAACTTCACTTTCAACATTTTTAGGTGGGGGCTTTCTTAAAATTTTAGCAACAGATGCTGGATTTTCATTTACATAATACTTCTCTAGATTATTGACGGCAAAAAGCTCTTTACAAGCTGTATGGTTCAATTCAATCCACTTTGATTCTATAAAATTTATCGGCTTTGTTATATTAAGAATTTTACCTAAGCTATCTGAATCAGTACTAACTTTTACCTTATACAAAAATAAATCTTCGTAGTGGCTTGCCATCGTATCAATGATTAAACTCCATTCAAAATCGGATACATGTTCTGGCTTACAAGAATTTAAAATTTTAAAACTTTCATGTTCTTGTAGGTTACTACAATGAAAATTTTTGATATCTCTTTTGCTTTTTATAAAGGACCTTCTCGCTTCATCCCAATCTTTTTGATTCACATAAAAAGGCTTGGGTTCATTCAATACGGTCAAAATACCATCATAACTACTAAGTTGTAATTTTCTAAATACATGTCCTTTGAAGGTCGAAATAATTATATAAATTAAATAGCCAACACTACACAATACATATATCAAAATAGTAGCATTTGAACTATTGGCAGGCTCCAAAGCATTTATTGCTTTACCTTTTGGGTATGAAATATCAATAAGCTTACTTGTGATCCCACCAACTGTTGATTTAATGGTGTAACTGAATTTTGAATTGGGGGGGAGTTTAGGATATTGTGCCTGAAAAAAAGTATCTGCAACATTTTGTACAACTTTATCATCTACAAAGTTCTTAATTACATTGGCTTCTTTAATTTTTCCGGTAATTTTAATTCCTATAGAATCAATAGCAACATCACCGCTATTTATTACTGTTAATTGCTGAACGCTTTCTTTTACCTCGCCCTTATCAATTATTAATGGGATAGGCTCACTTAGATAGTATTCAAGTTCAATTTTGTCTTGAGTTAAATAATATAATAGATAGCCCGACAAGACAGTACCAATGATAGTGAAAATAGTACTTACCAAATTCCCTTTCAAAATTAACCCCTTTCTTACAGTTCAAAATTTTAGAAAAAAATATATCAAAGTATTATCAGTTATTTTCAATTAAACTTGAAGCCTGTTTCTTAACATGGTTTTAGTAAGTCAACTATGAGACTTTCTAATAAAGTGAAACACTGCTAAAGAATCCCCCTTTAAGTATTAGCTTTAGGTTCGCATCAATAATTTTTAATTTATCAATAACTTTATTTATTGTTAGTTTTAACTGTAACTCAAAAAATTTTTGGTTCCCCCTTTATGTACAAATTTAAAGATGCGAGACTAACATCAATGGGTAACTACGAGTTTTTATTCATACAGAAACTCTACATTAATCATGAGAATATTCTGTCTTTTGTGGCGATGTTATGCACCAAAATTATAAAGCTCTAGGTATAATACTCAGCACCGCTTAGATGTAGTTATTAAAAATCATGCTATTATTCAAGCAATTAAAATAGCTTTAATACAAGGAATTGATATGAGCTTAAAAAGCGCAATTACAAATTTGAAAATTGTAAGCTAAACAGTAGTGAACATGGGGGATTCTTAGCTAGTAATATTACAGTTGAGCATGACGGCTTTGTTCTTAATCTCAGTAGTGGCTGGGGCACAGGGAAGTCATTTCATGACATAGTTAACTCTTCAACTGAGGTGACAGCATTTAAAACCATAATTTTGATTTACGACAAATATTTAAACGAGTTTAGATTGAAGAAATCTGAATTTTGGCTTTGAGATGATTATATAAGAATTTCTAAACTAGCAGGTTGGTTAAACTAGCCATACTTTATATACATATTTTTTGCCTTAAGTTAGACAAATATGATCTAAAGATTCTTTAAACTCGTTTTTGCCTATAATTGAGCAAATAGCACAGTAAGCCTATCTAAATCAAGCTTTTGTACCAGACTTCAGATGGAGTAATTCTCCCTGCCAGCAAACAAGCTTGGGACATCACAGGATAAAAGACTTTGAGGTAGGATGGCGGTGACGGAGAGATTCGAACTCTCGATACGTTGCCGTATACACACTTTCCAGGCGTGCTCCTTCAGCCACTCGGACACGTCACCTAAGGCGCTGCTTAGAGTTTAGCAGCGGCGTTATAGTATGAAAACAACCCTACAGACGCAAGGGCTTTTTAAAATTGTGCTGCTAAGTGATTAGTAATCAAACAAAAAAGGCAAGGTAAACACCTTGCCTTTTGTATATAGATATCTCGTTCTTAACGTTGAAGCGTTGCTGAAAAATCTAACATACGGTTAAGCGACTTTAATGCACCTTCGCGTAAGTCCATATCAACAAACACTTCTTTACCTTCAGGGTCTGTCAGTGCTTCTTCAATTGCTTTTAAGCCATTCATTGCCATCCACGGGCAATGCGCACAGCTTTTACAGGTTGCGCCTTCACCTGCTGTTGGTGCTTCAAAGAATTCTTTCTCTGGGCATAACTGCTGCATTTTGTAGAAAATACCTCGGTCAGTCGCTACGATGAACTTTTTGTTGTCCATAGTTTGCGCTGCTTTGATAAGTTGGCTTGTTGAACCAACCGCATCAGCTAAGGCTACAATCTCCGCAGGAGACTCTGGGTGAACCAATACAGCCGCATCTGGGTGTAAGGCTTTCATATCCTTAAGTGCTTTGGTTTTAAACTCGTCATGAACGATACAGGCGCCATTCCACATGATCATGTCTGCACCTGTGTTCTTTTGAATGTAAGAACCTAAGTGCTTATCTGGACCCCAAATGATTTTTTCGCCTTGCTCATCAAGATGCTCAACGATTTCTAGGGCACATGAAGAAGTAACAATCCAATCTGCACGCGCTTTAACAGCGGTTGATGTATTTGCATACACTACTACCTTGCGATCAGGGTGCTGATCACAAAACGCTGAGAATTCTTCAATTGGGCAACCTACGTCTAATGAACAGGTTGCAGCAAGCGTTGGCATAACAACTGTTTTATTTGGCGTTAGGATTTTTGCTGTTTCGCCCATAAAGCGAACACCGGCTACCACAATTACATCTGCGTCGTGCTTAGCGCCAAAACGCGCCATTTCTAGCGAGTCAGCAACACAACCGCCTGTTTCTTCAGCTAGTGCTTGAATTTCAGGATCAGTGTAATAATGGGCAACAAGAACCGCGTTCTTGTCTTTTAATAATTGTTTGATACGTGCCTTGTACTCAACTTGCTCGTCTTTTGATAACGGAGCTGGCTTTGGAGGGAAGATATAATCTTCAGGCATAATTTGTTCAGCTAGACTCATTTCTCGACCACTTAGTCCACAGTGCATTCATGGCGCGAATTATACGAGAATCTTAAGCTAAAGAACAGTATTGCTGTGAGCTGTTAAGATAAATAAAGGATAACTTAGAAAGAAAAGATAAATCAGGAATGGTGGGTCATGATGGACTTGAACCATCGACCAATGGATTAAAAGTCCACTGCTCTACCAACTGAGCTAATGACCCGCTCTGGATATTTAGATGCGTAAATCCGCCGATATGAGACCATTCGAAAAATGGTGGGTCATGATGGACTCGAACCATCGACCAATGGATTAAAAGTCCACTGCTCTACCAACTGAGCTAATGACCCGCTCTGGATATTTAGATGCGTAAATCCGCCGATATAAGACCATTCGAAGAATGGTGGGTCATGATGGACTTGAACCATCGACCAATGGATTAAAAGTCCACTGCTCTACCAACTGAGCTAATGACCCGCTCTGTTGCTTATAAAAAGCTGCGTAAATCCGCCGATTTAAGACCATTCAAAAGAATGGTGGGTCATGATGGACTTGAACCATCGACCAATGGATTAAAAGTCCACTGCTCTACCAACTGAGCTAATGACCCGCTCTGATGCTAATAAAAGCTGCGTAAATCCGCCGATATAAAACCATTCAAAGAATGGTGGGTCATGATGGACTTGAACCATCGACCAATGGATTAAAAGTCCACTGCTCTACCAACTGAGCTAATGACCCGCTCTGATGCTAATAAAAGCTGCGTAAATCCGCCTATATAGAACCATTCAAAGAATGGTGGGTCATGATGGACTTGAACCATCGACCAATGGATTAAAAGTCCACTGCTCTACCAACTGAGCTAATGACCCGCTCTAATTGCTTATAAAAGCTATACGTAAATCCGTCGATTAAAGATTACCATTCAAAGAGAATGGTGGGTCATGATGGACTTGAACCATCGACCAATGGATTAAAAGTCCACTGCTCTACCAACTGAGCTAATGACCCGCTCTTTTTTCCGCATTTTGGCTGTTGTTACCAATCGCCTGCTGCGGGCGCTTATAATACTTATTTAAATGCTGAGTGCAACAGAAAATATCTCTTTTTTTAAGTTTTTATGTCTAGTTGCCTAATTTTAGACCGCTTATGTCAAAAAGCAGTCTAATCAGGTCAAATCTACATTTGCGACAGACGTTCTGTGGCTAATTTAGCAGCGGTAGTACTTGGGTACTGATTAATTAAATCATTAAAGGTTTTAAGGGCTTGCTCGCCTAAACCTTGATCCGCTAATAAGTTTCCTAACTTTAACATTGCATCTGGGCGCTTATTAGAATTAGGGTATTCATTCACAACAACTTTAAAGTGCTCAGTCGCACCTGCTTGATCGTTTTGAATAGTTAACAGCTGACCTAACCAATAATGCGCATTAGATGCATACACTGAATTTGGGTATGTCGTTAAGAATGCTTGAAACTCAGGAATTGCTTGCTCATAACGTTTATCTTTCATGATTAACGCCACTGCACGCTCATAAGCTTCGTTTTCAGATAAGTCTGAACTGATTGCCTGTGATGCACCTACATCTGTATAAGTATTTGTAGGTTGAGTTTGTGTTGCAGCAGGCTGGCTATAAGCTTGGCTAACTCGGTTCTCAATTTCTTGATATAGCTCACGCTGACGTTGCAGTACTTTTTCAAGCTTATAGCTTTGCTCTTCTGTAATACCACGTACTTGGCTCACTTCGTCTTGTAAAATATTAAGCTGCTGCTGAAGCTCAGCTTGCAATAAATTACGTGACTTCATCATGTTTTCTAAAGCGACTAAACGCTTCTCAATGCTCGATTGCGAGCTTGCAGCTTCTGAAACAGGAGCGGGAGCAGCCCATAACTGGGTGCTCCCGCTTAAGATCATTGCTGCCAAAATAATTTTCGGCTTCATAATGACTCTTTATTAGTAAACTAATACTGCGCGACGGTTCTTCGCGAACGCTTCTTCAGTGCGAGACTTAATCATTGGCTTCTCTTCACCATAGCTCACTACTGACATTTGGCTAGCAGAAACACCTAAACTTTGTAAGTATTTTTCTACTGCTTGACCACGGTGCTCGCCTAGTGCGATGTTGTACTCAGGCGTACCGCGCTCATCAGCGTGACCTTCGATTAGTACTTTAACTGAAGGGTTTTGTACTAAGAATTCAGCGTGTGCTTGTAATAGTTCAGCATACTTGCTTTGGATTTTTGCGTTATCAAAACCAAAGTAAATGATTTGCTCTTGACGTAACGCTTCGTATTTTTCACGAAGTGCTTCTTCAGCTTGTTGCTCTGGAGTAAGCGTTGCAACTTCAACAGTATCAGTGTTGTTTGATTGCTCAACCATACCTTGGTTAGATTGGTTTGCAGCACCTTCATCAACACCTGAAGAAGAGCTACACGCCGCTAATGTCATCACTGGCACAGCAATTAGCAGGCCTTTTAAAGTTTTATTAAGTTGCATTTAATTGATTCCTATATTGAGTAAACCAGTATAATTACTGTAAATAAGGCGACCAAGCCGGTGCCTTAACTTGTCCGTCTAGCACAGGTAAGCGTGCTTTAAAGCGACCATCCATAGAAACTAACGCCAACACCTGTTTATTATTATGAAGCGTGCTGTAGATAATCATCGAGCCGTTTGGTGCGATACTCGGCGATTCATCAAGGCGTGTTCTAGTTAATACTTGGAACGCACCTGTAGCTAGCTCTTTCTTAGCAAGATGGTATTGACCGTTGGTACGGTTCACCATCACTAATTCTTTTCCATCTGGAGAAACCGAACCTGCTAGGTTCATATCTCCGTCAAACGTCATGCGTTTTGACCTACCAGTTTGCAAATTTAACTTATAAATCTGGGCATTACCACCCCTTTCAGACGTAAACACAATATCTTGCCCATTAGGGAACCAAGATGGTTCAGTATCTATACTACGGTGATTTGTAAGGCGTCTTTCTTTGCGAGTTGCAAGGTCTAAAACATATACTTCTGTTGCACCATTGCGGTCTTTAGAGAGCACTAATAGTAGCTTTTTGCCATCAGGTGAGAACTGTGGCGCACCATTAATACCAGGGTGACTTGTGATCAGCTCACGTTTACCCGTGTATAAATCTTGAATGTAAATTTGGCTTTGACGATTTTCAAATGTTACATACGCAAGCTTAGTACCATCTGGTGACCATGCCGGTGACATTAATGGCTCTTTAGAACGAAGTAATACTTGCTCATTAAAACCATCATAATCAGCAACGACTAACTGATAAGGCATTGCCTGATTTTCTCTCACAATAACGTAGGCAATCTTCGTTAAGAATGCACCTTTTTCGCCAGTTAAAGCTTCATATACAACATCACTGATGCGGTGAGCGTAGCGGCGGAAACCCGTTTCAGCTATTACACTTTCTCTTGCATCAAGAATATGGTCTTGGCTTTTAACTAACTTACCGTTACTCATCATCTGTGTTTGACCACCCGTGATCTGACCACGAATAACATCAATAAGCTCATACTTAACTAAGTAACGTCCACCTGGCTGTTGTTCAACTTGACCAACAAGAACGGCTTCAACACCTTTATTAACCCATGCAGCATAGTCAACGTCAGTATCAGTTGCTGGTAATTGAGGCATTGTTGCTACATCAATAGGTTTAAATTTACCACTACGCATTAAGTCTGCTGCAATAACAGTACTTAACTTTTCAGGGATGGGGCCAACCCCATTGTATTGAAATGGCACAACCGCAATCGGACGTGCACCATCAACACCTTCGGTAATAACAATTTCTAGTGCAGCACTGGCGATGCCATGAAAGCCCAGTAATACAATAAAACATGCTGTTTTTATCTGGTTGAACATATCATTCCTTTAGAATTCTGGCTTGATTGTTAAATTAATATTTTTAAGTTGCTCAAATACGTCTTTATCAGGTGATACCGGGAGTGTATCTGCCATACGAACAGCTCGAAGCGCAGCTTCACACACTAATTTATCACCACCTAATGACTTAACTTGTGTTACTAAGCCATTAAAGCCAAGACGAATATTTACACGACATTGTTTATTCTTCATCTTTTCATCGATAAGTAAAGTTTGCTGAATACGTGCCATTATTAAGGCTTTGTATTTGTCGACTTCACTTACAATTTGCTGTTGACGAACTTTATTTCGTGCAGCTTGCTCAGCAGCTAACTGCTCTTGCAGCATTTGCTCTTGCAATGCTTGCAGGCGTTTACGCTCGGCTTCGGCTTCTTTGCGTTTACGTTCAGCTTCTGCTTCGGCAGCTTTACGCTTACGCTCTTCTTCCGCTTTCTTTAACGCCTCTTCTTCAGCTTTGCGCTTTTCTGCTGCAGCTTTTGCTGCTGCTTCAGCTTCTTGCTTTTGCTTTTCAGCTTGTTGCGCTTTAGCACGTTCTTTTTGCTGAATTTCACGTGCTTTTTTCGCTTGTGCTTCGGCTTCTGCTTTTTCTTTCTCTTTCGCGCGGCGCTGTTGTTCTAGCTTTTTAAGACGACGGTCTTCCGCTTCACGTTGCTTGCGCGCGTCATTGGCACGTCGTTCAAGATCACGAAGACGCTTTGCTTCAGCTTGTTTTTTCGCTTCTTCTTGCTTTTTTAGCTCAGCAATTTTTTGTTCAACCTTTTGTTGGTCTACCGTAACTGCTGAAACAGCCTTTTCTGGCTCAGGCATAGCTGGATTCAAAGTTACTTCCATTACCTTAGGAGTAGGTAAATGAAAACTAGCTGATCCAATTAAAAAACCAATAATACCCAGATGTAATAGAATCGATTTGATTAATGACTCACGCATACTAACCCTCAAATGATTCGGTCATTAAACCCACTGAAGGCACACCGGCATTTTTCAAAAAGTCCATGAGTAGCAGTACTTCTTGATAAGAAACACGGCCCGAACCTTTGATCATCACTGGCGTATCTGGATTCTTTTGCAGCTGAAGTTTAATCACTGCAGCAACATCCAACGCTTCCATTGGTGCTTCAGGATCTGTACCGATACTTACATAGTACTTACCTTCAGCATCAATTGACGCAATAATTGGAGGCGTATCTTTAGTATCAACAAGATCCGATTCTTCCATCTTTGGCAAATCTACTTTTACACCATGAGTAATAAGTGGCGCAGTTGCCATAAATATGATTAGTAGTACCAACATTACGTCAATGTAAGGAACTACGTTTATCTCACCTACTGGGCGACGTTTCTTACGCTGGTACATTCGCTTTAGCCTCTATTTGCGCAGCAGCTTGGCGGTGTAAAATATTGGCGAACTCTTCCATGAAGTTAATATAATTACCTTCAAGCTTTTCTACTTTGTTTGCAAAACGGTTGTAAGCAATAACAGCTGGAATTGCAGCAAATAAACCCATTGCTGTTGCGATTAGTGCTTCAGCAATACCTGGCGCTACCATTTGTAGCGTTGCTTGCTTAACTTCACCTAATGCGATAAATGCGTTCATAATACCCCATACCGTACCAAATAGGCCGATGTAAGGACTAATAGAGCCCACTGTTGCTAAAAACGATAAACTTGACTCAAGCTTTTCAACTTCACGCGATAAAGCAACACGCATTGAACGGTGTGTGCCTTCCATAACAATACTTGCACTTTGTGGTGAATTTTTCTTATGACGTGCAAACTCTTTAAAACCTGCAACGAATAATGCTTCAACACCTGATGCGCCACCAGGACGCGCTGATACTTCGTTGTATAATTTACTTAGGTCAATACCCGACCAAAACTTCTGCTCAAAGCGCTTTGCGCCATTAAGTGCATCAGAAATCGCTTTTTTACGCTGAAAGATAATTGCCCATGACATTACCGACATACCGACTAATGCCAACATTACTAGCTGGACAAGTACACTGGCTTCTAGAATAAGATCTAAAAAGTTAAGCCCTGATCCCACGTTAAACTCCTAAAATAGATTTCTATGTAATTTGTTATATTTTTTACACTTGTATTTATTGACCACAAAGGCGGCCAAAAGTTACATCTAGTGTATCTAGTCAGCTATGAACTGACAACGCTCTTGCTGTGAATTAGCGGCAAATAACGGTAAAAAGCAATTTGCTTAGTTATTTTTTAGCCATATTAGGTTTTATCAATACAATTATGCATATTTTCACCTTAATAATAAGTCACTACAGTGACACTAAAAAGCAACCAAAACAGCCAAAAACTCGGCGTTTATTCATAAATAACGCATAAACACCCAAAAGCACTTTTACGAATCTACTACAGAATACTTAAACTAATCCTGAATAAAGTTCGTAAAATTTATAAAAACCTTCCCATTCATGAACTTAAAATTTATATATTCACAATGTGAACAAAAAGAAAACAATTAAAAAATATACTCACATTAGTTTTTTTTATCTGAAAATAAAATTTTTCTAGTTTGAAGAAAAATCCATCATTGCGTATTATTTACCTATACCGAGCTAGCAACCTCATGAAAGTTTCTTTCATTAAGCTCCGTTTTTAGCAATATGAAAATTCGTATTGCACTAGGTTTGCTTAAATCTGGATAAAACCTTTTTTAAGTAGACCGTAGTTCCCTGGATTACTTCCTTCAACTTGTTGTTTGCCCGCATCCTTATGCGGGCTTTTTTTTGCCTACACAAACGTCAATGAGAATACCTATCGATAACTTAACAGCATGTGAATTACAGATGTTAAAATGAGACAACAACCCAGTGGTAAGCGGTAAGCGGTAAGCGGTAAGCGGTAAGCGGTAAGCGGTAAGCGGTAAGCGGTAAAAATCTACTTACCCGTTGGATACAAGCAATTTATCTCGATAAAAAGCAGCCCTTTCGAGCTGCTTGATACTTATAGCTTAAAGCTTGTAACTAACCGCGGGGTTTTTAGTTATTTTTCTGGCGTTAATCCAAAGTGCAGGTAGGCAATGTCTGAAACAAGTCGTCCGCGTGGGGTGCGTTGTATAAAGCCTTGTTGAATTAAAAACGGCTCTATCACATCTTCAATGGTTTCTTTTTCTTCGCCAATTGCAGCCGCTAGGTTATCAAGGCCAACGGGGCCGCCCATAAATTTTTCGATAATAGCTAGCAAGTATTTTCTATCCATGTAGTCAAAACCGCTTTTATCGACATCAATCATATCGAGGGCTTGCTCTGCAACTGTAGCATTCACTTTACCGTCTGATTTCACTTGGGTGTAATCACGAACGCGGCGTAATAAACGATTCGCTATGCGAGGTGTACCACGTGAGCGCTTGGCGATTTCTGTAGCGCCTTCATCACACATGGTTAAGTCTAAAAAGCTTGCTGAACGGGCAACAATTTTTGATAAGTCTTCAACTGAATAAAACTCTAATCGCTGTACGATGCCAAAACGGTCTCTAAGTGGTGAGGTAAGTGAGCCTGCACGCGTTGTTGCGCCAATTAAAGTAAATGGCGGTAAATCAAGCTTTATTGAACGTGCTGCAGGGCCTTCACCTATCATGATATCCAGCTGATAATCTTCCATTGCTGGATACAAAATCTCTTCGACTTGCGGGCTCAAACGGTGAATTTCGTCAATAAACAGTACGTCACCTTCTTCAAGGTTCGTTAAAAGTGCAGCTAAATCCCCTGCTTTTTCAAGCACTGGCCCCGACGTTGTTTTAATATTAACGTTAAGCTCGTTGGCAACAATGTTTGCAAGTGTGGTTTTACCAAGACCCGGTGGACCAAATATTAATAAGTGATCCAGCGCTTCGCCACGATGGCGAGCAGCCTCAATAAAAATTTCCATTTGCTGCTTAACATGCGGCTGGCCTGTGTAATCGGTTAACAGTTTTGGTCGTATGGCACGATCAACACTGTCTTCGTTACTTTGTTCACTCGCATCTATTAAGCGATCTGCTTCAATCATGGTTTACTCACAACATTGATTTTAGAGCTTCTTTAATTAGAACCTCAGTCGTCATATCTGGTTTGTTCACTGTTTTAACCGCTTTTTGTGCTTGCGGTAGCTTATAGCCTAATGCCACAAGTGCTGATACAGCATCATCAGCAGCATTATTTGCCACTAGGGTATCATCACTTGATGGCTCAATGACGGCATTATCGCTAAATGGTGTAAATAAGTCATTACCCCAATTTTTAAGCCGGTCTTTCATTTCGAGCACTAAACGCTCAGCCGTTTTTTTACCAACGCCCGGTAGTTTAACCAGTGTGGTCGCATCTTCATTATTAACACAACTTACAAATTGCTGCGCCGACATACCCGATAAAATAGCTAGACCAAGCTTTGGCCCTACACCATTGGCTTTTAAAAGCTCTCTAAATAAAGCGCGTTCGGTTTTGTTGTTAAAGCCAAATAATAGCTGGGCATCTTCACGTACCACAAAGTGGGTATAAACAATCGCTTGCTCACCCACTGCTGGTAAATCATAAAAGCAAGTCATAGGCATTTGTACTTCGTAGCCTACACCACTTACTTCAATAAGAATTTCTGGTGGCTGCTTTTCTACTAGTAAGCCATTTAATCGACCAATCATATTACTTCCTTAATCGTCCTCTTACGGTTTTGCTCGCACTGCCCGCAAGTTTTATTAAATTTTGTTCTGAGTGTGCATGACAAATAGCAATTGCTAAAGCATCTGCGGCATCGGCTTGAGGGGTACCTGGCAGCTTTAAAATGTTTTTAACCATATGCTGTACTTGAGACTTATCGGCTCCGCCATTACCTACAACGGCCTGCTTAATTTGCCTAGCTGAATATTCATAAACTGGCAGCTCTGCCATTGAAGCACCAACGATAGCAGCGCCACGTGCTTGACCGAGTTTAAGCGCTGAGTCTGGGTTGTGTGCCATAAACACTTTTTCGATAGCAAAACTGTCTGGGGAGAATTGCTCTACCAATTGACTGATCCCTTGGTAAATCATTTTTAAGCGTATCGGAAAATCGTGATCGGCCAATTTAATGCAGCCACTGCCTAAATAAGTGAACTTAGCACCTTGGTGAGCAATCACGCCGTACCCTGTTAATCGTGAACCAGGATCAATCCCTAAAATAATCGCCAACTAACTGACTCGTCTATTATCATTATTATCTGCGGTTAATAATGCCAGAGCACTGTATAAATTACCAGTAACCAATTGCAATTCATAAAAAATGCCCGCAATTGCGAGCATTTTATAGTCAACCTTTAATTAAGACATTTACGCGAGCGAGCGTAATAAGCCTTGGGTATTTTTTCGCATTGTTCGCGCTATCATCAAATAACCCAAACATGCCACAAATAAGCCACCGACTGCTGGGCCAATCACCCAAATATGAGGGTGGAACTTACCTGCTAAATCGAACATTTGTTTTTGTACTATTAACAGGGCGATGTCACTGACAATGGCAGCAACTAAGCCTGCGGTAACGCCTAATAATAAAAACTCATATAAGGTGGCATTTTTAATTAAGCGCCCTTTCGCACCTAAGGTTCGCAAAATAACAATCTCTTGCATTCGCTCACCCAAACTTGCTTGTACTTGTGAAATAAGTACTAAAGCGCCACAGGCAACCACAATCGCTAGTACAAAGCCAATCGCTAACGATACTTGCTCTATGGTTGAGCGAATTTGTTTAATAAAGCTCTCAACATCTATCACGTTAACCGTGGGGTATTGACGCATTAGCTCATTAAACTCACGTTTTTTCTCTGCTTTTACATTCACTGATGAAATATAAGTAGCCGGGAAACTCGCTAGCACATCTGGGCTTAAAATAATAAAGAAGTTAGGTTTAAGCGTGGTCCAATTAACCTTACGTACACTGGTAATTTTTGCGTCAAACGACTGCGCGCCAATTAAGAAAGTAAGCGTATCGCCTATTTTTACATCAAGGCGCTCAAGCATCGACTCTTCGACCGATGCCTCGGCTACTGAGTCTTCACTAAACCATGTACCGTCGATAAGCTCGTTTTGATTAGGCAAGTCTTTACGCCAAGTTAGGTTTAACTCACGGCCAATACCAGAGCGGGCTTCTTCGTCTTTCTTTTCGTTGTCTTCTTGCGATACTTCGCGGGCAACCAACTCACCATTTACGGCATTTACACGGCCACGAACAACCGGATAGAAATCAGACGTTGGCATATCGTTTTGCGCTAAGAAGCTAGTAATAGGCTCTAACTCTTGCTCAGTAATGTTCACTAAAAATGAATTAGGGGCATTTTCAGGAAGCTGCGACTGCCAGTCCGAAATCATGTCGTTCTTAAGTACAATTAAAAACAGTAATAACTTGATTGCCAAAGCAAAGCTAATTAATTGCACAGCATTCACATTGGCACGCTTTTGAATTGACGCAATCGCCAATGACCAACTGTTGCCAGGACTCAAGCCAAGTTTGCGGCCACCACCAAAAATAACCTTTGATAAGCCAAATAACACCGCAATTAAAAATGCCGTCGAAAGGAACAAAATTGCACTAATTTTGATGTTGTTACTAAATAACCACATCAATAAAAACACAGTAAGCGCCGACATAGTAAGGTGCACTTTACTTACTAATAAACGGTCGCCTAAGTTACGGCGAAGCACACGCAGCGGCGGAATATCAAATAAATCGAGTAGCGGTTTAATTGAAAACATAACCGCACAAATCACACCCGTGCTAATCGCAATGATCCAAGGTTTTGCCGATGCACTTGGCAGTGCAGAACCCATGGTTTGTGCTAAATAATCAGTGGCAATCGCTTGTAAACCATAACCAATCAGTAAACCGACAATCACCGACATTGAACATACAAGACTCAAATGTAATAAATAGATTTTACGGATCATAGCGCGGCTACCGCCAAGCGTTTTCATCATTGCAACTGGGTCGTACTGACGCTCACAATAACGTTTTGCCGATACCGCAATAGCAACGGCAGCTAAAATAATGCCAAGTAAACCAGCTAGCAATAAATAGCTTTCGGCACGATTTAAACTATTAGAAATAGGTGACTGGCGGTCTTTAACTCCATACCAACGCTGGTTTTCTTTCATCTGTGGTTTTAACCACGCATAAAAGGTATCTAAGTTGTCTTTGTCGCCAGCATAAAGTTGGCGGTAAAACACTCGGCTGCCGGGCTGAATTACCTCAGTCACAGCAATGTCTGCTTCATTGATTAAGATTCGCTGGCTGCTCGAGAACACATTAAAGGGTGCATCAGGCTCTTCGGCTACAACATGACTAGCCGTAAACGTAGCAGCACCAAGTTCTACTTTATCGCCCACTTTAATGTTTAGCGCATAAAACACAGATTCACTTAACCACACTTCACCACGACTTGGGATATCAGAAGTTACTTGTGGTTGACCAGTCAGGCTAGTTTTTACTTTTAACTCGCCTTTTAACGGATAGGTGTTTGATACCGCTTTAACCGAGCCAAGTTGCATTTCGTCACCGGCAAATAACATGGTATCGAAGTAGGTTATTTTAGCGGTGCGTAAGTTTTCTTGGTTGGCTTTATCTAAAAACTCAGCAGGCAAAGCATGGTTACTCGCTAAAACGCGATCAGCCGCAATAAAAGCACTGCTTTTTTCTTCAATACTTTGACCAATGCGGTCGGTAACCATAGACAGTGTTAAAACAGTGAGAACAGCTAAGGCTATTGCTGCACTGATCACTGTTAATTCGCCACGCTTAAACTCACGTGAAAACAGTTTTAGTGCTAATTTAGCCCACATTCGCTTGCACTCCTTCGTTTTCTTTAACAGTTACTAGCTGCCCTGCTTCAATATGTAAAATTTGCTGGCACTTTTGTGCAAGCTGCTCATCATGGGTTACTAAAATGAGTGTCGTGCCGTGCTCTTTATTTAGTTCAAATAATAGAGACTCAATTAATTTACCGTTTTTGCTATCAAGGTTTGCTGATGGTTCATCGGCAAATAAGATTTTCGGTGTGCCTATAAATGCACGCGCAATTGCTACACGTTGCTGCTCACCACCAGATAATTGCGATGGGTAATGACCCACACGATGGCTTAAGCCTACTTTTTCAAGTAGCTCTAGGGCTTGTTGTTTAGCGTCTTTGCTTCCTGCAAGTTCAGCGGGAAGCATTACGTTTTCAAGGGCTGTTAAGCTTTGTACAAGCATGAAAGACTGAAATACAAAACCTACTTTTTCAGCGCGAAGTGCTGCGCGTGCTTCTTCATCTAATTCGTGTAATGCGGCTCCGTCTAAATGAATACTGCCGCCAGTTGATTGGTCAAGGCCCGCCAATAAACTTAATAAAGTAGACTTACCCGAACCAGAGGTGCCCACCACGGCAACTGAGTCACCCGACTTGACATTAAAGCTGATGTCACTGAGGATGGTCAGGTCGCCCTCAACCGTGGTGACCGTTTTAGAAAGTCCTTTAACTTGAATGATGTTTAATTGAGAAAGCGCTGACATATGATGCATCCAATCCTACGTTTTATATTCGTTTTACTGTTAGTAATCAAACCACTTACGGCAGCAGCTGACAACACAATTTTAATTCTAGGTGACAGTTTAAGCGCCGCTTACGGACTTAAACAAGAGCAAGGCTGGGTTAAATTGTTACAAGATAAGTACGATGAAAAAGACCAATCTGTATACCTAGTAAACGCCAGTATTAGCGGTGAAACCACAGGCGGTGCTCTAAGGCGACTCGACGCGTTACTGAGCGAATTTGAACCCACTCACGTACTCATTGAGCTTGGCGGAAACGATGGTTTACGAGGTTTCCCTATTAAACGCCTGCAAGCTAACTTACGTGATTTAATTGCAAAAAGCCAAAAAATTGGGGCGAAAACCGCCGTAATGGAAGTACAAATTCCACCAAACTATGGCCCGCGTTACACAAAAATTTTCACCGATAGCTTTAAAACCATTGCCGATGAAACAGATTCTGAGCTCATGCCCTTTTTCATGCTTAGCATTGCAGGCCGTCCAGAGCTTATGCAAAACGATAACTTGCACCCTAATGCCGATGCTCAACCATTAATACGCGACTTTATGTACAATACGATCAACGATTGGCTAGATTAACCTCTAGCCCATTGATTTAATGTGGATTACCTGAACAATAAACAAGCAATCAAACTGCGGGGATATTGATTTTTATAAAAAAAGCCGTACTATGGCTTGCAACGTCGGCATATAGCGCAGCTTGGTAGCGCACTGTCATGGGGTGTCAGGGGTCGCAGGTTCAAATCCTGCTATGCCGACCATTTTTTCTCACCCTATTCAACGACTTAAAAGCTTCATTCTTTTAGGCTTAAAAACAGCCATCCCATATTTATCTCAAGTAAAATATTATTCTTAGCTTCATAAGAAAAATAATATATAACATCCTACAAGCAATACAAAATGCCTTATTTGATCCCATATTGTGAATTCGTATGAAGCATTTAAATTCTCAACACGAAAAAACACTTATCAGCTTCTAACTATAAGTAGCTTTAGCCAAAGAGCTCTTACACAGGTAAGTAGAATCTATTTATTTGCACTGGACTATGGAAAAAGATAATATTTACTTTCTTTAAGTTTCTAGACAAATCAAAATATAACAATAGCTTAATGGATTGAAATGGAATTAAGTTTCGAAAAAAGGAATCTTAGAAGGAGCATATCTTACAAGAATATTAGTAATTATGCTGAACTTGACTCTGAAAGTAAACGTGAAGAAATTATTCAAAACTCTCTGGAACAGCTCAAATCCCGTGAAATTTTCATCAACTCTATTGGTATCGAGTACTCGAACAAAAAACCAATTCATTTGGTAAAGGATGTCGTTTCTTTACCTGTTATAAATTTATTGAATGAAAATCTCCAGAGAGCTTACTCCATCAAACCTAAGAGTCGGGAAAGCATTTTACCAGTAGTGATCAATTACTTAAAAGAGACGGCTCCATACTCTATTTTTCGATTTGATATCATATCTTTTTATGAATCATTCGAAAGGCCAAGTGTTTTAAAGAAAATTAAAGATGATGGCTTACTTTCAAATGAAACTATAAAAGTTTTAGAGCTATTGTTTTTAGAGTTTCAAAAGAAGCAAAAAGGTGACCCAAAAATAGAGTTTAAAGGACTGCCAAGGGGCTTGAATATCAGTGCTACTCTTTCAGAAATAATGTTTCAAGACTTCGATAAAAAAATATTAGAAAACAAAGACGTTTTTTATTATGCTAGGTATGTTGACGACATTATTATTATAGCCAAGTCGGGTAAGAAAGCTAAAGAATTTCAAAATGAAATTAAAAATTTAATACCCAAGCCTCTAAAGTTCCATAACACTAGCAATAAACAAGCAGCGCTTAATATTCCAAAAAGTTCGGAAGACAGTAATAACAAAAACATTGTTCTTAAGTTCAGCTTTTTGGGTTATGAATTCACTATCTCAGATACAACGGAAATAGATAAAAATTGTTTTAGCCTTCCTAGGCGAAAAATTGATATAGATATATCTGAGAACAAAATAGATAAGATCAAAGAAAGAACTCGGTTAACTCTAATCCACTTTCTGAAGAGTCACTTTCCAATGGGTAGCGAATATCAAAAAATGATTCTAAGGCTTAAGTTTTTGACAAGTAACTATGATTTACCAATACCAAACAAAGGGAAAACGATTAAATCTGGTATTCGATATAACTATCGTTTCATAACTTCTGATAAATCTTTAAAAGAGCTAGACCGTTACCTTTCCATGTTATTGTTTAGTAAAAATAGCAAGACTTCTCGCAAGTTAAGAAATGTTTTGGGGATTGATAATGTAAGAGATTTAGCACATTTCAGCTTTTCATCAGGCTACAATCTAAAAAAACATTGTAAGTTTACTACCGAAGAATTAGATAAGATTAAAGAAGCATGGCGAAAATAAAAAAGAATAGTTTTCAAAAAGAAATTTCATCTAAAGACTTTAATAGAATTGTACTCTCTGAAACACCTGCATTTGATGTGCCTCTTATTTTCTCAAACATTTGGTTTTATAACCATTTAAATGATGATAATAATCGAGATACTAAAAAAGCAATTATTGTTGATAAAATTTTTAAAAACAAAAAGCTACATCAATATTCTGTGCCCATGAAATTTAGAATCAGGAAAAATGACCGCGAATTTAGGTACATCGGTATCATGCACCCTGCCGAACAGTTTAAATACATAGATTTTTATAAAGAGTTTACTAAAACAATTATTCACTATACCAACCTAAGTCCATTCTCTATTAGATACCCTTCGAATGTAGCGTCAAAATTTAGAGTTAAGACATCTTATCCCAACCTGAAAGATAACCGAAATAGCCAAGATGAATCAAAGTTTAAACATTCTGCTTCATACTTTTCATATGGCGGTCATCAAAGACTTCACGAGTTTTATGATTCCTCTGACTATAGAATCCTTGAAACAAAGTACTCTCACTTATGGTCATTTGACGTATCAAAATGCTTTGACAGTATATATACACACTCAATATCTTGGGCAATAAAAGATAAAAAGCATGCAAAAGATACTACATCTCATAAAGATACATTTGGTGCAATTTTTGATAAATTAATGCAATCATCAAACTATAATGAAACAAATGGCATTCTCGTTGGTAACGAAATTAGTCGAATATTTGCTGAGATTATCTTGCAAAAAATTGACTTAGAGCTTGAGAGCTCTTTAAAAGAAGAAGGGTTAATAAATAAAAGAGATTATGAAATTCGTCGATATATTGATGATTATTTTGTATTTGGCAAAACAGAATATGTTAATGAAAGAATTTTTGAAAATTTAATGAACAAGCTACACAGGTATAAATTACATTTAAATTCCAGCAAGACTTCTAAGCAAGGAAGGCCTTTTTTAACTGAAATGTCGAATAGTAAAATAACCATATCTGCATTACTGAATGAACTTTCCGCTACTTTATTCACCAAACCATCACCTAAAGAACTAACAGTAAATACTTTAACGAGAATAAAAGACTCTGAAAAACTATTAACTTCATGGATTAATAAAGTAAAAGCTGCTTGTGGGAAAAGTAGTAAGACATACGAACATACCGCGGGTTACATAGTAGGCTATCTTTTAAGAGTTGCAACTGAGTTGTCAGACTCTAATGTAGAGATAAAAGAGGATGACCACTTCAAAGCAAGAGAAATTATAATTCTACTAATTCAAATTGGTTTTCATTTTTTTGGCATCTCCCCAAATACATTAAACAGCTCAAAGTTATCTAAGCTGTGTTTTATCCTTGTCAACTTTTCTGAAAAAAATATCCCTGATGATGTAAAATCAGTAAAACTAGAAATATCTAAGTCTATAAAAACTTTTTTTGAATCTGGTAGTTATGTTGAGTTAGTAGAAAGCAACAATTACTTTCCAATAGAGCTTGCAAATCTTTTGATCTCAGCTTGTAATATGGGAGATAGCTTCTTGCTGCCACCAAAAGAAGTTAAAACTGTATTTGATATTGATGCAATATTAAATTCGTCAAATAAGTATGAAGATAAAGAGACTTGTAGTGATTATTTTCGAATTATATGTGCATTATACTACATAGGAGAACATTCGATTTACGGTCAAATAAAATCGGATATCGTGAAGGGCCTTGTTGATCAAATGCAGCTCTCTAATAAACTCACTTAACTTACTGATATTTAGGCAGACCAAGGGTGTTGATCTTATTTAGCGCCTTCACTTTGATCATCGCTTCAACCAGTTGGCGATTGTAATCACGCGCATTTAGCTTAGCCCCCATCAACTGTTTAAAACGGTACATCGCTGTTTCTGCTAATGAGCGCACATGATATCCACTTAGCTTTTTCCATTGTGCGATTCCTAACTTATTGCACAACATGACAGCCTCATTGCGTGGATGCTTATCAGTCCACAGGCGTGCATTCTCTCTCGGCGGGATAACAGGTATCGCGCCTTTTTCAGTAA